>NZ_QGKM01000099.1 GCF_003172875.1 Leucothrix pacifica | reverse complement strand
TGAAAGGCCGTGGGTTCAACATGGAAGTTACCCGTCTAACGCATTACTTTCGAATTAAGAAGATGGTGGCTTTACTGGTGATTGGGTTTTGTTGGGCGCATAAAACAGGTGAATGGAAGCACAAAATGATTAAGCCGTTACGTGTTAAAAATCATGGCCGCCTTGAGAAAAACCTGTTCCGCTATGGCCTGGATCACCTGACCGATCAGTTGATGTCAGGTGCGTTGGATGCACTGGAGACTAGTCGCTTATTATTGTTGTTTCTGTGCCCACCTGACTGGTTGGAACCTACTAAATCAACGAATGGCCATGGTTTTTCAATCGTGGATTTCTAAATTGTCGTGTACAGAGTGAACCAACAATAAAAATATTCCCATTTCCATTTGATACTATGCTTCGAAAACGATCCGAAGATCGAACATCCTCGTCATTACCATATCTACTATCATGTACCTTATTACCATTTTGATCAAAGGTGACAACTATTCCGTCTTCATCCGTATAGGCGAAACGAGCAAAACCCACAGCGGTAATTGTTCCATCTGCATTTATTGCTAAGCTGTGAAACCTTGTACCATAAGAACTGAGGCTCAGATAATTCACATCAAGCATAGTATTTCCATCAGAGTCTAATTTCACAAGCACGCCATAATCGTCAAAACTCCCCCCTTCGGATGCCCGGTAACCTACTGCGTATGTGTACCCATCGCGAATGAGTAGCTTATGGATATATGTGAAACCAACAGTCCCTTCTGGAAAAACCTTTATCCATTGGATCACTCCATTCTGGTCGATTTTCATTATAGTTGAACCAGAAAAATACCCATAAAGATACACAGTATTATCTGAATCGAAGGCTATTCCATACTTATAGTGATACTTAAATGCATCTAAATATTCCAAATCAATACCAAAAGACTCAATCTCGATTGTATTAAGTAAGTCACCACCTGAGCTGTATTTTAATAACGAAGGCTTACCGTTATAAGGATTGCTATCAAGTATTGCTATAACATAAATGTTATCTTCATTATCTATAGCGACGTCAACAACCGCATTACTACCCGCTCCTCCAAACTCCTTACGCCAGAGCTCATTTCCATCATTGTCAAATTTTAGAATTAATGCATTTGTACTCGTCTGACCACTTTTAATACTTCCAGCACCAACGAGATTATCATTACTGTCTGAGGCAACACTATATAAAACACTTGCCTTACTGTCGTCAGCAGCCAGCGACCAAATGGTAGTACCATCTATATTGTCAACACTAGTAATCAAGACACTAGAGGAGACCTGCTCAGCAGAAGAACTGCTACCAGGCGGCTTCCCTACAGCATAAATTTTTCCACTATCATTAACTGCTAAATCCTCAAAGGACTCATACTGATTTTCTGTTCCAATATGCGAACTCCACATTTCAAGATAATCAGTATCTGTAGGCACTATTTGAACAAGCCTTTCAGCTTTAGTCTCGTTGCCGGAAGTATCGATTGCTGTGTAGCTTATCGTGTAAATTCCAATTTCCTGGGTATTTACTTCTCCGCTCTGAGATACAGGTAGTTCCCCATCTATATCATCATTTGCTATAGCTCCTTTTTCGTTATAGACGCTACCCTGCCGAAGAAATATTTGGCTCTCACCGGTTAGCGTGATTACTGGGGAAGTATCCTCAACGTAAGCGATCAAACCACCCCG
>NZ_QGKM01000098.1 GCF_003172875.1 Leucothrix pacifica | reverse complement strand
AGATTCAAAACATAGAATAATTCAACTCACTTGCTTCTCTCGCACTTAAAGTAAGCGATCTCCTTGTTTGCTTGATGCGATAGTATTGGTAGAAACTGCTTTGATGTGCTCATGGTTTGTTAGCTTTTAAGAGTATCTTCCTGATACTTCTTTACTTTACCGATTGATAGTCTTGGGTAAGTTTATGGTAAATACAATGCTATAATCATACTCATGTAGTGATGACGTTTGTAGGTGGTATTTGGGGGGGTAATATATTGATACTATTGCTATTTTTATGCTTTTTAGCAGTATTGTTTTCTGGCGTTGCAGCTGGGCTTTTGAGTAAAATCTACGTACCACTTAGTCACGCCAGTATTCATAAGCTTTCATTAACAAAAATTTACCTGAGTGTTTTCTTTATACCTAATAAATGATACCGTGGCCTTATTTTAGTTTATTCGGCTTGAAAGGGGAGGTTTCGTGAAAAAAGCATTACTGCTCTTGGGTGTAGGTGTTGTAGCGTTTATGGCTCTTGTTGCTGTGTTGAAGCCACCAAAGCCCCCCCAGTCCCCGGAAACTGCTAGCTTTCTTTCACAAGAAAGATTTAGAAATGACACTGAACGGTCAGAGACAAATATGGAAATTTTTCAAGCCGATGATGGCCGAAAAATTGTGGCTGGTGTTCTTCCTCCTGAATTAAAAGATATGAATAAGCGGTTGGTTACCTACAAAGACCAAATTCAGGCCGCTAGCCCTCCGGCAGAAAGTATATTCGATGACCCAAGAGACCCTGAAGAAGTTATTACGAAGATGGATCTGTTGATTGAAGAAACCAGTAAAAAGCTAGGTGTCGACTCTGTAGCGATGACAGCGCTTTTAGAGGATGGTCTCCCGCTTAACCCCGAAATGAAAGAAGTCGAAGAGCAGCGTCTCAAAGTCGAGAGCGATGTTATTGCGTTAGAAAATCGGTTCCAGTAATTATTCTAAGGATTACTCTTATTTATCAAAGCCTCTTGCAGAAAGGGTGGCTAGTAGTTTGCCTTTCAATTAGTTGTTTTAGTAAATGTCCCACTGCAGGTTTTATTTATGAAGCTTATTAAATCATTGTCTCTTATCACTTTCACGATTAGTATTTTTCTATCCTTCTCGTCTTATGCAAATCAGCTTATAGGGAGTTTGGAGGGTGAGGTTAGTGTAGAGCAAGGTGTTGCTAGCTGGAATATCGGTATTGATGTTCCTTCTGGAGTAAATGGTATCGCTCCGTCCTTAGGCATTAGCTATCATCAATCAGCAAGCAACGGACCATTAGGAATTGGTTTTAGCTTGGAAGGGTTGTCATCTATTACTCGGTGTCCGGCAACAGAAAAATATGATGATTTTCAAGGAGGTGTTCGTTTCAACTCCGAGGATCGTTTCTGCTTGGATGGGCAACGTCTGATTGCTGTAGAGGGCAGTAATGGTGGAAACCTAACAGAGTATAGAACGGCTATTGAGAGTTACACCAAGGTGGTATCGTACGGTTCACAAGGAGCTTCTGGCCCAAAGTACTGGAAGATTTGGGCGAAAGATGGAATAATTTCTGAATACGGAAATACATCAGATGCACAGGTAACAATAAGCAACCAAGGCAATGCTGTATTACTTTGGATGATTAATCGCAAATCTGATCGCTTTGATAATACGATCGACTACACCTACGACTCATCTAGCTCTACCCCCACAATTACAAAAATAGACTACAGTGGTCATAAAGTGACCTTCAATTATTCTACTCGGAGGGACAAGTTAAGTGCTTGGCAAATGGGTGACACACGCCTTCTAGAAGATAGGTTGAAGAGCATAGATGTATTTTCTTCTGGAGGTTTGCTACGAAGTTATAAGTTGAAGTATGACCAAGTAGGCTCTGGATACTATAGCAGGCTTGCTGATATCTCCATGTGTACTGCTAACTATGAGTGTACAAAACCCACAGAGTTTACTTGGAAGGAATCATTAGAAAAAAGGGCCGAACAGCAAATTGATGTTGTAGAGCATAGAAGTGACTTACAAGGTAATGAACAGCCGTCAATTTATCGGTTTGTGGATCTTGATAGAGATGGTGATCAAGATGTGTGCTACATCAATAATGCCCTATATTGTGGTCGAAATGATGGAACGGGTAAGATTTCATTTGGAAGTTTTTTTAAGCCGGAACGCTTTCGCTATACAAGACATTGGCCGACTTCATTGGCAACAAAGTGGAGTGCGTTTGATGTAGCCTCTACGCTCAACTTCTCCGATCTAAATCGTGATTCTTATCCTGATTACTGTTTGCTTGACGAAGTAGGTGTGTTTTGCGGGCTAAATGATAAAAAATCGGGAAATTTTGGTTCTCAATCTTATTGGTCGAAAGAGTATAAACTAGACCAAGAAATACGTTATGCTGACATTAATAATGATAAGTTAATTGATATCTGTCGAATTGATACCAACCAGGTAGTCTGTTCTCATAACCTAGGGAAGTCATATGGTCCATCCTTTGTTTTACTCAACAGTGGTTGGGGCCGAGGTAGTGAATCGAATTCAAGTATTGCTTTTATAGACTCTAATGGTGATGGGTTGGTGGACTTATGTGGGCTTGATAGCAAAGGCTATCGCTGTGCATTACGGTCTAGTCTTAGTGGAAGTTCACAGTTTTCTGAGATCAAAACATTTACCAATATTGTCGCTAGCTCACTTGCATGGTCATCAAAAACAGCATCTGCCTCCTTTAGGTACTCGGACTTAAATGTTGATGGCTTAGCTGATTTTTGTCTCGCAAAAGGAAAAGACTATCTTTGTTCAATAAATACTGGTGATGACTTTTTAACTCCCTCAGTCTGGGGGGCTACTGAGGCAGTATGGGAAAAGTCAGAAATAATCGATAACAAGGCTAGTCCTGTACTCAGTCTTATGGATATAAATGGCGATAGTAGACCTGATTTATGTGTTAATGACCACGCTTATGAATTTCACTGTGGCATAAATAATGGATCTGGATTCGTTTCTCTTAAAAAACATATTTCTCTTCAGTACTCCCTTGATTCCTATGATTTAAATGGTGAAGAGGTTGCCCCGATGGCTTCACCTATTCAGTCAGTTGATATCGATGGTAATGGCGGTATTGATATATGTTACCGGTCTTATAGTGGTTTAACCTGCGCACTTGGGGAGAATATTGACATAAGTTTGTTGGTTGGTGTTAAGACAGCCTACGGGAATGAAACGAAAATTGAGTATGACCAGCTCTCAAACCCTGAATTGTACACAGCAGATAATAATGCAAAATTACCAGTTCTCGACTTGGCTGGAAGCCGTCGAATAGTCAGTAGCGTGAGTACATCAGACGGAATAGGGGGCTTCAACAAGCTTTCCTTTCAATATGAAGGTTTAAAGTGGCATCTGGATGAAGGTTCGTTGGGTTTTCGGAAGATTATTAGGTACAACAATGCTACAAATAGAAGAATAGAAACCACATATCTGCAAAATGCTGAGCCAGACTCCAACCCTTTTAATGCCATTAGTAACCCAGAGTTTAGCTATTTTGAAAGCTTTGATATGGCCTCCAATCCAAGCCCTGTATTAAACGGTCAAATCAACACAATTAAAGAGTTTTCAGATGTTGATGGAGTATTGGAACTGCTTCAAGAAACTAATGTGTATCATGAAGTTGTTTCAGGTATCCACGATAACGTCAAAGTTATAAGGAAGAATCTACATACAACAAAGAGCTATGACTCATCAGAATTGTTAAAAACTGAAGTTGTAGATTATGAGGAATACGATGATTGGGGGAGCGTCAAGAGAGTAGTGACCACTGAAACGGTAGGAGCTGAAGTAAAAGAGACAATAACGACTTCTACCTACTCTAACAATGCTGAGTCATGGATCTTCGCTAAACCCCTTACCGTAAAGGTTCAACATTACTTCACTGGTGCAAGTGATGTTATCACTCGACAAACAAGTTTTACTTACTATGATACTGGCGCATTACACACAAAAACGGTTGAACCTGGTAGCGACAAACAGGTGTTATCAACTTTTTCTTATGACAAGCATGGAAACCGCACGAGTGTCAAAGTTGAAACAGATGGTGAAAAGAGCAGAACTAGTATTACTGAGTATGATAACGGTGGGTTACACCCTAAGTTAGCCAAGAATGCTCTGAATCACTCTGTAACTACAAAATATGATTCTCTTTGTGGTTTAATCGAGACTAGTACTGATGCCAATAAGATTTCAACAACTTGGCAATATGATGGTGCTTGTCGAAAAAAGAAAGAGATTAGAGCTGACAAAACGGCCACGACATGGGTCTATAAATGGTCTGAGGGATATGATTCAGGTTATGGTGAAGTAGACCGAAGTGTTTATAGTATAACAACCCATTCAAGCGGGTCGGCTGAGTCGACTAAGTGGTATGACGGACTTGGTCGTGAGGTGCGTTCAAAAACGATAGGGTTTGACGGCAGGCCAGTTTATCAAGACACGGTGTATCAAAAAAACGGCCAGGTTGAAAAGGCAACACTACCTTATTTTGAGGGTGAGTTCCCGGGAGACAATACCTATTGGGTACGGAACGATTATGATGAACTGGGTCGAACGATTGCTCAGTACAAACCGAATAAACTTGGTGAGCAAGTAACACGGTATGCCTATGAGGGTAATACAACTACGATAACGGATCCGCTTAACCGAACTAAATCTACTGTTCTCAATGTCTTTGGGAAGCCCAGTACTGTTACAACATCCACAGGTTCAAACATCACATATACGTACGATGCCATTGGTAACCTAGCTCATAGCGACACTAACGGTTATGTGGTTTCTATGGAGTATGATAATCATAACAATAAAATTTATATGAATGACCCTTCAATGGGAGAGTGGCGCTACGACTATAATGGTTTCGGGGAGTTAATCTGGCAGAAGGATGCGAAAAAACAAGTCACCACACAGAAGTATGATGTGCTTGGTCGAATGTATGAAAGAAAGGTGAAGACTAAGGGTGGAACGACGAGTAGTCACTGGATTTATGACAAGGGTAATAAAGGTAATGGTAAACTCTATCAGGAAAAGAATGGAAAAGTTACCAAGACATATTCATATGACAATCTAGGTCGGGCCAAGCAGACAAGTACTTCTATTGATGGGAAGAAGTTCGTTAGTAAGTTGGCTTATGACCAATACAGTCGACCAAGCAAAGAAACCTATCCAGACAAGATGGAAGTGCATCGGGAGTACACAGAAGAAGGTTTTCTAAAGCGAATTAGCATCCCTAAAAAAAATGTCTATGACTACGACTATACGGCATTAGAGGAAACTCTTGAAACCCTTATCGTTGAAGTTGCAAGACTTAGTGTCGAGGCAGCGAAATCAAGAGCTAAGTTTAAAAAATATATCAAAAAAGCTGATAGGTATCGATTGATTGCGGAGAGTGCGGAACTTCGTGCAGACGCTTATAAAGAGACAGCAGCGGAACTGAGAGAGCAAGCAAAATATTTAAGTGACTTAGGAGAGGCTTATCTTCGTCGGTCAGAGCACTTTTCAAGTTTGGTTGACCACTATAGTCAGAAAATGTACAAAGACCTAACGTTCAGTACAGATGATTTTACAAGAGGGAAATCTGATCCTGCGAAAGGTTATATCCTGTACAAAGCTTCTATTTGTACAGCCAAAGATAGCAAGGGAGATTGTACTGCTACACAAGCCTTTAATGTACAAATTGCCAAATTAGACTTTACGATAAATCCAAGTTGTGAAAATAGAGTTCAAACACATTCAGGAAAGTTAGGTACATGGTCACAGACTATTTGGTGCTCGGTAATGGTGCCAAGTACCATTGACCTTGCGGAATTTTATACCAATCGATCTAATTCCTACTCATCTGTTGCGAAACAAAAAGCTGCTCAATCAAATACTAAAACCAGACAAGCAGCTTCGAAAGAGAGGTCTGCGGGTAATTGGGAAAAAAGGGCGTCAAGGTACAAAGAATTAGCAATAAAACAAGTAGCAAGAGCAAGGAAGGAAACGAAAAAGC
>NZ_QGKM01000097.1 GCF_003172875.1 Leucothrix pacifica | reverse complement strand
CAAAAATGATGCACTACTAGACCGTGAAATCGGAAATACACTGTTTAGTGCCAATCAGTTCATCAACAATGATCAGACACGTCAGCAGTTCGATGGCCGTTTTGTGGCACTGTCCAATAGTTTTTCAGGCGCAGTGGATGCGATTGAAAGGGATACTATTTTCCAGCAAATTGATGGGATCTCAACCTCAATTCAAACGGTTCAATACCACATTGACTCTGCCCAAAGTCTGATTCTGGAAGCCCCAACTATCGACAAGGCCCGTCTGTATAAATGGGTGAATGAACTTAATGCTATCAAGCGAATGATCAACATACTGGTGCTTGATGTGGTGGCCTCTAACAAAGGGGCATATTCCGAAAGAGCCTTTAAGAAGATTATAAAAA
Organism: Leucothrix pacifica; assembly: GCF_003172875.1. Lineage (GTDB taxonomy): Bacteria > Pseudomonadota > Gammaproteobacteria > Thiotrichales > Thiotrichaceae > Leucothrix > Leucothrix pacifica. The sequence continues at coordinate 18,270 of NZ_QGKM01000097.1, read as the reverse complement.
CAGCGGGCATTTTATTAGCGTTGATCCTCACCTTCATTCTGTACTTAGGACATTTATTGTTCGAGCTTCGCAAGGAACGCAAACGCAATTTATATATGCTGGCTCACGACCCTTTAACTGGCCTGAGCAGCCGTGAATGCGTCATGACCTCACTTCAGTCACGCTGTAATAACAAAAAACCATTCGCCTTATTGTTGTTTGATCTGAATAAATTCAAGGCTGTAAATGATAACTTCGGCCATCATACCGGTGACCAACTGTTGATTCATTTAGCAGAGAAATTTAAGCAGACGATTGGTAAATATGGCATTGTCGGGCGACTGGGTGGTGATGAGTTTGTATGGCTTGCTGAGTCAGATAATCCTAAAGTGATTGAGCGTCAATACGCACAGTTTTTAGAAGCAATCAGAGAACCTTGCATTATCAAAGGCATGCCTCTGCAAATTCATATTAGCAGTGGTGGCGGCATAGCGGCTGACTATCAATATCACGCAACTCAGTTACTGGAACGGGTCGATGAAGCGATGTACAAGGCGAAGTCCCGCCAAGTAAAAGAAATTGTTTGGGAAAACCAAGCTAAGGGAAAAATGGAGGCAACCGTGGCCGCTAAATCTGCAGCTGGCAAACAAGCTAAACGCTCACGACGTATAGAGCCGGCAGAGGCATAACCCGTATCAAGCTATCCCTCTGCCTAATACTGCTTACTGCTTTACAAAAATCAGTTTATTGGTATCGAAGCCGATTTCCTTAGCGCGTTGCAAGAACCGTTCTTTTATCTCAGGCGAAACCGTCTTGTTGCGCGACAGCAACCACAAATACGATAAATCAGGCCCAGATACAAAGGCATATTGATAGCCCTGTTTGTCCAACTCAAACACCACATAAGATCCATAAAACGGACCAAAGAACGACACCTTCAAATACCCCGTTGAGCTGCCCTGAACGAACTTGGCTTTGCCGACTGACTCGCTCCACTTTTTCTTAGCGGTCGAGTAACCACGATTCACCACTTTTACCGAACCATTCGGATTCAAACTGTACTCAGCGGACACTTGCTCAAGTCCTCGTTCGAATGAATGATCCAGTCTTGCAATCTCGTACCACTTACCCAGATAGCGGTTCAGGTCGAACTCTTTAACTGGAGTAACGCCAGCAGGCATTCCGGTACAGCCACTCAGCACAAGTGCTGCCATCATTAATAATAATTTTTTCATCGTAACTCTCACTTTCTGGCCATTGCAGGCGGATTTCTGATTGTATTGGAAAAAAGAATGCCTCTGCGAGTGTCGATGCAACGTGAAGGAAAGCACTTAGCGAATAGAATGATCAACTTATCCAAAAAGATGATATTGATTGAGCAGGCACTGCTAATTTGATTTACAATTTATCCAACATAATCCGGTATAAGTAAATAAAAATGACAAACCTGACTCGTGTGATTTATGCCAGCAGAGCCGCTCGCTATTTCTCAAGTAATGACATCCTAGAATTATTATCCCGTGCCCGACATAACAATTCGTCACTAAATGTAACGGGAATGCTACTGTATGACCATGGCAGCTTTTTTCAGGTTATCGAGGGCAGTGAATCGGTTATCAACGCCCTTTTCGATAAAATTTCTAAGGATAAACGACACACCCAAGTCACCAAAATCTCTACCGAGTCGATAACAAAACGTCAATTCGGTGAGTGGAGTATGGGCTATGCCTCGGTGTCTGCAGATGAAATAAAAGATGCTGCTGGCATGAACGATTTTTTTGAAGGAACTGATTATCTCTCCAAGATTGATGAAGGCAGAGCTAAAACCTTATTAAAAGCATTTGCGGATGGGCGCTGGAAGCTTGACTAAGTCATTTGGCAGATCTGTATACTACAAGTGCCTGAACAAAAAATCTCAGTCAGCGTGCAAACGCAGCCCGACGCCCTTCACCGTCTGAATCATCGCCGACTCAAAAGGATTATCCACGCCCTTGCGCAAGTTATAAATATGGCTACGCAGTACATCAGTATCCGGCACATCGCTGCCCCACAGCTCCTGCTCAATGGCCTCACGCGTCACGACCTGCGGATAGTCGCGCACAAGTATCGTGAGTATACGAAAACAAGTCGGTGACAACTCGATCGGCTTACCTTCACGTGACACTTGCTGACTGCCGACATCCAATACCAAATCACCAACCTGCAGTTTTTTCTGAGTGACTTCGCCACGGTGACGCTTAACCAACGCCTGTAGCCGCATCACCAGCTCCTGATTTTCAAAGGGCTTGACCAGATAATCATCCGCGCCCTGCGCAAATCCCGTCATCTTATCTTCCAGCTGGTCTCGCGCGGTCAGCATTAAGATCGGTGTATCAATTTGATAGGTCTGACGCAGTTTCTGGCAAATCGTGAAGCCATCCATACCCGGCAGATTCACATCCAGAATAATCGCATCAAAGGGCTGTGACTTAGCCAGTTCCAGACCTGCCAAACCGTTGGCCGCATAATCCACTTCAATGGATTCCAGCGCCAGATAATCAATCAAGGTTTCTGCAAGCAGGTGATGGTCTTCGACTAATAGTACTAACATTTCAACCCTCTATACCCTCTCGGAAGACATCGGCAATAAATGGTTAAACAACTTCTTAGCCGACTGATGCTGCATACCCAAATCATTGAGCATTAGATAGAATCCCTCGGGGGATGGAAATTCCAGATGCTCACTCAAAAGACGGAGCCGGTTCTGCCGTAAGTGCTCATCCACCAGATGCGTTCTGCCCAAAGCAATCCCTAATCCTTGCTCTGCTAATTGATAAGCCACCATAGAATTATCAACCACCCAATCCTGACGCCCTTGCGCACGGCGGTGATTCATCATAACACGGCCCAAGAGCCCCTCATCGGGTTCATCACGCACTTGCTCTTGCCACCAGTTCCATTCCTGATAGTAACCGGACACATGTATCAGTGGTAATTGCTCGATTTGAGCGTCACTGAGGTTCGCCGCGACCACCGGAAACAGTTGATCCTTAGCTAAAGAGCGCAAGTATCTGGTTTCAACTTGCTTGCCCAACGGGCCATAGCCAATCTCTATATGTGCGTTTCGACTCGGTGTATTCGGTTCCCAAATGTCATGAGTCAGCTCAATGGCAATCTCCGGATTGCCCTGGCGAAAAGACTTAAGCTTTTCCGGCAACACCAACATGCTGTAACTGATATTACAGCGGATATGGACTTTATTAAGCTGTTGGCCGGTCAAAAATCGCTGCGTTACATTATCCAGCTGTTGAATCAGCTCACGCGTATCCAACCAATAACGACGACCCTGTTCCGTCAGACTAAGCCCATGCGCATGGCGTTTAAACAGCTGACAATTCAACTGTGACTCCAATGCCTTAATCTGTTTACTCACTGCGGCCTGAGTAATATTCAACTCTTCTGCAGCGCGAGTAAAACTGGCGGATCTTGCTGATGCTTCAAAACTTCTTAGCCAGGTTAATGGAGCTTGCTTACTCATTCACAGTCCTCATTCATGATTGTATCGAGTGTACCTATTTTCTTGAATTAGCCAATCTTTTCTGCATTTTTCGCACTTGCACATAACGTTTAATAAGTCTCAGGATGGTTGAATTTCGTTTGCCTAATCCTAGCGCCAGCAGACAAAATCGATGCTCCAAAGCATCTATCAACACCATCAGAGAATCCGTTCATGCCTCAGCTATCGATATCCCGGCGTACTCGTTCAACACCATTCACCTCACGTCTAAGCGATGCTGGCGTTAAGGCCTATACCGTCTATAACCACACACTGCTGGCGACGGTGTTTCGATCGCTTGAAGAGGACTATCACCACCTCTGCTCCTTTGTTCAGGTATGGGATGTGTCTTGTGAACGTCAGATACAAATACAAGGGAATGATGCTAACAAATTAGTACAGTGGATGACGCCACGCGATATCAGTAAAGCCCAAAGTGACCAATGTTTTTACCTACCACTGTGTGACCAGCACGGTAAGCTCATGAATGATCCGGTCGGTATAAAAATTGATGAGCAGACCTGGTGGCTGAGTATTTCTGACTCTGACATTTTACTGTGGGCCAAAGGTCTGGCCTATGGAAAAGACCTTGACGTTACCGTTACAGAACCGGACGTCGGCCCTATCGCCATTCAAGGGCCGTTAGCCGACACACTAATGGCACGAGTGTTTGGTGACGTGGTGAATGACATTCGCTTTTTCCGCTACAAACGACTGCCCTACCAAGGCCATGAGTTCATCGTCGCGCGCTCCGGCTGGTCAAAACAAGGTGGTTATGAAGTCTATATTGATGACGCAAGCTTGGGGCAGGCACTGTGGGATGAGTTATTTGAAAAAGGTGAAGACTTACATGTCGGGCCCGGGTCGCCAAACCTGATCGAGCGTATCGAGAGCGGTTTGATGTCATTCGGCAATGATATGGATTACCGACATACGCCTCTGGAATGTGGACTGGATAAATTCTGCAATCTGGACAGTGATATCGACAGCATGAGTCTTCCGGCCTTGCGGGCACAACGGGAATCTGGGATTGAGCAGAGACTGGTTGGCATTGTAGCGGAAGACATCACACACCAACCAAACACAGTGCAGCTAATGGTTGATGATCAGGAAGTTGGCGAAGTCACCTCGCATATTATGTCAGCTAAGTACTTTGCATGGATTGCTTTCGCCTTTATTGATCAAAAAACGTTATACGACTTGTCCGACTCCCAAAAAACATTAACAATTAGAACCGAGCAAGGTGACTTTGAAGGGCGCATTAGCGAACTACCCTTTAACTTTGACCAACTCGGGCTAACCTCAAAAACCGCTTAAGGATCCACAATGCAATCATCGGGAAACTCTCTGACACTGCCGACTATGTACGACTCATTACAGTCGAGCATTGGTCATGACGCTAACTTTGTACCACTCACACCGACGTCATTTTTATCCCGAACTGCTGATGTGTATCCCAACCGAACCAGCCTGATCTATGAAGACCAACAATACACATGGGCGCAAACCGAACAACGTTGTCAGCAAATTGCACAGGCTCTGAAAGGATTTGGCTTAAGCCAGCATGACACCGTATCCGTGCTGGCATTTAACACCCCAGAAACCTTTGAGGCGCACTTTTTTGTGCCAATGGCTGGCGGAGTCCTCAACACCATTAACACCCGTTTGGATGAGCCAACCGTTCGTTACATACTAAACTTTGCAGAAGCCAAAGCGATTGTGGTGGATCGGGAATTACTCCCTCTGGCCATCGAAGGGATTCGTGACCGGCAAAAAGCAGGCGTGCGTGTACCGGTTATTTTAATCGATGATCCCGCCGCACTAAACCAACCTGATTTACCGGATGACTTAGAGATCCACGACTATCATTCATTGCTACAAAATGAGATTACCAAGGCAGACTATTTGCCTTGCACGGTAGACAATGAATTACAGCCCTTAGCCATCAACTTTACCTCCGGCACTTCCGGTAATCCTAAAGGCGTGGTCTATCATCACCGTGGGTCATACCTGATGTCGATGGGGACAATTTCCGGCTGGCCGTTGCCGATGCACCCGGTATACCTCTACACCGTTCCGCTATTTCACTGTAATGGCTGGGGTCACGCGTGGACCATGACGGCGATGGCGGCGACTGTTATCTGTGTGCGTTATATCGTGCCTACTAAGATCTTCCAGCAGATGCAGCAATACCAGGTCACACACTTTGGGGGTGCTCCCATAGTCCTGAATATGTTGGCCAATGCGCCGGACTGTCCTGATAAAATATCTGAGGACCGTATCGTGCATTGCATGACGGCAGGTGCGCCGCCACCGGCACCAGTGTTGGCTAAAATGGAAGGCATGGGCTTTGACGTGATGCACGTTTATGGCCTGACTGAAACCTACGGCCACATTCTGCAAGGCACCGCTCAAGCCGAGTGGAGTGAGGCCAGTCAGGACGAAGTTGCCGAGCTAAAATCACGTCAAGGCGTGCGTTTCCCGATGACTGAATCTGCCGATGTGGTTGACCCGGAAACTCTTCAGCCCGTTGCGCATGACGGTGTAGAAATGGGCGAGATTGTGATCCGCTCCAACACCACCATGACGGGCTACTTAAAAGCACCAGAAGCGACCGAAGAAGCCTTCCGTGATGGTTGGTTCTGGAGTGGCGATCTGGCGGTCATCCATCCGGATGGCTATATACAAGTCAAAGACCGCGCCAAAGACATTATCATCTCAGGCGGCGAAAATATCTCATCCGTAGAAATTGAAAACGCACTCTACAAACACCCCGCAGTGAATGAGGCTGCCGTGGTCGCCATGCCGGATGAAAAATGGGGTGAAACGCCCTGTGCTTTTATTGAGTTAAAACAAGGTGTCACTGCGACTGAGCAGGAGATAATTGAGCATTGTAAGCAGCACTTAGCGGGCTTTAAAAAGCCAGGGAAAGTGGTATTCGGTGGGTTACCTAAAACGGCGACGGGAAAAATTCAGAAGTATGAGTTGCGCACGCGCACTCAATAAGTAGCCGCCCCACCCCTCAACATCCGGCACTACTTAGGTATCATCACCCCATAGTAGTGCCGAACTAAATCGGTGTTAGTCACTACCATTAGTCATGCCGTGCTGACTCAACCATCACCTCATAGGCCTTCACCTCCTCCAGAATAATGGAGGAGCTGGCATCCAATACTCCCGGAATCGATAAAATCTCCCTCTCCAGAAACTGGCCATAAGCTTCGAGATTAGGCGCAACCACATCCAGAATAAAATCTACACTCCCCGACAATTTATAACAGGACTGCACCTGAGGCAGCTCGCGGATAATCTCCCGAAACTGTTTGGCCAACGCCACATCACTGCGCTGCATTTTTACTTCAACGAATGAGCGGACTTCATGACCTAGCTTTTTAGTGTCCAGTGCTATCGTAAAGTGCTTTATCAAACCACTGGCTTGCATCTGTTGCACATGTCGCTGCACTGCAGATGGTGACAGATTCACATGCTCAGCAATTTCCGTCCAGCTCAAACGCCCGTTATCCGCTAGCAGCCGCAGGATTTGTTTATCAAAATCATTCATTAACGCAGGATTCCATCATATATAGACTAAAAATAGCTTATTCCTGCAGATAGTAGCAATAAACCGGTGAATATAGCAGGGTAAGTTATCAGCGCTCGTTCTAGAATAAATTCATCACACAAACACATACTTAGAAGGAGCGAAACAATGTCTTATTTAAAGAAAGTTGATCATATTTCTTATGCTTGCGAAAAAGGCAGCATCGAGCGCTGGGCTTGGTTTCACATAGAAGTTGAAGGCGGCACCCTGATTAAGCGGATTGATGATGTTCGTCCTGATGACAAAAAAAGCAGTATGAAAATCTGGTGCATCGACTACGGTGATTTTGGCATTGCGTTGATCGAAGGCATCGATCGTGAAGAGAAATCCCAAGTGACCAACTTTGTTGAAAAGCACGGTGATCACTCTTGCCAGCATGTCGCTTACGATTGCTACGACCTTGAGGATTTCCAGAGAAACATGATTGAAAAAGGCGGACACCCTCGCGGCCAGACGTTAGTTCGTGATGATGGTTTTGGTATTCTTAAGCAAATGTTTGCTAAGGGTTATGCCTCCGGCCATGCGGGTGAAGCGACATTCCCTGAGTATTGTCAACGCCCTACTTCTGCTGAAGAGGCTAAGGACATTCAGACCACATTCTCGAATGAAGCCGGTGAAGGCTTTTATAATCAGGTACAGGATGCGATTGATTCTGGCGATGAGACGCCGTTCTTTGATTTTTCTAAAATGCCTACGGAATGGCAGGTTCCGGCTGAGCATGCCGTCGGTCACTAAATACTTGCTTAGTTGTTGAATAACTTCAGCAACTGCAAACTGTAACTCACAACTATAAGAGCCATGTGCGAAGATGCTAGTGGCTCTTTCTTACAATAAGATTAAATTTGTATATTTTCTGCTTCGATGACTTTCTCCATCGCATTTTCGATGATGTGGCGAGCCCTAGCCGCGGCATTATTTAAATACGCATGCAACTCAGCATCTTCGAGATTTAAACTCTCGCATTCACTGCTATATTTTTCAAATGAGTTCAGTGCAAAGAGTAACTCAGCAAGATGCTGCGGACATTCACATTTCACCAAAGGCGATATCTCAGCAATTTTGACTAAGGCTTCATCATCATAACGCCGCGCCGGAGCAATCGAAAAGTCACCCTCAAAATCATTATCGTACAGTGACATCAAGGCATTTTTTTTATTGAACAAAGACCTGCAATGATCTTTGATCGAATTTATATCAACCGGAGCCTGTAAAATACTGCATTTGGATTTTGGCAACCTGTTCAACGTTTCCTGAGAAGCAAATCGATAAACCACAAGCGCATGAGATGCGTTAAAACGATACATCAAATCTAATATTTGCTGAACATTCTCTTCCTGTAATGCTGAATTTTCGAAAATTAATATATCGACCTTGGGTATATCAGTTTCGTTACCTAAGGAATTAGGATGATTGTAAGAGGCAGCTAACTCAATATCATCGTTATTATCCTTATCAGATGAAAACTTCGCTGATAAGGATCTACCGATAGTCACAATTTTGATTGGACCGTCTGGTATATCACTTTGGCTAATCTGCGTTTCCTCAGCAACACGAGATTGCAACTCTTCCAGACTTAGAGTGGCGACATTGCTGATCGAATCACCACCGTCGATAAGTGTTTTGATTATTTTCAAACGAGAAATATCAGCATTTGCATACAATCTTCTACCTGTGCCTGAGCGGATTGGAGTGACTGCTGCATATCTACGCTCCCATATTCTTAATTTATCTGTAGAAATTCCTGTTAATTGTGATGCTTTACCAATCTCATAAGCTGCCGCAGGTGTTGTCATAAACATAATCTCATTAAAGATAATATTTGTATTATACAAAACCTTGACAGAATGACAAAGCATAACTAATGTATAGGACAAGACTTTAACATACTGAGACAGTTAGACACCAAAGTTACAAAGCAAACATCGCTAAATTAGTAACCGACCAGCCTCAGTGCGACTCACCCTACAATATGGACAAAGGTTAGACAAAAGAGCTATTAACAATTATTGATTACTTTTTTGTCCAGGTAATTATTTGGCAAGTTAATGAAGAGAAGATAAAAATGAAATTATCAAGCAAAGGACAATATGCCATTCAAGCAATGCTGAAGCTGGCAATTTTCAGTAGAACTCCGGTCACGCTGAACGAGATTTCTAACTCTCAGTCTATTTCTATCTCGTATTTGGAGCAGCTATTTTCAATGCTCAGAAGATCGGGGCTAGTCGAGGGTGTTCGTGGCCCGGGCGGTGGTTACCGTCTAAGTAAATCACCTAATTTGATTAGTATTGCGGACATTGTGAACGCAGTTGAAGACTCATCGCGTAACAAAAAACTTGATGAACACTCAAACTCTACTCAGAGTGGGGGTTACATTACTAATCAACTCTGGAATGACCTTAGTGAACAACTAACAGCATATCTAGACTCGATTTCATTAGGCGATGTTGTGAAAGATCAAGTTGTTGTGAAAGTTCAATATCAACCAGATGAAACAACACGTCGGATTGCAACAATGTTTCCGGTGACAGAACAGCTTATGGTGGCTTGATCACACTACAACTTAGGTTGTGCTGGACCCAAGGCATAAGCGCAACATGCACTCAGGCTTTGAGCAGCAAGATGATGTATGGCTGACTTTTGGTGATGTAATGACACAGATAAACCAGTTACATAAGAGTACGTCGAGTTCATGTTAACTGGTATATTCGGTAGTTAGACCACTAGTGAGATTTGATTTACTTGGGCTTTTGCTACCGCATCGATCCTGCTTAATCCGGCATGCTTGAAAGTGCTTGCATCGACCAAGAACTTGAATAAGCAACTTCAACATTTAGCAGTTAAACAGAGAACGCTGACAAGTCCCCTGCGAGCACCACCCTATATAATCCGAACTATATAATTCCATAAAACAGATACGATATGATGCTCCATTACAATAATGAAAACAGGATGCATCGAATCATGAAATCAGGACTATCAGGACTATCAGGACTATCAGGCTTTATTTTTCTCTCCGCTGTGTTACTGACGGCATGCTCTGAGAAAATGAATCATAGCCAGCACATGGCGAATATGACCCAACAGGACACGTCAGGCATGCCAACAGAAGCGGGACAAAGTAGCTTCGCCGCTATCGCTGAAATCGTCAATATACTCTCAAGCAATCCCGACACAGACTGGTCAAAGGTGAACATCAACGCACTGCGCGAACACCTGCTGGATATGAACAATCTAATGATCGGCGCTAACGTTAAAGAAGTAGCAATCGACAACGGCATGCGTTTTGAAGTGACTGGCGAAGCTAATGTGCTTGGAGCAATTAAACGCATGGTGCCAGCGCACTCCAAAGAGCTGAACAAAATGAAAGAGTATGATGTATCAACCAAGAACATTGACGGTGGCATCTCGATGACAGTGACCACTAACAATGAAGCGACCACTCATAAAATAAAGGGTTTGGGATTTTTTGGATTAATGGCCACAGGCTCACACCACCAGCCGCATCACTTTATGATGGCAACGGGTAACGGTCATATGATGCATCACTGATTCATCTCTGTAAGCCATGGTTAGAAAGGTTTGGTTGGTGCAAAGTGATGATTATTACACCATATACCAGCGACGTGATTACTCACTCCGTTTACACGGATATTAGTTGACAGTCGTAAGACTATTTTAGACTATGAGCAACATGATACGTCACTTTCTCATATTTCTGTTGCTAGTAACCCTCAATGCGAATGCCATTACGGGTTCGTTGATGATGATAGAAATGTCTACAATGACATCACACATGTCAGATGCATCAGAAATGACGGATCACCACATGACTCAGCATTCCGACCGAATGTCTATGTCAGCAGCCTCGACGGATCATTGCCAGATGCAGCCATCCGATGAGGCGAATTGTGAGGATGAACATAGTTGTGGACTGTGCACGATGCACTCAACCGCCGCACTCATCCCTACCATTGCAGCCATTAATGGCTCTAATCAGTTCAGCTTTGAACCGAACTACCAAGTCAATGATGCCCTCAGCATCCATTCCCCATTGTTAAAGCCGCCCAAATCCGCCTGAATGATATTTGCTTAGCACTCTTTATTAAAAGGCATGCAGCACTTGAATACCCCTGAATAAACATAGCTCAATGTAGAGCACGAGGCGTACTGCTATCAACAGTATCGCTCCCATATTCAGTGGGTCGCCACATCAAATTTCATAACAAAACAATGGTAAAACAATGATGTTTTTAAAAACAATCATGGCTACAGCTGTTCTTTTGATCAGTGTTTCCGTACTGGCACATACGGATATCAAATCTACTTTTCCTGCTAATGAACAAGCGTTAACAGAGGCACCAACACAATTAACGCTAACTTTTTCAGGCCCAGTCCGTCTGATGAAAGTCCTGATGAACAATAGTGAAGCGGAAGCACTTGATATTGAATTCAAACCCACTGCAGAGGCCAGTAAGTCATTCAATGTGTCGCTGCCTGATCTCGAAATGGGTCAATATTTGGTGAGTTGGGTATCAATGGGAAAAGACGGACACAAGATGAAAGGAGACTTCAGCTTCACTGTCGTGAGCGAAGGTGCGGGTCATGACAACTGACCTATCACCTTGGTTAGTCGCTACCTTTAGTAGCAAGATATTGCTCTATATCGCTTATGCCATGTCTGTCGGCGGTGTAGCTGCAACCTTTCTCATTCAGCGATACAAGCCACAACACCTGCCCAATCCCGCTTATACTTTATGGGGAGTGATACTTGGCTTAGTGTCATCGAGCCTGTATTTTTTTATACAAGTCGGGGCGTTTTCAGAGTCGGGGGTCAGTGGAATGTGGGATACCACTTACATTGGTATTCTCTGGCAAACAGGAGTTGGTCTAAGCTATAAATTGCGTTTAGCAGGCTGGTTCGGCGTGTTGCTATTAATCATGGCCATGCGCTTAAATACCACCTATGTAAAACCACTGTCTCTGATCACGTTATTAGTCATGCTACTGATTGCCATGTCGTTTAGTCTGGTAGGTCATACGGCAGAGCAAGCGCCGTGGGTAAGAGTAGCGTTGGTGCTGCATGTCTTTATTGCGCTGTGGTGGATTGGCTTACTGTATCCACTGGGACAATGGTGCCGTGAGTTTCCTGCCAACACATTACGCTTGCTGATGCACGAGTTTGGAAAACACGCTGTCTTTATGGTGACGTTATTGCTCATTGCTGGTGGAGGCATCTCTTATGCCGTAGAAGGCAGTTTTGAAGCGCTATTTAATTCTCCGCATGGCAATATCTTATTATTAAAGCTTGGTGTAGTCGCAGCCATATTATCACTAGCCGCACTTCACAAATTCCGCTTGGTTCCCGGCTTAGAAACTGTGCAATCTGTAAAGGCATTACAATTCTCAATTTCGCTGGAAATGGGGCTTGCAGTATTGATTTTAGTAATCACAGCTGCCCTTAGCACTCTATTTGGTCCCTAAAAGATCGCACTCTTATAAGGAAAAACACGATGAAAAACACAATTTATTCCTCACGTATATCGATATTCTTACTCACTGTTTTCATAAGTTCGACGGCATTATTGACTCAGGTTTACGCGGACGAAGTCATTGCCCCTAACGCCACAAGCAATGAGCTTACGGACACGCCAGAGGCTACTAAAGTGGCGGAGGAATCCACCACTGAACAGCCGAAAACGTTACCTCTGCCACTGGTCACTGTTTATAAAAGTGCCAGCTGTGGCTGCTGCGCTGCTTGGATCGATCACATGAAGGACAATGGATTTCCCGTTGAAGCACATGATTCAGACAATCTGAATCAGTACAAAATAAAAGCCAAACTAGGCCCTGGTTTAGGGTCTTGCCACACCGCTTTTGTCGGCGACTACGCCATTGAGGGACATGTCCCGGCGGATGATGTGAAACGGCTATTATCTGAAAAGCCAGATATTTCGGGACTCACCGCACCCGGCATGCCGATGAATTCTCCGGGCATGGCTCCTAAAGGTAGTAAGCCATCAGGCTATGATGTGATTAGCTTTAAGGATGGTGAAGCAGTGGGCGTATTCACTGAGTATTGATCGCACCAATTATCGATGGATCACTGTGCGGCTGGAATCATTGGTTTATGATCCAGCTGCTCGCTAGAGCACTGACCGTTTCGTCGTTAACATACTAATACTATTAAGATCTAATGGGTTTCCATCCATGAATTAACTGACTGGTGGCGGCATCAAACGCATAATAATTACCGCCACCCGACCCCGGTTGATCATGCTTTCTGGCTATTTCATAACCCGCTAAGTGACACAATAACAAAGCACCAACTGCACCATGCGAAACGATTACAATCGCACCACTGGATTTATCCTGCTCCGTAATATTCGTCACTGCCTGCACGATCCGTCGCTGGGCAGCATCTGCCGTTTCCCACCCAAGAACAGAATTATGAGGTTCGGCAAAAAACTGATCTGCAATCGCTTCGAATTGTTTCGCAGGTAAAAAGCCGGTAGAGGAACGATCATTTTCACCAAGCTCATGGATTTGATGAATCGGTAAATTGCAATGTTTCGACAACACCTCAGCGCCATCAATAGCCTTTTTTTCGGTGCTGCAATAAATCGCCGTAATATCGGAGATCCAGGGCTGTTGCAGCAAGTCATGCATCCGCGCTAAACCGCGCTCTGAAAGCGACCATTCGGGCACTGGTTTATCAGCATCCACAATCACATCAGGGTGCGATATAAAATAGACAATCCTCAAGAACACTCCTTTAATTCTTTTCTGACATCTGACACTCCGTAACCTGAGCGGCCAGATGTGACACAACTTTGGTCTTTTAACGTCGATAGCTGACAATACCAAGCTTTGTGTCAGTATTTGGCAACTTAGCAAAACCTAAAAATATCAATATTAATCAATACTTTAAAGAAAACATAAAAAGTTGGCACGGCATCTGCATTAACTTAATCAACAACAAAATAAAAATAACAACATAACAATAAAAATTTACTAGCAAGCCCCCGAGAAGATCGATCTACCAATAATAAAAATAAGATCATCGACAATCTCACCCCCCGCGCCCTGTGTTTACCCCTACATAGGGCGCATTTTTTTGTCTGGCACTTTTCGCGCCAGCCCAATACCCAATAATATCAACGCTAAAGCTGCCAAACTCTGCCACTCAATCATTTCGTGCAACACCAATGCGCCGGCAAAATAAGCCACCACCGGAATCACATAATTGATATTCGACAGAAATGTCGGCCCCGCATTGCGGATCACCGCAAAATACAACAAAGTCGCGATACCCGTTGGCCCGACGCCTAGCCAAATCGTCGCTAATACCGCGCTCTGACTATATTCCTGTTGCCAAGGCATATCTTTATACAACCAAATCGGCACAATAATCAGGCTACCGGTAAACAACATGCCCACGCCCGCCACAATCGGATTAAACTGCGGCAACACACGCACGATGACACTATTGACTGCATAGCTAATGCTAGCCATCAAGATCAGCACAATGCCGAAAAAGGTATTATCCGCACCCTGAATACTGGGATACATAATGATGAACACGCCCAAGATACCCAGACAGAAGCCGATCAGCTTGTAAGTATTTAAGCGTTCATTCGGCACCAGAAAGTGTGCTAACACCATCGTGAATAGTGGCATACTGGCCATGAGTAATCCGGCCACACCGGAGCTAACACTTTGCTGCCCAAAGGAGATAAACGAAAATGGCAGCAAGTTACCGAGTAATCCAAACAATAAGAACATTGACCATGACTTAAGATCACGCGGCAATGTCAAGCGCTTCACCCATAGCACAATACCCAGCACCACCGAGCCAAGTAACACACGCATCGCCACCACGCCAACGGGAGAGAAACTTTCCAGCGAGATGGAGACAAACATAAACGACGTGCCCCACAGGAAAATCAACCCCAACCACATGGACCAGTTAGCTAATGGTGAACCGCTCGCTTGCGTCATAAAACTGCCTCATCGTGCTTTAGGACATTAGTCGTATTCACACTTTGTTTTGTCGATGTAATTTAAGTATCCAGCAACTCAGTTTGCTCCAACATTTGCATAATATTGGAACGCGTGGTTTTACTCAGGAGACGACGAATGCGTTGATCTGAGCGCTGGAATACCTCACTGAATGCCAGATCTTCCGTACCGTATACCTTCACATAGTCGATATGGATCAGTGTATCAATAAAATTAGAGATCAGGTTTTTATCGGAATAATCCGGTGAATTCAGCTCATGAATCATCGCCACCCGCTGCGCCATCAACTGACACTTCTTCTCAAGCTCTGCCTTTGGCATAGTCTTATCACCGTTTTTAGCCAATAACGCCAGTGTCAGATAATAGACCTCCAGGGTCGGCGAAATCACCCGTGCCAATAAATTCAACTGCGCAAATTGCACCGAGCCAAAACCGCCACGACTGTATTCCTCGGACGCTTCATCCTTCTCCAGCAAGCCTTGCCCACACAACTCGGCCAATACCGTTTTGATCACATCCGGTAGATCATCTTTTTCCCAATCCAGAAACAGTTCACTCTGTAAAAATGGGTAGATCAACTTAATCAGTTTAATGATTTCCACTTCTGGCAGACGACGCATATTAATGAAACAACAGGCAATCACCGACGGTAAGGCCATGAGATGCAGAATGTTATTCCGGTAATAAGTCATCGATACCGAATGTTTTTCATCCAGATATAAAATATCGCCCAGCTCATGCTTGCGGCGTTTAAGCATTTTTAAAGCTTCAACACGTGCGATTTGTTCGGTTGAAGTCTCCTGAGTTATCACAATGCGATCTGAGTATTGCTGCGCCTTGAGTATCGCCTGATACATCACCAGCATTTTCATCAGCTCACCCTCACCCATATTCTGCTTGGAAGTTGCAAGCATAACGGTAGCCACCAGATTTACCGCATTCACGGTGGCAGCCCCATTGATACGACGACCGATCGTTGACGACAACACCGCCACAGAGTCACGCACCCAATCCGGACGCTGCGCATCCTCATACTCATCTGCATTCCATGAGGGGTGTTGCTCATCCAGAATCTGATTGAGAAAAATCGGTTGACCAAAGTTAGCCGACACCTTGCCAAAGTTACCGCGAATACGCAGCATAGAACGCATCGAGTTGATAAACGTTTCTGACTTTTTGTCCTCGCCTGACAGCTCTGCCTGATAAGCCTTAGTTTCCAGCAGTTTTTCATAACCAATGTACACCGGAATAAACGCTACTGGCTTTTTTCGATACTTCAGGAAGCCATGTACCGTCATCGACACCATGCCGGGTTTAGGTTTGAGTAAGCGCCCTGTACGGCTGCGACCACCTTCTACAAAGTATTCTATCGCCACACCTTTTGATACCAACTCAGCAACATACTCAAACATCACCGAGGAATAAAGCTGATTCCCTTTAAAGCTTCGGCGGATGAAAAACGCCCCGCCACCTCGCAGAATCGAACCGATAATGGGCATATTTAAATTACGTCCGGCAGCGATATAAGGTATCGCAAGGCCCTCGTAATAAATCACATAAGACAGCAACAGGTAATCAATATGACTGCGGTGACAAGGCACGTAGACTAATTCGTGACTACGCGCTAACTCTTTGAGATCACCATTATTGGTCACTTCGATACCGGAATAAAATTTATTCCAGAAGTACGACAAGCCCCGGTTCATTATCTGAATCGTGATTTGAGTACAGTTCGCTACGATTTCATGCACATAGCGGCGCGCCTGTACGGTCGCTTTGTATTCTGTAATATTATCTTCGTCGCAGCGGGCTTTAATTGCGCGCTGAACATCTGGCTTCAGAATCAAATCCCGTACCAAGGTTCTGCGGTGTGATACGTCCGGACCAAGGGTGGCGACACGTTCGTCAGTCAGGCGTTTGGACAACACCGCCTGTAGCTGATCGATGGTGTGGTCTGTCACTTCAGTCGCTGAAATTTGTGATGAGCGCGAGATGACCGCATCACTTGAGATATCTGCCTGAATGGTGGTGCTGAGTGCAGCTTCATCTTTGTAAACAATCACATCGGAGTATTTAACAAAGGTATCCCGACCATGAATCAGAATGGTGAAAAACTTATGGATACGTCCGGCAAAACTCCAGGAATCAGCAAATAACACCGGCAGCCATCGCTCCTGTTTGGAGACAGGCCTGCCCCAAAATACAGAGACCGGTACGAATTGTACTTCCTGTTCCGGGTGTTCTTTCAAAGACTCTACGATTCCGCGCAGCATGCGGGAACGCTTCGGCTGCTTCTGTAACCACGCTTTAAACGGTTGGCGCGGCGAAATGGAATACACCGAAAACCAGCTCGATAGTTCCGGTGAGGCAATCCGGTTCATCGGTGCGGGTAAGCCTAAGCGCTCACACTCTGCCTCTAACACTAACAAGCTTGACCACGAGCGGGTTTCCAACACATAGATAATGGGCTGGTTCGGTTTTATATTGAGTTCGCTGAGATCCGTCGGAACCACATCGGTTTTTACCCAAAGATAGAGGATTTTTCTGGCGAGTAAGTTTATTGTGCTGCGTATTGTCATAAGCCACGGATATCAGTACGGATTGTGAGGAATAACCTATCAGGCTTAAGCGCTTGTGTCATTCATTGTGACAGGATAATACAGGGCAATCGCTTGAAAGATTTACAGCTCTTGCCGCAATAGTTTTTCAAGAAACTCGACAGACCACGCCGCTTTTTTCCGCTTCACTTTCAAGCTCGCTTTACCCTGCACCTGCCTTAACAGGTTGGTGATGATATGCCTGACAATTGCCATATTTTTAGCACCATTGCCAGAACGAACTCTCGCATGATCTTCTTTGAAAACGACATCTAACACCCAATGTAGCTTGTTTTCGATTCCCCAATGTGAACGAACTACATACAATGCTGCTTTAGCGGTCATTGCCAGACTGCAAATATAATAACGACAGTAAGTGCTTGAAGTCCCATTTCTTTCTGTTGTCAATGATACTTCCACAATAGCCGCCAAACCCTCCCAATCATGGCGCTGTTTAAGCCAATCAACGTCACTACAAATGCGACAGTGACGCTGTTCAATCCGTCCATGATCTTTCTCAATCGTTGAATAGTCGTCGA
>NZ_QGKM01000096.1 GCF_003172875.1 Leucothrix pacifica | reverse complement strand
GATTTGAATGGTTTTCATAAACCTGTGTCAGTGCGTTTTTGTCCTGCTGAGGCAAAGGGTTAACAAACTTCAAGACCGTTTCCTATTGATGAGTAAGCTTGGGGTATTTTACTACAAAATTTATAGTTGGTTACTTAAGGTATTAAGACTTCCCATCATTTGAATGAGTCCAGCCAAAAAAATGCTGAAAACCTACTCGAACTGCACTAACATGAGCGCAGTTCGAGGTGTCACTACTTTTCACAGCATGTTTACACATGCCGCTATCAGGGGAAGATGGCCATGTATCTGGCTTTACCGATAAAAACAGTCTTTTACACATTTGGCGCATCACTTGTGCTCTTTTTCCTACTGCTGTCATCCATAAAGGGTGGGTTCTCATTTAACTTAATTTCTCTAAGCCTGTTGATAACGACGGGCTTGTTTTGGCTGTTAGGAGCCACACCTGTTTGGCGGAAACTCTGGAAACGCTTTCCGCAATTAAACCGCTGGGTTTTCCCGGATCTAAACGGAGTTTGGCAGGGAGAGCAGGAATCTAACTGGCCGATCATCGAGAGGTTGATCAACGCATCAAGTACTCAGCAGGAAATTTACAATGCTGACCAACCGGATGTGTCACTGCTAAAAACCAAAGTAACGGTGAGGATTACTGCCAATTTATTCAGAGTAAAGGTCACGCTTGTGTCACAACCGCGTTCGCCAGATTTGAGCAAACCTTATTCAGAGTCTTACACCTATCTGGCAGTTCCAAGAAAGAATCCTGACACCGATGCATTTGAGCTTTTTTATTTCTATAAAAACACCACTACAAACCCCGTCACAACCGATACCAACAGTCATGACGGGGCGGCAAAACTAGAAGTGACTGCGGATGGCAAACTAAAAGGCATCAACATGACGAATCGCCAATGGCACAGAGGCATGAACACTGCGGGTGAGCTGGTGCTGGAGCGTATTTCGGAAGACCCTGAAGCCAACGAATGATCCATTTACCCCTGTCAAAATATCACTTCACGTTTACGGTTACCGCTGCGCTTGAAATGCCTGCACAGCCCGGAGTACTTTGGCATAGCGTATTGGGTAAAGCGCTTAAGCAGCGCGCTTGTGTATCACCCGATACGGAGTGCGAACAGTGTTTTTATCTACATGATTGCGATTATCCTCAGCTTTTCAGGGGTGTACGTCCACCGGATAGTGAAATCATGCGCAAGTACACAACCATACCGCCACCGCATGTTTTTCAGTTTAACGAAGAAACTAAAAGTGTTTATGAAGCGGGTGAAACTGTACGTCAGTCCATAGTGCTGTGTGGCAGCAGTAACCAAAAATTTCCCGTTATCGCGGCAGCAATGATGCTTGCTGCTCATACTGGTTTAGGAAAAAAACGCAGTAAATTGCAACTTGTCGGTATTCATCAGGAGTTACCGGATGGCAGTCAATTTAACTTAGTGCAAGACAATAAATTGATAGCAGCACAGCCTCCGGTGAAGATGCCTGATGTGGTGATGCCTGATGCAGTTACTTTGCAGTTTCTCACTCCGTATCGTGCTTCTGGTAATGCTGCCAATGCTAAACAGTTAGCAGTAGATCGCTTGCTAATGGCAATTATTCGCCGTGTAGACCTGATGCAATATTTTACGACCGGTGAAAAGATTCAGGCTGATTTTCGGGCTTTAAAAGCGATGGCTGAATCAGTGGTTTTACTCGAGCAGTCAATCACCTATAAAGCTGATGAACGTTATTCTGCAAAGAGCCGATCAAGTAAGCAATCCGGTGGGTTGATAGGTCAATTCACTATCAATCTCAAGAACGCTAAAACCCTTGGATTATTTCTGAATACTGGTCAATGGCTAAACGTTGGTAAAAACGCCAGTATGGGTTACGGGAATTTTTGGCTGAAAACTTGACAGATTTGGGTGGTGTCTGTTTATTATGTGCACTAATCCCAATGCACAAGTGGCCTTTCTATGACCTATTACTTCTATCTGTTTGAAGTGCATTCCATCCAGTCCTACATTTTGAGCAGTGGCAAGCTCAAAGACATGGTAGGTGCAAGTGAGTTACTGGAATCCCTGTTACAAAAACCGTTGGATCACGCGCTGAGCGTTTTGGACTATAAAGAAGGTCTGAAAAGTGACGGTGATTATGACTTTTCACGTCGGGGAAGTTCTGCTTTCTCTCTCTTATTTACGGATAAAGAAAAGGCCATTGCACTGCGGGATTTGTGGGGTTTGATTATCGCAGGAATTGCTCCCGGTTTAAGCTTTGGCCAAAGTATCAGCGATGGAGCAGAGTCACCCAATGCCGCCTACAAACAAGCTGCTGCAACATTGCGAACCTTGCGTTTGTACCGTACACCAGAATTACCTGTGGCAGGGCCGTTGGTGCGTCGTAGTCCTAGAACAGGAAAGCCTTCGGTTAGCTTAGACAAAAAACAAGATTCTCCAGAATGGATCGATCTGGCAACACAGAAAAAACGTCAGTTCAGTTCAGCCCCGGAGCTTGAAGATAAGTTTGATCCAGATAAGCAAAGTGGCTGCCGTTTCCCATCAAATACTGACACGGAGTTTCCGGTTGATACCACACGCTATGTTGGCATTCTGCATGCTGACGGCAATGCGCTTGGTAATATAACCAGTCAATTAGCAGATGAGTTATCGAACAAAACCGCTGCGGATTTTACTGAGACTTTCAAAACTTTCTCAGAAAAAATTAACCTCGCAACTACCGAAGCTGCCCAGCTTGCCTTAGCCCCCATTATTCATAAAACCAAAGAAAACACTGATCTTGAAAAGCCGTTCTTACCGTTTCGTCCACTAGTACTGGGGGGCGATGATTTAACGGCAATTATCGGTGGCGAGTTTGCCTTTGATTTTACACGTGATTTTCTCGAATTCTTTGAGCAAAAAACCAAAGAGCACTTAGCTGAGCTGCAGGAATATGACGCGATTCCAGAGCAATTGACAGCTTGTGCAGGTTTAGCTTTTATCAAAATCAATCAACCGTTTCGCATGGGATATCGTTTGGCTGAGTCCCTGACACTGGAGGCTAAACAACAGTCCAAAGCACTAGTAGAAGGAAGTCAGCAACTAACGCCTTCGTCCATGGTGTTTCATCGGGTATCGACCTCGATGATTGAAGATTACAGTGTTGCGTTACCGCGTGAACTGACAGCTTGGGATGGTGATGATGCGTATCAGCTAACACTGGGTGCATACGGGGTGGGAGGTCACGCCACACAATTACCGGCACTGGATGATTTGTTGGCCATGAAGCAGTTGTTTAGGGATGAGACGATGTCGCGCGGCCCAATGCGACATTTCACTACTTTACTGCATGAGAGTATTCCGGAGGCCCGAAAGTCTTACGCACGTTGGCAGGAGAATATGCAAAAACTGTATGTAGCAGATGACCCAGAGTCCCCACTGGCAAGCTACAACGAGCTTACAGACCGCTTGCTTGGTAGCAAGCTGCATGAGTGCTTACCGTTTGTGGAATCAAGCACGGGGCAATACCGGAGCTTTTTAGGAGACATGAGTACCTGGATGGCTGTAGAGGGCGAAAACAATGATTAAACAAAGCAATCTGAGTATTGATATTCGCAGTTATTGGCATGCAGGTACAGGTCGGGGTAGTGGAAGTCATCTGGATGCATTGGTAGAGCGTGATATCGCAGGTTTGCCATTCGTATCTGGCAAGATGATCAAAGGTTTGCTACGAGATGCAGTGACCCGTGCAGCCGATTGGGGCGTGCTGGAATACACTCAGGAAGATGGTCTGCCCAATACGGAAGTGCTGGAACATTATCTATTCGGCTCGCCGGGCTTTGAAGAGGATGGCTTGCCCAGAGATAAAACACGTGCCGGTATTCTGAAATTTAGCGATGCCAGAATGCCAAAGGAGCTGATCACTTGGTTGGAGGGCAATAGCCCGGATCATCAAAAACTACGTGATTGCTTGTTTCGTTCTGTTTACTCCACTGCAATCGAAGCAGGGACTGGCGTTGCCAAAAAAGGCAGTTTGCGTGCTCAGCAAGTCACTGTACCAATGACATTAGAAGCCAATATATCGCTCATTGAGTCTAAAGCTGAGTCCTGCCCATTCCCGACATTGCTTGATGAATGGCAAAGTGTTTTAGCGCAGGCTTTACCGCTGGTGAGGGCGGTTGGTTCGAACCGGACACGAGGATTGGGGCGTTCAGTTCTGAGCTTGTCTGACGTGGAGGTGACGGCATGAGATCACATCAGATAACTATTACGTTGCAAGAAGATGTGGTGCTGAGTGCGACCGCTTCTACGTTAGGTGGTAATCACTCATTGGACTATATACCGGGTGCTGCTTTGTTGGGTGCAGCGGCGGCTACCCTGTATCAGCAAGTACCAGCGCAGGTCGCTTTTCAGTTATTCCATTCCGGCTCGGTGCGCTTCGGTAATGCTTACCCTTGTGAAGCGGATAAACCTTCCCGCCCGATACCATTAGCCTGGCATCGATTGCGGGCTAAAGCGGGGGAGACGCGTCTGCTTAATCATTTACTGGCAGCAGATGATGAAATAAAGATGAAACAAGAGCAGTTACGCCAAGGTTTTGTCAGTGACACAGGGCATTTACTGTTTCCCAAAACCAGCTACCGCATGAAAACGGCGATAGACCCGAAGACTGCAACAGCGGCCACTTCCCAGCTGTATGGTTATCAGGCTTTATTGGCTGGTCAAACTTTTGCGGCACGTTTGGATATTGATGACGAGATATCAGAGTCTTTGGAGTTATCTTTAGTAAAAGCACTGAGTGGCGGTCTTTTGCTGGGGCGTTCGAGAACGGCTCAATATGGTCAGGTATTTTGTGATGTGGAGCCGCTACCGGAATACCAAGCTGAAGGTGATACCAGTGATCCACACAGCTTATTGCTATGGCTACAGTCAGACTTGGCACTGCAGGATGAGTATGGCCAGCCGGTGTTACTTCCCGAGGCCAGACATTTTGGACTTTCAGGAAGCTTTCAGCCGGAACGTTCTTTTATGCGGTTTCGCAGTTATAGCCCATATAACAGCCATCGCCATTCACACGATAGTGAGAGGCAGGTTATTACCCAAGGCAGTGTGTTGAGCTTCAAACTTGATGCGCCATTGACGAGTGAGCAGCAGGAGCAATGGAAAGCGGGAATTGGTTGTTATCGGGAATGTGGATTGGGGCAGGTGCTGGTTAACCCACCGCTATTAAATCAAACCGTTCCTATGCCGGAATCTGAGCCACCACAACAGGATGTGCTTGGTGAAGCACCGGATCATCCATTAGCAACTTGGTTATTACGCCAAAACGATGCGGGTGGGCAGCGTCGTCGTGTTCGCGAGCTTGCCGAACAGTGTGCAGAAGAGCTGGCTGAGCTGTATCGCGCTGCCAGACGCTACGCTGGTGAACAGCCCGGTGTGTTAGTCGGCCCGGGACGATCCCAGTGGGGTAAGGTCTCTGAGCTAGCCAAGCAATACGCCTCGGGGGGGAAGTCAGATGGTTTGTTCTATGCATTATTTGACAGTAACAATAAACAAGCAATCTGCGCAGCCTCTGATGTTGCTTGGCAAACTGCAACAGGAGCAGGTCAAGCTACTAGCTTTGCTGAGTGGTTGGAGAAGCAGTTGAAAGGTGAGAAAGATAATCCTGGTCTGTTAGCGGCAAATCTCGCACAGATTGCCCGTGGTGTGATTAGCAAGCAGGAGGCAATGAAATGATTGCAGAATATTCCTATCTTCACCTCGCACGTTTTGTCATCGAAGCTGACACTGCTTTTGCTATCGCCAGTGGCTTAAGTGATGGCGCGTTTGATGCGTTGGTCGTTCGCGATGCTAATAATTTACCAACGATCCCCGGAACGAGTCTGGCGGGTGTGTTGAGAAGTCAGTACCAACAAGCACATGGTGAAGAAGAGACTGAGGATCTATTTGGCTATATCCGACATTATGAGACTCAGGCTGGTCAAGCGTCCAGAGTGCAAGTGTCTTGGGGGTGTGTGCATGACAGTCAGGATGTGCCGGTAGAGGGTATCCATCACAGTGCATTGCAAGACCCATTGCTGGATCGTTTATCTCAGGATCATCCACTGACGCGTGAACGGGTAAAGTTGAATGAGCGTGGTGTTGCGGAAGAACAGAAAAAATTTGATAAAACGCTAATACCTGCCGGATGTCGGTTTAGTTTTGAAATCAGTCTGTGGGCAGGCAGTTGTGATGACAGCCAATGGCAGCAACTACTGAATATTCTATCCGGTTCAGCCTTGCGTATTGGTGGATCAGTGCGAAGTGGGCTTGGTAAGTTTTCGTTGAAGCGCCTGCACTCACGGCAATTTAATCTCAAGGATAAACAGGATTATCAGACGTTTGCGGAATTACCAAACGGGCTGGGTGAAGTATCCGGTTTAACGTCGTCTCTGAATGCTGAGCAACAAACTGCTGGTTTGTTTGTTGATGTGAGTTTGCACCCCGAAGATTATTGGCGTGTTGGGCAAGGTACAGAGAGTCTGAGCGATAAAAAGAGGGATGTAACGCCGCAAGCACTGCCAGTGACTGAGCCAAGCATCGTTTGGGAAAAGCAGCGCGCACGATTTGTTCCAAGAAAAATTGTGGTGCCGGGTAGTGGTGTCAAAGGTGCATTAAGACATCGTCTGGCGTTTCATTATCAGCGGATATGTCAGAAGCATGGAATGACTCTGGAATCCTCTTCGATTGATGAGTTGGCGGGCGTGAATGCGCTGTTTGGCTATGCTGCCGATACAAAAGATGCCCGATCTAAGGGGCAGGTCGGGGCGATTTTTTTTAGTGATATTTATCCGGATAACGAGGCTAAGCCTGCGACGATTGCACAAATGTCGCATACCAGTATTGACCGCTTCACCGGTGGGGTTCGTGATGGTGTGTTGTACGTTGAGGAACTACTGTGGCAACAGCCACTGAAGCTGACATTATGGTTCGACCCGCACCGCCTGCAAGCAGTGGATGAACACTGCCGTAAGGCATTGGAGCTAACTTTGGATGATTTGGTGAAGGGGCGTTTGGCCTTAGGCGCTGCAAGTAGCAAAGGACATGGCTTTTTTGGCAGCGAGCAGTCTGAACTCAAGTGGTCTGATAATGAAGCATGGATACAGAGAGGCGCATTATGAAAGAGTTAATCCGCCAATATAATGAATTGGGACATTACCTAAAAACCGACCCTCAACTGGCGATTTCATTGCCGGAGCTCAGCCCTTGTCAGTTAATAGTGAATGACCATGTGGCAGATGGTGAGATGGCGGCTGCGAATCCGAACCCGGTGGTCACTCATGCAGAGGTTATTTCAGCCATACGTGCATTTCAGCCTTTACAAGGTTGGTTGTGTTATCAGTCTGAAGTGTTGAGCCTCACAAATGGGGATCTGAGCTTTTTAGATCACTCGGGAATAGGTTGGATTCTAAATGGCGAATTGAGTAATGCCAATCGCGAGAGTCTGCATATTAGTCAGAATGGTAGTGGCCAATGGTTACTGACGAAATATCAGGAGCAGCCGGGGGAGGACTTACTCAGGCAGACTATGACGTATCTCTCAACAAAAGATGAGTTGGGGCACTTAGCTTATGCGGTCTATTGGCAACGTGATGCATTAATAGGATATCAAAAAGTGCATAGTCGGTTCCTCGGTTTTCAGAAGGAGGCGCAATCATGAGTAATTTACCGGATGAAAAAATAACCGCACCGTATAACTTTGCCCCTTTATCGTCACAGGTGTTTCAGCCTGACTGGCAGGATAAGGTTTCTATTGATACGCCAATGGCGGGGGGGCTGTCAGGTGTTTTGAATTTTACGATTACCGCACACTCGCCTTTATTGGTCGGTGAAAAGGCGCATGAAAAAGCACCGGTTGAGCCGTTTACTTTTCCTGATGGTCGCTATGGCATACCGGGTTCCAGTCTGCGCGGCATGATTCGTAATGTTCTGGAAATTGCTTCATTTGGCAAAATGAATTTTGTCGATGACAAGCGCTATGGTGTGCGTGATTTAACGCCGGGTGCCCGAGCATTTTACGGCAACCACATGACTGAAACTGCTGGCAGAATGAAGTTTAAACCTAAGTCAAAATCGGGTTGGTTACAGTTTAATGAAGGGCGTTGGCAGATACTGCCTTGTGAATTCTCACGCGTAGAGCATCGCGATATTGAGCGTTACCTGAGTGGTCAATCGTTTGCTGCCTTCTTGAAAAAGAGACCGGTTGCCGATGATAAGTATAAGTTCTGGAAGAAAGCCGGAAAGTCTCTTGAGGTTAAGTTCACCGCTGGTGGAGCAACGTTTCAAAAGCACAAAGGTAAGGAGCTTTACTACAGTAAAGTCGGATCGCTTGGTTCCGGCTCAATGGATGGTGAGATTGTCTTTACCGGCCAACCCGGGCCGACTAAGCACATGGAGTTTGTGTTTCATACTGAAGCTAAAGCCGCTAAAGAAATTCCTGAACGGGTGATTCAGGGCTTTTTGCAGATATACCGTGGTGCAGACTGCAGCATGGATAGCAGTAAAAATAAAACAACAGATAAAAAGTTAAGCCATTGGGAAGCGCTGCAATCTCTCGACTTTAAGCACGGTTTTCCTGTTTTTTATCTTGAGAAAAACGGCGTCATTGAGTCGCTTGGTTTATCACTCATGTACAAGCTGGCTTATACCAATAGCGTCGGTGATGTGATTGAGCGGGTACAAGGTAACTATGACGCGGATAAACCCGATTTGTGTGAACTGATCTTCGGATATGTGGATGAAGACCAGGGTGTGAATAGTTTGAAGGGTCGGGTGAGTTTTGCGCATGCGGTGTGTGAGCAAGCGTCTAATGAGGTTGTAACAAAGCAGTATCAAACGATATTAAACGGGCCAAAGCCGACGTATTACCCGAACTACATCGTACAGAAGCATAAAGACGGTGAGTTAGAAGGGAAGGGATACACCACGTTAATGGCAGCGGATGCGGAAATTCGCGGTTGGAAACGCTATCCGGTGCGCCCCGGTTTTGAAGTCGCGACACTGAGCAAAGACCAGCAAGCAAATAAAGATATTCAGGTTAGCCTGAAGCCATTAATGGCCAAACCGGCATTAAGCTTTCGCAGTAAACTACGCTTTCATAACCTGAGTCAATGCGAGCTTGGTGCATTAGTTTGGGCAATGGAGTGGGGAGGTAATACTCAGCTAAGACATAGCCTTGGAATGGCAAAATCGTTTGGCTTTGGTCAGGTGTCGATCACCTTGGATACAGAAGACACTCAGTATCTGGAAGCCAATGATTTTAGTGATACACCTGCACTTGATGATTGCGTCGGTAGCTTCGTGAAAACTATGGATGATTTTTGTAATGAGGCGGCTATTCCGGGTGGCTGGGAAGCGTGTGAGCAGCTGCTGCAATTACGCGGCATGGCTAATCCTGAAAATGCGCCGGGTTTACCGGGCAGATTGAAGCATCTTGATTTGAACGGTGGTGGTAAATGGAACGAGTTTGTTACCGCTAAGAAGGAAGGCAAGGTGCTGGAGTCCTATATGCCATCGAGTTTGCCATCTGCCCCGAGTGGTTCTGGCGTGATTGTTTCCAATGGAGCATGGGATAACTCAGACGCTGGTAAGTGGTTACGTGATACCGTGACAGAGATTTCTGAGCGTACTAACTCACCTGTGAAAAACGTGCTGCATGCTAAGGGGTTGGCTGAACAGTGGAGTTTACTGGAAGATGCTGAGTTGAAGCAGGCTGTTTTGGTTCAGATAAAAAAATATTGGCAGACTCAAGATTGGTGGGGTGAGCCTCATGGGAAGTCTGCTATTAAGGCGCATCGCATTTATAGTGCTGAGTGAAATAGTCATTTAAATGCAGTAAAATAGAGGTGTGATACGTGAAGTATTAGAATAAATGCCATTAATAAAGCGTCAAAAAATAGCTAAGTGCTGTATATCTCTTTTGATATATATAAAATTATACTGTAAGTCATTGATACGGTTAATTTTTTGGAAAGTGAGAGGGTCTGGATGGTTACCTGATTAATAAGGTATTAAGACTGTACTAGTTATAGCTGATTTAATTATTTCAATAGTCTGGATGGTTACCTGATTAATAAGGTATTAAGACAAAACTTTACATCGAATTTCCCTATGCTTTTTTGTCTGGATGGTTACCTGATTAATAAGGTATTAAGACTTGTTGGGGGAAGTAATTTGACCATTTTGGTGGTCTGGATGGTTACCTGATTAATAAGGTATTAAGACCAACTATTCATCGCGATAACCGCGGTAATCAATAGTCTGGATGGTTACCTGATTAATAAGGTATTAAGACCATTCTGTAGTGGCCCACCGCCAATTGGCTGCAGTCTGGATGGTTACCTGATTAATAAGGTATTAAGACAGACTCTCTGCCAACATCATCATACCGAACACGTCTGGATGGTTACCTGATTAATAAGGTATTAAGACAACCGGCATTGTTCCATTTTCAGATATTGCATGTCTGGATGGTTACCTGATTAATAAGGTATTAAGACGGAGCTCTATCATGAGCTTTTTTTCCCTGAGTGTCGTCTGGATGGTTACCTGATTAATAAGGTATTAAGACTTGGGTTAGACCACGTGTAACGGAACTTTTAAGTCTGGATGGTTACCTGATTAATAAGGTATTAAGACCATGATAAGCTGGTGCTTCATACGTATAGCGATGTCTGGATGGTTACCTGATTAATAAGGTATTGCGACACGACAAAGAACACAGTCTTATCGATGACAGCCTTGTATGAATGCTTACCTACAGATCCTCCAATAAGAAGTCATCATAAGACTATGCAAATAGATCAACTTTTTGGGCAGCACTTCCCTTGAGCCACTTTTCAATTTGCAATTAATGTTTGTTATATTTACAGCGGATCAGATATGTAGCACTATGAGTAGAAGGGTTGTGTCATTCAACACCATACACCGCTATTTAGGAGTATTTTTGTTAAAACCTAGCTTCTTGCAGGGCATAATTTCCGCTAAGCCCCTTTGTAAGTATTTGACTATAAAGGCTGAAATTGATGCTTGCAGTGAAAATGGGTACCTGATGAATAAGGTATTAAGACGCCAACAGACGCCAGCTTCCGCTTCATCAAGTGAAAATGGGTACCTGATGAATAAGGTATTAAGACGGCACCTTCCATGACACTTAGATCATGTAACGCTGTGAAAATGGGTACCTGATGAATAAGGTATTAAGACCGCCAGTTGTTAATATCATTCCATTATCTTGCTGTGAAAATGGGTACCTGATGAATAAGGTATTAAGACCCCTGAGGGATTAAAGGCGCTGATAGAAAATCGGTGAAAATGGGTACCTGATGAATAAGGTATTAAGACGATCTTGTCTATCATTGTGCTCAGCGATACGGTGAAAATGGGTACCTGATGAATAAGGTATTAAAGCCCTTCTAGTGTTTTTTCACTGCAACTGCCAACCCCGATCCGTTCGCATAAACCGGTTAGGCTCAACACATTCAAAAGCATGTCCTGTCCATTCCATTTGCTCCATGACAAGTTCATGCCGATCACCTTTGATGACATTAAAACTATTCGGCTGATTGGCGATTAATCGGTGCGATGTGGTGGTGCCAGCGTGAGAAACAATCATACCATTGACCGGCTCGACGTATGCCAGATGCACATGCCCGCCCAGTATCAAATCAACTCCCGCTTCACTAAATGCCTGTAGTGCGTTGTCGCGATTGCCGACAAGGCTGCGGTTCAGGCTGGACTGCGGTAGCCAGAACGGATGGTGCGCGACGACGATATTGAGTGAATCGTCAGCGGTTTGCTTAAACACCTGACAGACCTGATTGATTTGGGACTGGCTAATGCGTCCGCGTGACAGGTCCAGATAAAAGCCAATTCGGCGTGCTGTGTTAACGCCCGCAGCGGTGAATTCGTTTTTTTGTACCACCGGTTCAAGGTCGGTTGAGATGTATTTACGCCATTTTCGCCACGGATACATAAAGCGTTCCCACAGCCGATACATGGATAAGTCATGATTGCCGGGGATGATCATATAGGGCTGTTTGAGCTGATTTAAAAAAGCCTGCGCATCTTTGAATTCACGATGTTTAGCGCGTTGCGTCAAATCACCACTGATGATGATCAACTCGGGTTGTAACTCGTCCAAGCTGGTCAGCAGGCCGTCGATAATAGACGGCAATTCACGGCCAAAATGCAGGTCAGAGAGGTGGGCTATGCAAGTCACATTTAGTTTCCGGGTTTGAGTATGGGCAAGACAGCGGGGTAGATGCGGTATTTTAGCGGCACATTGACGCGGCGTAGTTCACCATCGCTCATGATTCGCAGTTTACGCCGGCGTTTGGTGAAGTGTATTTCAACGTCGGAGGCTTTGAACATCAGCATGTCTTCATCGTCCTGCCAGTCACCGATCAGCAGTCTGAAGATAAGCCGTGGTAGTGACCAGATGGAGCGGTCGCGGGTGATATAAATACCGAGCTGCCCCTGCGTTAAGCCAGTACGAACCGGTACGATGGTGCTTTGTGCTGACAATGGATTGTTGGTGACTGTGACTGAGCGCGTGCGCAGCGATCGGTTATGGCCATTCACTTTAAGCTGGATGCGAATGGGCGGGTAGACGAACATAAATTTCAGCATATACGCCAACATCATGGGCCAGCGTATCCAGCCGGAGTGACGTCTGAGACGCTCGCGTCGTTCGGTGAGTTTGGTTGACATGCCAATATTAGAAATACACAGGAAAGGGAGGCCATTAATCTCGGCGCGGTCAATGTATTCCACTTTGGCGTCGATGAGTTGCTGTACAGCGATGCGCATGTCCAGACTCATACCAATGTCGC
Organism: Leucothrix pacifica; assembly: GCF_003172875.1. Lineage (GTDB taxonomy): Bacteria > Pseudomonadota > Gammaproteobacteria > Thiotrichales > Thiotrichaceae > Leucothrix > Leucothrix pacifica. The sequence continues at coordinate 19,049 of NZ_QGKM01000096.1, read as the reverse complement.
GTGCCAACAGGTTCATGGTGCCACCGGGCAAAATACCCAAGGGTATGTTCAGTGTTTCAGTGATTCCAGCAATGGCGATCACTGTGCCATCACCACCGGCTACCCAGACTGCATCGGGTGTGTCGTCGGTGAGGCGTTGCGGCAGTGTCTTTAGCAGTTCCCCTTTAAACGGCAGGAGCGTTAATTCAACGTCAGGGAACTTTGCGAGTAGCGACCGGAAGTAGGCCGGCAAATCAGTCCCGCTGGATTGTTCCAGTAGTGTGCCTGATTTCGGATTGTAAATTAGTGTGATGGCAAGCACTTAAGGTCTCAGTTACTTGAGTGAGGGATGTCGCTATCTAATGACGATAATCATACCTGTGAACATAGCCGCATGCTATATCACCAGAATGAGCTTGGGTATTAGTGTTCATTCAGTTTCTGGTTAGTCATGTTTTTGTATTATCATCCCTTCACTAGTGACTATTATTCAACCATCTTCAGATTGGGGGCGATCATGGGGACAACTCGACTTGGTGCGCTTAACGCGGTGACCTCTACGATTTTACTAATGCTGCTGCTGTTTGCAGGGCTGTATTACGTTGCGCACAATCCGGGAATGGTGGGGTTTGATGTTCAGGCGGCCAGCTTTGGCGACAAGCTCAAACAATCAACTCAGGCAGATGATTATTTCACATCCCGCGCAAGTCTGATCAATGGTCGTGAGACTGTGGTGGACACGTCTGTGAATACCTCAGCCAATAGTCGCCCGCAGTGTCAGCAGTGGTATAAAACCCGTAAAGGCGATACGCAGTGGGGGCTTGCTCAACGTCATTCGACTCAGTCAGATAAATGGCCGTGGATTAAAGGGATGCGTTGGGTGTCGGGTAAAAATGCGCAGGACGATGCTTTAAAGTCCGGTGAAGTGGTGTGCGTGGACTGGGCATCTTAAGCGCATTTTTTACCACTGATTTATTGAGTGATTGCCCGCGAGTCACTTTCTGCTTTAAATACATTCGGCACGTACTCAATCCGGCGCAGCAGGTGGTGCAGTTCTTCCTCAGAGTTTAGCTCGATTAACAAGCGCATCGACACGGATTGATCATCGGTGTCAGTCACTGAGTTGATTTGCAGAATGTTGACGTGAGACCGATTCATAAGCGTGGTCAGATCCTGCAGTAAACCAGGGCGGTCGAAGGCTTCAATCAATACTTGCTGACGTATGGTGTCGCCGTGCTCACCCCATTCTAATTCCAAAGTGGGGCGGTCGTGGGCACTTTTGGCAGCATTAGGGCAAGACTCCAGATGTACCACGATGGTGGAGTCAGTCTGATACACACCAATGATGTGATCACCAAGTCTGGGGTGGCAACAGCCTGAGGGTTTGACTGTGTGACTACCGATACCTGATAGGTTATCGCTGGTGATCAATGTGGCCGCGTCGGTATCTTTGTAGTGCGCGTTTAACCAGTTACGTATGCTGGAGCTGGCGCGCGCGGTGGTGACGTAGTGTTTCTTATGGTTAAGCCAACTTAGTTTTGGGGTTGATGCGGAGTCAGTGAGTATTTCGATACGCTCGCCAGACTTCAGCGGATAACTCAGCGGTACGCGGTGGCCATTGACTTTAGCGCCGATGCAGTGGTCACCAATTTCAGTATGCACAAAGTAGGCAAAATCGAGCGCGGTGGCGTCTCTGGGAAGTTCCACTACTTCACCTTTTGGTGTTAATACATACACACGGTCGTTAAAGAAGTCGGGCTTTAATTCTTCCAGCAGGGTGTCGTCGTCTACCGGGTTTTCCAGTAAGTTGCGCAGGGTTTCGATGGTTTTTTCCATCGCTTTGTCCTGACTACTGCCTTCCTTATAACGCCAGTGTGCCGCCACACCGTATTCGGCGAACTGATGCATCGCCTCAGTGCGCATTTGTATTTCGATGATTTGATTTTCAGGGCCAATAATCGCGGTGTGAATTGACTGGTAGCCATTTTCTTTTGGGTTGGCAATGTAGTCGTCGAACTCATCTGGTAGGTGTTTCCACAGACCATGCACGATGCCTAGCACCTGATAGCATTGGGGGATATCTTTGACTACGATGCGCACGGCTAACAGGTCGGCCAGCTCATGACATTCCTGATTTTTGCGCTGCATCTTTTTCCAGATACTGTACAGGTGCTTGGCGCGACCATACGCTTTGGCCTGTATATCCTGACTTTCAAGCAGGACCTGAAGGTTTTCCACAAAGCCGTTGATAATGGATTCACGCTTGATACGGTTGATGTCCATTGAGCGTGCGATGGATTGATACTGCGTGGGTTCGAGGTAGCGAAAGGCCAGATCTTCCATTTCCCATTTGAGTTCACCAATCCCCAATCGGTTAGCCAGTGGGGTAATGATGTCCAGTGTTTCTCTGGCGATGGCGTATTGAATTTCACGTGGCTCTTGGCTCAGTTTGCGCAGGCGCTCCAGTCGATAAGCCAGCCGGATTAATACCGCTCTGACATCATTGACCGTGGCTAACAGTAAGCGACGCAGGGCCTCGGCTTGTTCAGGTATGTAGTCAGCCTTAAGGTCAGCTGACTTAAAGGTGTTTAGCCAGTTGACTTGCTTGACCAGGGCGGCGATGACTGAGCCGAATTGCTCTTCTATGGTCAGCAGGTCTAAACGATCTCTTAAGCGCGGATCTGTAATCAATGCGGCGATCAGTGTGTGTGCGTCTACGCCTAATTTCTTCAGGGTGTAGGCGATGTCCAGCGAGGACGGTCGGGTGTCTTTTTCATCCTGCACGGCAAACACTTGCTGCAGGGCATTGGCCAGGTAGTCGAGTTGTGTTTGTTTGTTGATTCCTGATGAGAGAAAACGGTAGGCGTGCTCGTAGCTCTCATACTCAGCGTGTCCGGTGAAATTAGTATGTTTCATGCAGTGGTCTCGGGGATAAATCCATCTGTGTAATGTGTATATAGTTTGATCATTTACAAAAAACAGCTGTCATTGCTAGTTTAACAGGTGAAGATCACTTTTATCAGGGCTGATTTCATGTATATTGTAGGGCCAAACCGTAACAAAGTTCCAACGGCTTCATTCTTACGAAGTCGACATTCCGTTAGTTAGTGTCATATTTTATTCAATAATTCGTGAATCAAAGAGGTCTACTATGCGAAAAAAGTTAAGTTTATATTTATTAGTATTATCATTGGCAACACTGTGTTTCGGCCAGTTAAACGCCGCTACACTCAATATTCATAATGGTGGTGATCCGTCATCATTAGATCCTCATAAGCTGTCAGGTGACTGGGAGAACCGAATTGCGGGCGATATTTTCGAAGGTCTGGTGACTGAAGATATCGGTGCTGAAGCGATTCCTGGTCAGGCGGAGAGCTGGACGATATCTGACGATGGTTTAGTGTACACCTTTAAGCTGCGTGATGGCATCAGCTGGACGGATGGTAAGCCAGTGACAGCGGGTGATTTTGAGTTTGCTCTGAAGCGTTTAATGGATCCTGCGGCGGCGGCTAAGTATGCTTATCTGCAATATCCAATCAAGAATGCTGAGGCGATTAATGGCGGTAAAATCAAAGACCTGAACGAGCTGGGTGTTAAGGCGATTGATGATAAAACGCTGGAGATTACACTTGAGAAACCAACGCCTTATTTCATTGGTGCGCTGACGCATTACACGGCTTATCCATTGCCAAAGCATGTGCTTGAGGCTAAGGGCGATGACTGGGTTAAGATTGATAATATCGTAACCAACGGCCCTTACAAGCCAACGGAGTGGATTCCGGGTTCACACGTTACCACGGTTAAGAATGATAAATATTATGCGGCTGATCAGCTGGCGATCGACTCGGCTAAGTTTTTTGTCTTGGAAGATGAAACGGCTGCGCTGAAGCGCTATCGTGCAGGTGAGTTTGATATTTTGACAGACTTCCCAACGGATCAGTATGAGTGGATTAAGAAGAATCTGCCGGGTCAGGCTCAGGTTGCACCGTTTGCGGGTTTGTACTACTACGTGGTGAACAATACCAAGCCTCCGTTTGATAATGCGGATGTCAGAAAAGCGTTGTCGATGAGTATTAACCGTGAGGTGATTGGCCCACAGATTTTAGGTACGGGTGAATTACCAGCTTACTCTTGGGTTCCACCGGGTATGGCAAACTACTCAGAGCCTGCTTATGTGAGCTGGAAAGACCTACCTTATGGTGAGAAGGTTGCTGAGGCAAAGAAGTTATTGTCAGCAGCAGGTTACAGCAAGGACAAGCCGTTAAAGCTGCAACTGCGTTATAACACCAATGAAAACCACAAGCGTATTGCGGTTGCGATTGCCGCGATGTGGAAGCCTCTGGGTGTTGAGGTCGAGCTGTATAACACGGAAACCAAAGTACACTACGATGAGATTACCAAGGGTATTCTGGAGGTGGCGCGTGCGGGTTGGTTAGCCGATTACAATGACGCGGATAACTTCCTGAACTTGCTAAAGTCGGATGTGAATTACAACTACGGTCGCTTTAAAAATGCAGATTATGATGCATTGATCGATAAGGGTAATGCGACGACGGATAAGGATGAGCGTGCGAAATTGTTCCGTCAGGCTGAGCAACTTGCTCTGGATGAGTCAGCGGCAATGCCGATCTATTATTACCTTGCCAGAAACATTGTTTCGCCTAAGGTGAAGGGCTATGAAAACAATGCTTTCGATATTCATCGTACGCGTTGGATGAGTAAAGAAGACTAATAACGTCCCCTCTGTGAGCCAGATTCTCTGGCTCACTGTCTGCAATAAGGATACAACACATGATCAGGTATGCATTCAACCGCTTGCTGACCACTATTCCTGTGCTTTGGATTGCGATTACGATTTGTTTTTTTGTATTGCGAATGGCTCCCGGTGGCCCGTTTGATGGTGAGCGTCCATTGCCGGAGGCGGTGAAGGCCAACTTAGCCGCGCATTATAATTTTGATAAGCCTTTAATCGAGCAGTATTTTATCTATATCAGTGATGTGGTCAGGGGTGATCTTGGGCCGTCATTTACCACACTGGATTTTACCGTTAGTGAACAAATAGCCATTGGCTTGCCTTACACCTTGATTTTGGGGGGAGCGGCATTTTTTGTCTCGATTCTGTTAGGGGTGGCCGCCGGTGTGTACGGAGCGCTCAACCGCGATACTTATTCTGATCATGTATTGGCTGCGTTGATATTAACCGGACTGGTGGTGCCGAACTTTTTAGTCGCGCCAATATTCCAGTTAGTGTTTGGCTTGCAACTCGAATGGTTTCCGGTCGGAGGTTGGGGAGATGGCTCCTTGCGCTATTTGATCCTGCCGGTGGCGGTGTTGTCACTGCCACATATTGCACGTATTTCAAGGCTGACCCGTGGCTCAATGATTGAGGCACTCAATACGAATTTTATTCGCACGGCCCATTCTAAAGGTTTGAGTGATCGTGCGATTGTCTGGCGTCATGCGCTGCGGCCTGCCTTGATGCCGGTGATTTCTTATTTGGGGCCAGCGGCGGGCTTTTTGCTGACCGGCTCGCTGGTCGTGGAGTCTATTTTTGGTATTCCCGGTATTGGTCGCTACTTTATTAATGCGGCGCTGAATCGGGATTACGGCATGGTGTTGGGTACAGTGGTGTTTTATATGGTGCTGATTATGTTGCTGAACCTGATCGTCGATATATTTTATGCCTGGCTTGATCCGAGGGTGAGAACGCGATGAGTATTCGATCCATAAAAGAAAATATTGTAGAAGACACGTTCACCGAGGCGGTTGAAACCAGCGGTCGCAGTTTGATACAAAGCGCGATGTTACGTTTCTATCGTAATAAGGCGGCGATGCTGTCACTTATTGTGCTGTGTTTACTGATTTTAGCTGCGATTTTCGGGCCGTATTTTGTACCGTTTAATTATGAAGATCCGGATTGGTCAGCGTTTCGTGCGCCACCGTCTTTTGAGAGTGGGCATTATTTTGGAACCGATCAAAACGGGCGTGATTTGTTGGCGCGGACATTGTACGGCACTCGGGTGTCATTGACGGTGGCGTTTGTGGCGACCTTGGTGTCTGTACTGATTGGCGTGAGTTATGGCGCGATTGCAGGCTATTTGGGAGGTCGGGTTGATCAGGCACTGATGCGTTTTGTCGATATCATGTATGCCTTGCCGTATATCTTGTTTGTGATTTTGCTGATGGTGATCTTCGGGCGCAATGTGTTCTTATTATTTGCGGCGATTGGTGCGCTGGAGTGGTTGACCATGGCGCGCATTGTGCGGGGTCAGACTTTATCGCTTAAAGAGCGTGAATTTATTGAAGCGGCTCGTGCCACAGGCTTGAGCACACCCGCGATTATCTTCCGTCATATCGTGCCAAATCTGGCGGGGCCGGTGGTGATTTATGCGGCGCTAACGATTCCGGAAATTGTCGCGACGGAAAGCTTTTTGTCTTATCTGGGCTTTGGTATTCAGGAGCCGCTGACCTCACTGGGCACGTTGATTGCTGAAGGCGCTGATGTGATGGAAGTCTTGCCGTGGTTATTGTTCTTTCCGGCAGCTTTTTTGGTGACTTTGTTAATCAGTTTGTTATTTGTGGGTGACGGTCTTCGCGATGCCTTTGACAGCAAGGAGCGTAAACGATGAGCCAGCGTATTTTAACGATTTCAGATCTGACCGTAAGCTTTGATACTGATGATGGCGTGGTGCAGGCGGTGCGCGGTATTAACGGTCATCTGGATGCTGGGGAGTGTCTGGGTATTGTGGGCGAGTCGGGGTCTGGTAAGAGCCAAACCTTTTTAACGGCCATGGGTTTGTTAAGCAGCAATGGCTCAGCAACCGGCTCAATTGATTTTAAGGGGCAAGATCTTTTAAGTATTGATAAGACGCGTTTGAATCAGATTCGCGGTGATAAGGTTTCGATGATCTTTCAGGATCCGCTGACGGCTCTGACGCCTCATATGCGCATTGGTACGCAGATGCAGGAGGTGTTAAAAACGCACCGTAAAATCAGCGGATCGGATGCCATGTCGATCTGTCTGGATTGGCTGGAGCGGGTGCAAATGCCGGAGGCTAAGCGTCGTTTGCGGCAATATCCGCATGAGTTATCCGGTGGTATGCGCCAGCGGATTATGATTGCAATGGCGATGTTGTGTGAGCCTGATTTGCTGATTGCTGATGAGCCAACCACGGCGCTGGATGTAACGATCCAGGCGGAAATTCTGGATATCATGGATAGCTTGCGCCGTGAGCAAGGCACGGCGATTGCGTTGATTACGCATGATATGGGTGTGGTAGCGCGCATGTGCGACCGGATTCAGGTGATGCGTTATGGTGAGTATGTGGAGGAGGGCTCGGCTGAGGATATCTTCTATCGGCCTCAGCATGATTACACCAAGATGTTATTGGACTCTGTGCCTCGTATTGATTTGACCGCCTCGGCTAAGCCGTCGGGGGGAGTGACAGATGCGGTTGGGATAGCTGAAGATGATTCTGTTGATTCTGTTGATTCTGTTGATTCTGTTGATTCTGTTGATTCAGGAGGTTCAGGAGGTTCAGGAGGTTCAGGAGGTTCAGGAGGTTCAGGAGGTTCAGGAGGTTCAGGAGGTTCTGTGCACGAGCTGGGTTCGCAGAGTCCGACTGAATTCCTCAAAGTACGTGATATCAATGTGGAGTTTAAAGTCACGCGGGGTTTATTTGCTAAACCTGCTATTTTGCGTGCGGTGGATGGCGTGAGTTTTGACTTAAAACCCGGTGAAACATTGGGGATTGTAGGTGAGTCAGGCAGTGGAAAATCAACATTGGCGCGGGCGGTATTACAGCTAATTCCACCCACCACCGGTGCGGTTAGTTGGCTGGGTTCATCGCTAACTGATATGGATAAAGATACGCTGAAACAAAAGCGACGCGATCTGCAGATTATCTTTCAGGACCCCTTAGCCAGTTTGAACCCGTCCAATACCATTGGCGCGTCGATCATGGAACCGCTCAAGGTCTTTGAGACGTCGTTAAGCAAAGCTGAGATGCACGAGAAAGTGCGTGCCATGATGGAACGGTTGGGGCTTGATCCTTCACTGATTAATCGCTATCCGCATGAGTTATCGGGTGGTCAGAATCAACGCGTAGGCATAGCCCGTGCTATTATCACCAAGCCAAAACTGGTGATTTGTGATGAAGCGGTGTCGGCCTTAGATGTTTCGATTCAGGCGCAAATTATCGAGCTGTTAATGGGGCTGCAAAAAGATTTCGGTTTGTCGTTTATCTTTATCTCGCACGATTTGTCGGTGGTCTGGGAGATTTCGCATCGTATTCTGGTGCTGTATTTGGGCACGATTGTGGAATTGGCGGAGACGCAGCAATTGTTTAGCAATCCGCAGCATCCTTATACCCAGCAATTGATCTCTTCGGTACCGCTACCTGATCCCAAAGTGGAACGTCAGCGACAGCGAATTAAACTGGTGGGTGAGATGTCATCGCCGATGGACCCGGCTGCGCGTATGCGGTTTTTACCGTCTAAAGTGCATTTGGCTAAGGACGGTTATATCCCGAAGCTTGAGGAAGTGTTCCCTGAGCATTTTGTGGCTGAGCATGATGCTATTGCTGATTTATTAATCTAAAGGAAGCAACGTTTGAAACACTCCGATCTGCCTATTGAAGCGGTTATTCCAGCACTAAAACAGCAATTATTGGTAGCGAATGAGTTGATTCTGGAAGCGCCTCCGGGGGCAGGTAAGACCACGGTTGTACCGCTTGCACTGATGAATCAGCCTTGGTTGTCGGGTAAGAAAATTATCATGCTGGAACCGCGGCGTATTGCGGCCAAATCTGCGGCGCATCGCATGGCGTCACTGCTGAATGAAGCGGTAGGTCAGCGTATTGGTTATCGCATGCGGCTGGATACTAAGGTCGGTAAAAACACCGTGGTTGAGGTAATCACTGAAGGTATTCTGACACGTATGTTGCAGAGTGATCCCTCTCTGGAAGGAGTGGGACTGGTGATTTTTGATGAGTTTCATGAGCGCAGTCTGGATTCTGATTTGGCGCTGAGTCTTTGCCTGAAAGGGCGGGAATTGTTTCGTAGTGATGATGACTCGAATGCCCTGAAAATCGTGGTGATGTCGGCAACGTTGGATGGTGAGGCAACCGCTACTTTATTGGGTGGTGCGCCGATTGTCAGGAGTGAGGGGCAAAGCTATCCGGTTGAGGTGATTTACGGTCAGGCGAGTCAGCCGCGAGAGCGCATTGTGGATCGTATGGTTGCAACCATTAAGCAGGCAATTCAGGATAATCCGGACAGTAGTGTGCTGGCATTTTTACCGGGGCAAGGCGAGATTCAACGTTGTAATGATGAGCTGTCACGGTGGATATTTGATCGTAAAATAAAAGGTGTACACCTGCGCCCGCTGTTTGGCAGTTTGTCGATAGAAGCCCAGCAACAAGCAATTGCACCTTTGTCGGGTAGTGAGGCGCATGATCAGAAAATTGTACTGGCTACCAATATTGCCGAGACGAGTCTGACAATTGAAGGCGTTGATGTGGTGGTTGATTCTGGCTTAGCGCGCGAAGCGACCTTTACACCCGCGACGGGGATGACGGGGTTACGCACGGTGAAAATTTCCCAAGCCTCCAGTGTGCAACGCGCCGGACGTGCAGGGCGTTTGCGTCCCGGCAAATGCTACCGTTTGTGGTCAGAGTGCCAGCAGCAACAATTAGTCCCGCAAACTCCAGCTGAAATTCTTAAAGCCGATCTCGCACCACTGGCGCTTCAGTTATTGCAATGGGGTGTGAATGACCCATCAGAATTACTTTGGCTTGACCCACCACCGAGAGGTTCATGGGGTCAGGCGATGGATCTTTTGGCAATGCTCGGTGCAGTGAGTAAGGTTAAACAGCAGTGGGTGTTAACCGATCACGGGCAGCTGATGACGAAGCTACCGGTTCATCCTCGTTTGGCGCATTGTCTGATTTGTGGTGATGCAATTGGACAGCCTGTATTGGCAAGTCAGTTAGCCAGTGTGTTGTCAGACAGAGATCCATTTAGCCGTGAACATCCCGAAATAAATTACCGACTTGAGATAGTACGTGGTGAGCGTCAGTGCCCCAAGCAGAATCAGGGATGGTTGTATCGAACTCAGCAGTTGGTGCAGCAGTTTGAGGCTTCATTAAAAAAGCTGAACACCACTTCGAATCAAGTGGTGGCATTATTAAAACCGGATCAGCAAATCGCTTATTTGTTGGCATCTGCTTATCCTGACCGAATTGCCAGGAAGCGTCATTCCGGTGGCTATCAATTGAGTAATGGACGTAGCGCCAGTTTTATCGGGAACACTGCTTTAGCCAATCAGCCTTGGTTGGCGGTTGCTGAAGTGACAGCGGGTGTTGGTGGTAAAGGTGATGTGATTCGTTCTGCGGCAGCCTTGGATGAAACGTTGTTTGATACAGTGCTCAGTGACCTTGTCAGCTTTGAGACCATCGCCGAGTGGGATAAAAAAGCGGATCGTTTTATTGCTGAAGAACAGCAAAAAATCGGTGCACTCGTGTTGCAACGAAGCCGACTAGACACAGTGCCGGTCGAGGCCAAACGTGCAGCGCTGGTTGCGCATATTCAAAAGCAAGGTTTACGAATACTGCCGTGGAAATCGCAGGATTACCAATGGTGTGCTCGTGTGATGTTATTGTGTCGGACCGAACAATCTGCAGCCCAGGCTGGCGCTAAGTCGGTTACTGACAGCCAGTGGCCAGATACGAGTGATGATAATTTATTGGCCACCCTTGATGAGTGGCTAGCGCCGTATTTGGATGATGTGAAGTCATTGCAGGATATTAAAAAGCTCAATCTGAGTGAAATTTTAAATGCCATATTGCCGTGGGATAAACAGCAGTTATTGAACCAGTTAGCGCCGAGTCGTTTATCAGTTCCATCGGGCTCATCAATTGCTATTGATTATACAGAATCGCCTCCCGTGCTGGCGGTGAAACTTCAGGAAATGTTTGGCTGTGAGGAAACACCAACGGTAGCCAATGGCAAGGTCAGTCTGTTGGTACATTTATTGTCGCCAGCGGGCAGGCCATTGCAGATTACACAAGATTTAGCAGGGTTCTGGCGCAGTTCTTATCATGATGTGAAAAAGGATATGAAGGGGCGTTATCCCAAACATCCGTGGCCGGATGACCCTTTGGTGGCAGTGGCAACGCGGCGAACTAAACCCCGCAAATAAATCTATATTTGATTCCCGCTACGTCATTGGGTTGGTTTATATCGCAGCACAGGCGCTATCGCTCACTTAAGATACTACTAATTTACCGATACTACAGATCAGGAGTCACCGATATGTCATCGAATAACTATGAGTCAGGCCGTTTAGATCTTCCGTTTGTGGGGCATTGTTCCTTTGCTAAAGCGCCGATTTGTACGGATTGGAATAATATAGACGCTGATGTCGCCATCCTGGGTGTACCCAATGATATGGGGACGCAGTGGCGTGCGGGTGCGCGTTTTGGGCCTCGCGGGATTCGTGAGGCATCCACCTTGTTTTCATTTGGTCACGGCGGTGCGTATGACTTTGAAGATGACAAAATGTACCTCACTCAGGATCAGGTAAAAATCGTTGATGTAGGTGATGCGGATATCGTGCATACCGATATGGAAAAGTCTCATGAGAATACTTACCGTGCGGTGCGTAAGATACTGGAGTCAGGAGCAATGCCGGTGTCTTTAGGCGGAGATCACTCCGTTCACGCACCCATTATTCGGGCATTTGCGGATCAGGGGCCAATCCATATTATTCATTTTGATGCGCATCTGGACTTTGTCGATGAGCGTCACGGGGTGCGCTACGGGCACGGTAATCCATTGCGTCGCGCCTCTGAGATGGATCATATCTTTGGTATGACGCAACTGGGCATTCGCAATGTCTCCTCGTCTAACCGTGCGGATTATCAGGCAGCGCGGGATGCGGGGTCAGATATATTGTCGGTGCGTGATGTGCGCAAACTTGGCGTTGAGGGTGTGCTGGCTCGCATTCCGGAAGGCAAACACTACTATATTACGATTGATATTGATGGTTTTGATCCGTCCATTGCACCGGGTACTGGCACGCCGAGTCACGGTGGTTTTTTGTATTATGAAGTGTTGGAAATCATTCAGGCATTGGCGATAAGAAGTGAAGGCGACATTATCGGTATGGATTTAGTTGAGGTTGCGCCAGCGTATGATCCGGCTGGCGTGACTTCCATTCTGGCTGCTCAGTTATTGATGAATAGCATTGGTTTTATCTTCCATGCGCGTCATGGTGAGTCTGCTGATAATGATTAGATAATCTACTTTATAGTGCTGTTGTTGCCTCGATATTTCGCTTATTTTGATTGTTGAGGTAGTTCCGCTTGTCTGATTTTTGAAATTGTTATGGATTAAATCCTGCTCGCTGATTACATTATAGGGTAGCAAAATGAAATCTCGTCACACCAAATAATAATAACAATAATACTGAGTGTGCATTCGAGTCATCGTTGTCATCAACTACAGATGCGACTGATAAGATGCTTAGTAAAAAACTAATAATAAAAAATTATGAGTAAAAAAAATAACACTTGGATCAGCTATCTAATTCTATCAGCCTCTGTATTGCTGGGCAGCTCGGTTTGTGCCGACGATACAGAAATATTCTTTTCCGACGATGTGAGCGGCGTTAGTCATAATGTTATGTTTATTATTGACGGGTCAGGCTCCATGGATACCACGGTTGCAAGTAGTGGTAAGACGCGTCTGGAAGTGATGAAAGGTGCGCTGAACACGGTTCTGGAAAATGCTCCGGACAATCTCAACGTAGGATTGATGAACTACGGTGAAGATCAGTGGAGAAACAAAGGGCACGGCGTCAAATTTCCGATTTCACCCATTAATGACCCGGCCCGTCCAATCGTTGTGGATCGTATGCCTGTTGACGAATGGGATAATATCTCCTGGTGGTATAGCAGTATTCCTGAGCCATCTGAAACTATCACGGTTCGCAGTTATTTGTCAGAGATCACGGATTGGTACTGGAAAGATAATTGGTACATGGATAAGTATGGTGGTACACCAGCGATTGATATGCCAAGAAAAGGGGCTACCCCAATCGTCGATGCCTTGTATGAAGCAGCACTTTACTTCAGAGGTGAGAAGATCAGTTTTGGATTAGGTGATGCGGGTTACTGGACACGTTGGGCTGCTCACCCATCCACCTATGAGGGTGATCTAATTGAGTGGGATACTGATTCCTGTTTGATCCAAAAGACAGTCACTCACTCCGAACCTATTGATTTTGAGAATGAAGATTATAGTTGGTATCGCTGTAAATCTTCAGCTGATGAGACCGCAATCCCTGGATATGAGCATTGTCCTTCTACAGAGTCTTGTAGTACACGTTCTACTGAGGTCTGTGATGACCTGACTCCGGGGTATTGCGGCGTTGAGTTGGAAATCGACACCAGTTGCCCTGATGGTGAGTGGGTTCCGGAAATCTGCCACAGTGGATATCGAGATGAGGTCATTGAAGAATGTACCTATGATATTTGTGAGGGCCAATATTTGCCTGAGCCTGACTATATCAGCCCGATCAAACAGGAATGTCAGAATAATTACATTGTACTGCTCTCAGACGGTGAACCGGGAAATGGCGGAGATCAGGTAGAGAATAAAACGTATCAGGAAATCAAAGCGGGCACGATGCCAGTATTGACGGATAAGTCAGATGCTACGAAAGAGTTTAGTCATGTAACGTGTGACGCGAACCCTGATCCAAGTGGTTTCAGAGCAGGTATTTGTGGGCCTGAGCTTACTCATTTTATGTCTGACTCTGACCATAGTGACCTTGATGGTACACAACGCATTCAAACGTATGCTATCGGTTTTGGGCTTAATGGTGAGGCGAATTCAGAAGCTTACCTGAAGAGCTTGGTCACAACCGATGACGCCACAACACCTGAGGTTGAAGGATACTTCTCGGCAGAAGACGAGGTTCAGTTGTCTAAGGCGTTCAGTGAAATTCTGGCGCAAATCAGCTCTTCAACGACATCGTTTGCAGCACCGGGTTACAGCGTAAATACATCCACTGGATTGTCTAATGAGCCGGTGGTTTATATTCCGGTATTTGATAAAGCAAAGACGCCACGTTGGTCCGGAAATCTTAAGAAATTTACGCTGGGTCAGAATAGTGCCGGGAAATCCGTTATTCAGAGTAAGGATGGTTCTCCGGCACTGAATGAGCTTGGGGTATTTGAAGATACAGCAACAGATCTTTGGTCGACTGCTTCAACAGGCGATGGAGCGGTGGTGACAAAAGGTGGCGCGGCCTCATTAATTGATCCAAACAATCGATTGGCAGTATCAGATATCAGCTGTAGTTCAGACTGTGACCTAAGCTTAATAAACAATAAGCTTGTTCCGGAAAATGCCACGGATGGAGGTTTGATCACCAATCAAATGCTTGGCTTGGACGATGATGCAACCGAAACTGAGCGTATGACGCTGATTAACTACATTCGGGGACGGACACTAAATAGTGAAACTTCTGAGTACGATTTGCATCCTCGCATGGGGGATATGCTGCATACTGAGCCGGTCGTTATTACCTATAAAAATAACTACAAGAGCACTGCATCTGCTGACACCAAATACAATGGTCAGGTTATTTTTGCAGCAACTAATGAAGGTTATTTGCATGCCTTTGATACAACTTCCGGTAAAGAGCTATTCGCCTTTATGCCTCAGGAATTATTGAAAAATATCAACACTCAGTACCTCAATACCGGCAGTGGCAACCATGCCTATGGAATCGATGGGAATATGAGTTTGTGGCGCTTAGACGCAGACAAAGACGGGGTTATTTCCGCATCAGCCGGTGATAAAGCCTATCTTTACTTTGGACTGCGCAGAGGCGGACGAAGTTATTATGCATTAGATGTAACAAACCCAGAACAACCCAAACTCATGTGGAAAGTTAAGTCTACTGACAATCATTTTGCTAAGCTAGGTCAAAGCTGGTCTACGCCATACCTTGCCAGAATTCGTGTAAGTGATAGTGAATTCAAAGAAGTGGTTATGTTCACCGGTGGTTACGATATAAATCAGGATATTGAAGATTTGTCGGTGCGTAGTAATAGCGATAGCATGGGCAATGACATCTTTATTGTGGATGCTCTAACAGGTCGTTATATCTGGTCACTACATGGAGGCAAAGACGGTGCGACACCGAATGAGTCAGCTTCTTTATTGACACACAGCATCCCCGGTGGCGCCCGTTTATTAGATATGAATAATGATGGCGCAATTGACCGGTTATATTTTGCAGATACCAAGGCTCAGGTCTGGCGTCTGGAATTACCAAAAGGGCCGGTTTACGATTTAGATAGTGCGAAGCTCATTAAATTTGCTTCACTGGCCGGTAATGGGCAGGGCAATTCGCGAATGATCTACAATGAGCCGGATATTGGTCTGCTAAGGCACGGTGCTAAGAGTTGGCTGACTGTTTCGATTGGTAGTGGCTACCGCGCTCATCCGGCAAACGAAGCAATCAGCGATCATTTCTATGTGATGCTGGATGGCGCTGTGCACGTGCCTTTGGAGACTAAATTAAAGGGCGAAGGTGACTTCACAACCTTGGGGACAAATGATCTGGTCAAGTTGACCGTCAACGATGGTGTGCTATCCAAAGGTGAGCTAGGTAATAAAACAATTTACGATCTGGAATCTAAAGTTGGTTGGTATTTAGAACTTCCGGAGCATGGTGAAAAAGTACTTTCAAACGCTATTACCACCAATGGCTCTGTGATGTTTACGACTTTAGTGCCTGGTAGTGGTTCAGCTGCGGCTGTTGGTGACCCCTGTGTGGCACCGGTCACTCAAGGACGTTTCTACTCCTTAAATATTGTCACCGGTAGTCCGGGCAATGACTTGAATGATGACGATGTGATTAATGATACCGATCTATTCGAAGTGGTTGCTGCAAATGAAATTCCCGGCACACCTCAACCGGTGTTTAATGCACCGGTGTGTGAGGCTGAGCAGTGTCAACAGATAGTGGATATCCGCGTCGGTAAAAAGAATACGCCGGTAGTTAGCTATGATTCGGCTTACTTAGAAAGTGTTTATTGGGCTGCGCCAAACACAGAGCGAGGAAACTAAGCGTAATGCACCTAATGAATAGAAACAAATAAGCCGCGATGATCCGCGGCTTACTGTTGTCAAATTAAAGACTAGCGAGTGACTAAGCCGCTTTCATTGCCTCAGCATGATAAGCAATATGCTCACCAATAAACGTCGAGATAAAGTGATAGCTGTGATCATAGCCATCTTGCAAGCGTAGCTCTAAAGGCTGACCTGCAGTTTCACAAGCTGCTTTTAGATTCTCCGGCAATAACTGACCTTCATCATAAAACTCATCTGCCAGACCAGAATCAATCAGAATGTTTTCCACTCGTGCGCCACTCTTAACCAGTTCCGTAGCATCGTACTCAGCCCAAGTTGATTCATCGTCACCCAGATAAGCACCGAAACAACCTTTACCCCAGCCACAGTTCACCGGATTACAAATCGGTGCAAAGGCAGATACTGAGCGATAAGCATCCGGGTTCTTAAGTGCGCAAATCAATGCACCGTGACCGCCCATCGAGTGACCGGTGACAGACTTAACACCTGCCATCAGCGGCAACTCAGCTTCCAGTAAAGCTGGTAATTCCTGCGTCACATAGTCATACATATGATAATTTGGTGAGTAGGGCGCTTGGGTCGCATTCACATAAAAGCCTGCGCCTTTACCTAAGTCATAACGCTCTGGCTCATCCGCAATATCATCACCACGCGGTGAGGTATCAGGGAAAACAATCGCAATACCATGCTCTGCTGCATAGCGTTGCGCACCGGCTTTAGTGCGCGCATTGTCATCGGTACAGGTCAGACCTGACAGAAAATACAATGCAGGTACAGGGCCAGTTTCAGCCTGTGGAGGCAGATACACAGAGAACGTCATCTCACAGTTATTCACCGCAGACTGATGCGTATAGCGATTAAGAAAACCACCAAACTCTTTTACAGATTCAATTTGTTGCATGGGGCTTCCTTACATCAAAATAACAGAACGGATACTCTTACCTTCGTGCATCAGGTCGAAGGCTTTATTGATGTCTTCCAGTCCCATGGTGTGAGTAACCATGCTGTCCAGCTCAATCTCGCCAGACATGTAACGCTCAACATAACCCGGAAGCTCAGTACGACCCTTAACACCACCGAATGCAGTACCTTTCCAGGTACGACCAACTACCAGGTTAAATGGACGTGTTTTGATTTCCTGACCTGCACCAGCCACACCAATAACAGTAGAAACACCCCAGCCCATATGCGTACATTCCAGCGCATCACGCATGACATGAACGTTACCGATACACTCGAATGAGTAATCAACGCCGCCGTTGGTCATTTCCTGAATGTATTCGCTGGTTGAGCCACCGATTTCACTTGGGTTCACAAAATCAGTTGCGCCTAACGCCTTCGCCATTTCCCATTTATCAGGGTTAATGTCGACGGCCAGAATACGCGATGCACCGGCCATCACAGCACCTTGGATACAAGACAAACCAATACCACCCAGACCAAATACAGCAACGGTAGAACCTGCTTCAACTTTTGCTGTGTTAAGTACCGCACCGATACCCGTTGTCACACCACAACCAAGCAAACAGACTTTATCAAGCGGGGCTGCTTTATTAATTCTCGCCAGAGCTATTTCAGGCACTACCGTGTACTCAGAGAATGTTGAGCAGCCCATGTAGTGATAAATATCTTGTCCGCGAGACTTAAAGCGACGTGTGCCATCTGGCATAAAGCCTGTCCAAATCGTTGGCGCGATGGTCTGACACAGATTTGACTTTGTGGAATTACAGTATTCGCAATCACCGCACTCTGCGATGTACAGAGGAATAACGTGATCGCCGACTTCAAGGTTTTTAACGCCAGGGCCAACTTCAACCACCTCACAGCCACCTTCGTGACCTAAGATCGCAGGGAACACGCCTTCAGGGTCTTCACCTGACATCGTGAATGCATCGGTATGGCAAACACCTGTCGCGTGAACTTTTAGCAGCACTTCGCCTTCCTGCGGGCCTGCTACTTCAACGTCTTCTATCTCTAGCTTTTGCTTAGGACCCCAAGCGATGGCAGCTCTACATTTCATGCGTAACTCCTTATTGGTGTATCTGAATAGATTAAATGGTGTTTCTATGAGTCATTCGTCAAAGCGGCGATGCGCGTTTTAACGATGTCGAGAATATGTTTTTCCGGAAAGCCAAACGGCACGATCTGCGCCAGCGCTCCCATGCCATCAACAATATACAGATTGGCCGAATGATCAACAAAATAAAGTTTGTCCTTACGATTAGTTTTATCAACCCGACTGTAAGCATTGTATGCGTCCATGACGGATTTGATTTCTTCGGTCGTGCCGGTCAGGCCAATCAAATCGGAGTGGAAATAGGGGACATATTGACTGAGTAATTCAGCGCTGTCACGTTCCGGATCGACCGTTATGAACAGCCCCTGTACTTTATCCGCCTCTTGTTTTGGTAATTGCTTGAGTATTCTGGCTAAACTGGCTAATTCGGTGGGGCAGACATCCGGACAATGAGTATAGCCAAAAAAGATTAGCGTTACTTTACCGCGTAGTTGATTTAATGCAAAGGGTTTGCCGTGATGGTCAGTCAGTGTGAAATCGCCGCCAACAGAGACTTCAGACTTGTCCGCTTTAAGCGGTACTGATGCAGGTTTCAGCTCATTATCCTCAGAAGTCACATCGCCCACAGGAGCAGAGAAAGCATCTTCCACTAACTCACTGACATTGCTTCCGGTGAGGCTTTCCATAAAGGCAACGATCTGTTTGACCTCGCTATCATCCAATCCTAGCGGTTGAATCAACGGATCAAGATTTGGGTTCTTAATACCTCCCTGATTATAAAACTCAACCACATCTCGCAATGAGCTAAAGCTGCCATCATGCATATAAGGCGCTGTCAGAGCGACATTTCTCAAACTGGGCGTTTTATTAGTCCTCTTCAAGG
>NZ_QGKM01000095.1 GCF_003172875.1 Leucothrix pacifica | reverse complement strand
TGAAAGGCCGTGGGTTCAACATGGAAGTTACCCGTCTGACGCATTACTTTCGAATTAAGAAGATGGTGGCTTTACTGGTGATAGGGTTTTGTTGGGCGCATAAAACAGGTGAATGGAAGCACAAAATGATTAAGCCGTTACGTGTTAAAAATCATGGCCGCCTTGAGAAAAACCTGTTCCGCTATGGCCTGGATCACCTGACCGATCAGTTGATGTCAGGTGCGTTGGATGCACTGGAGACTAGTCGCTTATTATTGTTGTTTCTGTGCCCACCTGACTGGTTGGAACCTACTAAATCAACGAATGGCCATGGTTTTTCAATCGTGGATTTCTAAATTGTCGTGTACAGAGTAAAAAAAGACTTTCTGATAATCTTGTCATGTTGCAGCAATATTGCTGTCAGTTGTTAATGACATAATGAACCTACTTAAACGAAACAACTTAGGAAAAACATTATGAAAACTTTATCTAAATTGATTGCAGCATCACTTTTAATCGTTAGCGTTTCAGCTTCTGCTTTTACTACTAGCGAAACAATCGAAACACCGGTTGCAGCAACTAAAGCAGCTGCTTATGAGCAAGGCGTTAGCAAGTTGTCTTCACTACAGGGCAGCACACCAGGACAGTTAAACTACCGTCTGGGTACTTACTACGGAGACATTAAAGAAGACACACTTCGTATTAATGATGGTGGATTTGTAACGGTACAAGAGCGTGCAATGACAGACGGTTCAATTGGTTATGTCGGTATTGTTAACGTTGACGTAAGCTTCGAGCGTAACGAAAACGATCGCTAAACCTTAATAAGATAAGATTTCTTCTTCCTCCTGCAAGACCCAAGCCCGGTAGCTTCCCTATCGGGCTTTTTTGTGCACGAAATAAAGTGTTCCGTAAATTTGCTAAAAGATCACACTTTCTGTATCGATAGAAAAACCACTTGGGATAATGAATTTATTAAATTAAGTGCTTAGTTTCTTCAAAAACTTAGTTTAGTAAGAAGTTTTAAGTGATTAATCACTTTATATTCAATATTTATATAGAAAAAATAGCTTTCTGATAATCTTGTCATGTTGCAGCAATATTGCTGTCAGGCGCTAATGACATAATGAACCCACTTAAACGAAATAACTTAGGAAACACATTATGAAAACTTTATCTAAATTGATTGCAGCATCACTTCTAATTGCTAGCGTTTCAGCTTCTGCTTTTAGCACTAGCGAAACAATCGAAACACCGGTTGCAGCAACTAAAGCAGCTGCTTATGAGCAAGGCGTTAGCAAGTTGTCTTCACTACAGGGCAGCACACCAGGACAGTTAAACTACCGTCTGGGTACTTACTACGGTGACATCGAAGAAAACACGCTACGTCTTAATGACGGCGGGTACGTAACGGTTCAGGAGCGTGCAATGGCTGACGGTACCATCGGTTATGTTGGTGTTGTGAACGTTAACGTAAGCTATGAGCGTCACGACAGCGACAATTAATACGCAATAAGATTTCAATTTCCCCTGCAAGACCCGAGCCCGGTAGCTTCCCTGCCGGGCTTTCTTATGTCCCCGACATCGACTTTTCCCGACGCCTCTGCTGAAGTTTTTCGTGTGACTCAGCAGTGCCATCATGAAAAGTACCAAACCACTTGTCACAGGGCACTTCCGGATTACCATAGTTACAATCCAGATAGCGATGGTGCAGTTGGTGCGGAAATGTTCCAAGCGCGAAGCGATTTTTACCCTTTACCAACAGGCCGTTATAACCGGTGTGTGATGTCGAGGCGGTTAGTGACTGATGCATCATATGGAACAAGATGTGCAAGGGATGCGCGGCGATTACAAAGTGGATGAGGATAGAACTGAAAAACACCAGATGTTCCAGCGGATGCATCGACAAGCCAGACCAAGGGCCAACGTTATTATTGCGATGATGTAATTTGTGAACGACCTGATATATCTTTGGATAATGCATCCAGCGATGTACCAGATAAAAGTGCAAGGAAATCCACAGTGGTGTGAGAAGGAACAACAATACAAACCACACCGGGTTATCACTCCAGGACGATAGTGGCGCATAACCATTCGCCATGGCCCAGAACATCAGCACTTCATAAGCTGTCCAGAAGGTAACGCCGCTGGCCAGTGTCCAAAACATATTATCCCGCACCTGATTCCCGAAGGTGAAGTTGCGACCTTTGGTAACCAATTCACGTTCGTCATGGCGAAGCTGTTTGCCCTGTTTTTTCCAGTAAAAGAAATACAGATGTAAACCACCTGCGACGCCAATCATCAACGCCAGATTGCGCAGGTACATCGGTGCGATCCAGTCGATACTGAGCGTTTTACTTACTTCCAGTGGTGGTTGAAACCAGAACCATGAAATCAGTGCTAACGCGACCAATACTGTATTTTCACCCAGCACCAACCAGCGAGCCGCAAACCAATGCCAGATAGCCAGTGGCTTTAATGGCCATTGGAATAACGGTGATGACTCAGTCGGAACATCGGGTCGGTAATGCCATTGTGTCTCAAAACGATTACGCGCAGTGGTGCTGGCTTTGTCTTGCGTGGTCATGGCGGCTCCCTCTATTGTCTACAGGGAGCATGCCACAGGCATCAAGCATTTAATAAATAATTGTTTTAAGGTTAATGGCTATAAAGTGTTGTACGTGGCGATTATGCTCTATTGAATAAATAAGAGTCCATATTCTTCATCGCCAGCAAAATTCGCTCCTCAAGATCTGGCACTGCCGATGTCTTCAACACATCCAGCTCAGTAATTGCCTGAGTCCACGCTTCGATCTTAGGGAAGTCATCGAATAACGTCGGTTCAAAATGACGCTTCACGATCTCCAATCGCTGCAGTAACGGCGCAAAAGAGAAGTCAATAATATGCAGCTCTGCTCCTGCATAAAATGGCGCAGGCTCAATACTGCTTTCCAGCGTTTTCATCAGGTCCTGCAGCGCACCCAAATGCTTAGCCAGACCGGCTTCATCTTTAGCAGCCATAGTCATCCACTGACTTCCCAACATTGCAGAGCCAAACTCCATCATGGCGCGGTGGCGCGCTTTTTCCAGTGGATCAGCCGGATGGTAATTAACCTCTGCAACTTCATTCAGGTATTCAAGAATCACGTGTGACTCAAACAACACAGTATCGTCGATTTGCAAGACCGGCACTTTACCCAGTGGCGAGATGTCTAAAAACCACTCCGGCGGATTGGCCAGATCAATGTACTCGACCTCGTACACACGCCCGAGTTTTTCCAGTAGCATCACAGAACGTTGCACATAAGGGCAGCTTGGAAAGCTAATCAGTTTGATACTCATTGGTATCTCCATAATGGTGTATTGGTGCTTGTTTAGAAGCGCTTATTTAGTTGCTACCAGGATCTTACGCACAATATCCAATGTCAGATCACCGGTTTCAGATAATGCCGTCAGACCCATCTTTTCCATATTGTTAACGATACGATCAATACCTTCATCATCAATACCGTAGTGCGTCAGGTTGGTGAAGATATCCAAATCATTAAAAAAGGCTTCGGTCTTATTGATGGCCTGATTGATTTTCTCATCATCCGTTCCTTCGGTGATATCCCAGACTCGCTCAGCATATTGCACGAGTTTCGCATGCTTCTTATCTTTACGCTCACGCAGCACATTCGGCAGAATAATGGCAAGTGTACGACCATGGGCAATGCCAAAACTGGCCGTCATTTCATGACCAATCATATGCGTAGACCAATCCTGAGGAACACCGGCGCCGATAGAACCACACAGTGCGGTCGTTGCTGACCACATAAAGTTCTTGCGTGCATCAAGGTCATCGTTATCGGCATAAGTCACCGGGCCATCTTCGATCAATGTTTTCAGAACGCCTTCACCGATTCTGTCCTGCACTTTGGCATTCACTGGTTGTGTGAGGTATTGCTCGATAACGTGGATGAAGGCATCCGCTACACCATTGGCGATTTGCTCTTTTGGCAGTGTCTTGGTGAGGTCTGGGTCAAGTACTGAGAATTTTGGGAAGGTCAGTGGGGACATGAACGGGTATTTCTGTTCATTGTAAGTAATCACGCCCGCCATGTTCATTTCAGAACCAGTGGCTGGCAGTGTGGCGATACAACCCAGTGGGAGTGCTTCTGTTGCCGGAACAGGCTCAAAACCGTTGAATAAGATGTTTTGGTATTTGCCGGAGTCATCTTTGGCTGCTAGTGCAATGAATTTGGTGCCATCCATCACTGAGCCACCGCCCACAGCCAACAGGAAGTCGATGTTTTCTGCTTTAGCGATATCTGCCGCTTTGGCTAAGGTTTCGAAGTGTGGGTTGGGTTCGATACCACCAAACTCGACAATCTCGCGTCCCTTCAGGGCTTCACGCGCCTTATCGACCGTGCCGTATTTCTTTGCACTTTCACCGCCGTAAGTGATCATCACCTTGGCATCTGCAGGAATTAAGGTGTCCAGTTCAGCGAATCTGTCTTGCCCAAATACGATATGAGTCGGGTTGTAAAAGTCAAAGTTGTTCATGTTTTATTCTCGTGGTGAGTTTGGTGTGGACTATTTATTATGGTGCTGTAAATGTCATTTAAAAGTGTGGAATAGAGTCATCTGGTCAGTATACATATGACAGGTAACGATATGCTTTATGTTGCACTAGTGAGTTGTGATTATGTGACACTCAGATCCGTGCTAAAGTCTGTTATTCCTGATCAACAGCAGCTGCCATAACCACAATAAAAAAATGATCCTATACATCGCAGAAAAACCCAGCCTTGGTCGCGCCGTCGCCAGCGCACTCCCCAGACCTCATAAAAACGGTGATGGTTTTATCACCGTCGGCAATGGTGATGTGGTGAGTTGGTGTATTGGTCACCTCTTAGAGCAAGCGCAACCTGAAGCCTATAACGCCGAATTCAAAAAGTGGTCAACCGCGCACTTACCCATCGTGCCGGAGCAATGGAAGCTGGAAATAAAGCCCAAAACACGCAAGCAATTCACGGTACTCAAGAAGCTGATCAAACAAGCAGATGTGTTGGTGAATGTGGGTGATCCGGATCGCGAAGGTCAGATTCTGATCGATGAAGTGATCAATCACTGTAAAGTGCCCAAGGCAAAACTACAGGCCACGCAGCGTTGCCTGATTAGTGATTTGAATACCGCAGCGGTCAAAAAGTCTCTGAACAATCTGCGCAGTAATACTGAATTCGTCCCCTTGGCAACATCGGCATTGGCCCGTGCCCGTGCAGATTGGTTGTATGGCATCAATCTGACGCGTCTGTGTACTTTAAAAGGACAGCAGTCCGGCTTTCAGGGAGTGCTCTCAGTGGGAAGGGTTCAGACACCATTGTTAGGTCTGGTGGTACATCGTGATTTAGAAATTGAGAACTTTGTTTCCAAGCCTTTTTATGAGGTGTTTGTCACGCTGGAGACCGCGGCTAAAGAGTCGTTTCAGGCGAAGTGGAAGCCGAGTAAAGCCTGCGAAGATTATATGGATGACGATGGGCGGGTATTATCCAAAAAGCTTGCCGAGACAGTCATTGCTAAAGTCAGCGGTAAAGCGGGTGTTATTACCAATGTAACGCAGGCGAAGAAAAAACAAGCGCCACCGCTGCCGTATAATTTATCGACGCTGCAGATTGATGCTGCCAAACGGTTTGGACTAAGTGCCAAGCAAGTGCTGGATGTGTGTCAGACCTTATATGAGCGCCATAAGCTGATTACCTATCCGCGTTCGGATTGCCGCTATCTACCATTGGAGCATTATTCCGAAGCGGCTCAGGTGACATCAGCGATTGCCAAGACCTGTAATAATCTCAGCAAAGCTGTTTCCGGTGCCAATTTAAGCCTGAAAACCAAAGCCTGGAATGACAGCAAAGTCAGCGCCCATCACGCAATTATACCTACCATGAAAGCAATGTCCGGAGCTGCTTTGTCTCGCGACGAAGCCAATGTCTATGAGCTGATTGCACGGCAGTATTTGATCCAGTTTTACCCACCGTTCGAATACGCGGATAAGCAGATTGATTCTGAAGTGGGCGGTGGTTTGTTTATTGCCAAACAAAAGGATGTATTGAAAGAGGGCTGGAAGGCTTTGTTTCCTAAGCCCAAGACTAAGTCTGCCACGAAGGGGTTTAATGTCTCTAGCCCGGCCACAACACGTGGCGGTGTGGGTCATTCCCAAGGTCCTCAAGACACGGATGCCGCAGGTTTTTCAAATAAGACATTACCCACAGTGAACAAGGGTGACTCCGTACTGTGTACCGATGCTGATTTGGCAGAGAAACAAACCAGCCCACCAAAACACTTTACCGATGCAACTTTACTGGGGGCGATGACAGGAATTGCCCGATACGTCAGTGACCCTGCGATCAAAAAAGTATTGCGGGAGACCGACGGTATCGGCACTGAGGCTACGCGCGCAGGTATTATCGAATTGTTATTCAGTCGTGAGTTTCTCACCCGCAAAGGCAAAGAAATCCGCGCTACTAATATCGGTATTCAACTAATTACCAGCTTGCCGGATGTCATGGGGCATCCTGATATGACCGCACACTGGGAGTCGCAGTTGGAAGCCATCAGTCAGCGCCAAATGAAATATGGCCAGTTTATGCAGCCCATGGTTGAGGGCTTGAATCAGTTGATTGATGAAGTCAGCGCGGTGCAGTTTCAAGGGTTACAGGGGTTGGGCAAGTCGCCGTTTAAAAAGAGAGGTAAAGGCGGCTTAAAAAACTGGGGTGCTAAAGGCAGTAAAAGCGGTGCTAGTAAGAGCGGCAGTAAAGGTAGCAAGGCCAAAGCGACCACGAAAGCCCGTGGCAGCAAGTCACGCAGTTCTAAGAAAACCTAAGGTGCCGGATACCTCATGAAAAAGTACCTGCTGCCGATCCTGATTGCGTTGCCACTCCTGCTTACGGCGCTGTTTTATCTGTGGTTTCGTCAAGGAACGGTAGTTTACCAAGCCTTAGGATTAGACAGTCAGCAGCTACATTTTTTCAATAGTGAAGTGATCAATGGATTGCCTAGCTTTGTGCATGTCTACTCCTTATCCCTCATCACGTGGTGGGTTAATGGTAAAAAATACGGCTTGTTTTCTACTCTTTTGTGGGTGATCATAAACCTAGTATTTGAGCTGGGTCAGCTGTTAAATCATGATCAGGCGAGTCACTTCCCCACGCTATTAGCGGACTATTTTGCCAACGGTCAGTTTAGTGGATTCGATATCGCTGCGATCTTTGCAGGCGCGCTGGCCGCTTACCTCACTATAAGTAAAATCAAAGAGGCTTGATCATCATGAAGGGATTCCTGTTACAAACCAGTGTTATTGCGCTGGGTGTATTCTTTATTTTGGGGTCGGGTGGCCCGCAGTACGGTGACACAGCGGACGATACTGATGACACGACTGATACGGACGACTCAAGCGGAACTACACCGGGAATACCATCAGACTTTAAAGCGGTGTCAGCTTATGAAGGAGCCATACTGTCCTGGAATAGCACCAGTAATGCCAGCAGTTACGAGCTGTGTTATGCCACTGAGAATATCGACAGTTACAGTAGTTGCAGCAGCTACGATGACGGCACGCTCTACAGCGTAGGTTCCTCAACCTCCGTGGCCCTCAGCTCACTCACCGCCGGACAACCTTATTATATTCGTGTACGTGCTAAGAACAATTTGGGCAATGCCGGTTCTGCCAGCACCAATGTGGTTGTAACGCCGGGATTGGGTTTGAATGACAGTGGTATCACCGTGTGTCGTGAGAGTGGTTCTGTCAACGTGTCTTGTCCGTCAACTTTATTTCCAAATCAGGATGCGGAAAACGGTTTAGACCCAATCGCTACCGATAATACTGATGGCCATGCCGGGTTTGATTTCACACGACTGGATGAAGATGGCGCAGAAGCCGCTGCAAGTGCCACCGACTGGGCTTGCGCCAAAGACAATATCACCGGCCTGATCTGGGAAGTAAAGCTACGTACTAATGGCGAAGAAGTCGTTGGCAATGACGGTCTGCACGACGCCGATGACTCCTTTACCTGGTATAGCACCGACTCTGACAACAATGCCGGAACCGCAGGCGACGACAACAGCGCGCTGGCCTCTTGCTTTGGCTATGACGCATCAGACTCAGACAGCTACTGTAATACCGATGCCTTTATTGATCGGGTCAATGATGCGGCGTATTGCGGCCTGAGCAACTGGCGCTTACCGACTCGTCAGGAACTTAACTCGATTGTGAACTATGATGTGGTAGAGCCTGCGATTGATTTGGCGATCTTTCCGTACACCCCTTCAGAAGTATTCTGGAGTGGCACGTCGGTGTACTCCGATTCATCATCCGGCGATCAGGCGTGGGCAACCAACTTTAATTATGGTGGCAGCACTAAAGTGGATAAAACAGCCACTCACCGCGTGCGTTTAGTTAGTGACGGCCAGTAATTACAGGTCTGAAAAGAGCAGGGAACATTTATGAAAACAATCATATCAATCGCTTTGAGCTTGGGCCTGTTATCGGGCGTGGCACAGGCGCAGTCTTGTAATACCGCCATCGAAGACAGTACGCCGGATATCCGCTTTGTCACCTCAGGGGATGAAGTGAAAGACCTCATGACCAATCTAACCTGGAAGCGCTGTGCGCAAGGTCAGGTCTGGAATAGTGCGACTTCTAGCTGTGTTGGCACGGTGTTGTCCTTAAGCTGGAGTCAGGCACTGTCGCAGGGCACAGGTGACTGGCGTTTGCCGAACATTAAAGAATTACTGAGTATTGTAGAAATATCCTGCAGCGCTCCGGCGATTAATGAAACCATCTTTCCCAATACGCCGGATGACTATTTCTGGACATCGTCACCCTACATCAATAACGCACAGGCATGGTTAGTACTGTTTGAAGATGGCAATGACGAGGGTGGCAGTAAAAGCAACGGTAACTCGGTGCGATTAGTGAAGGACGGTGATTCATGAGTATTTCCTTTAAAGATACTGCTTTAGCCAAAGCGATACCAAGCAACTTCGCCAGCTTTATCCGGCGCGGTGCACGAGGTAATCAAGTAGTTGCCGTGCAGTACGCACTGGGTCGTTTGGGGTATTTGGATGATTTATGTGATGGCAGTTTCGGGCCGATTACCGAGCGCGCAGTACGGGCATTTCAGAGCGATATCTCTGGTATTGCCGAAACTGGCGTCATCAACGTTGATACCTTAAAAGCTCTGGATAATGCCGTTTCGCGCGAAGATTTCCGTGTGCCAGCGGTGAAGTCTGGCGACCCGATGGCTTATCTGTCGGACTTCCGCGCGCGTGGCTTGCCCGTGGTGTATGTGGAAGGCTCAGAAGAAAATCTCACTTGGGATCACGCCGTTATACAGGCCGCTTACGGGCGATTTGTTGCTGACTATTGGGAAGTGATGAAGGCTAATCGTGTGGAAGGTGATTGTAAAAATATCGCGCTATTCCTCATGGATCAATTTCGCAAACAACTTAAACAAGACACCTTGGTTGATCTGCCGCATCCGGCGCTGGGTGTGAATGAAGATGAGAAAACATGGATTGTCGCCACTGCCGATAAAACCACCGGACTGTTCAGTCATTTGGACAAGTTACGCGTCGGCCGATACGACTATCCCGCCATGAAAAAAGTACAGAATCTGGATAAGAACCATTCCATGATTTATGGCGTGAATGTGCATTACCCTGAGATCTCCACCGACCGAGTGGCTAAATCCACCCGGCGCATTTTCGATTGGGAACCCGCCTATGAAAACTACGGCGACACCAGTAAGCCTGAAGTCCCTGTTAACCAATTAGCACCGGGCGATATGATCTTTATCGATCACACCGGAAATGGCAGTTATGACCACACCGTCAATGTCATCAAAGTCACTCGTGACAGCAATAACCGCGTGCGCCAACTGACTCTGGGCATGGGCTCATACGATGACATGCGTGATAATAGCTCAGCGACCATCGTCACCTACAACGCGCTCAACCCTTACTCGGAAGAGGTGATTGTTGATTTGGATAGCAACGGTCTGATCACCGGCTCCAGAGTCAGTTATTCCTCAGAGCCTACCTACTTGGTCAAAACCCGTTACCGCGCAGTGACCTCACTCATGGAGCGAAAGCCCGGCGGTAAACTCATGGTATGTCGCTGGTCTTAACCGATATATTGGCTCAGTGATTAAGCAAACGGATTAGATGTAGTTCTGTGCCGGAATATCGAGGTGACGAATATGCAGCGACATTCCCAGCTTGGCCTTGTCGTGCTTGCTGAGAATTTCCTCGGCCAATGGCAAGAAAAACTGCTCTTCAAATTCAGCATGTGACAGATAGTCCTCTGCAAACTGTGTCAGTGCCGCGGTATCAATATCGGCGGTTTTGCCCTTGCTGATTTTCTTGAGCGATTTATCAATCTTCTTCCAGGTCTTTTCCAGATAACGGTGCTCTTCAACCAAGCGCGCAATATAGCCGCGTGCTGTCATGGCTTGTTCGGGGTGCTTCTTGAGTGCATCCCGTACTGACGCAAACAACTCTACCTCTTCATCATCGTGATGTGGTTTGACGACCTTTTTAAAGAAACGACTCAGTTCCTGCGCGGCTTGCTTGGCGTCCTCAGCGGTGTTGTCATCACTCAGTAACTCAGGCAGCATTTTTAACTTTACGAATTCAGCAAGAATGCCGTCGTGGCAGCCGGAAAAGTCAGTGATTGGGTTGTCTATATCGGTACTCATGATTCTGCTCGGTTGATGATTCCAGAATCATAAGCATAGACTTAGCAAGCACAATCAGCTTTGACCTGCATCAAGCTTTTGACACAGGTTGTTTCAGATTTTAGCTAAGCCCCTAAGCCATTTCTAAACAATGCTTTAAGCGAGACTGACTAGGAGCATGACAGCTTTAACCAACGGCTAACCACACACCCACACCCATCATGAGACTACCAGCGATGCGGTTAAGCAGCCGCACATTACCACTCTTCTCCAGAAACTTACGCAGCGTTCTGCCGCCACTGGCGTAAAGCAATAAGCAGATAAACTCTAAGGTTAGAATCAGAACGATCAACACTGCCAACTGAGGAGCAAGTGGCGCATCCGCATTGAGAAACGGAGGCAGTAAAGCGATAAAAAACGCCCAGCCTTTGGGGTTAGCAACCGCCGTCACAAAGCCCTGCGTAGCAAGCTCCCAACGCGTTGCTGTCGGTACAGAATCAAGATCTTCACTAATCGCCATTTTGCCGCGAGATAGCCACATTTGTACTCCAAGATATAACAGATATGCACCACCGACGTATTTGAAAGCAGTGAAAATTTGCGGGTAGTTCAGCATAATCGCCGCCACACCAATCACCGCAGACACTGCCACCAAGCCCACACCAACTAATTCCCCGGCCATCATCCATAAGGCACGTTTTACACCGATGGTCATGCCCATGGTCATCGACAGCGTCATACACATGCCCGGCGTGGCCGAGACAAAGAAAAAAGTGGGGATAAATACCGCTAAAATGGAAAGTTCGATCATGACCGTAAAACCAATAATCCTTAAAAATGCATTAAACCGCAGATTAGTCATGGAGTCAGCATATAATGATCCCATAATTGTAAAAGCAGGGCGGTTTTTGGCCGACTCTTTCATGCGATGTTTTTAAAAAGAGTGACGTAAAATGAATGTGTATTTAGTCGGTGGTGCAGTGCGGGATCGTTTATTAGGTCTGTCCGTAAAAGACCGTGATTGGGTGGTGGTCGGCACCAGCCCGAAACAGATGTTGGCAGCTGGCTATCACTCGGTGGGCAAAGACTTTCCGGTATTCTTACACCCTGATTCACACGAAGAATACGCACTGGCGCGCACCGAGCGCAAAACCAAAGCAGGCTACCACGGCTTTGAGTTTGATACCGCAGCAGACGTGACCTTGGAACAGGATCTGGAGCGACGCGACCTAACGATTAATGCCATCGCTGAAGATACCGATGGTAGCTTGGTTGACCCGTTCAATGGCCAGCAAGATTTGCAGAACAGGGTGCTGCGCCATGTCTCTCACGCCTTCGCTGAAGACCCTGTGCGAATCCTGCGTATCGCTCGCTTTTTAGCGCGCTTTCACCGCTTAGGCTTCACCATTGCTGATGAAACCATGACCTTAATGAGCGACATGGTCAAAGCCGGTGAAGTCGATGCACTAGTGCCGGAGCGAGTCTGGCAGGAAACCGCCAAAGCACTCAGTGAACCCAACCCCGAGCAATTCATACTGGCACTGCGCGAATGTGGCGCGTTGAAAATACTATTCCCTGAAATCGATCGACTGTTTGGTGTACCGCAGGTGAAGGTGTATCACCCCGAAGTCGATACCGGCATTCACGTGATGATGGTGCTGCAGCAATGCTGTTTGATGACCGACGACCCTGTGACGCGCTTTGCTGCACTCACGCATGACCTTGGAAAAGGCATCACCAAAGCAGACATTCTGCCGCATCACTACGGGCACGAAGAAGACGGCGTACCGCTGGTGACTGAACTGTGTAATCGCCTGAAAGTGCCCAATGAATACCGTCAACTCGCCGAGCTAACCTGTCGCTATCACACACATATTCATCGTGCATTTGAAGTGAAGCCAAAGACCTTATTGAAGGTGCTGACCGTGTCTGATGCCTATCGCAGACCAGAGCGTTTTAAGCAGTTTTTGCAGGCCTGTAAAGCCGATAGCCGGGGACGTCCGACGTTTGAAGACCGCGCTTATTTGCAGGCGGATTTTTATGAAAAACTGCTGGAAGCGACTAAGGCGATACCGGTAAAACCGATTGTGGAAAAAGGCTTTAAGGGTGAGCAGGTGAAAGAAGAATTGCGGCGGCAGCGACTTCGGGTGATTGCGCAGTTGCGTAAGGAGAATCAGGGGCCGGAAGGGGTTTATTGAGGAATTCTACGGCTGTAGGTACAGACTTATGCAAACCAAACTAACGCTACACATAGATGACTCTTTGATCCTGTTAGCGAAGGACTATGCAGAGCGGAATGGTAAATCGTTATCTCAAATTGTTGAGGACTACTTTCGTGTTTTGGCAGACAACCAAAAGCTGTTGGAAAATGCACCGATCACTCAATCCTTGATTGGTGTTCTGAGCGAGTCAAAAGTAGATGAAAGTGATTAGAAGTCATCATCTACCTTGCGTTGTTTTTTGCGAATAGATTTAGGAAGTAAGGTGAGCTTATCTTCTACTTGGCGAATGTGTTTTGATAGACTGGCTTCGTCAGCATCAAACAGCTTTACGCCAACGATAGTGGCTACCTCGAAGAATGCACCGATGTTGGATTTGGGGTCGCCTTTTTCGATGCGCTGTAGGAAGTTGCGGGAAATGCCAGCTCGTTCGGCGACTTCTGTGGTTGTTAATTTCTGTTCTTTACGAGCTGCTCGTATTAGATTCCCGAGCAGGGTGATGGCACTTTTGGAATGTTGGGAATAAGTTTTAGAGTTCATTTTTGACACCAGTGGGTAGCATTAGAGTGTTATATGCTAACTGTAGGTGTCAAATTTAACTATTACATTCTTCCAATTCGATCAAGCAGCACAACATCCAAATCTCGTCTGGAATCAAAGACACCAACAATGTGTACTTCATCATGAAGCTGCCGGTAGACAATACGCCACGGTGCTTCAATCAACTCACGGTAGTGTGAAATACCCGTTATTTGCAACTCTGGAACCAGCCTGCCTCGTAGTGGGAATTCTGAGAGCGTCATCGCCTTACTCTCAATACGATCAAGCACTGCAATTGCTGCATCAGCATTATCTTGGAAGATGTATTCGACAATTTCCTGTAAGTCTTGCTCAGCAGTAATAGTCCAGCGAATCTCTCGATTCATTCTTTGCCTGCTCGTGCTTTTAAAGAGGCACGAAGATCATTGAATACCTGTTTTTGTGGTTTTGTACGGTTGTTTTGAATGTCCGCTTCGCCCTGTACCAATAACTTGAGCATTAAAAATGCTTGTCTTTGTTTTTGGTAGCTATCGTAATCTTGCACGACGACGCTCGCGGAACCATTCTGCGTAAGGATTAGATTTTCTCCAGCACGCGTACTTTCTAGCAACCGACTAGCAGAAGCTTTGAACTCCGTTAGGCTAATAATTTGTTCGCTCATGATGCTTAATTCGGTTCTAATTCGGTATTTTAGAATAGCACATTCTGGCTACTCAGCAAGAGACTCCAACAATATAATTAGCTCTGCCGCGTATTGATAGTACAAACCTTCATCCTCTGCCAATGCCAAATCCCGCTTTCCGGCAATAATGGCTTGTAGCTTTTGCAGGAAGTTTTTGTGTCCTCGCCAATCCACTCGTTCAGATAGTTGCCCAATCATCTGCTCTATTTGAGATGTATTATCTTTCTTTATGGCCACACCCACGGCCAAAGTCAAACGACCTGAGCCATCATGACCGTCCCCGCCATCACGCCGATATACCAGATAGGCAAGTAATGCCTTTTGCCAGGCATCACTCGCCGCCTGGAGATTGCCAGAGACTTTTTCCAGACTATGCAGAGTAGACCAAGTATTCCAAGGCTTACCTGAATGACCAAACCCCTGCTGGCACTTTATGGCCAGAAGTAACTCTTCTCGAGCTTCATCATAACGTGACAGTTTGATTAGCGTATCAGCAACATTATTGCGGGCAACACCTTCTTGCAAAAAATGCCCTAAATCTTCATAAATATCAGCGCCCCGTCGATCATAGATCAACGCCTGTTCCGAACGCCCCCAATAATTATAAAGGTTACCCAGCTCAGAGAGGTTTTCTGCCTCACCAACCTTATTTCCTTTTTGATTATTAATCGATATCGATTGTTGATATGCTTTTTCAGCTTCCTCAAAATCACGACTATCGGTATAACACATGCCAATTTTGTGCCAAACCGAAGCCGCAGCTAACAGGTCACCTAATTGCATGAACAGTTCTAGTGCTTGCTGAAATCCTAGCACTGCGTCACTATGCCGCTTTTGTAGCCATCGTATTGTAGCAATCCGTTGCTTGCCTAATGCTACACCATGGGTATTCCCTTTATTTTCACCTTGCTGAATAATAGATTTCTCATATAACATTTCTGCGGCATCCAATTGCCCAAGCCTTTCTAAGCAACTTCCTCGTTCGGTTAATGCCACTGAAACCATTCTTTCGCCACGTACACCAATGGCTTCAAAACGCTGCTGTGCTTCCTGTAAATACGGTAATGCTTTTTCTTCGGCTCCGCTTGTTCTCAATACACGACCCAGTAGAAAATTAGCCGATGCAAAATCATATCCAGCGCCAATATAAGATTTCTCCCCAGCCTGCTGGCACTGCTTCAATAGGGCTTGAGCCGCTTGAATTGCACTCGGAAAATCCCCCTCCTTTAATCGTTGTTCAATGCTCAAGTGTTCATTATCAAAACGGGCATGACTCCATTCTACAAAAACTGTAGCTACCAACTCACGCCACTCCATCACTTTCGCTATTGCATGTGGTTGATTCAGGTTTTCCAATAGTTTTTCAACACTACACACTTTATCTGAAACAACTTCCGCCATCTGAGTTCCAGCTTGCCAAGACGACACCAGAACTTGCAAATAGGCCATTAAATTGGGCAATTCTAGCGGGACGAGGTTAAAAATAAGCTTACTGTCTTTGGAAATCTGCCCATGGAGAGAATCCACTAACTGTCCCATCACTTCCTGCCAGCGTTGCTGATAGGTTTCATATTGCTCAGTATTTAAAGACAAATTCAGATATGCAGGTAATGCCGGATCAAGACAGATATAGTTGTATTCTCCTATAGATGTTGCCAGACCGACGTCGAAAAGTTCTTGTATAATTAGGGTGATTTGCTCACTATCGACTTCTAAGACATGAGCTATACTTGTAATGTGTCCACCATCCTGAAAGACAGTCAACCCTGCAATCTGCTCCAGCACCTCCGGCGATAATCGTTGCAAGGACAATTCCACACTGGCAAATAAAGAATTCTCCCGTTGCCCCGGATAACGCTGCTCCAGATCCTGCATAATCTCACGCACATTGTTCGTGGTGGCCGTTACCCCACGCTGTGCCAGTTCCCGCGCTAGTAGCACCAACGCCCGTGCATGACAACCCACGGAATTCACCAGATCATTCACTTCTTGTGGCGTATTGCCGGTGTCATCGTGCCGCAGGCTCAGTCCTTCCTGATTCATGACCTGCATTACCAGTGCTTTGGCGTCGCTAAGTTCCAATGTGCCCAGTTCAATCTCGCGGACTTTGTGGTGGAAAGGCTCAGGTAAGGACTCGCGGGTTGTAAACAGCAGTTTTGCCTCCGGCAGCTTGGCCAGCACGTCCAGTACCGCCTGTTTATTAGCGTCATCCGCTAGCAGCGATTCCATATTATCGACCACAATCAGAGTGCGGTCGTTTTCTAGCGTGCGGCGAATTGTTTGTAGTGCCTGATCAATATCACCGTCATATTCCACCACCAGATTGTGATTGGCATTGACCAATTGTTGTAGCAGTACTTCGGTCACGGCGCGGTCATGGGTGTATTCCTCAACACTGACAAAAGCGCAACGATCAAAGCGGCGACTGTTAACCAGCCACTTCGCCAACTCGACCGCTAAGGTGGTTTTACCCGCGCCACCCTGACCGCGAATCACGGCATAGGGCTGTTGTTCCAGCAGTCGCTCGGCTTTGAGTAGGTCACGACTGCGCCCGATAAAATGGTGCGGCGGTGGCTCGGGGAGTCTGCCAAGGCGGGTTTGTCGTTGTTGCGCCTGCATTTTTTGTGCGGTTTCGGAAGGAACCCATGCGAATAACTGCGGGTCGTGTTGCTCCTGATACAAAATCGGCACAAACCAATCCTGCAAATGTAAATCGCCTGCACCCGGTATAGGCAGGCGATAACTGTCGCGCATGAGCTTTTTTTGTCCCGCCAGCATGGCTGCACCCACCCGCTGTCCCAGCGCTAGGGACTGATAGAATTCGGTGACAAAAAGGCGCGCGGTTTCCATCAATACGCTGTGTGACATCGCCACTACCGAAGTGACGCCTTCATCCAGCAAACTGGCTGCGACAGAAGTATTTGGATCTGCTTCGGTTTGCGCGGTTTGGCAAGCTTCCAGAAACACCAGTGGAATGCGGAAGTCTTTGAGTAAACTGACTAAATTGCTTTGTGGTGGCGCACTGGTTTGATTGGTGCTTGCTGAGTTCTGGCTTGCTTTGGCATAGACTAATTGACTACGCCGTCCTTCCAGTAATGCGTCATCCTGAGGGTGCTCAAAGCACAAAGCGCCCAAGCCAAATTGACGGTCGTAAACTCCGTGTCCGTCGAAATGCAGCACGTGGTAGGGCTTCTTGGCTTCTCGCGCACGGTGTAATTCTTTTTCCAATGCTGGCAAAGTTGGCGGACTTAGAACTGTTAACCGCACTAAATCTCCCAAGGTTTCTACCGCCTGCACCAAGGGCAAGGCACTGGCGCGATGGTCGATATAGCCCACGCCTTGTTCTTCAGGACGTGGGCTAAGCAGCAAAATGCGAATGGGCAGTTCGGCAGAGCTGGGCGGTTGATGTTTGAAGTTCGGCAAACGACGGCGAATGCGTACCGGATTCGCGCCATCACTTAAATAAGCGTCGTCATGAAGCAATTCCCATGGCAGGCTTTGCAAGCGACTGGCGGCTTCATTGGCATTGGCCTGAGCGTCCTCGTCTGTTTCTAAGGTATGCGCATCGACTTGTACTGAAAAGCGGCGCTCGACATCACCGCGTGCTTGTTGCCATGCGGTTACTGGTTCGCGACAGACAGCTTGCCCAAGAGTGGCATTGTAGAGTGCTTTTCCCCATTCTGGCAGTTGTGCTTCGGTGGTTTTGGCTCGTTCACGGAATAAGCCCACCGGCCATTGCAGGTATTGCTCCAGATACCAGCGTATTTCATCTTGTTCAATTTGACCAATAGGCGCGGTAAAGCGGAAGGTGCGACTGTTGACTTCGCGCTCTTTACTCAGGTCTGGCGGGATATAACGAATCTCGGCGCGAGCGCTGAGGGTTTCTATGCCATATTCACCGTGGGTAAGTGTGGGTTCGGTCAGCTCCAGAAGCAGTTCAGCAATGGGTTTATTTGCTACTTCTTGCGCTTTGGCTAAATCGTGATCGGGTGCACGCTTACCTAGTGCGGCGAGTATGTGTGGGAGTTGTTCGTCGAGCTTGCCAACATCAAGTTCTATCTTTTCTCCAACAGGTTCTTCATCAAACCACATGCCCAAAGCACTCGGTTCAATGCCCGGCAGCAACAAAGGAATCACATCATGCCCCTTGTCTTCTGCAAACTGGATTTCCTTGCGTACCCATGGAGAGTTAATGGTGCGCGGACTGAGCACTGCGATCACGTGGCTGGAATCGAGAATCGCCTGTTCAATCTCGGGCGCGAGCTTTTTACCACCGCATAAGTTTCGGGAGTCTACCCAGAGACTGATGCCATGTAGTTCCAGCTTGATGCGGAGTGCTTTGACAAACTCATCATCAGCTGAGGTATGAGAAATGAATACATGACCGGACTCTATAGGCATACGCGGCTCTTTGTGTGGGAGTTTTCAGCAGTATAGCAAAAAAGAATAGCAAATAATGATTACGGAAAATCACTCTAAACCCGTTATAGTATGCAGCGCGTTTGATACTCACCAGAGCCAGCCCAGGAACCCAATATGATCGATCTCAGCACCGCCAGTGTCAGCAAAGTCATTGTCCATAGCATCGGCAATAAAGCCCGCGAAGAGGGTTACACATTCTCGCCTAAAGAAGCTGAGCGCACGCCCACGCTGGATGCTTTGTTGATCAAAAGCTATCTGGAGCCGATGGTGGATGATGCGCAGGTTTATGAGTTGCATCACGAATCCGATTTGGCGCTGAATACCGTTCATCACTATGCCAGCAAGATTTTTCAGGATACGGACAGTTTTAAGGAGTCCACTGAGAACATCGCCAAGCACCTGTACACGGCGTCTACACATCCTAATATTGTGGGTGGTGAGTTTATTACGATTCTGTTTGATGGCGTGTTATCGACTGAAGGCTCGGAGAAGGCGTTGGGCTGTTTCAAGATTGAAGGCCGCAGTGATTACCTTGATATCGAAGAGACTGATGGTTCGCTGAGTTTGGTGGAGCGCATTGGTATTTCATTGGATAAGGTACAAAAGGGCGCGTTGATTTTATCCGGTGGCCAAACCGTTCATGTGATTGATTCGCTGAGTAAAAAGACTAAGTATTGGTTGGAAACTTTCCTTAATGCGGTGCCTGCCGGTACGCCAAGAGCCAGTGCTAAAGCGGCGGGCGAGTTCTTAAAAGCGGTGTCCAGCAAAGTCGAATCTCCGGCGGATGCGGTGGAGTTTGGCCACAAAGTTCAGGAAAGCATGGCAGCGGCTGAGAACTTGTCGATGGGTGAGCTGAAGGAAATGTCCAAGGCGTATATCAAGGAAGAAGAAGCTGAAGGCATTATGAAAGAGGTCAGCGGCACGACTGGCCTGAATATCGAAAACGAGCGCCCGATCAATACCAAAGAACTGAAGCGTTATACCCGTAGCGTGGTGCGTAAAACCAAGATTGCAGATGGTATTAATTTGATGCTGTCGGGTAGTAATACGCAGATTTCATCGGTGGATGTTGAAAAGACGGATGGTGGGCTGAAGGCGGTGATTGATATTCAGTTGGGTGGGGAGTAGCTTGTCAATGAAGGCTACCCAGTCGTAGTAGAATATTGCTATGCAGCGAGTCCTTAGGTCATACTGAGTTCAGTACTTTGGATAAAGAGGTCAGAATGGAAATTACAAAAATTAAAAACATGACAGTTCTGGAAAGGCTTCAAGCGATGGAGTCTTTGTGGAGCTCGCTGATAAATGACAATGTTGAACTGAACTCACCAGACTGGCACGCTGATGTTTTAGCTGAGCGCAGAGCTAAAATAGAAAGCGGCACAGCCAACTTCATTTCTTTGGATGCACTGAAAGCGTACAGAAAATCGTGATCATCGAAGATATTGTGGTTTTGGAAGAAGCCGCCCGTGATATGGAGGATGGCAGGCACTTTTACGAACAACAAGAAAAGGGTATTGGTGATTATTTTTGGGATAGCCTTATATCCGATATTGAGTCGTTGAAGCTCTACGCTGGTGTGCATCAGCGATATTCCGGCTTGTATCGCATGCCATCCAAGCGTTTTCCTTATGCTATTTATTATGAGGTGACTGACGCAGTTGCTTACATTGTTGCGGTCTTGCCTATGCGCCGAAGCCCATTGTGGATTGATAAGAAAGTTTCAGGGCGTAGCTAAGAAATTAGTAAAATGATTTCGCCACCTGAAGAATAAATTCAATATTTTTCAAAATAAATTTCAAAAAATGTCGATTAGGTAAATTCCCAAACTGCTCTTAAGATATTCTCAGGCGTAGCCGGTGCATTTAACTCCGGCTGACGAGCCAATCCTTCCGTCTTGTCAGCAGCATCACTACCTGCATTCCCAATCGCATCCCTGATCGCAAAAAACGCCGACATACCCAGTACCAGTGGCGGCTCACCAACCGCTTTTGAGCGCCGTATACTGTCTTCAACATTCTGGTTATTGAAGAGTTCCACGTGAAACTTTGTCGGATAATCATTCACTGCCGGAATTTTATACGTTGATGGTGCGTGAGTAGTCAGTTTACCTTGTTCATTCCAACACAGCTCTTCACTAGTCAGCCAGCCGACACCCTGAATATAAGCGCCTTCAATCTGCCCGCGGTCTATTGCAGGATTTATAGAGTTGCCGACATCATGCAGGATATCCGCTTGTAATAGCTTCATCTCGCCGGTTAATGTGTCGATAATGACTTCGGAGACGGCTGCGCCATAGGCAAAATAATAAAACGGGCTGCCGGTGAGTGTGCTGGCATCCCAATGTATTTTTGGTGTGGAGTAAAAGCCGTCAGACCAGAGTTGCACGCGTGCTTCATAGGCTTGGCGAATAATATCAGGGAAGCGGTAGTTCGCTTCGCTTGAGGTGACCGTATCATCAGCAAAATGGATGCTGTCTACCGTTACGCCATCACGCTCGGCTAAAAACGCGGTGATTTTTTGGCGAATCTGGCGCGCTGCATCCTGAGCCGCTTTGCCGTTGAGGTCGGTGCCGCTGGATGCTGCTGTCGCGGAGGTGTTCGGGACTTTGCTGGTGTTGGTTGCGGTGCTGCGAACGTGTTTGATGTGGATGCCGAGTTCATCAGCGACCGCGCGCTCAATTTTGCTGTGCAGGCCCTGTCCCATTTCTGTGCCGCCGTGATTGACCAGCACCGAGCCGTCGGTATAGATGTGTACCAAAGCGCCGGCTTGGTTGAAGTGCGGGACATTAAACGAGATGCCGAATTTGACCGGCGTTGCCGCGATGCCGCGTTTTAGCACCGGACTGGATTGGTTAAATTCACGGATAGCCGCACGACGCGCCGCATAGTCAGAGGACTTGAGTATGTCGTCAAATAAGCTCGGCATGACATTATCGACAATCACCTGACCATAAGGCGTGGTGCGAATGGTTGGGTCGGAGTCCGGTGTGCCGTAGAAATTAGCCGCGCGGATGTCTGCGGGTTCGCGCCCCAATTGACGCGCGACACTGTCAATGGCGTGTTCTATGGCGATGATGCCTTGCGGGCCACCAAAGCCACGAAATGCGGTATTGGATTGGGTATTGGTGCGCGCGCAGTAGGCTGCAATATCGGTATGTTCCAGATAGTAAGCATTATCCGAGTGGGTAATGGCGCGGGCAGCCACCGGGCCACTTAAGTCCGCGGAGAATCCGGCTTGTAGTGTCATGTCTAATTTGAATGCCAGCAACTTGCCGTAATCATCAAAACCGACCTCATAGTGATAATCAAAACCGTGGCGCTTACCGGTAATCATCATGTCATCGTCGCGGTCGAGGCGTAGTTTTACCGGACGATTCAACTTATGCGCAGCTATCGAGGCAGCGCAGGCAAACAAGGCGGACTGTGATTCTTTACCACCAAAGCCACCGCCCATGCGGCGTATTTCTACCGTGACCTGATTGTCCGGAATGTTCAATGCATGTGAGACAAGGTGCTGCATTTCGGTGGGATGTTGGGTCGAGCAGTGCAAATAGATGCCGCCGTCTTCGGTGGGCAGTGCGTAGCTTATTTGGCCTTCAAGATAGAAGTGGTCTTGCCCGCCAACGCTAAACGAGGCGCTTAAGCGGTGAGGGGCGTTTTCCAGTGCTTGTGCTGCTTCACCTCGGCTGAGATGCATGGGAGGGATGACTTTTTCATCCGCAGCTCGGGCGTCAGCTGTGGTGATATTTGCGGTTAAATCCTGATAATCAATGTTCGCTTTGCGACTGGCTTTGCGTGCGATATCAATGCTGTCAGCGACCACGATAAAGATCGGCTGACCCACATACTGCACGGTACCATCAGCCAGAATCGGGTCGTCTTTTATAATGGGGCCGCATTGATTATCGCCGGGGATATCCGCTGCCTGAATCACCGCAACTACGCCCGGAAAAGCCTCGACCTCGCTTAAATCGATATTGCTGATATCAGCATGGGCGCGCTCACTTAAGCCTAGTGCGGCATATAGCGTACCGGCTAGTTCCGGAATGTCGTCGATATAGGTGGCTTCACCAGCGACGTGAAGGGTTGCGGATTCATGAGGCGTTGAAATTCCCTTTGGTGCAGGTGCGCTTTTATCGATACTTGCCGATGCCGATGCCGATGCCGATGCCGATGCCGATGCCGATGCCGATGCCGATGTTGGGCTAGTTACGTGCTTTGTTTGTTCAGTCTGGGAACTCATGAGCGTGCCTCCTGAATGTAATCAAAGACATTCAGCGCGGTTTTATTCCTCGTTGCATTGCCCGTCGCATCGCCCGAAATGCTGTTGTTAGCATCATCCTCAACCGATTGCTGCGTATCCAGATAAAAGCGATACAACAAATTCTCCGCTGTCATCAGGCGATATTCCGCACTGGCGCGCATATCACTCAGAGGTTGATAGTCCTGCTGCATCAGTTGCATGGCTTTACGAACCGTTGCTTCATTCCAAACCTCGCCTTGCAGCGCAGTCATCGTGTGATGCGCTTGTTTAGGAGTTGCAGCCATTCCACCGTAGGCAATATTTATATCCGCAACCTTGTCAGCAGATAGCTTCAGGCTAAAGGCCGCGCACACTGCTGAGATGTCCTGATCAAAACGTTTGGATAGTTTATAAGAGCGCACCTGTTGGTTTTCAGTTGGCTTTGGAATGTGTATCAGCTCAACAAACTCACCCTTGGCCAAGTCCTTCTTTTGATAATCCAGATAGAACTTGTCCAATGCTATGTCTCTGCGCTGCTTGCCTTTGCGCAAGGACAGGTGAGTGCCTAATGTAATTAATACCGGCATCGAGTCACCGATGGGGGAGCCATTGGCAATATTGCCCCCTAACGTGCCGGCATTACGCACCTGAACTGAGCTGAATCGTCGCCATAATTCGCTAAGTGTTGGGTAATGCTGGTTAAGTCTTTTAAATGCATCAGTCAATGTCACACCTGCACCTATCGTCAGGCCATCTGCTGTTTCTTTGATCTGCTGTAGTTCGCTGATACTTCCAAGGTAAATCACATGATTCAGAATGCGATGTTGTTTGGTCACCCACAGCCCGACATCTGTGCCGCCGGCTAGTAAAGTGGCCTCCGGATTTTCCAGCGATAAATCAGCAAGTTGCTCGGTCGTATTGGGTGCTGAGTAGGTTTTAATCTGTCCATCAATCGGTGAGATTGACTGCAGTTGTAGTGACTTGCTCGGGGTTATCGATTGTAATTGTTCAATCAGCTGCTGTTCTTGTTCACTAATGTCATCGCACACACCTGGCAAGGTAAACCAGGCATCGTTAGCATTTAGTTGATACATGTCTTGAGCTGCCTGAACGATCGGCTTGTAGCCGGTGCAGCGACATAAATTACCACTCAGATGATCGTGAATTTCTTTACGACTTGGCGAGGTATTGCCTTTATACAATGCAAATAACGACATCACAAAACCGGGTGTGCAGAAGCCACATTGAGAGCCGTGTGTATTAATCATCGCTTGCTGGGCAGGATGTAAATGCTTGTTAGGAGAGGCCTGTTTCAGGGATTCTATAGTGAAAAGAGCTTTACCGTGAAGGGTGGCTAAAAACTGAATACAGGCATTCACCGCGCGCAGCCGGATGCGTCCATTATGCAATTCGCCGATGACCACAGTACAAGCGCCGCAGTCGCCCTCAGCACAGCCTTCTTTACTGCCGGTACGTCGCAGGGTTTCCCGCAGGTAGTTGAGTGCGGTGGTGGTCGGGCCGATATTGTTCAGGCTAATAATCTGGCCATCCAGAACAAACTGCAGGGTGTTGTCTGTGGATTTTGAGTGACTCATGCTTAGCCCTTATTTAAGTGGTTTTATTGGTTTAGGGAGTGCTTTGGTACACTTTTAATCTAATTGTTAAGTCTGGGAATTACAAGCCCAAAACAGTAATCAACCAAGGCAATATCACTGCGGTTGTAAAGGCAGACAAGGCCATTGCTAAGCCTGAAAATGCGCCCATTTCTGCGCTGACATGAAAGGCGCGCGCTGTTCCTATACCATGTGCAGTGACTCCCATGGCAATGCCTTTAATGCTGTCATCGTTTATGCCCAGTAGCGCCAGAATTTTGGTGCCAAAAGTTGCCCCTAAAATGCCTGTAATAACCACCAGAACGGCAGTGAGGGAAGGGAGGCCGCCAATTTTTTCTGAAATCCCCATGGCGA
Organism: Leucothrix pacifica; assembly: GCF_003172875.1. Lineage (GTDB taxonomy): Bacteria > Pseudomonadota > Gammaproteobacteria > Thiotrichales > Thiotrichaceae > Leucothrix > Leucothrix pacifica. The sequence goes on along the minus strand of NZ_QGKM01000095.1, from coordinate 12,408 downwards.
CCGGAGCGGTTACTGATTTGGGTGCCAGTGATAGTTGTGTCTGCAAGCTGGCGCCGAATAAGCGCGCAATGTAAACCGAGCTTAATGCGCCGATCGTCACGCCACTGAGTATGGCAATAGTGACGGGCAGCCAGACTTTTTTCAGTTTAGAAAACTGTTGGTATAGGGGAATTGCCAGTGCGACGGTAGCAGGTCCTAACAGGAAGTGTACGAACTGACCGCCTTCAAAATAAGCTTCATAGCTGGTATCGGTCAGCATTAAAAAAGCAATCAGGGTGATTACGGAAGTGGCGACCGGGTTAAGTAACGGAGAGTGATTCGCCCACACATATAAACGATACGCGAGGCTGTAGGCTACCATTGTGATGGTCAATCCGACTAGGGGTGAGGCCGCTAGGTAGACCCAAATTGTTGATAGATCACTGGTTTCAGTGGGCATCGTGACCACCTGATTTGCCGAGCAAACGGTTACAACCCAACATAATTAAAGCCGTCGCCACAAAGGTAATGACAGCGCTGAGGATAATAGCAATGCTGATCGGTAGCCATTCATTCCCGATGCGCTCGAAGTGCACCATCATTCCAACGCCTGCCGGTATGAACAGGAGTGATAAGTGACTGAGGAGTGTGCTGGCGGCTGTATCGAGTGACTCAGGTGTTTTGTGACGAATTAATAAGGTTACGAACAACAGAATCATTCCCATCACAGGGCCGGGGACTGCGAGCTCAAGGTATAACACAGTGACCTCCCCAACCAATTGATAAATCAGCAGGATCGTCAGGCCGTTTAAAAAACTCATTGGTTTGGTTTAGCGCGCAAAAGTGGTCGGTTTTTCTATTTCGTAGATGGCGTCTGTCAGGCTGGTGAGACGCTCTTCGATCAAGCCTTTGGCGTCGTTCAGGCCTTGATTATAGTAATAGGCACCGACCTCGTGGGAGAAAAAATCCAACAGAAACTCAGCGTCAAAGCCACCGATTTCCTGCCCTAACTCTTCATCGAAGTAGCGTTGGATTTTATCAACAATGACTGATTTTTCTTCAGCTGAAAATTCGATATCTGCCATGTAATTGCTCCCTTAAGCATTGAGGACTAATCGTCGTCTTTGTCAGGCCCTTTGCCATCTTCAAGTTTATTTTTGCCCATAAACCCTTCCCAGGTCCGTTTTGCGTCACCGCGAAAAGCAGCGGCCAGCAACATCACAATCAGAATAACGATGGGGAAGTAGTACCAGAAAAAGACTACGAAGGCGCCGATGCCATTCCACTCCCACAACGATGTTGCAGAGATGTAGGCCAGTATAGAGCTGAGAAACGGAACCAATCCTAATACAAAGGCCAGTGGTGCGGCGATTAATCCGTGCAGGTCGATGGTTTCCGTCAGCCAGTCGTAGATGGCGAAGCCAATCAATACTGCCATAATGAAGTAGATGGATACCCAGGCGCAGCCGAGGCGGTTTTTCCACTTGCCTGAGCGACGCTCAAACAGCAGCTGCATTTGATAAAAGATGCGTCGGGCGTCTGCTCCCTTGATCGAAGGGAAAACGGTCTGAAGCATTTCAGAGCCTTTCATCACACCTGTTTCGGTGTCTCGCAGCAGTTTATTCACATCAGCCGGAAACAGCGGGCGCAGTACTTCCATATCCTCTGAGCTGGCTTCCTGACAGAGAAATGATTCTAACGATTCACTTGCCGCATCCACTCTTAGTTTTTCATCGCGCCACTCTTTTCGACCGGCTTTGAGGAAAGCGGTGTAGTCAGCGACGAGTTTATATTCGCCGTTATAGCGTTTGCGCAATACCTCAAACTGTATTCCGGCTCGCGATAAAGCCGTGAAAGACTGACCCAGTGCCTTTAACTCGTCTTCAAAAAATAATTCACCGTTGCGATGTGGATTGGCTACGGTAATCTCATCGCCAATTTGCAAAGGGTTATTGGTGTCGCGTGGTGGCGTTCCAAGCGTGGTTTCGAATAGCTTTAGCGCATCACCATCACGCGGTAATCCGCAGATTTTTAAAACGTAGACAAACATACAGTTCCCCGGATCTTAGTTTCGTACTTGTCTGGCACGAAAGGTACGTCCTTTTAATTTTCCTGCACTCAACTTTCTTAGTGCTGGCCGGATAGCGTCATTATTCACGGCAACATAAGCCCAGTTATCAAAAATATGAATCTTACCCACTTGATTACCAGCGATTCCTTTTTCACCGGTCAATGCGCCCAGAACATCACCCGGACGAATTTTTTGCTTTTTACCACCATCAATCAGAATGGTACTCATGACAGGTTGCACAGGGGATTGATCCAGCAAGCTGACAGGCGGGAGTTCTTCCGTATCATTGATAGGGTCAATATCGCCGTCCAGCAGAGCAACACGGTGTGCTTCTGATTCTGCGTAAAGTGAGCAGGCGATGCCTTTACTGCCTGCACGCCCTGTTCTACCGATGCGATGCAAGTGGACTTCAGGGTCGTGAGCGATATGGTAGTTAATCACCATGTCGATGCCGTCAATATCCAATCCACGTGCGGCCACGTCGGTTGCAACCAAAATAGAGACGCTTTTATTGGCAAATCGTACCAGTGTCTTGTCTCTGTCACGCTGTTCAAGGTCACCATGCAGTGCCAGCGCACTAAAGCCGTTTTGCATTAGGGCATCTGCAACATCCTGAGTTTCCCGTTTAGTGTTACAAAACACCACGGCTGACTCTGGACGAAAATGTTGTAGTATCAGGCGTAGTGCGGTGAGGCGGTACGGCTCAGTAATGGTGTAGAAGTGCTGCGTAATCACACTGTTATCGTGTAATGCCGGTGCTTTTACCAACACCGGATCAACCATAATCGCATTGGCAATCCGCTTGATTTGCTTGGGGAACGTGGCGCTGAATAATAGCGTCTGGCGTTGACGCGGTGTCTTTTCGATAATGGCGTCGATGGTATCCTGAAAGCCCATTTCCAGCATACGATCCGCTTCGTCTAACACCAGCGTATGAACATGATCTAAGGCCAGCGTACCACGACGCAGGTGATCATCAATTCGTCCGGGTGTACCGATAATAATGTGCGCGCCATGTTCCAGCGAGCCTGCTTGCGGGCCGAACGGCATTCCACCGCATAATGTGAGCACTTTGATATTGTGAATTGCCCGACCGAGTGAGCGGATTTCTTTGGCGACCTGATCGGCTAATTCCCGGGTAGGGCACATTACCAGTGCCTGTATGCGGAAACGTTTTACTTCAAGGCTGTTAAGTATCCCCAGACCAAACGCTGCGGTCTTACCGGAACCAGTTTTACCCTGTCCTATCACGTCTTTGCCAGCCAGAATATCCGGCAAACTCAACGCTTGAATAGGGGTCATCTCCTGATAGTTCAGAGACTTTAAGTTCTCCAATAGTTCAGGATGCAGCGATAATGATGAAAAAGCGGTCTGGCTCACGAGGTAATTCCTATTAGGTGGGGAGCCTAATGGCTCCGGCCACCTAGTTTACAACGTTTAGATACCGCTAGGGGCTAAAATTATCGTTTTAACCGCTCGGGGTGGTCAGTTTTGTACTCGCATCCGAGATCATGCGTTCCAGCTGATTATCGGTGTAGTGTCCATACAGCAGGCTATGAATGTCGTCGCAGTCGATGATCTGACAGTTCTCTTCGATACTGGCGAGTAATCGGGTAAGTAGGGAAAAGTCGATATCTCTGAGGTAGTTATCTCTTTTTTCCAGCTTCCATAACTTGCTTTCGGGGGCATCTTCCTCGATTTTCAGGCTGAGGGTAAACAGTCCTGATTTCATAAAGATCGTCACACAATTGCGGATGATCGACCAACTCACTTCATCCTTCAGGTGTTTGACTAATGTATCTTCCATGTCGTGTCGGCTCAGAGGTTCCAGCTCTGCTAATGAGTGATAGACACGTATTAAGGGATGCTTGGCGACAGGGTGCCAGTGTCGTGAACGCAAGAAGCGCTGATACATATCACTGGTACTTTCCTTGTTTTCCAGTAAGGCAGGTTTAGATTCCGGTTTTTCTGCGCCACAATTCGGTACGACGCTATGTTTAGTCACTGCATCTGTACTACCGGTTGATGCCGGTTTTTTGCGGTCGATATAGGCGATCATCTCCCGACTGCCTGAAATGGGCGTCAAATGAATAGCAGGAATGTATTCTAAAAACTTTCGGAAAGTGGCAAAGCCATGTTTTTTCTCGTCAAAGCTGGGGTCCAATTCCAGCATGCGTTTTTTCAGTTCCAGGCATTGTGCATAGCCGTTTAAGTTGCGCAGCGTATTACGTGCCAGTGCTGCAGCTCGGTTGTAACCACTACCGGTTTCGCGTGAAGGTCTGGTGTGTGTATCGGTGTAAATATATTGTGAGCAAGAGGATGCGACACTTTTGCTCAGTGGAGATTTGGGGCCAACGCCGATGACTTCCTTACCCATATTACGCAACTTGCGAAACAGTGGAGAGAAGTCGGAATCGCCTGTAGCCAGTACGTAGCAGTCGATTTCTGGCATGCGTATCGCACACTCAACGACATCGATGGTTAATTGAATATCAGCCGAGTTCTTTCCGCTGATTGGGTGGAAACTATGTGATAAATCGAAGCCAAGTTTGTCGAGACTCACCTGTAGCGAACTGATACTTGCATTTGACCAGTTACCATAGGCTTTGCGCACAATCACAGAACCTTTCTTATTCAGATCCTCGAATAAGTCATCCGGTCCGCTGTGCTTGACCCAGTGGGTTAGGTTTTCAACATCAACAAAAACAGCAATGTTTGAAGCATTCATAATATATCCCCTTGTTTCGCCGGCTTATAGATATTTATTTATTATTGGGCTGAGCAGGTCTTACTATTTCATGCAGTTCACCTCCTATCATAAGATTTAAAGAAGAGACACATTTAGAATATACAGCAGAGCGCTTATCGGGCAAGCCATAAAAGTTAAACTTTTCTTCATACAGGTGACTATCCGACGAATGAAGTTTTTAGCTATTACTAAAACGCCCTCTCGGTATTAGCATTTATCGTACATCAGACACTGGTCGATATTTGATTTAGTGTTTACTATTCTGTTTTCGCTAAATCATTCGGAAGATGACTATGAGCAATCCACAGAGCCAACATTTTGTATTGAAAGCTAGCTCACCAGCCACAAGTGGTGTGATAGCAAAAGTGACGACTTATCTTGCAGGGCACGGTTGTTACATCAGTGAACTATCTCAGTTTGATGATCAGGAGACCGGTCACTTCTTCATGCGCGCGGTGTGTGAGATTACTGAAGGGGATCATACGATTGATTCCATTGAGGCTGGCTTTGGCGACGTGGCTGAGTCGTTTGATATGAAATTTAGTTTTCACGATAGCAAACAACCCGTTAAGACGCTGATCATGGTGAGTCAGCACGATCATTGTTTGGATGATTTGTTGTATCGCCACCGTAAGGGTGAATTAGCGATTGAGATTACGGCAATCGTATCCAACCATCTTGATCTTCGCCCGATGGCTGAGCGTGAAGGTATTCGCTTTATCTATTTGCCGGTAACCAAAGAAAATAAGCCGCAGCAAGAAGAAGAGCTGATGAAAGTGATTGATGAGACTAAGACGGATCTTGTTGTACTTGCGCGTTATATGCAGATTCTCAGTAACAAGTTATGTGCATCTTTGCGAGGCCGTGCGATCAATATTCATCACTCGTTCTTACCCGGCTTCAAAGGTGCGCGTCCTTATTATCAGGCATTCGACCGTGGTGTTAAGTTGATTGGTGCAACAGCACACTATGTGACGGCAGATCTTGATGAAGGCCCGATCATTGATCAGGCTGTACAACGTGTTGATCATACTTACGGCCCTAAGCAGTTGACCGCAACAGGTCGTGATACTGAAACTGTTGCTTTGGCTAAGGCTGTTCAGTTGCATACACAGCATCGCGTATTTCTGGATGGCAATAAGACGGTTATTTTTAGTTAAGTTACCGATATTGCTGCATTCATTCTGCTTTTTATTCCATCGCTCCGCTAAATTCGGTATAAAGGCGCGATGAAGATTCCTAAGAGACTCCAGCCCCTCGTCGATGATGGCTTGATTGATGAGGTGCTTAGCCGCTTGATGAGTGGTAAAGAGGCAGACGTTTATGTTGTGCGTAGTGGTGATGAACTACGTTGTGCAAAAGTTTATAAAGAAGCGGCTAAACGCAGTTTCAAAAAGGCCGCTCAATATACCGAAGGACGCAAAGTCCGAAATAGTCGTCGTCAGCGTGCGATGGAGAAAGGCTCTAAATTCGGTCGCAAAGAACAAGAACAGATTTGGCAAAATGCTGAAGTAGACGCTTTATATCAGCTGGCAGATGCGGGTGTGCGCGTGCCAGAACCTCGCGGCTGCATGGATGGTGTCTTGCTGATGGAGCTGGTTGTCGATGAAAACGGCGATGTCGCCCCGCGGTTGGGGGATGTGATGATGACAGACCTTGAGGCGATTGGTCATCATGCGTTTGTGATGCAGGATGTGGTTCGTATGCTATGTGCCGGTATCGTTCATGGTGATTTATCTGAGTTTAACGTGCTACTGGATGAGTACGGCCCGGTAATTATTGACCTGCCGCAAGCTGTAAATGCGTCGGCCAATAATAATGCCAAAGCGATGTTGGAGCGTGATGTTGACAATATGACGAAATACTTTGGTCAGTTCGCACCGGATTTATTAGAGACAAATTTTGGTAAAGAAATCTGGCAACTGTTTGAAGATGGCAAACTCCGGCCGGATACTGTGTTGACCGGTGAGTACGAAGAAAGTGAAGAGGCCGCGGATGTTGATGGGGTGATGATCCAGATTCAGGAGGCTTTCAAAGAAGAGCAGGAGCGTTTGGAGCGAATTCGTCAGGCAAATGAGGGTGATTAATCATTAATGACCGGTAGCGTTTGAGTAGCTGCTGTTTGGCGGTGTAAAACTCGGGCAGTCGCCTGTCCGTTGGGTTTAATACTGTGGCTGTGAGCTCAGTGAAAGCGCGCTCAGCGTGTTCATCCGGTTGGTTGCTGTCTATGTTCAGATTAGCCAGAAGCGTTGTGATTTTTTGCTCCAATGCAGACAGCTGTTTTAAGCGTGCATCCACTAAGTATTCGCAATTTAGATTCAATGCCAAAATGGTTTTGGTGGCTTTGCGCTGATCTGTTTCATTCAGGTCTTGACTGGGATATACCTTCCCTGTGGTTGCGGAGTATTCGAAATACCTTTCGCAGCGCTCATCATAGGGCGTGATAAACCAATCATCTGCATAGTTACTTTTTTTGAAATGTCCTGCGAAGCGTTGTTCTTCCGGCAGGTGTCCGGAGTAATCATCAGCCAGTATTGACAGCACTAAGTTATTGGGTAGAAAAGTGCGCTCAGGAAAGCGACTGCGTGGTGCGATGTGTTCCAGATGACTCCCAAGTTGTCTGTCATCTAAAGATAGCTCGGTGTATGCACACAGGCCCTGTTGTATTTTATAACAAGATTTTCGAGTGTCTTTTTTATTAAATCGACGCCAGGCACGTTTTGCACTAAGCTCATCAGTTGGCGCATTATTGCGTTTATTCTTTAAGCGTTTACAATCAGGGTGTCGTTTTAAATAGCGCATGAATAGCTTTTTTACATTCTAATAAGTTTAATGTATGAGTGGTTCACTAATATTTTTCTTAAATTCGAGAATATTGCAGACATTTCTGTTAGTACCTGATCGCAGCTATTTAATTTAGACAAACTAGCTAAAAAAGCAACAAAAACAAACTGCCAATTCCATAAAATACTGCTATAAATAAGGAGTTAGCCCCCGATAACAAACAATATGGAGATTGGAAAAATGAGTCCGAAGATAGGGAGTTTAGCTCGTATCGGGCGGCATTTATTCGCATGGATGCTGTTCATTTTCGCTGGAATATCACACGCTGCATTACCCCCGCAGCATCAAAATGAAAAAGACTTGGCCGTTATTATGGAATACATCAGTGCCAATCCGGAAGTATTATCCGGTTTACAGGCGATTGATTTAGCTTCGATGTCGGTTTATTACGGTGACGGTTGTAGTGCACGATTTGCCCGTCAGTTTGTTGACCGCCCGGCAGGATGGACTGGTCCGGCGGCACCACTAGAGTTTATTGAAGCGAGTTGCCCTGAGCCAATGGATATGCTGAGTGAAGCAGACGATATTGGTGGAATTACCGATCGTGCCACCAGTGCCTGTGATATGGAAGTCAAAGAAGAAGCTTGTCAGTAATCCCTTACCTTAGTGGTTTGGTTATGTATCAGTTTTAGCACATCAAGCGTTCGATAGCGCTTAGTTGTCTTGCCAGAACCCTGATTCCTGTTTGACTGTGAATAGTGAATCGCCTCCTTATACGCTTTCCCTGCCGCAACAAGTTCCCCTGTGCGCCTGAGTAATTCAGCGCGTGCAGGGCTAGTAGTTGTTTAAGCTTTATAAATTACTTGTTACTTTTTCTTGCATTAGCATAACACTCCATCGGGACTATTCCGTGTGGCTGAGTCGCAGGCTATAGTCCAATTTAATTTCCGGAATTACAAAAGCTGCAATAAGCATTTCAGTGTCAGGACGGATTCGTGCAGAGGCATAGCCAAAAAGCTTCTGTCAATAGGTTTTAACAGGCTTGCCGGCCTCTCACTAGAAAAAATAGTCAGTAAAGGAGCATAAGAGTGGCTGCCAAAACATTTAAGATGATGATCGCCGAACAGTTAGCGGAAATTCAGGAGCTATTTCCCTGGGATATCGAGGATTTTTTAACGCAGTCGCCAGAGACACTGATTGTCGATATTCGAGAGAGTGAGGAGGTTGCGACCGGAGCGATCAAAGAGTCAATTCATGTGCCACGAGGGGTACTGGAGTCAGCATGTGATTGGGGATACTCCGATACTGTACCGGCGTTAGTACAGGCACGTGACAAACCCGTTGTGTTGGTGTGTCGCTCAGGTAATCGCAGTGCTCTGGCTGCATACACGCTGCAGCTAATGGGATATACACAAGTATATTCATTGAAAACTGGCATTCGTGGCTGGAATGATGACGAACTTCCGCTGTATGACAAGGAAGGTCGGCAGGTTGATGTCGATGTCACGGAGGAGTTATTAAGTCCTCCGGTACGTGCAGATCAGCTTGGCCCGGCATCCGTTTGATTAATAAAGCCAGTGTTAAAGTGTATCTGGTTTTTTATTAACTACCCCGATAAGTAGAGTAACTCCAGGGAGATGCCAAAAGAGGCACGTGGTAGTGCTGGTCAGTATTGGCAATACCAAAGCGCAACACAACCTCATCGACAAAGGCCGGATCATCCATCGGTACATTTAATTTGCGAAAGTACTCGCCGATATCAAATTCAATTTCATAGGTTCCGCTACTCATAATTGCCTCGTCCAATAAGGGAGAGTTCAGACGTCCATCCGCATTAGTCGTATCTGATTTCACCAATATGCGTTCGCTACCGATACTAAAAAGTCTGACAGCAACACCGCTCGCTGGTTTACCATGTGCCGTGTCTAAAATGTGCGTAGTTAATTTACCCATGAATTGATTACTCCTTTTTATTCAATCTAACGCTGCAAGTGAGTAATATCAACTGGTAATAATCACAGCTAACATCATTCCTCTCTCACAGGAGCAACAGAATATGAGCCAAGCAAATCATCCGAACACAGACTATCCACGAGATCTGATTGGTTATGGTGGTAAACCACCGCAGGCTAATTGGCCGGGTAATGCGCGAATTGCGGTGCAGTTTGTGCTGAACTACGAGGAAGGTGGTGAAAATTGTGTATTGCATGGGGATGCTGGTTCTGAGCAGTTCTTGTCAGAAATTATTGGTGCGCAGGCGTATCCTGACAGACACTTAAGCATGGAGTCGATTTATGAGTATGGCTCACGTGCGGGAGTGTGGCGTATTTTGAAAGCGTTTGAGCAGCATAATATGCCGTTGACTATTTTTGGTGTGGCGATGGCGTTACAGCGTCACCCCGAGTTAACCAAGGCATTTATTGAGCAGGGACATGAGATTGCTTGTCATGGGTTGCGTTGGATTCATTATCAGGAAATGCCGGAAGAGCAGGAGCGTGAACACATGCGGGAGGCGATTCAGATTCTTGAGTCGTTAACCGGCAGCAAACCGAAGGGATGGTACACAGGGCGTGATAGCCCAAATACCCGACGCTTACTGGTTGAAGAGGGCGGCTTTACCTACGATTCTGATTATTACGGGGATGATCTTCCACTGTGGACAGAGGTCAAAACCAGATCCGGATCAATGCAGCCGCATCTAATTGTCCCCTATACTCTGGACACGAATGATATGCGTTTCGCAACACCGCAAGGATTTAACAGTGGTGATCAGTTCTTTAGTTACCTGAAAGACTCCTTTGACGTGTTGTATGAAGAGGGTGAAACCGAACCGAAAATGTTATCGATAGGTTTACATTGCAGACTCGCAGGACGCCCGGGTCGTTTTGCCGCACTCAAGCGTTTTCTTGAATACATCACACAGCACGATCGTGTTTGGGTGGCCAGACGTATCGATATTGCAGAACATTGGATGAAGCATCATCCCTATCAGGGGTAGTCGGATTATTCGTCATCAGGAGGCGGGATTCATCATGGTGTCATCGATGGATGATAATGTATGTATAAAAACCATGAGATTAATATGAACAAAGCAATTTTGATATTTAATGCCGGCTCATCCAGTATTAAGTTTGTACTCTACAGCCCTGAAGACTGTGATCTGTTAGCAAAAGGGTCGATTGATGAGATTGTTTCCGGTGCACCGAGCTTCCAGATAAAGGTCGATAATGAAGCGTGGTTCAACGAGATTGGGTGTGTACCCCAGACGGGTTCGCATCAGGCACTTAGCTACTGGCTAATGAGTTATTTGCATAATGTGGAATCATTAGAGCTTCTGGCGGCGGGTCACCGCGTTGTTCATGGTGGAATGGTGTTTAGTGAGCCAGCGTTAGTCACACCCGAAGTGATTCGCCAGCTGGAGGAATACACACCACTCGCCCCGAATCATCAACCACATAGTCTGGCGGCCATTGCTGCTATATCCTCAGAATGGCCTGAGTTAAAACAAGTTGTTTGTTTTGATACTGCATTTCATCGTGATCAGCCGTTGGTCGCGCATCAATTCGCAATTCCTCGCGCACTGACAGACGAAGGCGTTATTCGATACGGCTTTCATGGATTGTCATATCAATACATTGCAAACGTGTTACCAACCGTTGCTGGTCCACGTGCTAATGGTAAGGTCATTGTGGCTCATCTTGGTAACGGCGCCAGTTTATGTGCAATGCGTGAACGTAAGAGTGTTGCCAGTACGATGGGGTTTAGTGCGCTGGATGGCCTTATGATGGGACGTCGCTGCGGCAGTATAGATGCGGGGGTCGTTTTTTATCTGCAAAGGCACCACAACAAGTCATTAGAAGAAGTTGAGGATATACTTTACAGGCAGTCCGGTTTGTTGGGTGTTTCCGGTATTAGTTCAGATGTCCGGGAGCTTCAGGCTAATAAGTCCGTTGAGGCACGACAGGCTTTAGATCTGTTTACCTATAGAGCAGCTTGTGAAATTGGTTCGTTGGCTTCCTCACTCTCCGGCTTAGAGGTACTGGTTTTCACAGCAGGTATTGGAGAGCACTCGGCTATGATACGCCGCAAGATTTGTGAACGTTGTGCCTGGTTGGGGGTTGATATTGATGTCAGTGCAAATGAGGCGAATCAATTGAAGATCAGTAGTTCACGATCTGGTGTTGACGTTTATGTCATTCCAACCAACGAAGAGATCGAGATCGCTGAGTCAACGCGAGACCACATATCTGGTATTTAATGCGGCGTGATGGCTGCATGCGAGCGTGGTGAATCGTAGGCTGTTTCATCAACCTAAACATCACGCTCATTACTTCTTTCAAACTAATTTCAAATTAATTCAAAACAGTCGTTGACAGCCTCCGGAATCTGTCTATAATGCGCCGCTCCTTACGACGCAAAGCATGTTGCTCTGCAGTTGTTAAGCATTTGAATTAACAGGTCTTATTCGTTAATTCAGGATTGTTTGAGTGAGTTGTTTTTAAAGTGTTTACTTCGAAAATAAATCACAAAAAATGATTGACAGAATTTGAGGGTTGTATAGAATACGCCTCCTCGCTGAGATAGAGATCTTGGCAGCTAATTAACAATCTAGACCAAATAACTTGTGTGGGGATTTGTAGCTTGCAATAGACTGCAAGAAGCAATGAACCTAACGGACGTTAATTTTTGATTATACGTATTAAGTTAGGATTTAAAGCTTCAGCTTAAAAGATTTAACGGCATTTATGTCGTGACACTATTTAACTGAAGAGTTTGATCCTGGCTCAGATTGAACGCTGGCGGCATGCTTAACACATGCAAGTCG
>NZ_QGKM01000094.1 GCF_003172875.1 Leucothrix pacifica | reverse complement strand
ACTGGGATGCGTTCATATAGAGGAAAATGAGCGAATTTAATCAAGAACTGGATGCAACTGGTTTGAATTGCCCGCTACCGATTTTGCGTTGCAAAAAAGCAATGAACGGCATGGAAGTAGGCGAAGTCATTAAAGTGATTGCAACAGACCCCGGTGCGGTTAAAGACTTCGAAGCTTACTGCAACCAGACAGGTCACGAACTATTAAGTAGTGGTGAAGAGGACGGCAAGTTCGCCTTCCTGATCAAGAAAAACTAAGGTCACATTTGCTGCATAAAGGCACCTTCGGGTGCCTTTTTTGTTTGTATAATGCAGCGATGAAAAAAGACTTCAAACACATCCGCAATTTTCTCGCCCAACAGCAGCAGCGGTATCTCTATCGCTCACCACGTCTAAACCACTCCCCTCAACAACCTGATATGGTGATTGATGGCGAAAAGATCCTAACCTTCTGCAGCAATGATTATTTAGGACTGGCCAACCACCCCGAGTTGATTCAAGCATTTCAGCAAGCGGCGGCAAACTATGGTGTTGGCAGTGGCGCTGCACACCTCATCAATGGCCACAACATTGAACACCAACGTTTAGAGGAAGCATTAGCCGCATTCACAGGTCGCGAGCGTGCACTATTGTTTTCGACAGGCTACATGGCCAACCTCGGCGCAATTGGCGCACTGACCAGCAAAGGCGAAAGTCTCTATCAAGACCGCCTGAACCACGCTTCTTTAATGGATGCAGGACGCCTGAGTGATGCCAAAATGTGGCGTTACCAACATTCAGATATGAACAATTTGCAACAGCGTATTGCCCGAAGTACTGATACGGCTAGTATGATCGTAACCGATGGCGTGTTCAGTATGGATGGTGACTGTGCCAATCTCAAAGAGCTCGCTAATATAGCAACTGAGCACCAAAGCTGGTTAATGGTCGATGACGCACATGGCTTTGGTGTACTAGGCGAAACAGGTGCTGGACTGGTCGAGCAAGAAGGCTTAAGCAGTGATGATGTCCCTGTACTAATAGCCACTCTGGGCAAAGGCGCAGGTACTGCTGGCGCATTTATAGCCGGTGATCACGATTTAATTGAATTCCTGATACAATCAGCACGCACCTATATTTTTACAACCGCAATGCCGCCCGCAATCGCGGCCGCTGGCTGTAAAAGTCTGGAGTTAATGCAGAAAGAGACCTGGCGACGTAACCATCTGCAACAATTGATAACGCAGTTTAAACAAGGTGCAGATCAATTAGGCCTACCGATGATGCCATCTGACACCGCGATTCAACCCATATTAGTTGGTGGAAGTGACAAGGCACTTTGCTACAGTCAGCAGTTATTATCGCAGGGGATTTTGGTCACGGCGATCCGCCCGCCAACCGTGCCTGCCGGAGAAGCACGCTTACGTATCACGCTCTCGGCAGCTCACACAACACAACACGTAGAGCAACTACTCTCAGCACTGGGGAAACTCAATTTTAGCACTGAGAAATAAGGAAGATTGTGCTTACAGTCTCGCTGAGGCACACTCGCAGCAATCACACAGGAGTTATCATGGGCACCGATGAAATTAAGCTGGCAGGACTCAAAGTCACCCTGCCAAGAACCAGAATTCTACAAATTTTGGAAACCAGTAAAACCCGTCATATGAGCGCGGAAGATGTGTATCGTGAACTTCTCACCGATAATGACAGCAATATTGCGCTGGCGACGGTATACCGTGTACTGACGCAGTTTGAAGCAGCAGGCTTAGTGATTCGTCACAATTTCGAAGGTGGCCAGGCGGTATTTGAGCTTGATAATGGTGAGCATCATGACCATATGGTCTGCCTCAAAACAGGCAAAATCGTCGAGTTTCATGATGAAATTATCGAACAACGTCAACGTGAAATCGCAGAAGAACATGGCTTTGAATTAGCTGACCACAGCTTGATTCTTTACGGTGAGTTTAAAGGAAACTAATGAAATACCACGATCTCAGAGATTTCATTGCGCAACTCGAAGCGCAGGGTGAGTTAATACGAATTACTGCCGAAGTTGACCCTTATCTGGAAATGACCGAAATCTCTGACCGGGTGTTGCGCGCCGGTGGCCCAGCACTGCTTTTTGAGACCCCCAAAGGTTACGAGACACCGGTGCTGACCAATTTATTTGGAACGCCTAAGCGTGTAGCGATGGGTATGGGCGAGGACAGCGTGGATGCACTGCGCGGCGTAGGTCAGTTATTGGCCATGCTCAAAGAGCCGGAGCCACCTAAAGGCTTTCGGGATGCGCTAAACCTGATTCCTAAGTACCGCAAAGTGCTGGATATGGCACCAAAGAAAATCAGCAAGCCTGCATGTCAGGCGCACGTTATTGAAGGCGATGCTGTTGATCTTGGTAAAATTCCGGTGCAACACTGTTGGCCGGGGGATGCCGCACCACTGATTACCTGGGGCTTAGTGATCACCAAGGGCCCGCACAAAAAACGTCAGAACCTCGGTATCTACCGCCAACAAGTCATCGGTAAAAACCGCGTCATTATGCGCTGGCTGTCGCATCGCGGTGGTGCACTGGACTTTTTGGAGTGGAAAAAAGAACACCCCGGCGAGCCATTCCCTGTCACCGTGGCACTCGGCGCTGATCCCGCGACCATCTTAGGAGCAGTCACACCTGTTCCGGACACCTTATCTGAATACGCATTTGCTGGTTTATTACGGGGATCACGGACTGAATTAGCTCAATGTATTGGCAATGACCTGCAAGTTCCGGCATCAGCTGAATTTGTATTAGAAGGCCATATTCATCCCGACGATATGGCACCCGAAGGACCGTTCGGCGACCATACCGGCTACTATAATGAGGTAGATAGCTTCCCCGTCTTTACCGTTGATCGGATAACTCACCGAAATCAGCCGATTTATCACAGTACCTATACTGGCCGACCACCGGATGAGCCAGCTATCCTCGGTGTTGCGCTAAATGAGGTATTCGTACCCATTTTGCAGAAGCAATTTCCGGAGATTGTCGACTTCTATTTACCGCCAGAGGGCTGTTCCTACAGGATGGCCATCGTGAGCATGAAGAAACAATACCCCGGTCATGCCAAACGTGTGATGATGGGAGTATGGTCGTTTTTGCGCCAGTTTATGTATACCAAGTTCGTTATTGTGGTAGATGATGATATAAATACGAGAGATTGGCAGGATGTGATCTGGGCAATGACTACCCGAATGGACCCGGCACGTGATACACTTATGGTTGAAAACACTCCGATAGACTATCTTGACTTCGCATCTCCCGTTTCAGGACTGGGGTCAAAAATGGGGCTTGATGCAACAAATAAGTGGGAGGGGGAAACTACCCGCGAATGGGGCGAGCCAATAACAATGGATCAGGACGTTAAAGCACGGGTCGATGAGATCTGGGACAGTCTTGGCATCAACCGTTAATGGCAATCTAGCAATACAATAAAAATAATAAACCCGAATAAGGTATAGATTTAATGAAAATAAGGGCGAATTTAAAAAAATTAATGTGTGCGGCAGTCGTCGCATTACCGTTACTATCCACTGTCACTCAGGCTGCTGAGCCAATCTACCCGAACCTACCCGCTGAGATTCAGAACCGTCTGAAGTCCTCTGGCATGTCAACGTGGGGAATGAGTGCGTATGTTCAGGCGATTGGTTCTCCAAGGCCACTGATCTCTCATAATGCACAGGTCGCACGCAATCCCGCCTCGGTGATGAAGCTGCTTACCTCGTACGTTGCATTAGGTACATTGGGACCAAACTACCGCTGGCCGATAGAGATTACCACTAACGGTAGTCTGCAAGGCGGTGTACTGTCGGGCAATGTTTATATCAAAGGATACGGAGCACCGGACTTTGATACGAAAGCATTGCGTGAAATGCTCAATCAGCTGAGACGAAAGGGTATCCATACCATTCAGGGGCGTTTGATCTTTGATGACACCTTTTTTAACGGGCCGAAAATTGATCCCGGTGCGTTTGATGGCAAGCCTTACAGCTCTTACAATGCACAGCCTGATGCGCTCATGTTTAACGAGCGTCGCAGTCAGTTTACCGCAGCCCGTAAAGGCAACCGCATCAGCGTGACTACCTCAACACCGGCACATAACCTGCGCATTGTGAATAAAATTAAGCGCGCGAAGCGTAGCTGCCGCGTTAGCACTAGTGTTAAGCGCGGACGTGGTGATGCCGTCACTATCACATTCAGTGGTTATTTAGCGCGTCGTTGCCGCAACCGTGGTTTCACCATGGCAGTGACTGATCCGGCCAACACCATGTATTCGGCAATAAAAAAGATCTGGACTAAGGAACTAAAAGGCCGCTTTAACGCTCAGTTTATGGTGGGAGCGACACCTGCCAATGTCCGTATGATCCACACGCACTATTCAAAAAGCCTTGCTGAACTTCTGCCAACCGTGGTGAAAGACAGTAATAACGTAATGGCGCGACAGTTAATGCGTTCGATTGGTGCAAAGCGTTTTGGCGCTCCTGGTACACCGAAGAAAGGCGCAGAAGCGATTGATGATTATTTACGTAAGCAGGGCCTGAATTTCCCTGAGCTACGTATAGAGAATGGTTCGGGCCTAAGCCGTTACGCCAGAATCAGCACAGAAAATATCTCGCACTTGCTGAGTAAAGCCTATTACGGCCCACACAGTGATGTCTGGTTACGCTCAATGGCCGTTGCGGGGGTTGATGGCACCATGAAAGGACGTTTACGTACCTCAGCAGTCCGTGGTCGTGGCTTCTTTAAGACAGGGACTCTGCGTGACGTACGCGGTATCGCAGGGTATGTCAATGCAGCCGATGGACGAACGTATGTTGTCTCAATTTTGCACAATGACCCGAGAGCGAGAAGTCGTGGCAGAAAAATTCACGATAACTTTATCGAGTGGGTTTTCTGGGGTAAAGACGGACAACAAATAGCGGCTGGATACTAAGCACAGCACGCACTCAATATAATGGAAAGAGAATCAACAGTGACTCAAGAACCTGTATCCAGAGTATCGCCATTGGCGGTCACGACGACACGCCAGTATCCAATTGAACAGGCGTTTTTCCAACCCTTAGTGCTCTCGGCAATATTAATTTTATTGCCGGCACTGGCGGTACAGTTTGTGATGGATATGGATACGCTGCCACGTATCCTTAAAATCCTCATCGGCAACTGGATCTCACCCTTAATATTGTGGTTTTTCGTTGCTAGTCTGGCACACCTCTGGATGAAGCGTGGCAAGCTGATTCGCGAAGAACGCCAAAGCGAAGTCGTCGCCAAACACGCGCTGCCAGCGGTACTCAACAGCTCGGTACCAGGTGTTGATAACAATCTGCTATGGACCTCCGTGCGTCAGCAAGTGCCAAGCAGCAAAGTCCCTAGTGACAACCTGTTGCTCACCCGTTTGCGCTTATACCTCGGTCAAAAGCACCCCAGCAGTGATGTGGACGAAGCCTTCGGTATTACCGAGCGTGAGTATATGCGCGGCTCTTTTTCCTTATCCCGCTTCATGGTCTGGGCAATTCCGATTCTCGGCTTTATCGGCACAGTATGGGGAATCAGTAATGGTATCGCGCACTTCTCAGACGCCATGACATCAACCAGCTCAGTGACAGATGTTTCATCAATGCTGAAGGACAACCTGCCACTGGTGACTAACTCATTGGCGACCGCCTTTGATACGACCCTGCTGGCATTGTTACTCAGCGTGCCGCTCATGATGACCATGATTTGGCTAGAGAAACGCGAGGAAGCCTATCTGATCCAATTGGATCAACAATGGTTTCATGAGATCAAACCTCGATTAGAAACTTTCTCAGGTCACACCGCAGCCACTGCAATGAGTGCAAATGGTGAGACTGCTGCTCCCGGAATGGCACCTGTTCAATCCGTTGCAAATGAAATCAAGTTACTAAGTACGCAAGTCGGTGCGCTTCAGGAAACCATGGAAGATCTGTACGAGATGATCTTTGAATCACGTTTGAGCGATTACAAGAAACATGGCAAATAGGGCCAGCCGTTACGCCCGTTACCTGCCACAGGAAAAACTGGAAATAAGTCTGTTTCCGTTTCTGAGTATTTTCCTGTGCGTGATGGGCGTATTGTCTTTTATCAATATACTGAGCAGCGTCTCTGCCCCTCAGAAGATTCAGCTGACAATGGAGCTGGAACAAGGCTATAAAGTCGCGTTTCAGATCTTCACGCTGCCGGATGGCATGATCGTATTACCGCCGGTTAATCGCCTGCAGGAACTACAGAAGGTTGTCAGCGATCAAGACAAAGCAGAACTGGCTTTTATTATTCTGAATCGTCAACGCCTGATTGATCAGGTGATGGCCTCACAAGCGAACCCTGCCAATAGCGCACGCGCTCCAGACACTGAAGACGTGTTGGAGTGGATGTACGAAATACGCAAAATCAACGAGATGGCATTACAGGCTAACTTCCTCTACGAAGAATTTGTCTTGTTTGGTGTTTACCCCAACGGTGGGCAGGCTTACCAGAAAGTTCGTTCGGTGATGAGTAACTCCATTGACGCACAAAACATCAGCGTCGGACTTGAACCGCTGGATGCCAACTGGTCATTGAGTCTGCACAATCAGGGGGCGAAATGAAGAATCTAATCAATGTAGATTCGCTGACTGACATCGTCTCTAACTCGGTTGGTATTCTGATTATTTTTGCCGTGATCAATCTGATTCACGACAACAATAAAACCTACGAGTTGGAAATTCCCATTGAGCATGAAACCGATCTGAGACCGGCTTACATCATTAGTAAAGATGATCGCTTACTGCTACTTGATACTGAGCAAGTCTTTGAGAATGCCGCCCAGCAAGCCAGTAATGGCGCCTCTGCAGGCAAACGTATCTTTGAGTTAGGTTATGAAGGTTTGTTTGCGCAACTTGATCAGGACAAAGGGATTTCTTTTCATGCCCGCGTGACGGACAACTGGCCCAAGTTCACTGAGCTTTCCAAAAACGGTAGTGACCTTCAAAAACAACTTGATAGCATCGATCCTAACCAATATTTCGCCTACTTCTTTGTATACGATGAAACCAGTCTTGGCAGCACCGCCGGAAGTGGTTATGAAAGCTTTAGAACCGCACGCAACTACCTGAAAGCTCGCCGCATAAAATCAGGCTGGCAGCCGGTAAACTCTGAGTTTCCACCGAGCATTTGTGACCTTAGCTTTAGCAGTAACTGCCGTTACTTGCCCTCTTTCCTTGCCTCTGACACCGGTTCGCCTTAAAAAATACCGCCCCTTCGGATAGCCATAAGTATTCCTTGTCTTCTGGCGGTATGCCACCATTCTGATTTACACTATAGCGCCTCAGTGGTTAGGTGCTAAATCAATGTCATTGTCGAGCACCCGTAAGCAATCGCTGTAGTGTCGCTTCTGCAAATACCCCTCGCAGCAGCGGTCTGGCGCCAATAACGGCAAGGTTAAAGGAAGATTGATGAAAGTTTATTTTATTGGCGCAGGCCCGGGTGATCCGGAACTGATTACTGTCAAAGCGCAGCGCATTATGAAAGATTGCCCTGTGGTTTTGTATGCGGGCTCATTAGTGCCGCGTGAAATTCTGGCCGACGTTGAAGACTCTGCTGCACTCATTAAAGACACTGCCCACATGGACTTAGATGAGATCATGGTGGATATCGAAGCGGCACACGCCGCTGGACAAAATGTGGCACGTGTTCACTCCGGTGACCCCATGTTATACGGTGCAATTGGTGAGCAGATCCGCCGATTAGAACAACAAGGCATCGACTATGAAATCATTCCGGGTGTAACGGCAGTCTCAGCTTCAGCGGCATGGCTAGGTAAAGAACTGACGCTTTCTGGTGTATCGCAAACCATCATCCTGACGCGCTTTAGTATTAAAACGCCCTTCCCTGAACGTGAGCAATTACCGGCATTGGCACAAAGTCGTGCGACGCTGGCGATTCATCTGGGTGTCACGCACATTCATAAAATCGTCGAAGAACTGATTCCACATTATGGTGAGGACTGCCCGGTTGCCGTGTGCTATCGCACCTCATGGCCAGAGCAAGATAAGGTCACGGGAACACTCAGTGATATCACGGCCAAAGTGCGTGCTAAGAAATTCACGCGTACTTGTTTGATATTGGTTGGTCATGTGTTGGCAACCGATGAGTTTAATGACTCTTATCTTTATGACACTGATCAGGCGCATGTTTATCGCCCGAAAAATAAGGCCAAACAACCTAAAGAAATCGTGCGTGGGGTGATTGATACATTGCCGCGAGCAGATGATTTTAATACTTGATACATCGTGGCGGGCTTGAAGGTATTAACTTAGCTTGCCCTCAAGCTTCGCTTGAAAACGCGGCGCGAAGTTAATCCCTGCAAACCCTTCAACCGGCAATGTATCTACTTAATTATAAGGGTGGCGGTGAGATGACCAGACTGAGCTCTTACACCATAGACTGAAAAGTGAGTGGCAATTTGCCTCGAACTACAAAAAGGACAGAAATATGCAACTAGATAAAATACCAGCAACGATTGTTACCGGCTTTTTGGGCAGCGGTAAAACCACCCTACTTTCAAATGTGCTTAAGCAGGCTGCAGGCAAGCGTATCGCTGTGATTGTGAATGAGTTTGGTGAGTTGGATATTGATGCGGATTTACTGCGTAGTTGCCCACTGGACTGTGAGGAAGATGAAGCCGCTGAGGTGGTTGCTGGCGATGATAACGGTATTTATGAACTCGCCAATGGTTGTATTTGCTGCACGGTTGAAGAAGAGTTTTTACCGGTAATGCAGCAGTTGGTAGAGCGTCGTGATGAGATCGATCATATCCTGATTGAAACCAGCGGATTGGCTCTGCCTAAGCCGTTGGTACAAGCGTTTAACTGGCCTGAGATCAAACAGCATTGCACGGTTGATGCGGTGATTACAGTGATTGATGGCCCTGCAGTTGCGGCGGGTCGTTTTGCGAATAATGAAGAGCAGGTTCAGGCGCAGCGTATGGCTGATGAGAGTCTGGATCATGACCCTAGCTTGCAGGAGCTGCTGGATGATCAGCTTAGCGCGGCTGATCTGGTGATCGTAAGTAAGAATGACTTGCTGGATGATACTGAACGTACACGTGTTGAAGCTGCTGTAACCGCTAAAGTGCCTGAATCAGTGAAAGTCACTTATGTCAGCGATGGCGAGATCGCCAGTGATATGTTGATGGGGGTTGATGCAGCTGCTGAAGATCATATTGACCATGTGCATAACCATCATGACCATCACCATGATCACGGCCACCACCACGAACACGCGCATGATCACTTTGATTCGTTTGTGATTAAGCTGGGTGAAGTCGACAGCGATAAATTGCAGGCGACGCTGAAGCAGTTATTGGCGCAGTACAATATCTTCCGCGCGAAAGGCTTTGCCGCGTTGCCGGGTAAGCCAATGCGTCAGGTGTTACAAGCAGTTGGTGAGCGTTTGGATACGCATTTTGATCGCCTATGGGCAGCAGATGAGGCTCGCGGGACGAATCTGGTGTTTATCGGGAAAGACATTGAGAAGGAGATTATTGAAGCGGCACTACAGGAAGCAGTCGTTTAATCCGGATATTGAGCCTGTAAATCTAACCGTTTACAATGACGTTCTTGGCGATCAAAAATCAAGCGGTCATAAAAATTGTCGGTCACCAGTCCAACTGATTGGTGACCACAATGACTGAGGCTAAAAACTTAAAAAGCAGCAAAAAATAATACCTTTAGTCCTGAATATCTCCATTTATCATTCAATCCAACCATTATAGTGTACTCCTCACTATACTCCGGATATACAAATCGTTCGGGACGGAGTCATGGTTATCTTTATTGTTTTTATTCTCATCGGAGCATTCCTAGGTGCTGCCGGAGGAGAGATGTTAATAGGTGCAGCCGTCGGCTTGCTGTTAGCTTGGGTTAACCAACTCTCAGGAAAAATCAGTAATCTAGAAAGCCAACTGAAGCACCAGATGCAGCTGTTAGCAGATCAGTCCCCCACTCTGTCTGCCACCGCCCAATCTGATGTCACCTCAGACACGCAAAGCCACTCACGACAAACAGATTGGTTAGACGAAAAAGCCGATGCTCAAACTTTACAACTGGACTCCTCACCGGAAGCTATTACGCTAGCCGAACCAAATCCACCAAGCGAAAGCGAAGCAACGACGTCTAAACCTAACAATCCACGCACAACATTTTCCAAAAGCACCAAGAAACATACCCCGAAAAAGCCCGCAGAACCATCCATCGTCAGCAAAGCCATCGGTATGGCAAAAGACTGGTTTATTGGTGGTAATCCATTTGTGCGTGCAGGTATCGTATTGCTCTTTATCGGTGTGGTATTCCTACTGCGCTACTCACTGGAAAGAGACCTTATTCCGGTCGAACTACGTCTGGCAGGTGCTGCTGCAACCGCACTAGTCTTACTATTTTTCGGATGGCGCTTACGAGAACGAGCCGGTGCCTATGGTTTGATATTACAAGCCGGCGGTATTGGATTGCTCTATCTCACCGTATTTGGCGCGTTTAGTTTATATCAGCTAATCCCATCTACCATCGCCTTTGGTTTACTCGTTATCGTGGTTATCGCAGGCGTTATCTTGGCGGTACTGCAAAACAGCCTGTCACTGGCCATGTTTGCAACTGCCGGTGGTTTTCTGGCACCTCTACTGACCTCAACAGGCAGTAATAACTACATCGGTTTATTCAGCTTTTACGCGCTACTCAACCTCGGGATCGTGACTATCGCCTGGTTTAAATCATGGCGTTCGCTCAACTTACTAGGCTTTGTATTTACCTTTGTGATTGCCAGTTTGTGGGGAATGGATTCTTATCAACCCGCATTCTTTTCAACCACCGAGCCATTCCTGATTCTGTTCTTCCTGATTTATGTGATTATCGCGGTGCTATTTGCCATACGCACACCCGTTGACTTCAAGGATAAAGTCGACAGTACATTAGTCTTTGGCGTCCCCATTATTGGCTTTGCCATGCAGGTAGCGTTGGTACAAGACTTTGAATACGGTGTCGCCATCAGTGCCTTAGTCTTGGGCGTCTTCTATCTGTTACTGAGCAGAGGACTCTGGAAACGCTACGGCAAACCACAGAAGTTACTCGCTGAAACGTTCTTGTCTCTGGGTGTGATCTTTGCCACCTTATCCGTCCCCTTCGCCGTCGATGGCGCACTGACTGCTGCGACTTGGGCAATCGAGGGGGTTGGAATCTTGTGGGTGAGCATTCGCCAGCAACAATGGGTACGGCGCGCTTTTGCAGTCTTCCTGCACTTTGCCGCATTGGGAGCCTTGATCTATCAAGCAGTATTCAACTCATTCTACGGAGTTGAAGCCGGCCCATTTACCAATGGCGAATTCATCGCCCTCATGCTGATCACTGTGTCTATGCTGGTTTGTAGTCACCTTTTATCCAAAGATTTTGAAGGCAAACGACCTTATGAGAAGGCGCTATCTTCATCGCTATTTTTCATTCCGATCGGCTTACAGTGGATCGCCTTTGAATGGGAAATCGTCCGCTTTGATTTACTAGACTCAGTAATAACGTTACACCTTGTTTACGCGACTATTCTCAGCGCATTATTGATCATTTCAACACGCTTCAGAACGTGGAACTTAGTCCGCTATCTACTGCCTTTATCGCTGTTTATGGTAGGTATCGCGCTACTCAAACTGCTGGAAACTGGTGAATCGCTAACCTCAGGCGCTGGAATTTTCATGTGGCCATTAGCCATTATCAGCCTGTATGTTGCACTTTATTTGCACCAGAAAAAAGCCCGCTTTACTGAGTTATTAGGCACGCTACACACCGTCATGTTTTGGCTAGTCGCGGTCTTACTGACACACGAAGTCAGCCACTGGATGAGTGCAAAGCTAGACTTCCTAAATGGATGGTATCTCGCTAGTTTGCCATTGGTTTTCTTAGCTACCATCTGGATCATTTTACGCGTCAAAGTATGGCCGGTGGGAGAATACCGTCAACAACTGATCAATACCGTCGCGATACCATTTGCAGGACTTTGCGGACTCTGGGTTTTCGCATCACTAGCGTCACCGGGTAACTCTGACCCGTTGCCGTGGATACCACTGCTAAATCCACTTGATATCGTCATTGCACTAATTGGTCTAACGCTGCACCGACTATATCGTCAGCTAAATCCGACCGGACAAAAAGGGTCGTCAGAGCTAATGCGTTACGCCACGGTATTACTTATCTTTGTTGCGCTGAATATCACCATATTACGCATCCTGCACAACTACTACGGCTACGCATGGAGCTTCCCAAGCCTCTTGCAACAACCCGTTACACAAACCACTTTAGCCATCGTTTGGACACTGTTCGGAATGATTTTGGCATGGCGTGGTAACCGCACATTTAGCCGTAACTTGTGGTTCGCGGGTGCAGCCTTGTTAGCACTCGTCGTACTGAAATTGTTTATCGTAGATTTCGCCTCATCAGGCACGCTGGAACGAGTCATCTCTTTCCTCAGTGTTGGTGGACTGCTGTTATTCATTGGCTACTTAGCCCCCATGCCAAGCATATTAGACAGTGATAATGAAGACGCAACTAAGCCAGAAGATACTCTTGATGACAACACGAAAAAGACGGCTAAAACAGAAGCAGACAGCACAAAAGAGGAAGCATCGGATGTTTAAATCAACATTAACCTTAGTCGCTTGTTTATGGATAGGTTCGGCTTCCGTGGCGTCAGCCGATTCCGCGAGCAAGCAGACCGGAAGTGCGGACGATTACCACTTCAAAGCCACATTGACTGATGGCAACAGCTCACTCAGAAGCGTGCCGTTAACATGGCCGGTGATGTCTAATTTATTGCAAAAAGACCTGCAGGATTTACAGGTCTACAACGCAGATCAGCAAGCTGTGCCGTTTACCATTCGTGCGATGAGTGCCAATAAGCAAACTCAGAAACAGACCCGCACTCTCAATTTCTTCCCAACGGGTGACATTGAAAAGCTTGGCACTATTCTCAGGCAAGAAGCGGATGGGCAGCGTTATAAAACTGTGAAATTGATTCAGGCAGGACAACAATATCTGATTATTGATAACCCAACGATTGATGGCGACAAGGCACCACTACCTCTACAAAAACTCACACTAGACTGGGGTGAACTGGGGCATTGGATGCCAAAATCTCTCAAGGTTGAAACCAGTGATGACCTGACACAATGGCAGTCGGTCGCTATCGAACAGCTTCCGTATCGCCTGTCTGAGAATGGCGTGATATTGAAAAACCATGAGTTGCGCTTCAAACAATCAGTCAAAAAACGCTTCATTCGTTTGTCTGGTGCTGAGGACTTTGCACCACTACTCAAAGCCTTAAAACAGGTATCGGGTGATTACCAACGCGTCAGTGTGAGTCGCTCCTTAAACTGGAATAATGTTGATTTAAAAGCCACTGAAAATAGCCGTCAGTTTCTGTATGAAACGCCAGCTTCGCTATCTATCAAGCAGTGGCGTTTGGAAGGCTTAACCACTGACAGCGTATACAAAGGTCGCCTTTATACCCGTAGCACAGAACGCATGGGCAGCAAGCCCGATAACTGGTCCTTTAGCCAGAGCTTCTTGCAATACTCGATCCAAATGAATGATGATTTAGTCGCCTCACAAGCTAACACTGCACCTAATCGAGTGTCGCCGCAGGAATGGCGTATTGATTTGGAACAAGAAATTGCAGCAGATACTATACCCAAACTAGCACTGGCGTGGGAGCCTTTGGAATTAGTATTTGTCGCACAAGGAAAAGCACCGTTTGAAATTCGCTATGGCAGTCGGAACGCACAAGCAAAAACTCGTATGCAATTAGATCAACTTCTGAAAGCCACCACGCCTGAAGTCGTTGAAATTGCTTCGGTTGCTCAGCTCTCTGCGGTAGCAGAAAAGGACACGGGAAGTTCGTATAAGTATCTGCTTTGGGGTTTATTGGCGGCGGCTTTTTTGATGTTGCTGTATATGGCTAGGGGATTATTGAAGGAGATGAATTCGGCGGATTGATGTTCAAAGTTTAGTGATTATGATTTTAAACGGTGACTTATCACTAAAACCTTTAGTTGACCAAAAGCAATAAACGTTGTCATAATGTCAACATGGCAGCCAAACTAATATTCAAAAACAGAATCGTTTTCGATAGCGGACATATACAAGAAATGGTGATTTGGGGACTGCCAGAGTCTGTCGTTGGTAGCAGGCATCAATTCAAATACAGCTTGTTTTACGGAAGATCCGGTGAACGCATTATTGGCTATGATAACGAAAGACCCAAAGGCGATCACCGACACTACCGAACTGATGAGGAAGACTATACTTTCACAACTATAGAACAACTTATTAATGACTTTTTATCCGACGTAGAAGAAGAAAGGAGGCAAGACAATGCAAGTAAATAAACGCACATTAGAAATCAAAATTTTAAGTGAAGCAGACGCACAAAAAGCCGCCGCTACTCAATTCCTAGATGCATGGGAAAGTGCGGAATACTCTGGCGAATATCTTACATTTACCTCCCCTGCCAGTTTCTTTGAAGTCATTAACGCTCGTCGTTGGGAGTTAGTTGTCAAACTGCAAGCACTTGGTAAAACTAGTATTAGATCACTCGCTAAGCAAGTTGAACGTGATGTTCGACGGGTACATGATGATGTTAAGCTTTTAATGACACATGGAATTATTGAGCAAGATGACAACGGCGTTTGTGTGCCTTATGAAACGATACACGCTGACTTTACATTGAGTGCGGCTGCCTAATCAGGCTTTTCAACCGCTAAACGGTTAGCTCAAAGCCTCCTCCCCAGTGTACGATGCGAACACATCCTCCAACAACATTGGCTTTGAAATAGCATCACCTTGGCCATAATCAACACCCATCTTTTGTAACAAAGCGATGGCATTTTCATCATCAACACCGTTGGCAATGATTTCCAACTTCATTGAATGCCCGACCTGAGTGACAGATTCAACGATATTTCTAGCGATGCTATCACTCATCAAGTCTTGAGCATAAATGTCAGCGATTTTCAGACAGTCCACATCCAAGAATGTTAAGTACCCATAGGAACTTACACCTGTTCCAAATTGATCCAGAGTAAAACGACTCCCCAGCGCCTTCAGACTACTGATAAAATGAGAAGCTAGCGATACATCATTAACTGCCACGGATTCAGTAATTTCGAAACAGATCATCCGTGCATCTATGCCCGTGCGCTTCAGTTCTTCTAGTACAAAGTCACAGAACCCTTCGTCATCAAGAGTTTGTCCGGATAGATTGATCGCAAATAAGGGTGGATTATCCGTAGGCTTAAACAATGCAATGTGCTTAAACGCTTCTCGCACTACCCAACGATCAAGCTCCGGCATCATCTCAAAATATTCTGCCACGGGAACAAATTCATCTGATGAAAACACCTCTCCATCCTTCCCTAACATTTGTACCAACAACTCATAGTATCGATATGGTTGAGCAAATTTGTTTTTATTAAGTGCATGAATCGGCTGAGCAAGTAATTGAAAACCATTATTTCTTAATGCTCTGTTTAAGCCACGAAATACCTCTGTATTTCTGTCCCCCTGATCCATTTCAACACCTGTTCTGTGATAAGTTATAGTTTTCTATGCAAGGTTTGCCGGCGCTCTATACTTGGGCCTGCTACGTCCAACACAATGAATTGTCCTGCTACATAAATGACCGCTAAATCCATAGCACAAATTTCGCGCTTCGCGCGGCGCAATCAACGCTGCTTGTGGCCGTCGCTCCCCGGTCGCTCTCTGCCACAATCCCCATTGCTTGCGCAAGTTAACAGGTAAAAGCCCAAGCGCTACGCGCTACTGACCTCGGGCAAGCCGGAAACCGAAGTCGCTGAGGCGGCGATCAGGGCGGTAGCTGTTACGACACGCAGACCGGCAGCCCCCGCCGTAGCTGACCCACGAGCCGCCGCGCAGCACACGGAAGTCACCCGACTCATTGAGTGGATCAGTACAAGCTTCAGTACCTAGATCACTTTTATAAGCATCCTGACACCACTCCCAAACATTTCCATGCATTTCATATAAGCCCCAAGCGTTAGCCTCTAATGACTTAACCGAAACAGTTTTACCTCTTTTCAAGCCTTTTTCACCGCCAGCATAAGGATGATTACCGTCATAGTTTACTTGCTCCGGCGTAATCTTAGCGCCAAATGAAAACAGAGAATTCGTCCCTGCGCGGCAGGCATATTCCCATTGTGCTTCCGTCGGTAGTTGTACTGATAAACTGGGCTGCATAGTATTGAGTGTCTGAATAAACTCCTGAATATCATTCCAGCTGACTCCTTCAACGGGGCTATTTGGACCGTCTTTGAAATGAGATGGATTATTACCCATCACCGCTTCCCAAAATGCTTGAGTACACGCGGTGTCTGCCAACCAAAACGCTTTGCTTAAGGTAACTTGGTGGCGTGTCTCATTGTCGCTACGCTCCGCCTCAGAACCTGGTGACCCCATCCAGAAAGTACCGGGCTGGATTAAGCGAAAACGTTGAACCACCTCGCTTATTTCCAAATCAGCATAAACCCCAAAATCGTCAATATCCACTTCACTCGCCCAAGCGCAGGTTTCACGATATTGATCACGTCGATATACCAAGCTGTCTTGAATCGAGGGCGCAGTCACAATACTCGGACTTGCTTGCGTAGCAGGAATAATCGTTGTTTCGGTTTCCGGCTTTAAAATAACCGGTTCTGGAGTCTGCGGCTGTTTTAACTGGGCACTTTCTGTCTCTGCATCTTGAATACCATGCGAAGCCACCGAGCTAATTAGTACTGGCCAATCCGCAGTAACCGCAAAATCCAAAGCCTGCAAATGCCGCAACCACAATGGCGAACGAACCGCCTCTGCAAACACCGGAATCACCGGCAGGCCAATCTCCTCCGCCATACTGATTTCATTATGCACCCACTTAGAACGACGCACTTTTTCAGAAACAATCAGCACCACCACATCGCTGGTTTCCAGCTCAAACTCCAGCTTGCTATACCAGACATCACCCGGCTTTAAACCAATCACATCGCGAAACACCTCAAAGCCAGCCGTTTGTAGCGCTTGCTGGCATTCTGTTGCGAGGTTTTGACCATGACTTTCGTCACGGGCGTAGCTGATAAAGACTTTAGGCATATAGGATTTTATGTATCAGGATATATCCAGCCATCATACTAATAGCCAGATTATTATTCAGCCTCTTTTTTACACCTATACATCCCACCAACTACCGCAAACCCTGACAAAGTTCAATCGCACCAATTTTCAAGACCAATTTAAAGGGGCGCGGCAACTCCCACCGCCAAACGCTCGCACAAAGGGGAATCCGGAATTCAATTTGCGTAGACCTTCCGAGCCTGCGAGGGGCGAAGCAAAGTGAATACCAGATTGCCCGTCACTCCCCCCCCCCACTACAACGAATAATACTCCCGCAAAAACCGCGCGATCCCATCCTGATCATGATGCCCAATCACCTCCGTAGAAATCGCCTTCAACTCATCCAAGGCATTCGCCGGGGAATAAGCCTCATCCGCAATTTCAAACATGCTGATGTCATTATCACTATCACCAAAACAAATCACCCGATCATAGCCCAGCGATTCCTTGAGCATTTCCACCGCACCGCCTTTACTCGACGCACTGTGATGAATATCCAACCAATGAAAATCCGTCTTGTACATATCGCCACCGGTGTACACCACCAGATGATCCTGATCTTTTATCTGATCACAAATCGCTTTAATCTCAACCTGACTACCCAGCGCATTGATATTGGTAATTTCCGCAGTCGGATGCAGACTCACCAAAGGCTTATTCTGGATACTGTCATTGGCTTCAAACAACGATACATAATGACGGCAGACCTCATTCTCCGGCGGCGCGTGATACACGGCATGACTGCCATCCGGCTCGATAGTAAACACAAAGGGCGTAATGGTTTGATCAGAGAAGGCATTCAGCACGGCATCAATTTCAGCGTGCGTTAAATGGTTGTGATGAATGTAGTCGGTCGACTCCGGATTCCAGATCACCACCCCATTGTTATACACATGCAGCAAGGGGAAATGCGTATCCTGCATCACCGCGCGCGCCGCGTGAATGGTACGCCCCGTGGCCACGGTATAAGCGATATTGCGCTGCTGTAACAGCTTCAGCGTGTCACGGGTGTACTCGGTGATTTGCTGCTCACCATTGAGTAATGTGCCATCTAAATCAAAGACTAACAGTTCCATAAGATGTTCTCGTTAGTGACCGCTCGGGCCGTTTTATGTGGTGTGATCCAATGACAAACCTAAGATAAATGCAAGAATCAATCTTGCATGACAACAATCCCGGTAGCCATTCTTAAGCGTATGCTTGGTTTTTTAATCTTACATTAATCCTGCCAAGGTGCTTCCGGCTGGTAATCGCTAAGTTGCGTGCCGGTTTTCTCAGCGAACCAATCATTAATCAGCCGGTAAGAAATGGACAGATTCGGCGGCGGCATGACTGTGCCTTCGCGCATTTTTTCAATCAGCTCATCAGCAGTCAGCCACATGGCTTCGGCAATATCATCCTGCTCAAGTTCAAACTCAGTGGCGGATGCTTCCGCGGTATAACCCAGCATCAGTGAGTTAGGAAACGGCCACGGCTGACAGGAGTGATAGTTGATGTTCTCAACGGGCACATTGACCTCTTCCATGACTTCACGCTGCACGGCATGTTCCAGTGTTTCACCGACTTCAACAAAGCCTGCCAATACCGAATAGCGACCTTCCGGCCAGGTTTCCTGACGGGCTAACAGAATCTTCTCGCCATTTGTCACGCGCATAATCACGGCTGAATTAATCCGTGGAAATTCGATATGACGGCAGTCATCATTACTGCATTGCTGGATAACGCCACCTTCTTTTTGCACCAATCCAGAGCCGCAGCGCGTACAAAAACGTGTGGTTTGATGCCAGTGATTGAGGATAGAAGCGTAGGAATACATGGATGCAGTATCGCCATCCAGACAGTGTACAAAACCGCGCAGAGGGTGCGCTTCAAACGCCTCGATATCAGCAAATTCAGGGTTATTCAGCAGTGGTGCAAGCGCGGTGTCGGGATCATTCACATTGATTTTGAACACCGGACTTTCCTGCTCAGTGCCTTTATCTTTCACACCCAATAACGCGGTCGGCTCTGACACATCCAGCTGCTGAAATTGCGCCAGCGACAGAATCAATGGCTGCTGACCATAGGCCATTAAATTATGTTTATTCAGCACCAGAAAACGGGCATTGCGGTGGTTTGCTTGTGCGCTTAGCCAATCCTTATCTTTGCGTCCGTGCGCCACTCTGTCCAGTGGCTGAGCAGTGAAGGTATTGAGCAACGAGCGACTAAGATGATCCATGACCCATATCCAAAAATCAGAAAGGTCACCATCTTAAACCGCATCAATACCCAATTGCACCCAGTATCAGACCTCTGCCTGTTGCAACTGCTTAAATACCGCGTACTGGCTTAAATGGACTTGTCCGGTTAGCGCGTGTAACAGGTGCGAACGCTGCAATTTATCCATCACCGGACCTTTCACTTCAGCCAAATGGAAGGTCACGCCCATGGTCTCTAACAGCTCATTGATACGCTCCAATGTCTCCACGGCGCTGCTGTCGATATCATTCACTGCAGTACACACCAGCACCACGTCTTTGAGCTTGGGATGTTCACTGGCCATTTTCAGGAGTCGCTGCTCCAGATTGCGACTATTGGCAAAGTACAAACGCTCGTCAATCCGCATCATGATTGCGGTTTCCAGCATTTTCACATCATGTCGCAGGTAATTACGGAAGTGCTCGGTGTCACCCACCTGCCCTACCACGGCAATGTGCGGACGGCTGGTTTGCCATAACAGCACCAGAATCGACACACTCACCCCAACAATCACACCGGCTTCAACGCCCAGTAATAGCACGACCATAATCGTCGCAAACATCGCGGCAAAATCGGTTTTGCTGTAGCGCCAGGTGTGCTTGATGGCATCGATATCAATCAGTGAAACCACGGCCACAATAATCGTTGCAGCCAGTACTGCCTTGGGTAGATAGAAAAACAGCGGGGTCAGTAATAACGTTGCCAACAAGATACCAGCAGCGGTTAACACGCCAGCCATTGGCGTTCTGGCACCCGCATCAAAATTCACTACGGAACGGGCAAAGCCTCCTGTTACCGGATAACCGCCCCCCATGGCTGAGGCAATATTGGCCGCACCCAAGCCGAGTAATTCTCGGTTCGGGTCAATGGATTGACGGCGTTTTGCCGCCAGTGTTTGAGCAACAGAAACTGATTCCACAAAGCCGATAATACTGATCACAATGGCTGCGGGCAGTAAGGCTTTCCAAAGCTCCCAGTTAAATGGCGGTACAGTGACTGGAGGTATGCCCTGAGGAATTTCACCGACAATCGACACGCCTTGCTCATCCAGCGACAACACGCGTACTAGCAGAATCGATACCACAATCGCGGCAACTGGCCCTGCCTTTGACACGATATCAGCCAACGCTGAACTGAATCCACGACGTAGCAATAATGCTTTGAGGCTTGAGCGTACCCAAAACAGAAACGCCGTGGCCGCCACGCCAATCAATAAGGTCCACAAACTAAACTGATCCAAGCCCGCAAACAGACTACTTAACAGCTCTGGCAAACTGTGCCCGTGCGCTGAGATACCTAATAAATGCTTTAACTGACTGGTGGCAATCAAAATACCAGAGGCGGTAATAAACCCGGAAATCACCGAATGCGACAGAAAGTTGGCAACGAACCCTGCACGCAATAACCCCAGCAACAGCATGAAAATTCCGGATAACAATGCCAGTGCTAAGGCCGCTTCGATATAAGCAATTGATCCCGCCTCAGCAATCGCACCGATACTGGATGCGGTCAGTAATGACACTACCGCCACCGGCCCTACCGCCAATACCCGACTCGAACCAAATAATGCGTATCCCAATAAAGGAAAGATACTGGCATACAAACCCACTTGCGCGGGCAGCCCCGCCAACAAAGCATAAGCCAGACTTTGCGGAATCAGCATAATAGTAACGATGAGTGCTGCCATGGAGTCATCGGCAAACAGTTTTTTATCGTAATCTTTTAACCAATCCCATGCTGGGAGGTAGCTCAGGAAGCGCATTTATTTAATCTCATTAGACTGCGGCGAATTCGGGGGAGGAGATTTCGGAGCCTGTGGCGGCTCCGAAAGGTATAGCGATTTAAGCGGATACTGCTTTGTTTTGTCCGTCGATAAAGGCGGTTAGATTACGCTGCATAATCATTCCACCGATCATGGCGATAATGAAGACGTAGATACTGCTATTGCCAGACACCACACTGCTGAGTGCAGGCCCCGGACATAAACCAACCAAGCCCCAACCGATGCCGAAAATAGCGGAGCCAGTCATGAGGCGACCATCTAAAATACGGCTCGTTGGCACGAAGAAGTCCTCATCAAATAGCGGCTGAGTGCGCTTCCAAGCCAGGCGATAACCGATACCGGTGACGACTACAGCGGACAACAGAACCAACATCAAAGCCGGGTTCCAGTCACCTGCAATATCCAAAAATCCAATCACGTTTTCCGGGTTAGACATGCCTGATACGGTCAGGCCAATCGAAAATATCGCACCAGCGATAAATGCTGAAAAAGTTTTCATGTTGATTACTCCTTATCCGCGTGTGAAAAACACAGTGGCAACCGCTGCTGCAACAAAAATACCAGTCGCTAACAATGAGCGCGGTGAAATGCGTGCAATGCCACAAACCCCGTGACCACTGGCACAGCCAGAGCCTAAAGTCGCACCGAAACCAACCAGCAAACCGCCGGCAATCAGATAAGGGAGACGCGTGTCGACAACGATTTCAGGGATTTCACCCCCAACTAAACCTAGCAGCAATGGCCCGCTGACCAAGCCCAAGATAAAGGCAATGCGCCAGAAGTCGTCTTTTTTGATAGACAGGGATAACAAACCTGAGGTAATGCCACTCACGCCGGATATCCGCCCGAGTGTCAGCATTAATAACACTGCAGCCACACCAATTAAGGTGCCGCCCAGTAATGACTGGAAAACTATTGTGGTATTCATATTTTTATACTCTTCTAAGTGTGTATCGTGCAATGCACAATTTCAGAGAATATTAGCAAATACTTATTGATAGTCAATCATTATATTATGAAATTCTTATATATAAACCAAATAACCAACTAAATTTCATTAAATCAGTTACTTAGATTATTTTTTACTACCGAAAAACACCACAAAAAAGCACTATATTTATAAGAAAATCGCTTAGTTCATGGCGTATAGCATGATCGCTATGTCAGCCGAAATGGCAAAAATGACTGTGAAGATGAGAAGTTGTTGTGACATTGCTTGTTACCCCCGAAACACTTAACTCATTAATCACGCTAGCAGAACCGAACCATACCTACCGTTAACAAAGCTCAATCATCAATAATCTTCTCATCATGCTTGACTAGTTTAATAGTTATCCGCACGATTCAACTTTTCTCGCCGGGTAACTACTTACCTGTAAGTTTCTCTTTGTAAGCACAGACTAATGACTAAGCTAAGCGACTTGCTGCAACATTCGCGGCCATTCATCCTGTTTGAAAACACGCTGCCTCAATATGCTGAGGAAGAAGCGTGGCTGTTTACTCAACCCGTTCGGGAAATTGTGGCGTATACCGCTGAAGAGTTTGAGGACGCTTTAAACATCATCGATGAAGAGCGTCAAAAAGGGCATTATCTGGCAGGCTATATCAGCTATGAAGCGGGTTATGCTTTGTCCGAAAAACTCCAACCGTTTTTACCGACCTTAGGCAGCGATGACACGGCGCTATTGCGCTTTTATGCGTTTGATCAGGTTAAGCGAACAACAGCGGAGGAAGTCACTAACGCCTTGGCTGAGTTACCGGAATCCCCTCCTTACATCAAGCATTGGCAGCCTGCCGAATCCGAAGCAGAATATGTTGAGAATCTATCACGCATTCACGACTACATTTCAGCAGGTGATACCTATCAAGTAAATCACACCTACCGGGTTAACTTTGAATTAGCCGGGACTATTCACGGTTTATATGCCTCCTTGCGAGAGCGGCAGCCGGTTGCTTTTTCATCCCTGATGCACCTACCGGATTGCTCAGTGTTGTCGCTATCGCCGGAATTATTTATACGCAAGCAAGACAATGTACTCTCGACCAAACCCATGAAAGGAACGGCAGCCAGAGGAGTGACTAAGGAAGAAGACGCAGCCATCTTGAAACAAATGGCTGGTGACAAAAAGCAGCAATCTGAAAATCTGATGATTGTTGATCTGATGCGTAATGACATCGGACGCTTGGCCAAAACCGGCACTATGAAAGTCAGCAAGCTGTTTGAAATACAAACCTATAAAACCCTGCATCAAATGATTTCCAGCATCAGAGGTGAAGTGGATAGGGATATTTCATTTGCT
Source organism: Leucothrix pacifica (assembly GCF_003172875.1). Taxonomy (GTDB): domain Bacteria; phylum Pseudomonadota; class Gammaproteobacteria; order Thiotrichales; family Thiotrichaceae; genus Leucothrix; species Leucothrix pacifica. The sequence goes on along the minus strand of NZ_QGKM01000094.1, from coordinate 7,995 downwards.
GAGGTAATCAAGGGCTTATTCCCCTGTGGCTCGATCACCGGTGCTCCTAAAATCCGCACCATGGAAATTATCCATGAGTTAGAAAATACGCCACGGGGCATTTACACCGGTGCTATTGGTTTTATTACGCCCGATAATGATTTCACCTTTAATGTGCCGATTCGCACCCTAACCTTTCCGAACGCTGAAAACATAGGCAGTCTCGGTATTGGTGGCGGTATTATTTATGAAAGTGATGCCTCCGATGAATGGCGTGAGAGCAAGCTCAAAGCACGCTTTTTAACAGGAATGAATGAGCAGTTTAAGCTGATTGAGACGTTTCTTTATGAGACTGCTACGGGAGAGATTCCCAGACTTGAGCGTCACCTCGAACGCTTGAAAAGTAGTGCGGATTTCTTTGGGATTCCATTGCGTATTTCCAATGTGCGGGAGGCAATTACTGATTATGTTTCAGGGCTGAGTTCGGATAATATGTCTGAGCGGGCTGAAGTGTCAGGTACTGCCAAAACTAAGCTACAAAACCGGAAAGTCCGACTCCTACTAGATGATTCTGGCCAGTGCATTCTAAGTAGTGAAGCTATTGAAGATTCCCATGCTGATGCCTCCGATACGCAAAAGACTCAATTACCAAAAGTTGCACTCAGTCCCTTCAAGGTCGAAGCAGACAATCTGTTCCGACAGCATAAAACAACAAACCGCAAGCTGTATAACGACGAGTTCACCAAGTATGAATCACAAGGTTTTTATGATGTGCTGTTCCTGAATGAGCAAGGCAATATCGCAGAAGCCAGTCGCCACAATTTGTTCATTGAGAAAGGCGGTGTATTGTTTACACCTCCGATTAAGGACGGTGCATTGCCGGGGGTGATGCGGAGTGATTTATTAGCATCTCAGCAGCATCATGTGATAGAGCAATCGCTATCACTTGAGGATATAACCTCAGCCGATCACGTGTACCTTTCAAACTCTGTGCGAGGCTTAGTCGAAGTTTTTCTTGATAACTAAGTAAATGGTAAGAATTGACATGAGTTTCCCAATAGGATTCTCCTGAAACTTATGTCAGTATGGTTACAGAAACAACCTAATTTTGAGGAGTCAGCTATGCAAACATCTCTGGTTTTAACCGTGCTAAGTGACGACCGACCAGGTTTAGTCAAAATGATTTCTGAAGTACTCAAGGAGTACGAGGGAAACTGGACTGAAAGCCGGATGATTCACCTTGCAGGAAAGTTCGCTGGCCTCCTCAAAGTAACGGCCCCTGAGTCAAAGGTTGATTTATTGGTTGCTGCGCTGACAGGCATGCAGGATGACGGCATAGAAATCACCGTTGAAGTCGTAGCAGACACAAGCAAAAACGCAAACGGCGAAACACTGGTGCTGGAGGTACTAGGTCAGGACTCTCCGGGTATCGTAAACGCCATCACTCAGGAGTTATCTAGTTTGCAGGTCAATGTTGAAGAGCTTATTTCCGAACAACGCTCCGCGCCTATGTCCAGTGAAACCCTATTCTATGCCAAAATCGATATGTCTTTACCCGAGGGCTTAAGCGCCCGAGATGTGCAAAAAGCACTGGAGGCTATGCCCGACCAGCTAATGGTTGATATCCAGTTCGGTGACTAATTCGCACCATATAACACCGGAAACCAATCTTCGCGTAAACGCTGACCGGCCTGCATATCATGGCCGGGAAACGGAGGAGATGTTCGCCCGTCTCTCTGTACATAGCGTGCATCATCACCTACCCACCGAAGACTCAGAACACGTCGATTATTGTTACTGACATTACCTCTCGCACCGTGCACTGTTCTGAAATCAAATAATACTGCATCACCCGGTTCCATTTGCCATTCCAGCACATCAAATTGATCTGGTGAGGCGTCGGGGTCAGGTACTTCCATCCAATCATTTGATTGCTCATAAAAGTCACTATTATCTGCCCAACTCACTGGCCGGACTGGCTTTGACCAGCGATGAGACCCCGCAATTAAACGTAAGCTGGCCTGATTGACCGGATCTACCGGAATCCAAAAACTTACCGTCTGCTCGCCCTCAACAAAGTAGTAAGGTGAGTCCTGATGCCACGGCGTTGGTTTTGCTGTTCCACCCGCTTTTACCAACACATGATCATGAAAAAATTGCGCCGTCTCAGAACGCATGATCTGTGCGGCAAGTGCCGATGCCGGACTATTACGAATCATCTGTTCAAATTCAGGAATACGCTGCCAGTTACAGTAATCATCAAAAAATCGCCCTTGCCCGGCAACCACTGCATTCTCAGAAGCATATTCGCCTGGCTCTGCCATATTACGGGCAATCCCTGCCTCGATAACAGGCACCCAATCTTTAAACACACCTTTGATCAGCACAGCGCCATCACGCTGAAAGTCGTCGCATTGCTGCGGTGAAACTAACATCTGCATACTCCTAAACTATCCAATAGCGCTATTATGTCACTCAATAACAGTGCTTACGTTTAGTTATTTCAGGGGCCACCCATTGTTTTTATCATGCATCAGGTAAGGGTATTTATTTCGCCTCACACTGCTTTCTGTATAATTCCACCTTTATGTCACAAGAAAAGGCCTGACGCCATGAGCACCACAAATTGCGCTCAAGACAACTGTAATGTACTTCCTGATATCGCTAACGAACCCCATACCGGCCCGAATGGCCTGCTGAATTGGGTGGGGATGAGCGAGATTGAAATGCCAGTAAAAATGACCACTGGTAATGGCGAAACCATGCAAACAGTTGCGCGTATTCAAGCCTATGTCAATCTGACAGACCCAGCCAGCAAAGGCATTCACATGTCTCGCTTATACCTAACGGTTGATCAGATGTTGGGTAATGAAGTCCTCACCCCTGCACTCTTGCAAAAGGTCGTGCAACAGTTCGTAAAGACACACGATGGCATTAGTGATAACGCCTATCTGGAATGTCGTTTTGAGTTTTTAGAACGTCGTCGCGCACTCATTAGCGATAACACTGGCTGGAAAGGCTACAAAGTCAGGGCCATCGCTTCGCTAAGAAAAGGGGTCCTCACCTCAGAACTTGGGATTGAAGTCCCCTACTCATCCACCTGTCCTTGCTCAGCAGCGTTAGCACGCGACCTGATCCAACAAGGTTTTCGTAATCAATTCGGCAGCGAAGGCATGGTATCCTTAGATGAAGTTCATCAATGGCTGGGGACAAAAGAAGGCATTAGTGCCACTCCTCATAGCCAACGAAGCCTTGCTCAGGTCCGCGTTAACCTGAGTGACGAAGTCGGTGAACTGCCAATTTCTCAGCTGATTGATAGCATAGAAGATGCACTACAAACCCCTGTGCAGGCTGCCGTAAAGCGTGAAGATGAACAGGAGTTTGCCCGACTCAACGGACAAAACCTTATGTTCTGTGAAGATGCCGCAAGACGTCTTCATGAAGCGCTGGATAAGCAAGATTCACTCAAAGATTTCTGGATCCGCGTGAATCATATGGAAAGCCTTCACCCTCACGATGCCGTCGCTATTGTGGTTAAAGGCGTCGAAAATGGTTACCGGGATGACCCTCGGGAGTTTCCACATTAACCATTAGGAAGAAGGTCACTGCCGTCTATCTCTGTCAGGAAAGAAAAGCGTTTCAAACTTCATGAGAATGCCGTTTGAGACGAAGAATTCCGCAGCGAACAAACACGGAGGTTGCGATGGCAGATGTAATACAGGTTATTGAAGACGTAAAAAAGTACGATGCGAATGTCGACGAACAGCTTGTGACTAGCATTTTTCGCAGCCTTGGACCCGTTGTTTACAACCGTGATACACGCTATGTTGCCTGCTCTGATCCTTATGAGCTGGAAATGATTCGGGATGGGTTTCTCAGCAGGCAACTGAATATTAAACTCTCCAAAAAAGAGTTGGACGACGTACTACAAGAGACATGCCAGCAAATGGCAGACTCACACATGAAATTACGCGTGACGTTCTACTACTTGCTCGTGACCCGATTCAATAAACAATCTCACTTTTAAACGGCTTCCGGCCACATAACAATTCCTGCAATTGTGTGATAGCGTACGTCTGACTTCAATACATAAAGAATGGATGGCTATGCTAAAAGTTGGACTAACCGGAGGAATTGGCAGTGGTAAAAGCACTGTTGCAAAAGGTTTACAGGCCAAAGGCATTACTGTAGTGGATGCCGACCAGATCGCGCGTGATGTGGTACAACCGGGTGAATCAGCACTTTCTGAAATCGCCAAGGTCTTTGGCCCGGAGGTTATCCAGGCCGATGGCCAACTTGATCGCAGCGCACTGAAAAAACGCATATTCTCCGACCCAAGCGCTAAAACACAGTTAGAAGCTATCCTTCATCCGCGTATTCGCCAGCGTATTCTGGAGCAAGTCAACAACGCAACAGAGACGCCTTATGTGGTTGCTGATATTCCTCTGCTGGTCGAAAGTAATTACCCGGAGCACTTTGACCGTGTTGTCGTTGTGGACTGTACAGAGGCTCAACAAGTTGAGCGGGTGAAGGCCAGAGATGAGATGAGTGACGAGCAGATACAACGCATCATGGACAGTCAGGCAACCCGTCAGCAACGGCTGGCTGCTGCCACCGACATTATCGACAACACAGGCGATTTAGACTCATTAAAAAAGCAAATAGAGAAACTGCATGAGACGCTTTTATCTCTGGTATAATTCCGCGGATTGTCTTCAGGAAGAGATAGAACATGGCTGTTTACGAACATCCACTTAACGAAAAAATTCGATTGTTTTCGCGGTTGGAATTTCTTATCCACCGTTTTAACTTCTACATGGAAAACCCTAAGCCAGAGAATTGCCAATCTGCGCTAATGGTGCTGCTCGAATTATATAATCTGTCATCACGACTCGATGTCAAAAGTGCCACGCTCAATGTGTTGGACTGGCAGACTCAGGCACTGCAGCGTATGGCTGAGCTTGAAGAAGCAGACAAAGAGAAACTGCAAGAGATTCTCGATAAACTAGACAGCCGTGCCAAGCGTTTGCATGAGTTTCGTGGTCAGTTAGGACAACATCTGAAAGGCCACAGTTTTCTAAACATGTTGAAGCAACGATCGATGATTGCTGGTGGTGTGAATGGTTTCGATGTACCAGTCTTTAACTACTGGTATACCCGCTCCGAGGCTGACCGGGTAGCAGACCTGAAAGGCTGGGTCGAGCCATTCCTGATTGCTCATGATGCAATAAGTGTTGTACTGGAGCTGGTACGACACAGTGGTAACCAAGTGAATCAGGTGGCCAGAGATGGGTTTTATCAAGCCACGCTAAACGGTAACCGTGAATATCAACTGCTGCGCATCGAACTACCCGATAACGTTCATTACTTCCCGGAAGTCAGCGCAGGTAAGCAGCGTTTTTCAGTACGCTTTGTCAATGCCGATACACTGGAAGAACGTAGCAAACAGATTGTTGAGGATATTGAATTCTCATTGACGCTTTGTTCTTTGTAAAATTACAACCCATGATACGGGGTAGGATGTAACAACAATCCTCCTTTTTTCACTGACTCCGAAAGTATAGATTAAGCAGCCATTAGTGGTAGCTTCCCACCGTTGGCTTTATGTGGCCGCTCGTTATTGTAAAAAAAGCCATTTAGTTGCATTGTCTTGAACTTCCCCCAGTGTATCGAACAGGTGCTTACTAACCCAACTGTATCAAATTGTCCGGTAAGCTAGCTCAATATAGGCATTCTGTTGAGGATTGCCAGGTTGGATGTAGTCAATGCGTATATCTTCCTTTTTTGCCCGTGCTTGTTTCGCAGTCAAAAAATTTTTGACTCCTCAATAAACGTATCATAGAAAGGTCAATACCTTTCATCGGTGTTGCGGTGGCTGCTTTAAGAGATATTAGTGCCAAACTATAACGCTAAAATGTGCAGTTAAAATGGAGAGATTGTAGCTAACGAACTCGATATCGGGCTGATTGCTTGCAATATCAGCAGACGAAGAATCTATATATCAAGCAGCCTCATTTGCAGCAGCCATCGCCTCAATAAATAACTGTACCTGAGATTCATCCGTTGCCCATGAGGTCACTAAGCGAATGACCGAAGATTTATCATCTACTTTTTCCCAGATGTAAAACTCAAACCGCTCCTGTAAATGCTCAATCAAGCTATTCGGCAAGATCAGGAATATCTGATTACTCTCTGTGGTGGCAGCCAGTTGAAAGCCATTATCCGTGGCAGCTTTGGCAAGCTTTTGCGCTGACTCATTGGCAGACCTTGCCAGCTCAAACAGCAAATCATTCTTAAATAATTCAAGGAATTGCAAGCCCAACACACGCCCTTTCGCCAGTAGAGCACCGCGTTGTTTGATGTGAAAATCAAAATCTATCGCCAGTTGCGGATTCGGGATAACCACCGCTTCACCCAGCAAGGCACCGACCTTGGTTCCACCGACCCAAAATATATCAGTCAGCGCCGCAATATCCTGCAATGTGAGGTCATTGATATCAGCGGTTAAAGCAGAAGCCAAACGCGCACCATCCAGCAGGAGTAATAAATTATTGCTGCGACAAACTGCAGACAACGCCTGAAGTTCTGCTTTGGTATACACCGTGCCGGTTTCAGTGGCATTTGAGATATACACCATGCGCGGGCGCGTCATGTGCGGGAAGTGTGAATTACTGGTTAGTGCAGATTCCACGGCTTCAACGGTCAGCTTGCCATCCACAGGAGGCACGGTAATAATTTTGTGGCCAGTGGCTTCAATAGCGCCAGTTTCTCGCAGTTCGATATGGCCACTGCTCACCGCAATCACCGACTCATGTGCCCGCAACGCGCTGGCGATAATGATGAGGTTAGCCAGCGTTCCGCCTGCAATAAAATAGATCGGCGTGTCATCTGTACACAAGTGTTCCCGAATCAAATCTTTGGCTTGCCGGCAATAATCATCATTACCATAGGCCGTTTGCTGCGACATATTGGTATCAACCAAAGCCTGTAATATATTGGGGTGACAGCCTTCGCTGTAGTCATCTAAGAAACTGTATTTGCTCATGCCAATTACTCTCTATCTCAGTTTTCAGGTGCGGTAAATGGTCTGGATCAAGTGATAGCCAAACTTGGTTTTTACTGGCCCGTGTACCGTCAACACAGGCTTTTTGAACACAACGTTATCGAATGCTTTGACCATTTTACCAGGGCCAAACTCGCCCAGATCACCACCATTTTTGGCGCTGTTACAGGTCGAATGTTTTTTGGCTAAGGTGGCAAAATCAGAACCATCCGCGATTTGATGCTTGATGGTTTCTGCTTCTTCTTTGGTTTTAACTAGAATGTGTCTGGCGCTGGCTAATGGCATGTGTTACTCACGAAAAAAAATGGCTTATAGTGCCGCCATTATCCACCAATCACCAGACGATCGCGAACAGCTTATTGCCAGAAATATTTATGCCCTCTTTGTCGGCGCTGACGCGTGAGATATTTAAGTCTTTAAGTGCCTCATCAGGAAGATCGAGGGGCTGCTTACGAGTTCGTTGCCGCTGTCTTACGGACGAGCTGGATCACGAAGCGAAGTTATTATTGAGGGGACTATTGCGCCATTCATGGCAAATTAGCAATCCTTCACGTTTAGTATTTATTGCGGTTCACATCGATTAGATTGATAGAGAGAGCGGTGGCCCCTCACTGGTATTAGCAAGGGTGCCACGATTAGCTTAAGATGATATTACAAGCCACGCTTTCGCAGTGCAGCAGCTTTATCACGAAGACGGTCAAGTTGACGAGCTTCCTTACGTATTTCAGCTTGTAGTCTTGCGACTTTTAATTGATTTTCTATCATCGAAGAACGGCTTTTCCGCATTACCGTTACTTGCTGCGTCAGTGCTTCGATGCGCAACATACGAGCCTCACGCTCCGCAGTTAATGGACCGGCTGTTACCATATTGCTGGTGATAAAGAGCGCCATTGCGACTGATAGTGTTGTGATGATTTTCATTGTCTAATTCCTTGAGTTATGATTGAAAGTAG
>NZ_QGKM01000093.1 GCF_003172875.1 Leucothrix pacifica | reverse complement strand
AGTGCATCATTTTTGAATTGGTGGATAAAGTGATTTCAATTTAATGCGAGCGTCTTCAGTTGTAAAGCGCCAGTTTACGCAAACAGCCTCATGGTTGCGCTGCTGTTCCCAAGCCATAATTTCTCTACGAAGCGTGTCTTGATCAGGGATCCTTCGCTTCAGGCACTGCCGAGTCAATATCCCTATTTCTATTTCGGCCATATTGAGCCAGCTTCCGTGCTTCGGGGTGAAATGGATTTCTAGCCGTTCGGCAATTCGCCTCGCTTCCGCCGGTTCAAAGGTCGCATAGAGTGAACCCAACTTATGCGTATTGAGATTATCCATCACTAAAATGATTTTCTTATCGGGGAAGTGTTCATCGACCAATGCTTTGATTAAGTAAGCCCAATCTTGCTTGGTATGTCGATCTGTTACCTCAATGTGCCTCCACCCTTCCAGAGGGGCCGATAACATAAACAGGTTGCTGACCCCGTTTCTCTCATATTCGTAGTCATATTTTGCTGGCAGGCCAACGCCTGATGGTAGCGGTATGCGGGTCTCTTTAACCTGTTGCTTGCTGGTTTCGTCCATGCATACCAGCACTTCATCTTCGGTAAAGTGTCGTTGATAGACCTCCAGCACATCTTCCATCGCACAGACAAAATCAGAATTTTGCTTAGGTGGGATGACCCAGCATTCTTTTAACCAAGGCTTGAGTTCATTTTTTTTAATGTCTGTCGCACACACTCGCCCGAAATAGTATCAACGATATTGCACTCGATTAACCGATCTGCCAACAATTGTAGTGTCCAGCCTGTACGCCCTTCGGGGGCGGGTGAGCAGGCGGTTGCTATCAGAAAAGCTTCTGCCTTTCCATCCAGTTTCTTCGGTTTTCGGCGCGCCTGTACTTTGGGCTTGAGGGCTGAATCAAGCCCTTCCATCACAAACCGTTGGCGAACCCTTTCAACGGTGAGTCGACTGGTGTGAATGGCCTTAGCTATGTCAGTATCCTTGAGTCCACCCTCGGACGATGCTTCATCGGCATGCAGCAGTATGTGTGCATGAGTCAGCTGGCGAGCCGCTACTTTTCCATGTGAGGTGAGCTGGATTAAGTCATCTCGCTCTTCTTTGGTCAATGTCACTCTATATTTTTTAGCGGGCATGTTTCTCCGGTTTACCATGATCTTAATCTGATGTTTAAGAGTTTACATTAGATATCCATCAGAGCTAAATTTTTAGACTACT
>NZ_QGKM01000092.1 GCF_003172875.1 Leucothrix pacifica | reverse complement strand
TACTTCCTTTCTCATTTTCTTATTACTGATTTCCTTCAATGCAAACGCCATTGCTGGATCAGTGATGATGCTCAGTATGTCCCCAATGACATCAGACATGACGGGAAAATCTGAAATGACAAGTCACCCAATGACTAACGGTGAACATCAAATGTCTATGTCAGACATGTCAATGAATCACTGTCAATCACAACTATCTACAGACTCCAATTGTGAAGACAGTCACGATTGCGGGCTTTGTATGATGCATTGTAGTGCTGCGCTCATTAGCGAAATTACAGCGATTAATAGCCCTCCTCTGTTCAGCTTTGAACCGAATTACCATGTACAGGATGCACTCAGCACCCATTCTCGCCTGCTAAGACCTCCCAAATTCGCCTGAATTCTATCTAGCACCTCCCGCCTTTACTAAAAGTGTGTCGCAGATGCTCTATTTGATTACCTCTGAATAAAATACTGCTATTTGCAGCGTACTAAGCACCGTTCTATGTGGAATTTGGTTTAGACATTCAACCGGTAATCTCAATAAAAATTATTTATTTGGATTCAGTATGAAATATCATTCAAGCGATGATCGTGTTGTAGACCCAACACGCCGTCAATTCGTTCAAGGATTAACTGCCTCTGCGTTTATGGCAGGGCTTGCACCCTCAGGCCTGTTGGCAGCTACAGCCACAAGCCATCAGCCAGTACTAAGTGGAAATACTTTCGACTTAACTCTTGGCGAGACCGTCGTGAACCTCACTGGGAAACGTCGCATGGCAACGACCATTAACGACTCTCTACCCGGCCCGACTTTACGCATGAGGGAAGGTGAGGAAATCACTATTCGTGTGACAAATAAGATGTCTGTAACCTCCTCTATACACTGGCATGGACTGATTTTACCGGCCAATATGGATGGCGTGCCCGGCCTTAGTTTTGCAGGAATTAAACCGGGCGAGACCTTTACCTATCAATTTAAAGCCGTGCAAAGTGGCACCTACTGGTACCACAGTCACTCAGGATATCAGGAGCAAACAGGCCTTTATGGTTCAATTGTAATTGAGTCTCGTGAAGCGGACGTTGTGGCCTACGACCGCGATTATGTCGTATTGTTATCTGACTGGTCTGATGAGAAGCCAGAACAAATTTACGCCAAACTCAAAAAACTCAGTCATTACTACAGCACCAAAGAGCGTACGCTACGTGATCTAGCCAAAGAAGCCGCCTCAAAGGGCTTCAAAAAGGCCGTCGATGACCGCGAAATGTGGAATCAAATGCGTATGAGTGACCGTGACATCTCTGATGTAACGGGTTGGACATACACATTCCTGACTAATGGAAAAACACCTAGCGAAGGCTGGACAGGCACCTTTAAACCGGGTGAAAAAATACGACTACGCTTCATTAATGCAGCTGCGATGACCTTTTTTGATATCCGTATTCCTGGTTTAAAAATGCAAGTGGTGGCCACGGATGGACAAGACATTCAACCGGTTAGCAATATTGATGAATTCCGTATTGGTGTTGCAGAAACCTATGACGTGATCGTCGAACCAAACGCGGGTGCTTACACAGTATTCGCTCAGGCGATTGACCGGTCTGGCTATGCCAGAGGTACATTGACGAGTAATCCCGCACAACAAGCAACCATACCAACCATGGATCCTATGCCTATCCTGACTCATACCGATATGGGTATGTCTATGGGTGATATGGATGGCATGGATCACTCCTCAATGGGGGGAATGAATCATGACATGGCCAGTATGGATCATGGGGCGATGGAAAGCTCTGGAGGAGTGCAAGTAAAGCTCGGGCCTCAAGTAGATATGGTCGCGATGGATCCTCAGGTAAGACTGGATGATCCGGGCGTTGGGCTAAGGAACAATGGTCGCAAGGTACTCACCTACGCAGATATCAAGAATCGTTTTCCGACAATAGATAACCGTCCTCCTAGCCGCGAGATTGAACTTCATTTGACCGGAAATATGAGCCGTTATATGTGGTCGTTCAATGGCGTGAAATATGCTGACTCTAAACCGATCGGATTACGTTTTGGTGAACGTGTGCGCTTTACCTTGATCAACGACACTATGATGAACCATCCGGTTCACTTGCATGGTATGTGGAGTGAGCTGGAAACAGGCGACAACAACTTCCTACCCAGAAAACATACCATCGTGGTTCAACCTGGAGCCAAGATCAGCTACTTAGTGACAGCGGATGCAAAGGGGCAATGGGCTTACCACTGTCATTTGATTTATCACATGGACGGCATGTTCCGTCGAGTCATTGTGGCTTAAAGGGAGACATAGCAATGAAAGTAAAATTATCTGTGATGGTACTGGGCTTATGTATTTCACCAGCCGCTTTAGCCAAACACAAACCGATGACAATGGACTGTTCGCAGCCAATGCACGCAAAAATGACTTTTTGCAAAGATTTAGCCGCAAAGGAAGCTAAGCAAAAAGCCACTGAAGCCGCAAAGGAAGCTAAGCAAAAAGCCACTGAAGCCGCAAAGAAAAATACAACAGTAGACCATTCAAAAATGGATCATTCCAAGATGAACCATGCCCCAGCACCTGCTAAGAAAGCGACTGCTGCTAAAGTCGATCACTCGAAAATGGATCATTCCAAGATGAACCATGCCCCAGCACCTGCTAAGAAAGCGACCGCTGCTAAAGTCGATCACTCGAAAATGGATCACTCCAAGATGAACCATGCCCCAGCACCTGAAATGAAAATTCCGGTCAGTGATGGGGCATTGGCAGAAAATATCCCCTTGCCATTTCCCGGTGCAATGCACATGGAAGATGACCCCACTCTCTACAAGTTGATGATTGACTCACTAGAATATCAATACACTGATAGCGACATCGACTCTCTGGCACTAGATGCTGAGGCTTGGGTAGGTAAGGATCTACATAAATTCTGGCTTAAGACCGACTTGGAATCAGAAGACGGTAAGCTTGAAGAAGCAGAACTTCAAGCCTTGTACAGCCGTGCGCTAGACCCTTATTGGGACTTACAGCTTGGTATTCGCAAAGACTTTGAGCCGGTAAGTCGAGAATGGGCAGTAGTCGGATTTAAAGGGACGGCTCCATATATGTTTGATGTGGACGCTGCTTTGTTCTTTGGTAAAGGGGGACAGGTAGGTGCCCGCCTAAAAACAGAATACGAGATGATGCTCACTCAAAAAACTGCTTTAGCGCCGTCGCTAGGCATCAATATGTATAGCAAAGATGACCTTGAAGCAGGTATAGGCTCAGGTCTCTCCGATCTCGATTTTTCCCTGCGACTAAAGCATGAATTTAAACGAGAGTTTGCACCGTATATCGGCGTTAACTGGTCAAAAGCCTTTGGGGGTACCGCCGATATTCTAGAAGAAGAAGGAGAAAAAACATCCGATACACAACTATTGCTCGGCGTTGAAGCTTGGTTTTAATCACACTTAACACATTAATGAAAAGGAAATACACAATGAAATTTTTAAAGACAATGATGGTAGCTAGCTTACTCACGTTAAGCGCCTCTGCACTGGCCCATACTGGCATCAAATCAACCTACCCTGCCAATGAGCAAATGCTTGAAGCAGCACCAAAACAGCTAACCCTTAACTTTGGCGCTTCGGTCAGATTGATGAAAGTGATCTTAATGGATGGCGAACACAAAGACCTTAACATTGGTTTTAAGCCTAAGGCTGAGGCAGGTACTTCTTTCAAGATTGCCGTACCTGAAATAGAAGTTGGCGAGTATATGGTGAGTTGGACAACTATGGGAAAAGATGGTCATAAAATGTCTGGAGACTTTAGTTTTATGGTACACGGTGAAGGCATGAGCCATGACGACGGGCACGGCGATGACCATGAAACTGAGCAAAAGGATGATCATAAAGACGATGACCACGGTCACTAACGATTAACCTATCGCGTGGAGTTGCTTCGGCACTCCGCGTTTATAAGGACATAACAATGACTGCTCTTTCGCCTTGGATTGTCGCCATTTTTAGCAGCAAACTACTGCTTTATATCGCTTACGCTATGTCGGTTGGTGGTTTAGCGGCAGCCTTCATGATTCAGCGATATAAGCCTCAACATCTGCCATTTCTCGCTTACACGTTATGCGGAGTCATACTGGGTTTAAGTGTTGCAAGTTTAGATTTTTTTCTGCAAGTTGGATCATTTTCCGAGTCGGGTTTAGCCGGAATGTGGGACTCTAGCTTCATTGAAATTCTCTGGCAATCCGGTGTTGGCGTGAGTTACAAATTTCGGTTAGCCGGATGGTTTGGGTTACTGCTACTTGTCACAATAATGCGATTAATCCCCATTTATGCAAAGCCACTTTCTTTTACTGCGCTACTAGTATCACTGCTAATTTCGGCATCATTTACTATGGTTGGGCATACCGCTGAACAAGAGACATGCGTAAGGCTGGCACTTGTTCTACATATCTTTATTGCCATGTGGTGGGTTGGCTTACTCTATCCATTGAGCCATTGGTGCAAAGAGTTTCCAAGCAACACCTTACAGCTATTAATGCATGAGTTTGGAAAGCAAGCTTCAGTTTTGGTGGCATTACTCCTCATGGCTGGTGTTGGTATTTCTTATGCATTAGAAGGAAACTTTAAAACGCTATTCACCAGTATACATGGCAATATTTTATTATTAAAAATAGGTGTTGTCGCGGGAATCTTGTCACTGGCAGCAATGCATAAATTCCGCTTAGTTCCTGCTTTAAAAAACCGCCAGTCTGCTATGGCACTACGGTTTTCTATTAATGTAGAAATGGTCGTTGCCTTGCTAATTTTAATCATTACCGCTGTTCTAAGTACGCTATTTGGCCCGTCACACCTTTAATAAGGAAATTTTCATGAAAAATAAAACTTACTCAACAACCATTTCAGCACTCTTGATGACCATCATGGCTAGTGCTGTTAGTTTAAACCAGGTCGTGCATGCGGATGATGCGAAACCTACCGACATGTCAGCTATCGACACCAGCAAGGTTATCGATGTTGTTAAAACACCCCAAATCGTTACTACAGACACTTCTAAAGCTGAGGCACCAAAAGCCTTACCGCTCGTCACTGTTTATAAAAGCGCTACCTGTGGCTGCTGCTCAGCATGGATTGATCACATGAAAGATAATGGATTCCCTGTTGAAGCGCATAACTCTGACAACCTAAATGAGTACAAGGTTAAAGCCAAATTAGGCGCAAGTCTGGGGTCTTGTCATACCGCTTTTGTCGATGGCTATGCTATTGAGGGACATGTACCGGCCAATGATATTAAGCGGCTACTCTCTGAGAAACCTGATATTTCCGGACTGACTGCCCCTGGTATGCCCATGAATTCCCCGGGTATGGCCCCCAAGGGAAGTAAGCCATCGGGTTATGACGTAATTAGTTTTAAGGATGGTGAAGCAGTGGGTGTTTTTACTAAATACTAATCTCAAACACGTCATAATAAAGCGATCATATTATGAATAAAACCTTATATAGTTTCTTATTTATTAGCCTATTAGTACTGGTCGCTTTAGTACTCAAGATGGCCCAGATAAACCCGTTTCAGGCCGTTGGTATACTCCAAATCAGCTTGCGCTAGGAAAAACCGTCTTTACCAACAACTGCGCAGCTTGCCATGGTGACGGACATGGCACTGAAGGTTCAATGGAAGGTCATGAGGGACATAAAATGAGTGCCGTTGGTATGCCCGCTGCAAAAGGTGCTGTACCCAATAAAACTATTACTGTTCATATGATGGATACCATGAAATATAACTTCTCTAACCTTGCAGGTATTGAAGAAGGTGATATCGTCAAATTCGTTGTAATGAATAAAGGAAAAATTCCTCACGAATTCGGAATTGGCAGCATTGAAGAGCAAGTTGCGCACAGAAAAATGATGAAAGAGATGCCAAACATGAAGCATGAAGACGGCAGCACTGTAAGCGTGGAGCCGGGGAAATCCAAAGAATTGATTTGGCAGTTTATTGGTGATGAAACCGCGCAGTTTGCTTGCAATGTACCAGGGCACTTTGAAGCGGGTATGCACGCAGAGGTTGAGCTTCACTAAACTAATGAACTAATTATTATTAATTCCCTGCAAGATCAAGGGTCGTGAATAGCAATTTGTTATCTCGGCCCTTTTTATAGGTCGATGCAAAAGTATTTAGCAATAAAGGGATAGGAAGATAATCATGAAGTTACTAGTGATCGAAGATGAAATTAAAACTGGGCAGTACTTACAAAAAGGCTTGTCTGAATCCGGATACACGGTTGATCTTAGCCAAGATGGTGTTGATGGACTGTATCAAGCGACTAGTCAAGAATATGACCTGATCGTATTGGATATTATGTTACCTAAGTTAAATGGTTGGCAGGTACTACAGACTCTTCGAAGTAGTAAAATTAATACCCCAGTGATCATGCTAACTGCTAAAGACCAAATTGATGATCGAGTAAAAGGGCTTGAGTTAGGAGCAAATGATTATTTAGTGAAACCGTTTGCCTTTGCAGAATTAGTCGCTCGTGTGCAGAACGCACTACGCCACAAAATAAACCAAGCTGATCCGATTAAAGAGTTGAATACAATTCAAATTGCAGATTTGGAACTGAATTTATTAAAGCGCACAGCAAGTAGACAAGGTAAATTAATTGCATTAACAGCCAAAGAATTTCTATTACTTGAACTCTTCATGCGTAAAGCAGGTCAGGTTTTATCACGATCAATCATTGCCTCACTCGTGTGGGACATGACATTTGATAGTGACACAAATGTTATTGATGTTGCCGTGAAGAGATTTCGTAGCAAAGTGGACAAACCTTATGATCAACCACTAATTCATACTGTCAGGGGGATGGGGTAGAGGTTTGAAGCTGCATCATGATATTCAAAAGCAAACCATCAATGCGCAAACACTTGATTCTGATGTTTCTTGCGACTTCAATTATTCTACATGTAATAGTTGGGGCGGTCATTCAACATACCGTTCAAACCCACTTTTATAATCAAGATTATCAGCATATCACTGAAAAATTTGCAGCTATAAAACGGTTTAATCTAACGGGTGACTTTGATGACCAGATAGTAAAGAACCTTGATATTAGTGCTTTAAAAATCTGGATCATCAAGAACGATGCTGTGAGTTATCAGAATTCTGATACAGCACTGCCTATACCCAAGATACCTTTTTTATTAAATCAGAAAAATACGAAGCAGTCGTTGGATTGGGAGCACAAGGGTAACCGGTACCTAGCTTTCTCTTTTGCTTTTAACAATGAAACTACTCTCGTCATGGGGGCCAATATTAACCACCACATTGAGTTTTTCAAGGTGGCGGTGTTTTTCAAGGTAGT
>NZ_QGKM01000091.1 GCF_003172875.1 Leucothrix pacifica | reverse complement strand
ACTCTTGACCATAGCTCTTTTTCCCTTCACAGAAAGCAATAATTTTAATTTTAGGCTTTTTCTTCCCACTTTTACGATGAATTCCTCGATGTGGCCTAGCTCTTCTTTGAGACATATTATTCCTCGAATAGACGAAAATCGTCGAGGAGACTTAAGAAAGGAATAGCACCAAAGCGCCCATCAAGATAACCATTCCTAAGGTTACTTCTCTTGTCTATAGAGTAATCAGACAAAGGGGCAACCTTAGTACTTCCATCAAGAGATTTCTCAGTAAGCCAAACCTCATCTCGACGAATACCATTATAATTAAGCAGCTGTGTTTCATGAGTAGTAAAAATTAGTTGAGCACCATTAGGGTTTGTCACCTTCGAATTGAATAGCTCTACTACCTTTAATGAAAGTTTGGTATGCAAACTAGATTCAATTTCATCAACCACAAAGACTCCGCCATGCTTTAACACCCAAAAAACAGACACCAAAAGCGATATTAAAGCCTGAGTACCTAGACTTTCATCATTGAAACTAAATAATACATCCTCACCAGCTTTGTTCTCTCTATGTATTTCAATATGATGCTGGTATTCAATCAGAGGGAGTTTCCCTTTCGGAGCAAGATCACCAAGAGAGTTTACTAGTGCATCAAGCATACTATTCACAGCATTCGCTCTATCCTCTTCCATCTGAACTTGCTTGGCTTCTAGTCTAGCAACACCAACATCTACTAATGTCAAAAAACGAGATATTTCACGCTCAAAGCCATACTTGCGGATTTTTTGGGCTACTTGCTCCTCTAGCAGACCAGAATTAAACCGGAAACTATAGTGACTTTTAATATACTCAAAAATATTTGAGAGAAGTTTATGTTTAGACTTAGCAGCTACAGATAAAAACAAACTCGCTTCACCTGTTATTTCTGAAATAACTTTATTTTTTCCCTTAAGACTCTTACCAAAGTAAAAAGGAGAATTTTTATCTGATATATCTCGATCAAACAAGACACTTTTTGACATTCTATGGGCGTAAGAAAATGAATATAACCATTCAGCAGTCACTACTTTTCCATCAAAAGAAAAGCCGTAGTGATAATGAACATCATCGAAGATAAAGTCCATATCTAGGGTTGAAGGCAAATTTGCACTTTCACGATCCAACTTAAAAGCTGGTATCAAAGCCCTGTCGATATCACTGCTGGCACTCTGCGCAACTGCTGATATCAGAGACCTAATTGACATTATTAAATTTGTTTTTCCAGAACCATTTGCGCCATAAAAAGCCACAATGGGTAAAACTTTTTCACGAATTCCATTTGGTGAAAAAAGTGTATCTCCATCATCTTTAGAAACAGCTGTTAAAAGCACCTCTTGGTACTCACTGATTGACCTAAAGTTTTCACAACCAAAACGCAATATCATATACAAACCTGTCTTTTTAAGAGCTCTTTCAAGTAAATCTTACGGAAAATGTAAGTTACATAGCAGCCAAATCATTTTTATATTAGTTTTAAACGAATTGCAAAGCTTTTCCGAATACTGTCAAAAATAGTTCATTATTAAAACCAACATACTATTTTGTTGATGTTCAAAATATCGAAAATATTTACCTCAGCTTTGCTAAGATGCACTCATCTTGACTGCTTCTCTTTCCTCAATACGCTTCGCCCAAGCCAATACGTTTTTGTACGATGTGGTATCTAAAAACTCTTCCACGCCATACACATCACCTGTCGCTACACGCCCATACAAAGGCCAGATCGCAATATCTGCAATTGAGTAACCAACTCGCACACATATAATCCTGCTCAGCCAAGTGGCCGTCTAGTACTTCTAACTGACGCTCAGTTTCCATCGTGTAGCGGTCGATTGGGTATTGCATTGGATAAGGTGCTAGCTGTAAAAGTGACCGTAAGCCTCACATAAAAAGCCTGCCGACCCTGCTGCACAGTCGTAAATCGTCTCACTAATTTTAGGATCGACCACACCCACCATCGCACGAATTAAGGGGCGCGGCGTGTAGTATTCACCGCCATTACGACCCGCGTTACCCATGTTTTTAATTTTGGCTTCGTATAAGTGGCTAAGCTCGTGTTTTTCCTGCTGCGAACGAAAACGTAGCTGATCAACCTTTTCCAGCGCATCACGCAGCGAGTAACCACTTTGAATTTTGTTTTTAATCTCGCTAAAAATCTCACCAATTTTATAGTGAATGGTATTGGGGTGATCAGCGCGTTGCTTAAAGCCTTTCAGGTACGGGAACAATTCACCATCAACAAAATCCGTTAAATCATCGCCGGTTAACGCGTTGTTGTGATCAAAGTGACCATCAGCATCTTTCGGCGCTGCCCATGCGCTCCAACGGTAAGGCGCGTCGATAATGTAATGGTAGTCTTCCATCATCATCTCGGCTTCCTGCGACTTGGTAAACTCAAGGTCGTCGAGATATTTCAAAAATAACATCCATGATGATTGCTCGGTGTAGTCCAGCTCGGAGGAGCAGCCTGCATCTTTGTGGAAAATGTCATCGATATTTTTGAATACTTGTTCGAACATATTGGTCAGAGTCCTTTTTGTAAACTGCCTGTATTATTGCATCTTTGTTGGAATACTTCGCATTATTCACAAGGATTATGCATGCGGTCAGCATTGGATGGGCTTCCGGTATTCCTGTCAGTCAATTGTAT
>NZ_QGKM01000090.1 GCF_003172875.1 Leucothrix pacifica | reverse complement strand
TTTTTTGTCGTGTACAGAGGTTAAAAACTTCTAAACCCAAGGAGTTAATGAATCTATATAGGATATAAATATAAACTGCATTGTGTCTTGATCTGAGGAGTCTATTGCAGAGTTCAATACTGAATTTTTAAAGCTTCATTTTTCGTTTTTACTCGTTGTGATTGCTATCAATGTTGCTTCAAAAGTCACATCTATAAAGAAATATTTATTAGATAGGTTTTCAAGAATAACTTCTGTTTTTTCTCTAGTCTTAGTAATGCATTCCCAAAATTTAACATCCACTCTTCTTTTCTTTGTTCTAACGGAGGAGCCACAATTCTATTCAAAATTTCAATAGCAGCAGTTCCAGCAAATGGAATCGCCCCTAGACCTGATCTAGCAACAGCATGCAATGCGTTAGTTTTTTTATTCTTTGGTGGTTTATAGTCACTCATTATCTAATCCAATATAACAATGCCTTTGTGAGGGCCTTACTAGCTCGAAGGCTTGAAACCTAAATCTAATAAAATATTACCCGAATTCACAGAAAGTAAGTTAGCCGCTTAGTAGGTAAGTTTATTTCGACAAACTCGTTATGCTTTTAGGAATATTTACTATCTTTTTTTTCTACTAAATAAAGTAGATGAGTATTCTATTATATCATACTCATAATGATCATATGAGTAAGGTTCAAATAACATTATTCCAATTTCATCATTTGATAACCAATATAACTCGGTGGAGGGCTCAGATATTGATAGGAAGCTTGTTTCTTTATCTAAAGAATGACCACAAGACCAATAGATATATTGGCTTCCGAATATTGTTTCTGGAATGAGAGGAAGTAAAATAATATCAACAACTGGGTACCAAAACCTATTTTCAAACTGATGTTCTATAGCATGAAAGTTATAGAAAACACTTGGAGATTTACATCTAATTATTTGTTTACCATCATTGCTACTTTTATCTGTCCAAGTGTAAGTCATTTTTGAACTTCGAATAGATAGTTTTGATATTATATCATTGTTGTACGCTTCTCCTTCCCATGACCCTTTATAAATTTCAGGAATTGATGTAACTTTTCCATAAGGAACTCTTTTTGAGTTTTGAGTTAATGGCTCAATAATAAAGTTATTTAACGAGACTAGTAATATATACCAAGCTACTAAGCGAATAAAAACACTTTCTTTAAATAAGATATTTTTTAGCCAAGCCTTTGCTATTTCAAAATTTTTTCTTAAAGCGTACAATGTATTTCCTTTATTATTAATGAAAAAACTAACCACTACTAAGAAAAATATGAAAACAACTAGATATATAGGATAACGATTTAGTAAAAAAAAGAATATAAGTATAATAAATAGTGGCAAAAACCATTCTTTAATCCAATCTAAGATTTTTTCAAACAAATATTTACTCCCTTTATAGATTATCTTCTATAATAAACCACATAAACATCCACCAAACCAAGTCTTTTTTTTACTTATAAAAAAAATCATATAAGAATAACTATTGTAGGTGCAATATGTAGACGGCTTTCCCGCCCTCAGACTCAGACTACTATGAGCTGATCCGACTTCTGGTCTGTCTTCGTTGGTCTCACCTTTCGGCTTAACGTCCCTACTTGTTCCGTCAGGAGCAATACCGGATCTCTCAAGTTCCTGATACATATCTACTCACATGCCACGGCTCGAGAACTCCGCTCACAGCAATCTCACCAAACCCGATTTCTTCGCATGGACTTCGGTTGTGTTACAAACCTCGTCTGTCAGGACTCACATTCTCGGAGAGATATCAGCACTTCAGGGTCACGATAACCCCTATGGCCTATTAGTTTCTCTGTGTACGCTTCACCTGTCTTGTTCACTTGCTGTGGTACGCAACCACTGGAAAAACTGAATTGATCCGCAAGCTCCGCCACAGGCGCAACACTCGATACGGGTGGCTGGTTAGACCTTACCCGACGGGGACTTTCACCCCGCTAGATGCATCAAGCTTCACTTGACGCACTAACGCTCAATTAATCGGCGCGCTTCAGAGCGCCCAAACGAGTGCAGCGAGTGTTGTAAAATTGCTTGTTAGCTGCTTTTGCACTGAGATCCTTGTACGGTAATGACGGAAAATTGCTTCCCATTTTTTCCGTAGTAGGCATGTGACAGTGACAATGATGTTTTATTTTCGACAAATATCTTCGTCTCATCTGTGTTGCAAAGTTTATTCATGAGATCTTTACGCTTGACGTTGTTGAAGGAGCTGGAATCTATTTCCTCTGCTGAATAATTAACCACAGTGTAATTAAGTCTGAGGCCCATTTTGAAGACGGAAGCCGAATCCAATCTGGTTTCAGCATCAACCATCATTGGTAATTTCTTGTTAATGTGGCTGGCAGCGTTAACTAGAACAGTATCAAGAGCCCCTTCTTTCTGGTCTTCGTAAAATTGGCCGGTTGTGAATTTCCCTACAATCTTGCCGATGGCACCAGCAAAAGCGATAACTAGTAACAACCCTATTCCGCCGAGTATTTTCCATAACGTTTTCATTGTATATCCTTTTATTCAGCTAACACCTCGCTCACTTGATCCCGACTCAGAACGACTCATGTGGTAAACTGTAGCTATAGCAGAAGCCTAATGAGATAGGGGCAATGTACAGCAACTTGTTAGAAGTTTATGTAAAGCCATGGCTGTAAATTCCTTTTGCTTCAAGGTGTGCTTTTAATTGAACTATTGTAGTTGCTTGACATATTGGTGTCATATTAGGATCACAGACGACTGTATGAGTACTGGGTAACTTTAAAGAAAGAATCAACCCACAAAATATTGAGCTAGTTTTCAAAATTGAATCAAATACTATATCTAGTGCTTCTTCAATACTTTGTTCATTAGACCACATTGGCTCAATGAATTTTCCGCTGTTTTCATCATAACGTATTTCAAAAATTCGCAGATCAAGACCACCTTTAACTCCATGATTAAGCCTGTCTCTCATATCAATAGCATCATGAATCCACCCCTGAGTTTCAAATATTTTCTCGTAATAATCTTTTGTTCTTTCTTTGTATTCTCCAGGTAGATTTTGAAAAGCTTTTTTAACTTTTAGCCCTTTCTCGCCAAATGTCGCCAAGTTCCATCTGTTATACCCAAATATAGGTGAGGGTATTTTTACTAGATGATCAAGGATGCTTTTAATTTGCACTAAATAGACATCTAACCACCCCAGCAAACTAGACGACTGGATGGAGTAATGGTGCAGATTATCATTTCCACCTTTAGGAGACTTTTTCAACTCTGTTTTTAGATCTTCTAACTCTTTTTTATATTGTTCTTTTATTTCCCACAAGCTTGCAAGCTTCATACTTAAAATTGTTACTAATGATATTACTTGAGTTTTATCTTCATCCTTTAGGTTGGTCTTTGTTGCGATTGGTACTACGCCATTAAAGAACTTATTATTAATTTGATTATCAGTGCTTGGGTCAGTGAAACCGATTTTCATTGATAAAAGCAACTTACTATTGTTTTCCGTCTCAATCATCCCAGTTACTCTACCTCCTTACTTACCAATTTATTTCTAACGATTTGCTCAGCGGTAAATGCGAGCGCGAGCGAGTAGTTTTTCCGATGAAGCAAAATGTGTACGCCCAACATGGACTGTTCTATGTTGTGGGGGGGTGGAGGTTAGAGAATTCTGACCTACCGATTATGCATTTTTCATGTCTTCAAGGGTTTCTTCAATTTCTTTAATTCTGGCATCAATATCACCCTCATAGTTGATTGCTTTAACAATACCCAATGCTATAAATAGATAATATAAAGACCCCAAGTATCCTATGATGGAAAATACACCTATGATGCTATTAAAAGTCAAACCCAATACCATCCAGATGAGACCTATTAGTAAAGGCCGACTCATTCGATAAATAAGAACAGAAGCATATAAAACTTGGTCTCTTCCTTGTGCCTTCAGTGCTTTTAACCTCATTCTTTCATTGATTAATGAGCTTTTTCTCGTCTTTTTAAGAAATGACGATGTGCTTTTATTTGCCTTATCAGTTAACCATTGCCCTACTGCTGAAAACAGCCAAAATAAAGCTGAACCTAATGCACCCTGTATTATTACTGGCCAAGCTTTTACTGCCTCAATAAATTCTTCCATTTCTACCTCATAGATGCATAACGTTAAAGCATTTTATACCGAGTGCGACAGCACTGGGGATAAATTTCTGGTTGAGCAAAACCGCGTGCGACGGAGTCCCATATTTTACTATTAAAGGGATTGCTTTTCATGGCCTGACACATCTTCAATCACTCACCTGTCTGGCCTATCGACCAGTCTGTTTCATCGCTCAGCTCAACTTCACATTAAGCCTGATCGTTTAAATATATCACAATAATGACTAAATTTCTTGTCGCTTGAGCCGTCGGACAATAGCAATCTATCACCCTCATTATCGAGGGTGACTCGGCCTTTTAACGCCTAATGCTTCAGACGTCGGCCATACTCAAGTGGCCAAGGGACTAATCGAATGCTTTAAAACTACTCCCCGTTAAGTAGACAAAATAGCTTCTTAGTAGTATTGGTAGCCATAGCAGACAGATAAAGAGATTAACTATGAAAGTCATGTCCGAAAAAGACGCAAAGAACTCATTCGACGAATTGATGGACACAGCACAGCATGAGCCTGTCCTGATAACCAAAAGGGATCGCTCTGTAGGTATTTTTATGTCACTTCAGGAGGCAGAGAGAATCCCTGAACTAAAAGACAAACTCCTGAAGCACATGAATAAAACTGTTCAGAGCCCTCTGCTCTCAATGCTGGGAGCGCATAAGGATAACAAAGTATTCAAATCGGCTGATGACGCCGACAAATTCATCAAACAACTACGTGATGAATGGGCATGATCTGATTATCCATCAGGAAACCCAACACGCTTTAATTTTCTAAAGATTCTTCTCTTTAAAGTCACACAAATCACTAATCAAACACGCCCCACACCTAGGCTTGCGCGCCACACAAATATACCGCCCATGCAAGATCAACCAATGATGCGCATCGACCATAAACTCTTTGGGAATATGGCGCAGTAAGCCTTTCTCCACTTCCACCACATTCTTACCCTTGGCGATACCCGTGCGGTTCGACAGTCGGAATATATGCGTATCCACCGCCATGGTGGGATGACCAAACGCGGTATTCAGCACCACATTGGCAGTCTTACGCCCTACTCCCGGCAATGCTTCCAGCGCTTCCCGATCATCCGGCACTTCGCCCCCGTGAAGATCCACCAACATCTGGCAGGCGGCATAGACATTTTTCGCTTTATTGTTATATAAACCAATGGTTTTGATGTGCTCGCGCAGTCCTTCCAAGCCTAAATCGAGAATGGCTTGTGGGGTATTGGCGACTTTAAACAGGACATCGGTGGCTTTATTGACGCCTTTATCAGTGGATTGTGCGGAGAGTGTGACAGCAACCAATAGTTCAAACGGACTGCTGAAATTGAGTTCGGTGGTGGGGTGCGGATTGGCTTCACGCCAGCGTCGGAATATCTCGTAACGTTTGTCTTTATTCACTGGCGGGCACTCCTCCGATCACTTTGCTGGCTGCTTCTGCTGCGGCTTTTTCTTGCTGGCGCTTGGCGATTCGCTTGGTTTCCAGACGGTCATCGATGATATTTTTTAGCGCGATAATTAAGCCCAAACCCAGAAACGCTCCCGGTGGCAGTATGGCCAGTAAGAAGCCGGGGTAATCCTTGTCAAACACCTGCATGGTCAGGCCTTGCGCGGCGTCACCAAACATCACAGATGCATTGGCAAATAGCGTGCCGCTACCGATGACCTCACGCATGCCGCCCAATACCACCAACAGTACCAAAAAACCGAGCCCCATCATGAAACCATCCACAATCGAGGGGATAATTTCATTTTTAGAGGCGAAGGCTTCAGCACGCGCGATGATGGCGCAGTTGGTGACGATCAGCGGAATAAAGATACCCAGTACATTGTGCAAATTATGCAGATAAGCATTCATTAACAGGTCAACCACCGTCACATTGGCAGCGATAACCATGACATAAAACGGGATACGGATTTCCCGGCTGACCCAGTGGCGACTAAAGGAAACCGAGCCATTAGAGATCAGTAGTGTTACCAAGGTCGCCAGCCCTAGGCCTAAGCCATTGACCGCATTATTGGTTACTGCCAACAGTGGACACAGCCCCAATAATTGCACTAATCCGGCATTATTATTCCACAGCCCGTCGGCGATAATTTGTTTGTAATTTACGTCACTCATTGATGCTTAGTACCTCACGTACCGCATTGACCACCGCTCTGGGGGTGATGGTTGCGCCCGTAAACTGATCAAAATCACCACCGTCTTTGCGTACTTTCCAGCGATTTAACTCAGGGTTCTGTAAGGATTTTCCGGCGAATTGCAGTATCCAGTCATCTTTACTGGTTTCAATCTTATCACCCAAGCCCGGTGTTTCTTTATGGGAAATCACCCGTACACCGCGCAAGCTATTGTCAGCATTGATACCAATCACCAAGCTAATCGGGCCACTGTAGCCTTGTAGGCTGGTGACTTCGTAGATGTCGGCAATTGCGGTTCCAGACTTAGAAGCCGTGTATTTTTTGGCGGTATCAGCCAGACCTTCAATACTCAGAGGCAGCGTTTGAGCACTGGCCAACAAGTCATTATTATAATCTGCGGCTGAAACAATCTCATGCAGACGTTGCAACTTCATCAGGCGCGCATTCTCAGCAATTTGGTCTTTGGTCAGCCATTGTACAACCACCAATAACACCACACCAACCAATGCAAAAAATGCCAGCATGGAGCCAGCGCGCCAGATGGCTTTTAGGTTATCGTTTGCCATGCACCGCCCTCCCTGAGTCACCGAAGACTTTGGGTTGAGTGTAATAATCAATCATCGGCACGGCCATATTCATAATTAATACCGCGAACGCTACTGAGTCCGGATATACACCCCAAGTGCGAATTACGTAGATAAAGAAGCCGATACTCGCGCCGTAAACCAATTGCCCGAACGGTGTGGTGCTGGCTGATACTGGGTCAGTTGCGATAAAGAATGCGCCCAACATGGTTGCGCCGCTAAATAAGTGGAACAGTGGGGAGGCATAGATGCTGCTATCCACCAGCCACATCAACGCTGCCACTCCCGCCAGACCAGCCAAAACGGATACAGGAATTTGCCAACTAATCACACGCGCTTTAATCAGGTATAAACCACCCAGTAGATAAGCAAGCGATGTCCATTGCCACGCCACACCAGAGAGCCAACCGAAGTGATCACCCGCCACGATATCTTGGTAGCTTTGGCCGGTAATCAGGCCGGTTCTGACTTCGTCCAATGGCGTTGCACGAGTGATGGCATCCCAGTCTGCGTCCATTTGTCCAAACACAATCGATAAGCTATCGCTAAGGCTTAGCCATTCTCCTGTGACAGAGTAAGCGCCGGGCCATTGGCTCATCTGCAGCGGGAATGACACGATCAACACCGCATAGGCAATCATGGCAGGGTTAAACGGGTTATAGCCGATGCCTCCATATAGATGCTTGGCGACAATGATGGCAAAGAACAATCCGACCAGTATCAACCACCAACTAATCAGTGGCGGCAGTGTGAGCGCAAATAAACAAGCCGTCACAATGGCGCTGAAATCTTTAAGGAACGGTTTAACCGGCTTACCGCGAACCCACAAGGCGATGCCTTCCAGTGCTAAGGCAAAAACAACGGCGAGCACTAAATTGATCAGGACGCCCCAGCCATAGAAATACAGTAAGGTTGCAACAGCGGGGATCAGTGCGTAAAGCACTTGCTTCATTAACTGCGAGATATCCGGCGCATCATTAACAAGACTGGTGATTCGCGTATCAAACTGCATCAGAGTTATCCTGTTTGTTTTTCGCAGCGGCTTTTAACGCAGCTTTTTTGGCTTTTGCGCGCTCCATGGCAGCTTTTATCGCGTCTTGTTTAGAGTCGCCCTCGCCCGCTTTTCCATCTGCTGCGGCTGCCTTCTTTTTCTGCAAGGCTTCTTTTTGCTTGCGGCGCTTTTCTTCACGCTCAGCCTTCTCGCGCGCTTTGCGGAATTCATGGAATTCATGACGTTCGCGGGATTGACTGGATTTGATAGCAGCTTGCTGTTGCGCTTTCATTTCAGTTTTAGCAAAGCGGAAATAATCCACTAAGGGAATATGACTGGGACAGACGTAGCTACAAGCACCACATTCAATACAGTCGGACAGGTTATGCTCCGCGACTTTCTCAAAGTCCCGTGCCCGTGCGTGCCAGTACATTTGTTGTGGGAGCAATTTAACCGGACAAGCCTGCATGCATTTGCCGCAACGAATGCAAGGCATCACTAAACGCTCGTCATCAGCCGGATCATGATCATTTAATCGCAACTCGTCACGGGAGCTGATTAAAATGCAGTTGCAAGCTTTGACAACGGGTAGCCCATCAGATGGCAATGCAATCCCCATCATTGGGCCACCCATAATCAGGCGCTCTGCCTTGTCGGTATAACCGCCCGCTTGTTCAACCAAAAAACTAAACGGTGTGCCGATGAGTGCTTCGAAATTCTGTGGAGATTGAATACCGTTTCCGGTGACGGTGGTGATTCTGGAAATCAGCGGTTTGCCCGCGACCACCGCTTCATAAATACTGTAAGCCGTGCCGACGTTATGGCACAACAAGCCCAGCGACGGTGAACGAACACCTTTGGGAATCTCGATACCGGTTAATATGCGTGTGAGTTGCTTGGCGTCACCGCTGGGGTACATGGTGGGGACGGCAACGACTTCAATACGTGGGGCGCTGGCTATTGGTGAGACAGTTTGGATTGCCAATGATGCGGAGTCAGATGAGTCACCAGATAGTTGCGTGTTACTCCCCTGATCGGCTTCTATTTGACCATGACCAGCATTTCCAGCTGCTCCCAGAGTTTCCAACGCAGAATTTAATGCCGCAATCGCCTCAGGCTTATTATCTTCGACCCCGATCAGGCAGCGTTTGGCCTTCAGAAGGTGCATCAAAATATCAATGCCGACGATCACTTCCTCAGCACGCTCGCGCATCAACATATCATCACAGCTGATGTAAGGCTCACACTCCGCGCCATTGATAATTAGCGTTTCAACATTCCCCTCACCGGCTGAGGCTAATTTCACCTCGCTGGGGAATACTGCACCACCAAGTCCAACCACTCCGGCCTGCTCAATACGCTGAAGCAATTCATCCGCAGCGCACTCACGATAATCCGCAAGCGGTGCTAAACGCTGGTTTCCCCAGTCATCTTTTCCATCGCTGTCCAACACGATGCAGCTACCAGCCAGCCCGGAAGGATGTGGAATAGTTCGCTCTTCGATAGAGGTAATGACACCGGAGGTCGGCGCATGAATAGCCGCACCAATACCGACCGCGCTGACTGATGCCAGCATTTGTCCCTTTTCAACGGTATCACCAATCGCAACCTTTAAATCCGGCAAGTGCCCGACATGTTGTTGCAGCGGTATAATCAGCTGCGGCGGGATTGCAGTATGTTGAATAGGCTGGCGAGTCGAGTCATCTTTGTGAAAGGCAGGATGCACACCACCGCGCATTTTCCATAATTTCTGAATCAAGGTGTTCATGCTTTCACCTCAATTTTGATTGGAATTTTGCCCAGTGTGGCAGGCTCCGGCCACACCCAGTTATCAGTGCTTTGCGGCACAGGAATCATATCGATACAATCCACCGGACAGGGCGGTAGGCACAGCTCACAACCGGTACATTCATCTGCAATCACCGTGTGCATCAACTTAGCGGCACCGACAATCGCATCCACCGGACAAGCCTGAATACACAGGGTGCAACCGATACAAGTTTCTTCACGAATAATCGCGACTAACGGCACATCGGAGTGTTCACCGGCTTCTTCATCCAGCGGCAACGGCTCTACATCCAGTAAATCAGCAAGCGCCTGAATGGTCGAATCCCCCCCCGGCGGACAGTGATTAATGCCTATCTCACCTTTTGCAATCGCTTCGGCATAAGGACGACAACCGGGGTAACTACACTGGCCGCATTGGGTTTGTGGGAGTAACTGGTCGATTTGATCGGTGATGGGGTCACCTTCAACCTTGAACTTTATTGCGGCATAACCCAGCAAAGCACCAAAAAATGCCGCCAGACCAACCATCACGAGAATTGCCATTAACATGTTATTACTGCGCCTTGATCAGGCCGGTAAAGCCCATAAATGCCAGCGCCATCAGGCCAGCGGTAATCATCCCAATGGCATTCCCTTTAAAGGGTTTTGGCACGTCTGACACTGCGATACGCTCACGTAAGGCCGCAAACAATACCAGAACCAATGTGAAACCGATGGAAGCACCAAAGCCATATAATGCGGACTCAAGGAATCCGTGACTTTGTTGTACGTTCAGTAAGGCCACACCCAACACGGCACAGTTAGTCGTGATCAGTGGGAGATAAATACCCAACACGTTGTATAGCATCGGGCTGGTTTTGTGTACGACCAGCTCAGTAAAGCCTACGATTGCGGCAATCACTAAAATAAAGCTGATGGTTCTTAAATATTCCAGCTCGAAAGGCGCCAGCAGAAAGTCATTCACCAGATAACTGGTTACAGACGACAAGGTCAGTACAAAGGTGGTTGCAAGCCCCATGCCCATGGCAGTTTCCAGTTTACGTGAGACACCCATAAACGGGCACAATCCCAAAAACTGGGACAGTACAATGTTGTTCACCCACACGGTGCCGACAATGATCAGCAGGTATTCAGTCATGACAGCTCTGGCTCTCTCATATATGGCGCGCATTTTGACATAGCCAGCCGTGTAACACTAGATTCCACTTTGATAAGAAATGTTTAATTGTCAGAAACTTGACTCGAATCAACCCTGTTACATTCTATCCAAAGAATGCGCCCGTTTATTGCCCCCAGACTGCACAGCTTTTAAACAACACGATACAGTTTGCTCATAATTTAAAAACAAGTGAATTTGTAATGAGACTCCCCCCATTCTCAAGACTAATTGTGTTGACTTGCCTGTTGCTTCACAGTGGAACCAGCTCCGCGCAGCAAAGCAGTATTGATAACGATATACGTCTTCTTATAAAAACGTTTGGCCTCACGGGTAACCCCGCCGCTGGGGTCACGATACCGTCAATTAACGCGCCTAAGTCTCAACTGGGCATGAAGCTATTTTACAGCCGTAGCCTGGGTGGTGATGAAACCACTGCCTGTGTGACCTGCCATCATCCTGTATTGGGTGGTGGTGATCAGCTGTCATTACCAATTGGTGTTGATAGTGTGCGGCCTGAAATTTTAGGGCCTAATCGTCGCATTAAAGCCAACCATAAGGTCAAAGTACCTCGTAATGCCCCAACCACATTTAATATTGCCTTGTGGAAGAAGCACATGTTCCATGATGGTCGTATCAAGAAATTAGACGCTTACTCTATCCAGACACCTGATGTCGGTGAAGGTAAAGCGGATGCACTAGGTGGTGAAAACTTAGTTCAGGCACAAGCACGTTTCCCTACCACCTCAAATGAAGAAATGCGCGGGACGTTTATGTCTGCAGCCATGTCTCAGACAGTGCGCCGTTCTTTGGCGAATCGTCTGAAAAAGAACTGGGAAAATGATTTCCGTGAGGCGTTTAATGATCGCTCATCGCCCATAGATGATTTAATTACCGAGCAAAATATTTCTGAGGCAATCGCAGACTACGAACGCTCACAGCTGTTTGTGAAAAATCCTTGGAGTGAGTACGTTGCCGGTAATAATCAGGCGATTTCTGATCAGGCAAAGCGCGGTGCTGCCCTGTTCTTTAAAACTCAGGATCAAGGTGGTGCCGGTTGCGCCAGTTGCCATTCCGGTGATTTCTTTACTAATGAGGAGTTCTACAATACCGCGATGCCGCAGATTGGCGAAGGTAAACCAAAACATGATGCTGACAAGGATAAAGATGACATGGGTTGCTTCCTGGTAACGGCTAAAGAAGATGATCGCTACCGTTTCCGTACACCAAGCTTGCTGAATGTTGAAGTGACAGGACCTTGGGGTCACGCAGGTGCCTACACCTCATTGGAAGCGGTCACCCGACACATGCTGAATCCTAAACAGGCGGTCAGAAACTACGACCTGAGTCAGGTGACACAGCCGGATATCGATATTGATAAAGCACGTATCAATACAGCTAAGGCGCTCAAATCGGGGATTGATATTACACCAATGCCCAATAGTACCGAGCAAGACGTTGAAGACTTAGTAGCGTTTATGAAAACACTGACAGACCCTTGCGTCAAAAGCCGCGAGTGCTTAAGTCCGTGGATTCCGGATCAAAACAGTAATGACCCGGACGGCAATATGTTACACGGCCTCAGGCAAGCCGGTCAGCGTCTCTAAAGACCAACGGGGCTGCGGTGATATCACCGCTGGCTCCTGCTGCCCCGCAGCTAAGCGCAGGGCTCCGGCATAAGCAATCATCGCACCGTTGTCAGTACAGAATGCTTGCCGAGGGAAAAATACTTCAACTCCCAAATCATTCAGTCTTTCGCGTAAGCGTTTATTTGCCCCAACACCACCCGCAACGATCAGACGCTTGTGACCTGTTTGCTTTAAAGCGCGGTCACATTTGATAAACAAGGTATCAACGATTGCTTCCTGAAAGGCATAGGCGATATCTGCTTTTGCTTCATCGGTTTGAGCAGACTTTTCCCATGCAAGTAGAGCCGCTGTTTTCAAACCGGAGAAACTGAAGTCTAAACCGGGGCGATTCACCATCGGTCTTGGGAATTTAATATCTGTTGGTTTCCCCTTTTCAGCTAATGCAGCCAGCTCAGGGCCGCCTGGATAAGAAAGCCCCATCAATTTGGCCGTTTTATCAAAAGCCTCGCCTACTGCATCATCAACAGACTCACCGAGAATTTTGTAGTCACCTATCGCTTTCACCTCTACCAGCATGGTGTGACCACCTGAAACCAATAAGGCTACAAACGGACATTCCGGAGCGTCTTCCTCCAACATTGGTGCCAACAAATGCCCTTCCATGTGATGAACCGCTAGCGCCGGAATCCCTAAACTCCATGCCATGGTTCGGCCAACAGAAGCACCAACCATGAGCGCACCAATTAAACCCGGACCCGAGGTATAAGCAATACCCTCCAAATCCTGCATGGTCATGCCAGCATTTTTAACCGTTTCACGAATTAGAGGGACAATTTTGCGAATATGATCCCGCGATGCCAATTCAGGAACCACCCCGCCATATTCAGCATGCATCGCGACTTGGCTGTATAACGCTTCGGACAATAATCCTTTCTCGGTGTCGTAAATCGCTACACCCGTTTCATCGCAAGATGACTCGATTCCTAATACTTTCATCGGCTTTAATGTACCCCTTCAATCCTGTATGCTCTGGCAGACTTATCATGACCACGCGTAAATGCGCCAGACACAATCTATGGACACACAATCTACAAAAGAAACGCCCACAGGTAAACTGGAATCGGTTCGCTATTCCCTTGGCTTTCGCAGTATTCTGATTGGTTTTATTGCAGCCGCCATGCTCCTGCCGTTATTTATGGCAAAACAAGTGGTTAGCGACCGGACTTATTACTATCGCACCGCGATCTCCAGCATTGCTAAAACCTGGGGTACACAGCAAGTCATCGCTGGCCCGGTGCTGGTTGTGCCGTACACTGAACACATCATCAATATTGATACGGTGACGGATGATAAAGGCGAAACGAAAACCATTAGTCGTGATGTGTTTAATAACAAGACCATGGTATTGCTACCGAAGCAGTTAAATATCGATGCAGAAGTAATTGAGAAACACCGCAAACGCGGCATCTATGATGCACTGGTGTATCAGGCGCAGATTGAAATGACCGGCACTTTTGATCTCGGGACCTTGCCAGATAAAACCTCCAGCAAAAATGATATTCAATGGAAAAATGCTTGGCTGGCAGTCGG
Source organism: Leucothrix pacifica (assembly GCF_003172875.1). Classification (GTDB taxonomy): domain Bacteria; phylum Pseudomonadota; class Gammaproteobacteria; order Thiotrichales; family Thiotrichaceae; genus Leucothrix; species Leucothrix pacifica. Next base: position 16,102 of record NZ_QGKM01000090.1, on the reverse strand, counting down.
CGTGAGTGACACCAAAGCCATTGATGAAACTTTCCCGCTGCGCTGGAACAATGATGCGAGTTCACCCTTAATGCCCGGCACCATGTTGCCCAACCTGCTCCCGCAAGGCTTTCACGTAAAGATGAAAGACCTTGAACGCGAAATAGTTTTACCTAAATTTCGGATCAAATTTAATGTGAACGGTAGCGAAGGACTCAGCTTTGCACCAGTCGGTGAAACCTCCACCGCGAATATTCATTCCGGCTGGCCTCATCCGAGCTTTATTGGCGACATTCCACCGGTTAAGTCGGATGTCAAAGCGAATGGGTTTGATGCTCACTGGCGCGTGCCGAATATTGCCCGCAATTACCCGCAGCAGTGGCTATTGGGCGAAGAAAAGCATGATCTGTACGCACTGAAATCCGGTGTAAAGCTATTCACACCGATATCTCTGTATGCCAAGATCGAACGTGCGGTTAAGTATGGGGTACTCTTTGTCGGCCTCACCTTCCTGACCTTCCTGATCTTCGAAATAACCACCAAGACGCGCTTCCATGTGATTCAGTACGGCTTGATTGGTTTAGCACTCAGTATGTTCTATATCATCTTGCTGTCACTGGCTGAACAAATCACTTTCCGCATGGCGTATCTGTACGCCGCAACGGCCACCGTCAGTATTATTACGCTTTATACCATTGCGATACTCAAAAGCTTCGGGCGGGTGATGTTGATTTTACTGTTCCTCAGCAGCTTATACGCTGTGCTGTATTTCATATTACAGATGGAAGATTACGCGCTACTGGCCGGTGCCGGCACCATGATGTTGATTATTATGGTACTGATGTTTGCAACGCGGAATCTGGAGCATGATAGTTAGCGAAGCTGCTAACTTAGCACAACGCTTAATTCAGCGAACAGCAGACATAAAAATGCCACCTCAACAGGTGGCATTTTTGTTGCTATTGAATTGGCTAGCAAACCAATCACTGACAGCCAATCTTCAAACTGACCTATCATCCCACAGCAACAGCTAGACGAAGCACTGACTTGCGTTGCTGTTTAAGTGCTCAGTCACTCCATGAGCATCACTAACCTCAGAATATCAACCACATCATAGTCATTGAAACCACCAGGAACAGGATTGTCATAATGCTGCCGGCTTTAATAAAGTCAGCAACACGATATCCCGCTGGCCCCATGATCAAAGCATTCACCTGATGCGTAGGGATGAGGAAGGAATTTGAGGTAGCAATCGCAACCGTCAACGCATACAGCGCCGGATCTGCCCCCACACCATTGGCTATATTCACTGCCAGCGGAACCAACAACACCGTCGCACCCACATTCGACATAACCAATGTAAAGAACGTTGCCAAAATCGCGATCGAGGTCTGAATCACTATCGGTGGCATATCACCCACTACACTCAGCGTCAGTTTTGCAATCCATGCCGCGGTACCAGAGGTTTCTACCGCCATACCCAATGGAATCAAACTAGCCAATAAGAACACCGTTTTCCAGGAAACCGCACGGTAGGCTTCATCCATCCGCAACACGCCACTCAGAATCATCCCCAAGGCACCGGTTAATAGCGCAATGGACAATCGGATATCCGAGAATAATACCAAGGACAAGGCAACCAGGAAGAAAATGCCTGCCCACACTACTTTTTGCGGGCGTAGCTCTTCGTGCGGAAATTCTGTGGAGACTACCAAAAAGTCAGGGTCTTTCTCCAGCCGTTGCAAAGACGCCCAAGTCGAATGCACCACCAAAGTATCGCCAGCCTGAAGCGGAATACTTCGAATATCCTCACCCTCTCGCATTGTATTGCCAGCGCGATGTAAGCCAACCATCGCGATGCCGTAGACCTTACGCATCCACACATCGCGGGCACTTTTTCCAACCAGATTAGAACTTGGCGGAATAACCACCTCAGCCATACCGGCTTTTGCTGAAGACAAGGCTTCAGAGAAAACTTTAATCTCTTTGTGTTTCCACAGGTGATATTTCTCAACGAAATAGTCCAGATCTTCAGGGGATGCAACCACACCCAAAACCATATTACTCACAAAGTCAGTATCCCGGTCATGGGCTCCCGGGCCGATCTTTACACGGTTACCCGACTTAGACGCAACGATACGAATTTTATATTCTGTCTCAACGTCATCAAGATGCTTATTAACCAACTCGCAGTTCGGTGGGATAACCACTTCAAACACGTCATAGTTAATCCCGTAGACATCCTGAAAATACTCAAGTCCGTTTTTGCTTTCGCTCTCAACTTTCGCCACTGGTAAGACATAACGTCCGGCAACTACAAAGTAAATAATTCCCGCCAGAACCAATGCCAGACCAATCGGTGTTACCGAGAATAAACCAAACAGCTCCATTGGTTCTGCGCCGTCCGGCAAGCTTTCATTGGAGGTCGCAATCAAGTCATTTAGCAGAATCAACGGTGATGAACCAACCATCGTGACCGTTCCACCCAAAATCGCACAGAAGCCCATTGGCATCAGCAAGCGAGACATCGGTAAACCGGAGCGTGCGGATATTCTCGAGACCACCGGCAGGAACAATGCTGCTGCACCTACGTTCTGCATAAACGAGGAAATGATTCCAACCGTACTGGAAATAATCGGAATAATGCGGGTTTCGCTGGTACCACCTACTTTCAGAATAAAGGTGGCGACTTTACTCATAATGCCGGTTTTATCTAAGCCCGCGCCAATAATCATGACCGCGATAATCGACATTACCGCATTACTGGAAAAACCATTAAACAATTTACCAGAATCCACCAGCGGAGCTTCCAAGCCCATCAATCCACCCAACAAGGGAATCGACGTCAACCCCAGCAATACCATGATCGAAACGGCAGCGACATCCACATCCACAATCTCAAATACAAACAAGTAGATCGTGAACATAAGAATAACCACCACCCAACTCACGGTAACCGTCGGTGTTTGGGTCACGATATAAGCACCTACCAGTACAAATAAAATAGCGGCGATAATGGTTTTGGGTGAAATTTTGGCGGCAATTTCTTGCCAGATATGTGCCATGAGAAAGCCCTGGTCTCTGTGTTGCACGGTAAGCAACGTGTTCTTAAAGTATTGTTTTTGCAGGTACGAAAGGACTTCATACGGGCATACAACTGACTGACGAAAGACAACGAAAACCTCAGGATACAGCAAGGTTGTTGTTTCGAGACAAGAGAGTATCAGTTATGCAACAAATATTGAATATACAGATTTAGATATTACACAGAAAATACAGGGTATTTCTTGTGTAATGCAGTCAGACTATGATGAATAATCTGACTGCAAGATACTTTTTGAACCCCGGATTATCGATGAGTAACTTTGGCTTCCAGCTCAACAGTTACTGACTCTTCATCCCTGATTCGGTCGTAAATTTCTTCGCGATGGACTGCAACATCCTTAGGTGCATCAATGCCAATACGCACTTGATTGCCCTTAACCCCTAATACCGTTACGCTTACGTCGTCCCCTATCATGAGCGTTTCTCCCACTCTCCGCGTTAGAATCAACATCCCTAATTCTCCGTTTAATAATTGTTATACTACCCTGTGCCAATACGGCTGACTGTTTTGTTACTTCATCCATGTGTCGCTTATGAATTTTAATTGTTGCATCGATACAACATGGATGAAAACAGCTCTAACTTCTCATAATATAGCTGAACTTAAACTTAATTATTGGTAACAATCGCTGTTAAGCTGACTGCTCACTCAAGCCAAATGCTTCGTGTAATGTTCTGACTGCAAGCTCCAGATACTTCTCATCTACCACGACCGAAATCTTGATTTCTGAGGTCGAAATCATGCGAATATTGATCGCTTCTTTTGATAACGCTTTGAACATTTGACTAGCAACGCCTGCGTGAGAACGCATACCGCCACCAACGATAGACACCTTCGCAATCCGGTCATCACCCTTGACTTTACTAGCGCCCAAGGACTCACCCGTTGCCTCTAAAATACGCATTGCCTCAGCGTAATCGCTACGGTTAATCGTGAAAGTAAAGTCAGTCGTTCCTTCCGTGCTCACATTCTGCAGAATCATATCCACTTCGATGTTGGCATCTGAAATAGGCCCTAGAATATCGAAGGCAACACCCGGCTTATCAGGTACGCCTTTAATGGTCAGCTGCGCTTCATCTCTGTTAAAAGCCACACCACGAACCATTACCTCTTCCATAATATCTTCCTCACGCGTTACCAGCGTACTCTTTCCATTGTCACCGTCGTCGAAGCTTGAAAGCACACGAATCGGCATATCATATTTATAAGCAAACTCAACCGCTCTGATCTGCAGAACCTTTGAGCCTTGGCTGGCCATTTCCAGCATTTCTTCCAGCGCAAGCTTAGGAATGTGCGATGCATCGGACACAACACGAGGATCTGTCGTATATACGCCATCCACATCCGTATAAATCTGGCACTCATCCGCTTTTAAAGCCACCGCTAAGGCAACCGCTGTTGTATCGGAACCACCACGACCCAGCGTTGTGATATTGCCGTCAGCATCCACACCCTGAAAGCCTGCAACCACAACCACTCGACCGGCATCCAGATCAGCACGAATCTTAGTGTCATCAATCTGACGAATCCGCGCCTTGCTGTGCGCACTGTCCGTAATCAAACGCGCTTGCTGACCGGTATAAGACTTGGCAGGACAGCCCATGGCTTCCAATGTCAGCGATAGTAAACCAATCGTCACCTGCTCACCGGTTGACAGCACCACGTCTTTCTCACGTGCCGCACCCTCAGGATTGAGCGCATTAATCAAACCCAATAAACGGTTGGTCTCGCCCGACATTGCTGAAAGCACCACAACAACATCATTACCCCGTTCACGCCAGCGAATGACGCGCTTGGCGACTTCCTGGATTCGTTCAGGACTTCCTACCGAAGTCCCTCCATACTTTTGTACTATCAGTGCCATTTACACGCGTTCCTTAACCCAATTAACTACGGAATCCAACGCCGCTGGTAACGCAGCAGGATTATTACCCCCACCCTGCGCCATATCCGGACGTCCGCCGCCTTTTCCATCAATTTGCTTAGCCACATGACCCAGCAACTCGCCCGCTTTGATTGTCGCGCTTTCTGCTTTGGTGACCGCTGCGACCAAGCTCACCTTGTCGCCATTCACCGTCGCCACTACCACTGCAGCCTGACCCAGCTTATTCTTCAGCTGATCTGCTGTATCGCGAAGTGACTTAGGATCAGCACCTTCAAGGTTCGCCGCCAGCACTTTAATACCACCAACATCCACCGCTTGTGACACCAAATCACTACCCGCTTGCGCAGCCAGCTTAGATTTCAACTGATCCAGCTCTTTTTCCAGCTGACGGTTTTTATCCACCAACTGCTGAACCTTGCCAGAGGCATCCGGAATGCTCGCCTTAACCGACTTAGCAATCGTCGCCAACTCTGCTTCACGCGCATCCATCCAAGCCAATGCACCGGCACCGGTCATCGCCTCAACACGACGCACACCCGCAGCTACACCACCTTCGCTGACAATCTTAAACAGCCCGATATCACCCGTGCGCTCAACGTGAACACCACCACACAATTCCGTAGAGAAACCGATGGTTAACACACGAACCTCATCACCATACTTTTCACCAAACAGCGCCATTGCGCCTTTTTCTAAGGCACGCTCCATGCTGGTGATTTCTGCTTCTGTTGCTGCATTCTTGCGAATCTCAGCATTAACAATGTTTTCAATCTCAGCGATCTGCTCAGGCGTTACCGGCTCAGAATGCGAGAAGTCAAAACGCAAACGCTCTTCGGTCACCAACGAGCCTTTCTGCTCAACGTGATCACCCAACACATCGCGCATCGCTTTGTGCATTAAGTGAGTACCGGAGTGATTCAGCACGATGGCCTGACGACGCGAGGCATCCACATGCGCAGCCAACTTATCGCCAACACTCAACGTGCCTTCTGATAATTCACCCTGATGAATAAACACATCGCCCTGCTTTTGCGTGTCCGCCACTTCAAAATTAGCCGATGCAGAGGTTAAGTAACCGGAATCACCGATCTGTCCACCTGACTCGGCATAAAACGGCGTAGTGTCCAACACCACTTGTGCTGACTGACCTGCCGCAATTTTATCAACCGCTTCGCCTTCAACAAAAATGCCGACCACTTCGCTTTGGTCACTATAAACCGCATCGTAGCCAGTGAAGTCAGTCTCACCTTCTACTTCCAGCTTAGCTGTGTAATCCGTACCAAACTTACCCGCAGCACGCGCTTTTTCACGCTGCTCATTCATCGCGACATCAAAGCCTGCCTCATCAATCTGCAAGCCACGCTCACGCACGATGTCAGCCGTCAAATCAACCGGGAAACCAAAGGTGTCATACAGTTTGAACATGACTGCGCCGGGCAGCACATCATCGCTGAGATCAGCAATCGCCTCATCCAGCAACTTCATACCCTTATCCAAAGTCTCGCCGAAACGAACCTCTTCTTTAAGTAAGGTGCTTTCAATGCTCGCCTGTGCTTCAGCAAGATCAGGATAAGCCGCGCCCATTTGATCAACCAACGGCGGCACCAACTTGTTGAAGAATGCACCTTCTAAGCCAAGCTTATGTCCGTGACGGGCTGCACGGCGGATAATCCGGCGCAATACATAACCACGACCTTCATTCGATGGCACGACACCATCCAAAATCAGGAAGGAACAAGAGCGGATATGGTCAGCAATCACCTTCAGTGAGGCATTGTCTAAATCTTCAGTGCCTGACATCTCAGCGATATGCTTGATCAGATACTGGAATAAATCGATATCGTAGTTACTGTGACCGTTTTGCAGAATCGCACACAAACGCTCCAAACCCATTCCGGTATCAATCGACGGCTTAGGCAGTGGCTTCATGGTGCCATCAGGGAAACGCTCGTATTGCATGAATACAAGATTCCAGATTTCGATAAAACGGTCGCCATCTTCTTCCGGTGTTCCCGGAGGGCCACCCCAAATCTCTTCGCCGTGATCATAGAAGATTTCAGAACAAGGACCACAGGGGCCGGTGTCACCCATTGCCCAGAAGTTATCGCTTTCGTAACGCTTGCCCGGCTTGTCACCGATGCGGCTAATGCGATCTGCCGGAAAACCGATATCATCAATCCAGATATTGGCGGCTTCCTCATCTTCTTCGTAAACCGTGACCCACAGCTTTTCTTTAGGTAATTCCAAAACTTCTGTCAGGAACTCCCAGGCATTGTGAATCGCGTCTTTTTTGAAGTAATCACCAAAGCTGAAGTTGCCCAGCATTTCAAAGAATGTGTGGTGACGTGCGGTATAGCCAACATTTTCTAAGTCGTTGTGCTTACCACCAGCGCGAACGCAGCGCTGGGAGGTGGTCGCTCGTGTGTAAGGGCGGGTTTCGTCTCCGGTGAATACGTCTTTAAACTGCACCATGCCGGCATTGGTGAATAACAAGGTCTTGTCATTGCCCGGAATTAAGGAGCTGGATGGAACGATTTCATGGCCTTTACTGGCGAAAAAATCCAGAAACTGCTGCCGTACTTCGGCAGTGCTGTTGCGTTGCATTTGGAAACCCTCAGTCGCTTGCACACTCGAACGCAGCATTGTCGCGATTTAACAGCGAATATTCAAGCATATAGGGAAGTTGAATATTAAAAATAAAGTCATACTCGCAGTGCGATTGTCTCACAGCACAATACTCAAATAGAATCTGGTCTATTTGTGTTTCATGCTAAGCTTACTTAACTAGTCACCGACAACTAAAAACACATGAAACGACTTAATTTACCTATTGGCATTCAATCTTTCGCTAAGATCCGCAGCGAAGATTATTACTATGTTGATAAAACGGCAGTTGCGTTGGAGTTAATTAATGGCCCATCACACTATTTTCTCTCCCGCCCTCGTCGTTTCGGTAAAAGTCTCTTTCTCGACACATTAAAAGAACTCTTTGAGGGCAATCAGCCATTATTTAAGGGCTTAGCAGCGCATGATCAATGGGATTGGTCAGTCGAATATCCGGTATTACGTTTCACCTTTAGCGGTGGTCACTATGCTAAAGCGGGACAAGCAGAGCAGGCACTCTTCGAACAACTCGATGCGTATGAACAACGCTATAGCGTCCCAACTGTCTACAACACTGCGTCAGGTCGCTTAAATGCGCTCATCGTTCAGGCCGAAAAGCAAACGGGACAGCAAGTTGTTATTCTAATCGATGAATATGACAAACCTATTTTAGATGCCATACAGGACAAGGCACTATCACGCCAGAACCGTGACCTACTCCGGGGCTTCTATGGCACCCTCAAGGATGCTGACGCACACATTAAGTTTACCTTTCTAACCGGCGTCAGTAAGTTCTCAAAAGTCAGCTTATTTTCAGGTTTGAACAATCTTTACGACATTACCTTGGATCAGCAATATTCCAGCTTATGTGGTTACACTGATCATGATATTGATACCGTCTTTGCCGCTGAACTTGAGGGATTAGATCGCGACGAAATTCGCGAATGGTACAACGGCTACAACTGGCTAGGCGAAGGCGTATACAACCCGTTTGATATTCTGCAACTGTTCAAAAAACGCGAGTTTAAAAACTATTGGTTTGAAACCGGCACACCGACTTTCTTAATTGACCTGATAAGCAAAAAGCAAGTTGCCACACCCAACCTTGCACGACGCAATACCGACGCCGAATTACTTTCCACTTTTGATGTTGATGATATGCCATTGGAAGCAGTCATGTTTCAAACCGGTTATTTGACGATCAAAGAAACAACGAACTTAGGCGGGAATTACTTTTATCAACTGGGTTACCCCAACCGTGAAGTTTACCAAAGCCTGAATAACAGCTTGTTACAATACTTGGTTCACGCACCAGAAGCACAAGTGGGGCAACGCATACGCTTGTATGAACTCCTACTCAAAAATGACTTTGATGAACTGAAAGTGCTATTCCACGCCTTTTTTGCCAGCATTCCACACCATTGGTATACCAGCAATACTATTCAAGCCTTTGAAGGCTTTTATGCCAGCGTGTTCTACTCCTACTTTGCAGCACTAGGCTTGGATGTCACGGTCGAAGACTGTACGAATCATGGCCGCTTGGACATGACTTTGAAATTCAACCAGCAGGTGTATTTTTTTGAGTTTAAAGTGGTGGAGCTTGTGCCAAAGGGAAAAGCGCTTCAGCAGATTAAAGACAAGCAGTATGCAGATAAGTACCGTGCATTGAATCAGCCGATACACTTGATTGGCGTGGAGTTCAGCAAGGGAGATCGGAATATTGTGGGGTTCGAAGTGGAGCAAAGTTAGCGTAATCACCAAAGCAACATTACATGCTAAACTTGGTACTCCAGTTAATCACGGCCTGATGTATCATGAAACGACATAAACTCCCCATAGGTATTCAATCGTTCGCTAAGATCCGTAGTGATAATTATCACTATGTTGATAAAACGGCACTGGCATTAACGTTAATTGAAAGCTCTTCACATTACTTTCTCTCTCGCCCACGTCGTTTCGGTAAAAGCTTGTTTCTTGATATGCTGAAAGAGCTTTTTGAAGGCAATGAGCCATTATTTCAAGGTTTAGCAGCACACGACCAATGGGACTGGACAACCCAATACCCAGTATTGCGATTCAGCTTTGGTAGTGGCGATTACAGCAGCTTAGATCATCTGAAAGAAGACATCAGCAAACAGCTCACACACTTTGAGCAACAATTTGGTATCACACCACAGTTTTCCCATCTGAGCGGGCGATTTTCAGATCTACTGCTGCAACTCCACAAAACAACTGGAAAACCCAGCGTTGTCTTGGTCGATGAATACGATAAACCGATTCTAGATACTTTGAAGGATTCCGAACTTGCCCGTCAAAACCGTGATTTTCTACGCAGTTTTTATGGAACGATTAAAGATCACGACGCCCACATCAAATTTACGTTTTTAACGGGTGTCAGTAAATTTTCCAAAGTGAGTTTATTCTCTGGCCTGAACAACTTAAAAGACATCACTCTCGACCCCCGTTACTCCACGCTCTGTGGTTATACCGACCATGACATTGATACTGTATTTGAAGCCGAATTAGCGGGCCTTGATCGTGATGATATTCGTACATGGTACAACGGTTACAACTGGCTGGGCGATGGCGTGTACAACCCGTTTGATATTTTACAACTGTTCGACACCCGAACGTTTAGTAACTACTGGTTTGAAACTGGCACGCCTACTTTTTTAGTGGATCTGTTACTTGAACGCCATGTCCCCTCACTTGCTTTGGACAATATGAACAGCAGTAGCAGCATGTTATCCAGTTTCGATGTGGATGATATGACTACAGAGGCCTTACTGTTTCAAACTGGTTACCTGACGATTAAGAAGCAACGCCAAGTGGGCGGACAAAAATATTACACACTGGGTTATCCCAACCAAGAAGTTTATCAAAGCCTGAATGAGTTACTGCTCAGCACCTTCACTCAAAATAAGAGCGCTCAGTCGGATCAAAGTATTTTGCTTTATGACCTGTTACTTAATAATGACTTTGACGGACTTAAAACACTGTTTCATTCATTCTTCGCCAGCATCCCTCATCACTGGTATACCAGTAACAACATTCAAACGTTTGAAGGCTACTACTCCAGTGTGTTTTATTCCTACTTTGCAGCACTGGGTTTAGATGTAATCGTTGAGGATTGCACGAATCATGGTCGCCTGGACATGACCTTGAAGTTCAACCAGCAGGTGTATTTGTTTGAGTTTAAGGTGGTGGAGCTTGCGCCTGAGGGAAAAGCGATAGAGCAGATTAAAGACAAGCAGTATGCGGATAAGTATCGTGCCTTGAATCAACCAATACACTTAATTGGCGTGGAGTTTAGTAAGGATGATCGGAATATTGTGGGGTTTGAGGTGGAGCGAGGTTAGATACAACGATAGGTATTGACTTACATCGAACTTTGACCAAAAACCAAATTCCGACTAATATGGACAGAAATATCATATTGGTCGGAACCATGATAACACCCCGCACTTTACAATCCACTGTTCGCGCCATATCCAAGTCTTTTCCAGTGCTATTGCTCACTGGCCCTCGTCAGGTTGGTAAAACCACCCTACTGGAATCCTTAGCAGAGCCGGAGCGCAATTACGTCACTCTAGATGACATGGAACAGCGCTACCTCGCCCAATCCGACCCGAAACTCTTCCTGCAGCGTCACCAGCCACCCTTAATTATTGACGAAGTTCAATATGCGCCTGAACTATTCAGTGTGATTAAGATGATGGTGGATAAGAACAAACAACCCGGACAGTTCTGGCTTACTGGTTCTCAGAAATTCCACCTTATGCAAGGCATTACCGAAAGCTTAGCCGGACGTGTCGCAGTATTGGATATGCTAGGCATGTCGCAAGCTGAAATCCAACAACGCGAGCAACAACCTTTTTTACCGACACAAGCATGGATTGAGCAAGCCAGAGAGTCAGCACAAAACATGTCACTCATGGAGGTGTTTGAACGAATTTGGCGCGGGAGTTTTCCCAGAGTCGCGTTAGATGACGACATGCCAAGAGAGGCGTTTTATAGCAGTTACTTACAAACCTATTTGCAACGTGATGTTCGGGATTTAACTCAGGTTGGTGATGAGCGCAGTTTCTATCTGTTTATTCGAGCAGCGGCTGCACGAACTGGCCAACTACTCAACTATGCGGATCTTGCGCGGGATGTCGATATTGACCAGAAGCTAGTGAAGTCATGGCTGTCGATTTTGGAGGCATCAGGCATTATTTATTTGCTGCACCCTTGGCATAGTAATGTCACAAAGCGCTTAATTAAAACACCCAAGTTATACTTCCTAGACACTGGGCTGTGTAGTTACCTTACTCAGTGGTCAAGCCCAGAAGCGTTGGAAGCCGGAGCCATGTCAGGTGCAATTCTGGAAACTTATATGGTCAGTGAAATCATTAAAAGTTACTGGCATAACGGCCTGAATCCACCGCTGTATTTTTATCGGGATAAGGACAAGCGCCAGATTGACTTGATGATCGAACAGGATAATCAGTTATTCCCAATCGAGTTTAAAAAATCTGCCTCGCCCAGTCGCTCAGCCAGCAAACACTTTAAGGTATTGGAGTCGTTGAAAGCCAACGTCGGACATGGTGCGGTGATTTGTTTGGCGGAGACTGATCTGCCTTTATCAGCAGATGTGACATCTATTCCCGTTTCTTATTTGTAAACACTTCATCAATAACGCTGGCGCTGGGTTTGCGGGTGATCGCATGAGTGAATTGATACGATGGATTAGACATTAGTAGCTTCCTTGTTAGACGCTTATTTCGATCATAATGGGTTGTGTACGAGCGGTGCCTTCAATCATTTTCTTGCCTTCCTCTAATGTAACCGCAAACTCATCCACATCAGCCGAGCAGGCGAGATAAGGCATAGAACAAGCCTTCGCCAGATACTCGAAATTCGGCGGTATCGGGTCGCAACCAACGGCGGCAATATCAACTTCCACCATTGAGTTTTCAATCTCCAGATATCCCCGGTTATTCCAAACGATAAATATAATTGGGAGCTTTTCCTGCACGGCTGTCATCAACTCGGCGAATGAGAATTGCGCGCCACCGTCACCGCTAATGCAAATCACCTGTCGCTCCGGTGCTGCCAAAGCCGCTCCAATCGCTGCCGGAATACTATAGCCCAATGCGCCATAACCAGTAGCGGCATGAAACCAACTTCCCGCACAGTCATGGTCGTAATACATGCTTCCGGCGTAAATCAGCTGCGTGGAGTCACCGACCAATATAGAGCTCGGGAAAGTATCCCGAATCAAATTCAATAAGCGGATATGTTGTTGGTAGTCTTCAGATAACTCGTCCAATGCAGCGGTTCGGGTTTGAGCAGCTCGTTGATGACCCCGCTCAGACTTCAGTGATTCTGGTTGTTTTGGTTTTTCTGGCGAGAGAGCCTGCAACTCCTGCTGTAAACTTTCCAGAATAAGCTTTGCATCACCCTGTAAACATATATCAGCCTGATGTCTTGCTAATTGCTGCGGGCAAATATCAATGCGAATCAAACCATTCAAAGTCGGGAATGCTTTATCCCGATACATATCGTAATCCGTTGATCCCAACTCTGTTCCTACCGCTAGCACACAGTCCGCATCTGCAATTAACTGCCGCACCGCTTTCAAGCTTGGACTCGCAGGAACACACAACGGATGCTGATGCATTAAACCTCGCGCATTACTGGTTTGTACGACGGGAGCTGATAAATACTCTGCTAATTGGGTTAAAACAGCCTCGGTGTGACGCGCTCCACCACCGGCAAGAATGACGATATTATTGCCCTCAGCCAGTTGCTGCGCGGCCGTATCAGTTGAAGGAATCACAGATTGAGCCGTGCTCTTTTTATGACTTATTGCATCAGTCACTAACTCATAATCAAGCCCCATCACATCGGTAGGAATTTCAATATGCACCGGCCCCGGACGTTTACTGGAAAAGTCATCAAAAGCCTGATTGAGTGCAGGCAGCAACTCGTCTTCCCGACTGACCTGAGTGGAGGTGACGGCAACTTGTGTGCATAGTGCTTGTTGATTCGGTAGCTCATGTAAATGCCCCAAACCTAAGCCCAAACTACTGCGCTCATTCACCCCTGAAATCACCAGCATAGGCACACTGTCTGCGCGTGCCTGCGCCATTGGGGTGAGGATATTTGTCATGCCCGGCCCTGTAATCACAAAACCAACGCCAGGTCACCCGGATACTCTGGCATAACCATCCGCCATAAAACCCACCCCCTGTTCATGTCTGGCAGTAATGTGCCGAATGCCGGACTGCGACAAGCCACGATATAACTCAATCGTATGGACACCGGGAATACCAAAAATCACCTCAACATCCGACGATTCAAGGTATTTAACTAAGGCCTCTCCAACCGTTGTCGACATAGACTTATTCTCCATTGATTGTGTTTGTGCTTGATGTCGGGTTTGAGCTAGAACTTGCGTGAGGATTGGCATGGCAATTAGCGTGTTTGATCATTCGGTCACAGCCCTCGACAAACAGGTCATCTTCGGTGGTTAATGCCACTCGCACCCAATCGACCAATGTTTCACCAAAGGCCGAGCCAGGCATCACCGCAACACCCGCGTTTTCAAGAAGATCCACCGCATAATCATAACCAGACATTCCGGTTGCAGAGACATCTACCAATGCAAACATGCCTGCCTTAGGTAGGCTTACCTTCAAGTTGCTTTCAGCATGAAGCCGCTCTGCCAACAAATGAGCACGCGCTTCAAACCGTGCCACCATCCCCTCAGCTATCGGTGACGGAGCGGAAACTGCCTGCGCCGTCATATCAGCAATAAACGGCTGATTACCAAATAACATGGTTTCAGAAAGTGGCAGCAGACGACCACAAAACTCTTCTGACCCGACACACCATCCACTGCGAAAGCCCGGTGCGGCATGGGATTTTGAAATAGAACTGACCACAATGACACGCTCAGCAATGGCTTCAGAGACAAGTGGCGATACAAAGATAGCGTCGCTAAATACCAACTCCTCATACACCTCATCAACCAATAACCAGAGGTCATGTTTCACAGCCACCTCAGCGATATCTTCAATGTCCTGAGCGGTTAACACAGCGCCGGTTGGATTATGCGGTGTATTCATCAAAATGGCGGTGGTTTTCTCCGTGACACGTGCTTCCAAATCAGCAGCAGACAAACGAAAATCATTTTCTGGTCGGAGTGGAACTGGCACTGTGGTGGCGCCAGAGCTGGCAATCACGCCTTCATAAGTGGCATACATCGGGTCGCCAACCAGCACCTCATCGCCCGATTCCGCAATACCTTGCATGACGGCATACAAGGCCGTTTGTGTTCCGGGAAAGCAGAGGATTTGTTGATCAGTAATGGTTCGTTTCAGTCGCTGGCTATAGCGTTCAGCCAATACCTCACGCAAATTATCTTCACCTCTTCCGTTGGAATAAGCAGTGCGGCCTTGCTGCATGGCAGCGCTGGCTGTTTCAATCAGATAATCAGGCGTGGCAACGTCTGGCTCACCAATGGTCAGCTCAACAACATCTTTACCTGAGGCAATCAATTGACGGGCGCGGTCATGGATTACCCATTTTTCACTGCCAAGCGTGGCTAATCGTTGCGTTACTGCTGCATATTTCATGAATGTTCCAAATCTCCTAAACCCAAAAGTTGATACACCTCCTCTATCTCATCAACTACTTGCTGCAACTCCCTACTGCTAGCCTCTTCATACACCTTCCCCCATGTCTGCAACGCTTCTTCTCGCCGATCAAAACGGAAATAATAAAGATGAGCAATGTTAGACAGCGTAAAACATGCACCAACAACATCCCCAAGTTCGTTCTGAATGGTATTCGCCTGATCAAGATACTCAAGTGCCTTAGAATATTCTGCGCGTGCTTCATAAATTTGGCCAATATTGTGCAGAGTCGTACCTTCTTCCTGCCGATCTTTAATTTTACGCTGGATCTGTAAAGCAGTTTCTAACAATTCCAAAGCTGTGCTCAGCTCCTCCGTCCACTCAAGATGAATAAGAGCAATATTATTCATTGTTAGTGCCTGCCCTGCCTGATCACCGAGATCTTTACGAATGACCAGCGACTGCTCTAGCGCTTCAAGTGCTTCGTTATAGCGCCCCATAGAGCGGTAGTTATCGCCAATATTATTTAAGGTCACTGCCTCCCCGTGCCGATCACTTGTTTCCCTATCAACCAATAATACTTTCAACAGATATTCAAGTGCTACGTCGTACTCACCGCGATGACTGTAGATCAGAGAGATATTATTCAATGTGACATTTTCACCAGACTTATCTCCATTGGTCTGAGCAATCTGAAGGGACTCTTTAGCGTATCGCAAACTCTTGTCAAACTGGCCTGTCAAACGAAAACCCTCTGCAAGATTATTCAGGACAGAGCCCCTCGCTTCATCATCTTTCAACTCATCCGTCATTACTAGTAGTCTAAAAATTTAGCTCTGATGGATATCTAATGTAAACTCTTAAACATCAGATTAAGATCATGGTAAACCGGAGAAACATGCC
>NZ_QGKM01000009.1 GCF_003172875.1 Leucothrix pacifica | reverse complement strand
ACCGGACTGATCAGTTGATGGCAGGTGTGATGGATACACTGGAGGCTAGTCGCTTGTTATTGTTGTTTCTGTGCCCACCTGACTGGTTGGAACCTACTAAATCAACGAATGGCTATGGTTTTTCAATCGTGGATTTCTAAATTGTCGTGTACAGAGACCATAAACACCACATCAAATAACCCAATAACCCAATAACCCAATAACCCAATAACCCAATAACCCAATAACCCAATAACCCAATAACCCAATAACCCAATAACCCAATAACCCAATAACCCAATAACCCAATAACCCAATAACCCAAATGATATTATGAGCGGGAAAACATACCTCAGTGATATTGATTTCAGATTGCTTCGCGTTTTTAAAGCCGTCGCAGAGTGTGGTGGTTACGCCGGTGCCGAACTTGAGCTCAATATCGGACGCTCCACCATAAGCACTCATATGTCAGACTTAGAAACACGTCTGGGAATGACATTGTGCACACGTGGCCGGGGGAGAACGGCATTCGCTCTGACCGAGCAAGGGAGCGAAGTTTATGCTGCTCTGTTGCTGCTTTTCGATGACATCAATAGTTTTCGCAACCGTGTTACCTCAATTCGTTCTGAACTCACAGGCACATTGCGTATCGCCTTGCCAGATGACTGGTTACAGTTTAAACGTTTTGATCTCGCTCCTGTGATTGCCAGCTTTCGTCAAAAAGCACCGCAGGTGGAACTGGAAGTAATGGCACATGCGGCCAATGAAATTGATTTTGATCTACTTAACAATCGCGCTGATGTGGCAATTAACGTCATTAACCGCCCCCATGCCGGACTGGAGTCACACTTTCTGTATCGTCATCACACCAGCTTATATTGCTCTGAAAAGCACCCCTTATACTCAAAACAAAATATCGATGCAGATGACTTACGCAGCTGTGAATTAGTTGGCGCCAGTCATACCGTCAGTGAAGTGATTCATCATCTTTACAATCAATTCCCCAAACGCGCTGTCGCTAACCACATGTCAGGGCGTATTATTATGATTTTATCAGGCTGCTATCTTGGTTTTTTACCGGACTATTACGCAGAGCAATGGCACAACAGCGGCGAGCTAAAACGTCTGGATGTCGCGGGCTTTGATTACACGATGGATAATTGTGTGTTGTATCGCAAAGGCGCACGAGATAATCCGCTTATCGACTTATTTACACAAGCTGTATTTCAAACCTTCGATATTGCCGACCAAGCTACATCACCAACTGACCTGATCACAACTAAGCATTCTTAGCTGACAACGCCCAAATCCCCGCGATTGATAACATGGTTCCACCAGAAAAATAGAACTTCTTTTGCGCTTTGGGTGATGACAATAATGCCTGTGCTTTTGCAGCAAACATGGCGTACAAGCTTGCATTCAATGTAGCTAAGGCCACAAAAGTCACCGCCAATACCCATAACTGTAGCGTGATATCCGCGCCATGATTGATAAATTGCGGCAGAAACGCAATAAAGAAAACAATCCCCTTAGGGTTAAGCGCTGTAACCAAATATGTATTTAAAAACAACTTCATACCCGATGCAGTTGAGGATTCCGACTGCGGGTCAGAGGGTTCAAAGCCTGCCCGAAATAGCTGAATACCTAAGTACAACAAATACAATCCACCAACCCATTTCACTACCTGAAACCAAAAAGCAGACTCAGCAAGCAGCGCACCCAAGCCAATCAGCGACAGTGCTAAAGCTGTGGAATCTCCCAAAGCTACCGCAATAATCAGAGGAATTTTGGCTTTATAACCATGAGAAATGGAATAGCTAATCACCGTCAGAATCGTCGGGCCGGGAATAATTAGTAATACGGAGGATGCAATCACAAACCCCAACCATGCTTCGATATTCATAACAGTCCTTTGCCGAACCATTCGGCTAGTTTATTGATGTACTCAAGTGGCTCGCTGTGAGTAAGTTGCCCTCAAATAGCAGAGACTAACTACTCAACTGCTCAACTGCTCAACTGCTCAACTGCTCAACTGCTCAACTGCTCAACTGCCAGCTTCAACATACAACTTAATGTCGTCCAGATCATCCTGCAACATTTTCGTCATCGACTTCTTCATAAACAAACCCATGACTGCTGAGATAATCTTCACAAACATCGAATCAGAATCACCTTCAAATGACATCGTCAACTTAGTGTTGTGCGCATCCATTGCTTCAACAAACAGCATTGAGCGATAAATCGCACCGTGGTTTTCTGCCCGTGTGGCATAGTATTGGCCCTCTTCACAGTCCGTAATCCACATCGTTTCCTCCGCTTCTTTACCAAACATCTTGCGGGTTTCTTTCCACTTAAAGCCAACCAGCCCTGACGCTGGCTTCTCCAACACCTGCAAACCAATAATGCCTGAGATAACATTGGGTGAGTTTTCAAAGTCCGTAATCACGTCCCACACCTTATCTTTAGGACTGTTTATTTCAGTATCGACGCTAACTTTCATAAACCCTCCAGGGTATCACTATTCTCTGCTTTGTAATCAATGTACCTCAATTAACTAGACCCACCAACAAAAACGCCCCTGAAAAATCAGAGGCGTATTAGGTTTAGCAAGGAAAGAATCTAAGGCTAAGCAGCTTCAGCTGATGCCTCTTCCTCTGCCCCTTCATGCTCAACCGGTGTCACCATGGCTGCAATCACATCATGAATATCCAGTTGCCCAACAGTATTACCGCTGGCATCCACCACTAGTGCATTTTGCTGGTTACTGTCCGTCATAGTCTTAGCGGCTTTTTCTAACAAGACATTCTCGTTAACCGAAATCAGCTCAGACCCCGCATCACTGGCGACCGGCGTCATAATGGTTTTCACCTTCACCACGCGACCACGGTTTACTTCCTTAACAAAGCTGGAAATATACTCATCAGCCGGGTTCAGAACAATCTCCTGTCCTGTGCCCTGCTGAACCACCGCACCATCACGTAAGATCGCGATACGATCACCCAAACGAAGCGCTTCATCCAAGTCATGCGTAATAAACACAATCGTCTTTTGCAGCTCTTTTTGTATATCCAGCAGTACCGTTTGCATATCCATACGAATCAATGGATCAAGTGCTGAGAATGCCTCATCCATTAACAGGATATCAGCATCGTTTGTCAAAGCACGAGCCAAACCCACCCGTTGCTGCATACCACCAGACAGCTGATTCGGATAATTATCCTCAAAACCAGTGAGCCCGACACGGTCCAACCAACGAGTTGCACGACGCTCGCACTCACCCGCAGGCACGCCCTGAATCTCAAGACCAAACACCGTGTTTTCCATTACTGTACGATGCGGTAACAAGGCAAACTTTTGGAAAACCATCGCAGTCTTATGACGACGGAACTGACGCAAAGCGCCTTTCTTCATCTTGCAGACATCCACACCGTCATACAGCACTTCACCCGCTGTAGGGTCGATCAAGCGATTGATATGACGAATCAGTGTTGATTTTCCTGACCCTGACAAGCCCATTACCACCTGAATCTGTCCCGCTGGCATGTGGATATTAATATCCTGTAAACCAAGTACATGGCTGTGCTTTTCATTTAACTCGGTTTTAGTCATACCATTAGCAACCATGTCGACATAACGCTCGCCATGGGGACCGAAGATCTTGTACAGATTTTTTATTTCAATACTTTGACTAGCCATGAACTACCTCAGAATGCTTCTGCAGACGTTTACCGTAAGCCTGTGAGGCACGGTCAAAAATAATCGCAATACCAACGATCGCCAATCCGTTAAAGATTCCCAGTGTGAAATACTGGTTAGCAATCGCTTTAAGTACTGGCTGACCCAGTCCCTGTACACCGATCATGGAAGCAACCACAACCATCGACAACGCCATCATAATGGTCTGGTTAATACCGGCCATAATAGTCGGTAGTGCCAATGGCATTTGAATCTGACGTAAACGCTGCCAGTATGACGCACCGAAGGCATCACCTGCTTCCAATACATCTTTATCCACCAAGCGGATACCAAGATTCGTCAAACGAATAATCGGCGGGATAGCATAGATAATTACAGAGATAAGACCCGGCACTTTACCAATACCCAGCAGCATAACCACAGGAATCAGGTATACGAATGCCGGCATGGTTTGCATGACATCGAGTATCGGCGTCACTAATCGCTCAACTAGCGTGGAGCGGGACATCAGAATTCCTATCGGTATACCAATGACGATCGCCAACAGCGTGGCCACAAAGGTCATGGCGACGGTTTTCATCGTGTCCTCCCACATATCGAAGAAGCCGATCAGTAGCAAGGTAATGACAGTTCCGAGAACGATTTTCCAGTTGCGACTACCCAGCCAAACCAGACCAGAAATTAGTAACAGGATAATAGGCCAAGGTGTGTCCAGCATGAAATCTTCAGCCAGAATCATAAATTGTTTGACGGGTTCGAAGATCAATTCGATCGTCTCACCGTACTCTCGGGTAAACCCTTTAAAACCCGCGTCTATTCCCTTTTTCAGTGCCCGTAGGTCATCGATGGGCATGTGCGGAAATTCGTTATACCAACTCAATGTATATTCCTCATATCAAGGTAAAAGAAGAATCTGCTTATTAATTATTATTAGCTTCTTCAAAGAAATGGCTATTTTGGCAACTACAAATGAGTGTGCCATAAAAAGAAAAGGCGACAATGAATGCCGCCTTCCGTGATCAGATCACTTTACTTCTTAATTTTTTCTGCAGTCTCTTCAGACACCCACTTAGACCATAGATCTTCACGAGTCTTAACGAACTCTTCAGCTGCTTCTTCACCCGTAGCCTGATTCTCAGTCATCCAAGACAATAGTTTACCCATGTCATTGTTACCGATAGAACGACGGTTGAAATAGCTCAATGCAACTGCTGAGTTATCCATGAAGTCTTTAGTCACAACAGTAGAAACGCGTGATGGTCTCCAGTCGTTAATCTTTGGATTTTCACAGTCTGCAACACCCGTACACTTCTCCCAATGCTCTTGGTCGTGTGGTGCATTACCTTTCAGCTTAACCATTTCGTACTTACCCAGTAACGACGTTGGTGCCCAGTAATAACCCATGAAACCTTGTTTACGCTCGTAAGCTTTAGCGATTGCGCCATCAAGACCTGCTGATGAACCCGGATCAACAAGATCGAAACCTTTGCTTTCCATGTCATACGCTTTAAACAGATTCTGCATAATCAACTGGCAGTTCCAGCCTGCAGGACAACCAACGATTGCACCTTTGTCATCCTTCTCAGGATGCGGGAAAAGCTCAGGCTTTTTCAGTGCGTCTTCAACAGTAACGATGTCAGGGTTAGCATCCGCTAAATACTTAGGAATCCAGATACCTTCTTCACCACCGTCAGCCAGCGAATCAACCGTGCGGAACAAACGACCTTCAGCAATCGCTTCTCTTAATGGTGCATCTAATGAGTTAGTCCAAAGCTCAGGCGCGACATCCGGCTTTCCTTTCTCATTCATAGACGTGAAAGTAGGCATGGTATCACCCGCAACCATTTCTACATCACAGTCGTATCCTTTTTCGAGGATTAACTTATCAATTTCACCCAGTACTTCTGCAGACTGCCAGTTCATAGCAGCGATTGTGACATCCCCACACTCATGTGCGCTTGATGAACCTGCAAAACCCAAACCTGCTAGAACCAATGTTGATGCCAGGAGTTTCTTTATCATGATCTCTCCGAATTTTAATTACTTTTAGTCAAGTGGCACTCCTCCATGACTACGCCAAACTTGCCTCAAGCGTAATCAGCTTTTTTTAATGCCGCGTTCAATAATAACACAGGGAGACCACTAATCCGGTGGTTTAGCCATTTTTATTTGAATAAAAACATACCCAAAGCCTGAACCTTTCTTTAAGGATATGAATTTTTTAGAGTTTCTTTCACTCAGTCAGCCACACTACATCAGCCTGTTGTAACAAAAGTCTCTGAATTCAACGTTTTACCAATATCTTAAGTACTACTGAGACACACTAATTGGAATAATAGCTCTGCTTTTTTCCTGATCACACAAGGCGTTTTGTATAAAGTCACTGGCAACCTTAGGCTCTTTAATCCGCTTTTCAAACCAAATTGCCACTGGCTGTTCGAAGCCAAGGCCGTGCATATAGTTGTATAACGCCTTTTTCAGTCCACGCCCTAACAGCTCATGATCTGCTGTCACCGGATCACTAAACTCAATATCATTGCTGGCAAACCCTTCGAACATTGGTGGGTGAAGTGTTACACCATAGTCATCCGGTCGCTGCCCAACCGGACTATGAATCGTCGCCGAAAAACGATGCCAGTACGCGGAGTGAATACAGCGATGCATCATCAGCTGCCGCACATATTCCAGTGACTCAACCGTCTCCTCCTCGGTTTGCGAGGGAAAACCATACATCAGATAGGCATGCACCAAGATACCGGCATCGGAAAATGCTTTGGTCACGCGCGCCACTTGTTCGACAGTAACACCTTTTTTCATGAGCTTTAGCAAACGATCAGACGCCACTTCCAAGCCACCGGACACCGCCACACAACCCGAGTCAGCGAGTAATTGGCAGCGTTCCGGTGTGAAAGTCTTTTCAAATCGAATATTGCCCCACCACGTAATCACGATACCCTTTTCAATCAACTTACGCGCCATCGCGAACATGACTTTAGGAGGAGCCGCTTCATCCACAAAATGAAAACCAGTTTGCCCGGTTTCTTCAATCAGCTTCTCAATGCGATCCACAATAATATCCGCGCCCGCCTCATCATAGCGACCGATATAATCCAAACCGATATCGCAGAAGCTGCACTGCGTCCAATAGCAACCATGCGCCATGGTCAGCTTATTCCAACGCCCATCACTCCAGATGCGATGCATTGGATTGAGCATTTCACACAGCGATAAATAGGAATCCAGCGGCAAACCATCATAAACAGGCGTGCCGATTTCACGATGAGGGATATCGGGTAATTGCGTTTGTGTTTGATATTGCACTGCGCCATCTTGCAGATAATACGTACGGTGCAAGTCACTCCGATCGGCCTTGCCTTGCAGATGTTCAAACAGTTTTAGCAACGGCTGCTCACCGTCATCCAACATAAGGTAGTCAGCAAACTCAAAAATGCGTGGGTCAGTCAGACTACGCAACTCAGTATTAATATAACCGCCACCCAAGACAATACGGGTATTTGGTGAGTGCTCACGACAAGCCTTGGCAATTTGCAATGCACCCAGCATATTACCGGGGAATGGCACGGTAATACCCAACACATCTGGCTGCTCATCTTCTAAATGCTGGCGAAGCAAATGCTGCAATGTCGCCTCAACTAAACCAAGCTCACCATGCAAAATCTCATAAAGATTGTCGAAGGATGGATTGGATGCAGCGAGGCTTTCACCGTAACGGGAGATCTCGAAATTAACATCTACACCTTGGTGAATGACTTGTACAAGGTCATCGATAAATAAGGTCGCGAGGTGCTTGGCTTTGTCTTGCGTGCCTAAATCACCGAATGCCCATTTCAGAATATCACCCGTGGCTTCGTCTAATCCGTCGATCCCTTCAAAGCTTGGACCTTCGGGTAAAAACCTGCGTGAAACGATGCGCAAAGCAAGACTCGGGTCTTTGCCTTGTAGAAAACGAATCGCGGGTAACACACACTGCTGATATTGCTCAAATTCCGCTAAGAATTGATAGATGACATCGGGAAGTTCGTCGTCTTCAAAGTCTGCATAATGCTCTTCCACTACATCCAGGATTTGCTCTAAACCTTCCGGGGTTAGCAAGGTTAAGAGTAACTCTATGGCTAGGTCGCGCTGAACAACGTCTTGACCTTGTTCGCGTAGGAAGCCGGTTAAATACGCCGTTGCAGGGTATGGCGTATTTAGCTGAGTCATGGGGGGAATGCAGAGTAGTGTTTTCATCGCGGCATTATATATGTGTGGTCGCCCTTTGTGTATTTACTTCACTGCGCCCCTCGCAGGCTCAGAAGGTCTTCGTGAAGCAGATACACAAAGGACTCTTAAATGAAAAACGCCTAAACCATGTATACTTAGCCTATCTAAATGGAACAACATAACTATGAGTAACGATAGACTCGATATCTGGGATGCTAAACACAATCTTTCTTACAATGAGCCACTAAGCTCTAATAGTGATCTCTTCGTTGATATTGCACCTGCACGTGGTGAGTTCAAGCTGAAACGTTTGTATCGCCAACTACATATCGATAATAACGATGAACTGCGCCAGCCTCCACGTAAAGATTACACCCTATTTACGGGGCATCGTGGCTGCGGAAAAAGTACAGAACTGTTAAGAGTCTCTGATTATTTACACAACCCGAGTCGTTATTTTGTCATTCACTTAGACTGCCTCGAACGTTTGGATATAAACAATCTGAAGTACTCCGATGTACTCTTAGCATTAGCTACACGTTTGCTAGAAACACTTCAGGAAGTTCATGGAATCCATATTGATGACATACACCTTTACCACTTGGAACAGTGGTTTGCTGAGCGTGTTGAAACACATGCTGACATCAGGAACTTTTCAGCGGAGATTAAAGCTGGCGTAAAAGCGGAAGTCGGACTACCTTGGGTTGCTAAGATCTTCGCGGAACTCACCAACAAAATTAATATTGGTGCGAGTTATCGTAACGAATTACGCCAAGTATTAAAGAACAACTTTAGTGAGTTTGCTAGTGCTTTTAACAGTCTCATTATTGCCGCAGAAGAACAGATCCAAAACCAGAATTTAGGGAAACGCATTTTGTTTACGGTTGATGGCACAGACCGGCTGAATAGCGAAGATGCTCATGAGTTTTTTATTGATGACGTGCACCAATTAACTCAAATTAGCGGTATTTTTATTTACTGTGCACCGATTCATTTGCTACATGAAGACAATCAACTCAACGCAAACTTCGCCACTATTTTCCGCGTTCCGATGTTAAAAATTCGTGACCGAGACGACAACCCAATACCCGAAAATATTAACATCGTTCGAGAAATGGTTGAGCGCCGAGTTCCGAGCTATCTATTTGACACAAACGCTACTGTCGATCACATAATCAAATACAGCGGTGGCCATGCACGTGACTTATTACGTTTGTTAAATTTATCCATCACTTTCTCTGAAGAAGATGTGATTACATTGGATGCTGCTGATAGTGCTATTAAGCAAATAGCGAATGACTATCGCCGGACTATCGAAGCGGATGAATATGAACATTTAGTTAAAATTGACTTAAATCCAGAAACTCCTGAAGCCTTCACTAATGAAGATAGCACTAAGATGCTCTACAACTTGGTATTACTGGAATACAACGATTACTTCTGGAAAAGTCACCCGGTTATTCAAACACTTCCCGGCTATCAAAAAGCGCTCGATACTGCTCGAAACCCATAATGAATACCTCAAACTGGCAACTTAACCCTTCTCACTCAGGCTCTTTGTTACGCCTTAAGAAAATGCTGCCTAGGTTGAAAGGCTTTAATCTTATAGTGCTTCAACATAATCAGCCGCTTTATCGTGATGGCTTGATAACTGTTATGAACACCGAGGTTGATTCTTACCTGACTCTTGATGCCGCAAGCTTCGAGAGTTTTGCTCTATTGGAACAAGCCTTACTAAGTACTGACAGTTCAATCAAGCTCATTCACATTATCAACATAGAAAGCCTTCCTGAAAAAGAACGAGGCCTGGCGTTCAAAAGTTTGAATTATCATCGGGAACAGATTGCCCGACGTTGTCTTTGTATTTTGGCTCTGTGGTTACCCGAGCCATTAGTCAAGCAAATGACCTTGGAAGCTGCTGATTTTTGGGCGTGGCGTGAACAGGTATTTGAGTTTGGGTTACCCGTTGAGGCCATACCGCGCTGGGAAGCGGATTTCAAGAGTTTGACTGGTCTTGAGTCAGAAAAAAAGAAAGAACGCATAGAGGCATTAGAATCTTATCTCAAAAAACAAACTCCTTACACTAGCTTAGCAACCGCAGACATGCTTCATGAACTCGGCAACCTTTATGAAAAAATTGGTAAGCCTAGGAAAGCATTAGAGTCACTTAATAAAGCACTATTACTATTCAAAGACTTAGAAGAAAAACATGCTTGGGCAAGAGTATTGAGAGACATCTCAGATATACACTTTAGGCAAGGAAATACCGACGACTCATTGAATTTATTAAATCAAAAAATATTACCCTGCTTTATTGCTCTGGATGACTTGGATGAACAAGCTGAAACTTTAGATAGAATTGCGGATATATTTGCACAGCAAGGTAATTACGAAGAATCGCTACGTACCCGAAGGGAAAAAATCTTACCTATCCTTGACAAAACAAACCACATTAAGAATAAAGCTGTCACCATGGGTAAGATCGCTGATATTCTTCAAGCTCGCGGACAACTCGATGACGCGCTAAATACAGTTGAAGAGACACTTCCCGTCTATGAGAAGCTCGGTGATGTGCGAGAAAAAGCCATCAGCATGGGAAGGATCGCTGACATTCTTCAAGCTCGCGGACAACTCGATGACGCGCTAAATATTCGCCAGACGGAACAACTTCCCGTCTATGAGAAACTTGGCGATGTGCGAGCTATCGCGGTAACCGAAAAAAAAATTGCCGACATTCAAATCGCCAGAGGTGAACTAGATACCGCCCTACATACATTGCAAACCAAGTGTATTCCTCCCATGCGGGAGATAGGAGCAATTGCTGAGTTAGCGGCATTTCAGGGCAAAGTTGCTGAAATTTTTCAAGTTCGTGGACAACTCGATGACGCGCTCAATATTCGCCAGACTGAACTGCTTCCCGTCTATGAGAAGCTCGGTGATGTGCGATCTAAAGCCGTCACCATGGGTCAGATCGCTGACATTCTTCAAGCTCGCGGACAACTCGATGATGCGCTCAATATTCGCAAAAACGAGGAGCTTCCCGTTTATGAAAAGCTTGGGGATGTACAGTCACTGTTGATGGGAAGAACCAAGGTTGCAATACTACTTTGGCAAATAGATTCAAAAGCAAATATTGAAGAAATTCAAACGCTATTAAATCAAGCTTACCAAGAAGCGGTTAGTTTACAGATTCCAGAGGCTGAGCAGATTAAAGGAATTATGGAACAGATAGGGCTTTAACCGCTATTATCATTCCAACAAACAAAGCGGTATGCCCCCACCAATACATCTTAGGAAGTGCTAACCCATGGACAGCCAACAGACCCGTAGCCTGAGCGTACCGATATGGGGCTTATTCATCATTGCCGTTATCGCAGTGCTTTATATTGCCCAATCAGTATTTATTCCCATTTTTATGGCGACACTCATCGCCTTTTTACTGACGCCTCCAGTTAGCTTGCTGGCCAAATACCACATACCCAGATCGATCGGCAGCGCCATTGTTATTGTGCTGTCATCTCTGCTGATTGGCACGCTGTCTTCTTATATGGCGGAACCAGTGGGCGAGTGGGTGGAGCGTTTGCCCAATGAAATACAGCAAATCGAACGCAAACTGTCCCCGTTTAAAGACTCCATCGAATCCGTGCAGGAGACGACACAAAAAGTTGAAGAGATGACTTCAATCAGTGATGACGGTCAAGCAACACAACCTGATGTGGTCGTTAAAGGCCCCAATATTTTCTATATCTTAGTGGACGGTACTCAGGCGTTTTTGATCGGCGTATTGTCGTTTGTGGTCTTGCTCTACTTCATGTTGGCCTTTGGTCACACGTTGATCTTGAGAACCAGTTTATTATTCGAAGACAAAGGTTATCAGTCACAAATTCTCAAAATAGCCAGAGATGTGCAGTACAAACTCAGTCGCTATTTATTGTTGATTACCGCGCTTAATCTGGTGCTAGGAGCTGCCGTCACACTCGTGATGTGGCTACTAGATATGCCAACGCCGATAGTTTGGGGAGCATCTGCCGCATTCTTGAACTATATTCCTTATGTGGGTCCGGCGATTAATTTGGGAGTCATTACACTGGTATCGCTGCAAACCTTCGATAGCCTGGCTCAAGTGATCTTGCCCCCTGCTCTATTACTGGGTCTTAACTTACTGGAAGGACAGTTCCTTCAACCGATGTTTATTGGTCGAATGTTTACGATTAACCCGGTGCTGATCTTTATATCCGTCCTCATTTGGGGTTGGTTATGGGGCATGGCAGGGATCTTTTTAGCGGTTCCGCTACTGGTGATCATGAATATCATCTTGGAGAAAAATGATTTTCAGGCGGCTTCCCACACAAGGCACATTTCACGCAAATAAAGGACTTAACGCATGAAAAGAATATTTTGTCTGTTATTGATGCTTTGGATGCCATTATCGCATGCCGACGACCTCACTGATCTGCTCACTGGTGGTGCTAAGGAAGAAGCGGTTGTCGCCGATAAAGTCATTACCACCGACAGCTCTAAAAAAGAAGATGACAAAATCGCGCAACGCTTACGTGAGATCTACGCTGAGTTGGATGACCTGCAAGGTGTATCAATCGCGGTCAATAAAGGCGTCGTCACTTTAACCGGCGAAGTTAGCTCTAGTGCCGATGAAAGCAAAGCACTTCAGTTTGCCGGTCAGGTTGAAGGCGTGGTCGAGGTTGAAAACGAGCTGACAGTGAGTCGTAGCCTCAAGAAACGACTGGTTACTACGGGCGATAAACTGTGGTCGCTAACCAAGCAAACTACCGAAGGATTACCATTATTCTTAATCGCAATACTGGTCATCGTTCTGTTTTGGATACTAGGTGGCTGGCTATCCAAACGTCGTTTCTATCGGAAAATTACCCCAAACCAGTTCATTGCCAATTTGCTAGGGCAGATCTCACATCTGATCTTTATCATTCTCGGACTGGTTTTAGCGTTGATTCTGCTAGATGCCACCGCATTGATCGGCACTATTCTGGGCGCTGCGGGTATCATCGGTTTGGCCGTCGGTTTTGCGGTGCGGGATACGGTTGAAAATTATATCGCCAGTATTTTGCTGAGCCTGCGTAATCCATTTCAGGTGAATGACTTTGTCAGCATTGATGGACACCAAGGCAATGTCTTGCGTCTGACTTCGCGAGCTACGATTCTGATTACACCCGATGGAAATCATATTCGTATTCCTAATGCGATGGTGTTTAAGGCAGTCATTACCAATTTCACCCGCCATAGTGAACGCCGTTTTCAGTTTGATGTAGGTATAGACACCGATCAGGATCTGCTGGAAGCTCAGGCGCTTGCCATGAAAACCGTCAAGGCAACTGAAGGTGTGCTGGATGATCCAAAACCGTTAGTAGTGATCGAAGCGCTTGGTGATTCTAACGTGCTGTTACGCATATACGGCTGGCTAAACCAGGAGCAATACAGTTATGCCAAAGTCCGCAGTGAAACCATCCGCATGGTGAAACAGGCGTTTGATGAAGCGGGTATCGTCATGCCAGAACCGATTTACAAACTGCGCATGATGCAGACTGGTGGTACGACGATGCCAAGCCTACCTCAGCGTAACACCGTAGAACAGACTGCTCCATCTGAAACACAAACCAGACGCACTGAGACAATCAGCCGTGCAAAGATCATGGCGGATGATGTCGATACTCAGGATGTGCAGGACGTGACGCCAGATCGCACCGTTGAGAATCTGGTTATCGAAGAGCAGCTAGACAGCAATGAGGGAGAAAACTTGCTGACCGAGAGCGGGCCTAAGGAGTGATCAAGTCTCTGATCTGCTAGTATCGTAAACAAAGGAGGACTTCACATGACTTTTGCAACTTACCAAAGCCTTGCCGGTAAAACGATACTGATTACCGGTGGCGCATCAGGCATTGGCGCTGAAACCGTTGAGGCATTTGCCGCTCAGGGCGCCAACGTCGGTTTTTTAGATATGGATGAAGCTGCCAGTGCCACGTTAGCCACAGACTGTAACAGCAAGAGTGGCACAGATGACAGCTATGGCAAGGTAGATTATGAGCGCTGTGACCTGCGTGATATCGCGGCCATGCAAGCGGCTATCAGCAAACTTCGCGAGCGCCTCGGCCCTTTTCAGGTACTAGTTAATAATGCCGCGCGCGATGACCGCCACGACTGGAAAGACGTCACACCGGAATACTGGGACGAGCGCATAGCTACCAATATGCGGCACATGTTCTTTGCTATTCAGGCAACAGCCCCTGACATGATTGAATCCGGTGGTGGGTCGATTATCAATATTGGATCGAACTCATGGTGGGAAGCCGCTGGCGGATTTCCGGCCTATGCAACAGCCAAGTCATCGGTTCACGGACTGACGCGCACCATGGCACGGGACTTAGGTGATCATCACATTCGGGTTAATACCGTCGTACCCGGCTGGATAATGACCCAGCGCCAGAAAGAGCTTTGGGCGCAACCGGACGCCATCGCAAAGCATTTAGACAGACAATGCCTGCCGGACTTAATTGAGCCGGTTTATGTAGCGCGTATGGTGCTGTTTTTAGCCTCGGATGACTCAGCGATGTGTACAGCAAATAATTTTATGGTGGATGCCGGATCGATTTAATCTGGTGCGGCTTCAAAGCTTTTTTATACCTTGAGGCCGCCTCTCGAATTAAAAGCAATCGGTATTAACACCCAAGGAATCAAACCCGTCTGATGGGCATCGCTGCCATGGGAATGTTTTCGCGCTGGAATGCACCAATCAGCCGCTCCAAAACCTCTGAACGGGTTGTGGTGCGGCTTTTTACATTCTCCAGCTGGTAACGTGCTTCGTACAAAACGCCGGATAACATGTGCCCCTGATCATCATCCCAGATGGAGCGAATCACTACCGTTGTCGTGCCTTTAATAATGCCATCCACCTGATCAATCGTATCCAGCGTCACAGCTTTTACCTTTGCCGTGTCCGCACTGTAGTCCGTTTGGAAACGAATCCGCACCCGCATCGGTCTGGGGTCCATCGAGAAGTTTTTGATGGTGGAAGAGGCCAGCACTGCATTAGGGTAATTCACAATGACGCCATCAGTATTGCGAATGGTGGTACGTCGCAGGCCGATATCAACCACATCGCCCCAACCACCCCAGTGTTTACCAATTTTCTCGATCATAATGCGGTCGCCAATGCGTATCGGACGATCCGCAATCAAGAAAATCCCCGCCAAGATATCAGCCAAGGTTTCTTTGGCCGCCAAACCGATAGCGATACCGAATATTCCTGCACCGGCCAATACCGGTCCGACCTGAATGCCATTGACTTTCAGCACCCATACCAAGCCCAGAAATAGCGCGACTAACCAGAGAAATTGACGCAAAAAGTGTACGAAACGATCATCAAAATCGTTGTCGGTCAGTGCGGTGAGTTTTTCGAGTTTTCGAACGACAACGTATCGCAGAATATAGAAAATCAGCATCGTGAGTACGATAGCTAATAGTGTTTTTATAACCGTATTGCCTGTTGCCCAGGCGCTGTTAACGTCGTTTACAAATCCAGTCAGTGTGTCCATCGATTCCTTTCAGTGGTCGTTTGGCTTATTCAACCTTATAGCCTACGCCATAAATCGAGTGAATTAAATACTCATTTCCACTGGCCTGACTCACCTTTTTACGCAAGTTTTTCACATGGCTGTCCACCGTGCGATCGCTGACAATACGACCATCAACATAGCTGGATTCCATCAGACTATCACGTGAAAACACCCTGCCCGGACTCGACACCATGGTGTGCAGCAAACGGAATTCCACAGGTGTTGATTCCACGCGCTCCTCATCAATAATGCAGGTGTACTGATCCGGCAATAAGGTAATGGAGCGATATTTCCACGATGCGCTTCAACAATATTACGGCAAATTGCTAAGCCTAAGACAGCGCCTGCACTGCGTCGGTTACGTGAACTATCCTGGCGGAACAATGGCTCAAATAACTGATCGCATTCCTCCTGAGTGACACCCGGTGGCGTGTCATGGATGGTTAACACAGCCTCATCCCCTTGCCGCTTGAGCTTGACAGTAATCACGCCACCGTCGTTTGTATAGGCTAGGGAGTTACGCAGTAAATTCGAGATAAGTTGGCAAATACGCTGTTGATCTGCATCGATCATCAGCGGTTGGCTCTGCTCGAATGACAGATTGATATCGCTTTTTTCAGCAGCTGTCAGATTAGCCGTCACTACCTCTTGCACACAAGCCTCTAAATCCAGAGAGGCATATTCATAACGTAAGCCGCCAATGTCTGAAATCGATAACTGATACAGATCATCCGTTAGATGTCGAAGACGCCCTACTTCCTGATCCAACGAGGCCAACTGCTCCTTATCAAACGGACGAATACCATCTTTCAAAGCTTCTATTTCACCCGTTAATATCGCCAGTGGAGTACGCAGTTCATGAGAGATATCCGCTAGCCAACGACGCCGTAAGCTTTAGTTTTTACTCAGGGCATCTGATGATTGATATCCTTCATCAGATGCCCAAACTCATCTTTTCCACCGCTGAGTTCCTGCGAATAATCCCCAGCAGATAAGTGTCTGATCCCTCTGATAATACGGCGTACCGGCACTAGCAATAACCGAGTCAGCCACCATGACACCAATGCAGCGAGTAATAAAAATGCTGCACCTATCACCAGACTGGTGATCCATTGTTGACGCGAAAACTCGGTCTCAATTGGCGAGTCAAAATTACGTCTTGGTTCGCTTTTTACTATTGCCACTGTTTCGCCATCAACGATAACAGGCACCTCAATAATATCCGCATCTGCATCTGCATCTGCATTTTTAAATACGCGCCCTGCCATGCGTTCACCTTGTCTATTAAACAAAGCTGTCGGCGGTGTCAAATGCGCAGGTAAGCTATCGACTAAAGACGGGCGTCCACCTTTTGGCGGCTTATCTTTTAGCGGAGGCATGTCAGCAAAACCACCCAGCGATTCTGATGGGGTGGTTGATTCCATTGGCTTGAACGAATCCGGTCGTGGCGGTGGTGGCCTGTCACCCTTGTCGGGGCGACCAAATGGCGGCGGCGGGCGTTTCCGTGGATTAACCAACGGAACCAGCGTTTGATTTAATGCTTCCCGCGAAATACCATCCCACTGGCTGTTATTAGCAAGATACAGCGTGGCGAGATTAGCACTTACTTTTTCCAGACGCGTCTGTTCCAAAGCATTCACGTAGTCGAGAAAGCCTCGTTCAAAACTCCAACGCGCCAAGCCTAATGTCGCGATCAATACGACTAAGGTTAGTCCAAGGAATGCCAACATCAACTTGCTGGCAATGGTTAACTGCATTTTTTTCAAAAGCGATTCGATCCCGTTAACTTAGTGTGTTTTTCTGTTGACCCAACCTAGTTTGGGTTGGAGGGGTAGGCTAATTAAAGCAGAAAAATGTGGAGGAATGATGGAGCCAGGTTGAATGGCCTGTAAAGTAGCGACCACTCCCAGACATTAGTGCAAGCCCCATGCATTCGCAGTGTAACTGGCCACAGGTGCTGTTTTCTGACCACCCCAGCGTCGGTCACATCACACGGTATAACCTAGCTCTTGCAAGTTCTTAGCGAGCTGTTGAGCCACTTCAATGTCTCGTCGGCTATAGCTGATGAAAATACAAGAATCAATACTACTCTAAAAAGTTACTCACACAACTTGTGGATAAGTCTGTTAATACGATTCTGATAACCGTCCTGAAGCAGGCCATAACTAGCCCACTTAAATATGCTCAATATTTAATCAACACATAAGTACTGCGCTTTGGCCTACTCTGAGTCCAACCAATACACCTTTGGCAATACATCACCTAAGTTGACCCGTGGTGCATTTAGTAGAAAAGTAGATTGCTCACGCTAACTCATTGAGTATCATTAGGTTTTCACCACAAAATCCTTTTGATATGAGCAACCTACTTGAAAGTTATAACAAAATTCTGGCTCTTTTGCATACTCTGGACGGGAAAGACAACTATCGCCAGCAAGTTCGCCCACCCAAAATGACCGATAAACAACTGATCGCATTATGCTTGGCTGCGGAGAGTCAGGGAATCGATTCAGAGCGTTATTTATTTCGGCAGTTACCCTCAGAGCTTCTGGTGATCATAGAGCGCTCGGTATATAACCGACGACGGCGAGCTCTAAGCCCCAAAATAGAGGATTTCAGGCAAGCAATGAGTCACGCAATTGTGCCTGTCGAAACCTATCATGTGGTAGATAGCATGCCTCTGGAAATTTGTCGCTTTAGCCGTGCTGCACGAAGTCGTATCTGTCAAAGAGAGGTTGAAACAGCGCCAGATTATGGCTACTGTGCGGCTCATAAAATGCACTATTTTGGTTATAAGCTTCACGCAGTTTGCACCGTACAGGGTGTTTTAAGAAATGTAGGCATAACAAAGGCTTCCTGTCATGACATTCACTATATTAATGATATTAGGGACGACCTTAATGCCTGTGTATTGATCGGCGATAAAGGCTATTTAAGTCAAACGTTACAGCTTGATCTGTTTGACAATCATGGGCTGAAGCTGAACACTCCGATGCGTAAAAATCAGCAGGACTACAAACCGTTTCCTCAAGCCTTTAGCAAGGTAAGAAAGCGGATTGAAACACTGTTTTCACAACTATGCGATCAGTTCATGATTCGGCGTAATTACGCCAAATCATTTGAAGGATTTTCAGCGAGAATTATTTCAAAAGTAGCGGCACTGACATTGATTCAATGGATTAATCATCAGGCTGGTCGAGAAATCAATCATCTGAAAATTATGATTTAGCAAATGCACCACGGGTAAGTTGGTATTTCCATTCGTAGTATTCTGGTCAATCAGAGGTGTTTGCAGCTTACCAATGCGTACATCCACAAACTGATCACAACCATCCTTGTCGCAGTTTGACGGCTCATCAAAGACCAGTTTTGGTGAGTCAGGAATGTCGCCAATACCTACTAATACAGACTCGTCATTATCAGTAATCACGCCATCACCATCCAAATCAACCGTGGCTGCACCCTTTACCAGATCCATCACATACGCCCGGCTCAGGTTATTACTCTTAATGGTACAGCTATCCGCGCCACCAGTATTTTCAACTGAGGATGATAAACCAAAGGTTGTGAACATCACTTTATTCATGAAGATAAGTGGCGATGACAGCGACTTTTCACCGGTGTTTTGACTAAGATCGGTATACCAGCCTTTATAGGTTGGCATAAAGTCCGCGCCTGCCAACACACTATTGGAGACCAAGTCACTCTCCGTCAATGTTGATGGGACTGTTTTCGGTACGTTTGTCGCATTCACATCACGCAACACGTAGAAAAGGTCCTGCACATCGGTATTTTTAGGGTGTGAGCGATAGCCACTACCAATCGCGATCAGGGTCACCAACTCGCCTTTGTGCTTAAATAAAGACACGTCAGGCTCATAGAAAAACATGCGATGACTGGCTCCGGCACTCACCCCTAAGCTCGCCAAACGATAAACACGTGCATCCTTCTTAACGTCGTTCAGACTAGCATCATCGTCGATATCATCCATATTCAAATCAGCACGCCAAACATTGCCGCCCAGATCACCAAAATACATGCGGTCGATTGAGCCGTTGCGATCCAAGTCGAGCACGCGAATGCTACCGGCAATGGAGTGATTCAAATCACCGCCAGACTTTGACCAAATCAGACTACCTGTTTTAGCATTCACGATATAAACCGCGTTGCCTTTTACATTGGTCAAATCTCTTAAGGCGGCATCTTCCTCATCATAAACCGAGGCATCATAACCACCACCAAACACCAGCACTTCCTCATACTTTACAGCGGTGCCTTCTTTGTAGCGAAGCCTTGCTGCTACGGGTTTTGACCATGACTGTGCAAGCTGAGAGAAGCCTGTCGTATTGTTTGTGATGCTCCACATTAGTGAGGGGTTAGAAGGATTAGTCACATTCAATGCATAGTAGCCGTTACCGCCTCTGCGTAGACCAAAGAATAAGTATGCGGACTCACCGTCACCGGCATCCACCCGACCATTATTGTTCTTATCATTCAGCCAAACTGTGACTTCACCATCCACACCATAGATACGCTTGATGTCACCCGTTAGTGGTGAGTTCTCATACTGACCGGGAATGTTAGATAGCAGCGCTGATGGCATATAGGCAAACAGCTCTTTTCCACCACCGGTAGTGTCTGCGTCTGCAGTGTTAATCGCATGGATATAGCCTTCATTCGTTCCAAAGAAAACTACTTCTTTATCGCTGTATGAAACCACCATTGGCTTATTATGTAGAATATCACCGATATGATTTCGGGCGGTTCCGTCCTCTTCATAGCCTTGTATGAAACGCAACATCGCCGCATGCTCTGCATCCGTAATCGTGGTAACGCCACCAGACATAGCCGCCTTAGTGACTGACGTCGCATCAAGGGTCACCAGTGCGCTACCATTGTCAGTGAGCAACTTTCTGCTGGCAGGTACTAACTGACTCGCGGCCCCTCCGGTTGTAATGGGGTCAGGGTCATCCGTGGGGGGTGTGGCACTCCAAAAATCAACGGCTTCTGCATCCAACACACCATAATCTGAAACCGCTACTTTACCGGTCTTATCGATTATCTGTCCGGTATCATTCAGCTTAAACTTCTTGAGATTGCCCGACCAGCGAGGCGTCGCAGCATTTTCAAATAACGGAATATAAACATCGCGACTGTGCGACAGTAAAGAAGACTGATCTACCGTATAGGTCGGTGCAGAGTAACTACGAGCAGTTTTTGAGACATCTGCAACGATGTTCTTAAATACCGCGGCGAGCGCCGCCGCATCTGACGCGGGGAAGTATTCACCTTCACCAGCCTCTGCCACACTTTTCAAGAACACCTCGGCCATAGAACCAGCACCCACATCAAAACCAATGGTATAGGTGTTAATGACATTGTCACCCTCAACATCATCACTTTGATCCTGCCCAGCAAGAAAACTTGCAAGCTCAACACCACAACGCCCATCACTTGAATCGACACAATCAGTGGTTGCACCTGTTAAGGCTTTTACACTCACCATGGTTTCATCAAACTGAATACGGTCTGGCACATATGGTTGGCCGTCAGATAGCAACACAATGGCATTGTTTTCACACTGATCTGAAATAGGTGAGTTATAAACAATGTCGAAGCTATTCAAAGAAACTTCTTCACGCGTTTCATCACAGGTGTATTTTTGATGATCGCAATACGTCACATCCTGAGGGTACTGACACAGATAGTTATTATTAACAGTACACGATGTCGCCTCGTTGCTAGTCGTAAATTTTTGATTATCTCGATTTTCACAAGTGTACTGAACAATAATCTCTCCCGCATCGGTTGAATACATGGGCACATCAAGACATTTGCCACTTGCACCTGACACAATCGTTTCGCCATTCAGAATAAATCCCTGATTGTGTTCATTGCCACTGGTACACACATGTGAGGCTATTTGGCCCATATCACTCAAGTTACCCATTATATCAAGGCAGGTATCATTGCTAGCGTGTATTCTGGTTTGTGTACCAATAAGACTAGTGTAAAACAGCTGTTCCGGTGAGCCATCACATAACTCTTGTGTAAGAAAATTCCCATTAACCTCAAGACACATGTTCGGAGCGTGTGTTTTAATCGTAAAACTGTTTGAAGCATCTGAAATACACGCCCCGGTTTCAGGGTGGTAAACACCGCTAATACAGCTGGTTGAACAGCTACTCGCCCCCTGATACTACACAACTTGTGAAGCGCGGATCAGAAGCCAGACAGTCAACTTCACTCCCTAGAGAACATTGGGAAGTCCATGTTTCTGTTGACGAGACGCAGTTAGTGCCCAAGCCACAGCTGGTTTCTCCGACATTACACAGACCAGTTTGTGTGATGGGTGTGCAATTGATACCACAATCAGGCGCATCACAAGTCCGCGTTCCACCGGTCAGCACTTCAGTGATAGTACCCTCTGAAGATCCTTTATATGTTGATGGGTGGGCTGCATGGTTTTGTTCAGGTGTAGCCAGCCCCCACTTAGGTTTATCACCCCGAAAATAAAGCGCAGCTTCATAATAGGCATCTACCATAGGTGTTGATCCCCAGGCATTCCAACCACTTATAATATACGTGGCAAGAATTCACGCACGCGTTCTCCTGCAACTGGGTCGGGCAATACATCATCGGCTAGTGTGAAATACCCTACAGAATTTGTACTTACCGGGGAGTAGGGGATAAGGTTCGACAGCATAATTGGACTTGCCGGGTCGTCTATATCAGACACCGGAAACGATACGCCGTGAGGAAATGGGACTGTGTTCCCATTACTGAACCCCATAAGCCCCACTTTGACGCCTTTAAAATCCTCATCAGCCATAATCGTATTAAAGGCAGATCGCAAACCATCCAAGCGAGTTTGTGAGCTGCCCGATATTGTCATGTTCATACTACCTGAATGATCTAACACCATCAGGATATTCGGTTTTGCCGGTGGAACTTCGTCAGCAAAGATCTCAATATCTTCAGCCATAACGGACAAGGAACAAAGGAAAATAAACAGACCCGCTAGCAAGCCCACAAAGGATTGTTTTTTTATTATAATTATTCATTTTTTCTCTCGTTACGCTGACTTTCAACCACATGCTCTCGCGATGATATAACACCCTTCATGAGCGCAACATGAATCTCAGGCGCACCTCTTTGTTCAATAATTTAGCACCTTATAAACAGTGAATTAAGCGGCCCATTGTGTTCTTATACACCAAGATAATCCGACCGTTCTGATAGCCGACTTAGCCAACCGAGTAACTCTGAGATGACACAATCCAGCCCCACCCGTCAAACTGCCTGGCTACTGGTCATGATTGTCGTGATTGCCGGATATGCAACCGCCTTCAATGTTGGCAAAGTCGCCCCTACTCTGCCACTGATTCAAAGTGAGCTGAGCCTCACGCTGGGTCAAAGCGGATGGATTGTCTCCAGCCTAAGCATCCTCGCGATGTTCTTTGGATTACTCATGGCAGTAGTGTGCATGAAATACGGCGCATATCGCGTTACTGTGACTGCCTTAACATTGCTGGGACTAGGCGCAATTGGCAGTAGTTTAGCCGACAGCTATGCAAGTTTATTGGGCTTTCGTTTGCTCGAAGCCATTGGTTTTGTTGGGATTGCGGTGTCAGCGCCTGCCCTGATCACATCAGTCACCGAACCACGCCACCGACCGGTAGCCATGGCGCTATGGTCGACTTGGTTACCGGCTGGCATTAGTCTGATGCTATTGATTTCCCCCACCCTAATTCAACTCAAAAGCTGGCACAGTGTCTGGCACTTTGCGGCAGGCTTTGTGATCCTTTGGTTGCTAGTTATGGCAGTCAGTTTCTGGCCTCACCGAAATCGACTGCCGCCCAATGAAACACCGGTCAGCAAGTTAATTCGACCGCTATTCAACCGTGCCACATTTTTCATCGCCACCAGCTTTTTCACTTTTGCCTGCCTGTTTATTGTGGTGGTTAGCTTTACGCCCATTTTCTGGCTGGAAACAGCACAGGTCCCAACCACCATCACATCCTACTGGATGGTGGGAATTATCCTCAGCCATATCATCGGAAATGTCGCTAGTGGCTGGTTAGTCGCAGCGGGTATTCCCGCTAAAAAGCTAATGTTCTACTCTTTTGCTCCCGCCACGGTGTTGATGGCCTGTGTCTTTATTGAGGGTATGCCATTGTGGGGACAAATTGCTTGTACCCTTGGTTTTATGCTGATCGCAGGTTTAGTTCCCGGCACTGTATTCGCGACCATTCCCCGCTATGTCAGCACGCCGGCACAGGTCAGTTTAATGGTGGGATTTGTATTTCAGGGGGCAGCAACAGGGCAATTCTTTGGCCCAATCCTGTTCGGTCATTTAATCGATTGGGTCGCGGGAGATTGGCGCTGGGCAAGTGCTTATTTCTTAACAGTGGGCTTAATCGGCAGCCTGCTCATGCTGCAAATTCCACCGCCCCAAAGCAGCATGAAATAATCGCCAAGACTTAAACGAAAAACACTGTGTTGTTTTGCACGCTTCAATTACTATCGCAGAAACGGATATCAATCACTGAGGTGCGGCAATGAAAGTAGGATTTATTGGTCTGGGCAATGTCGGCGGCAAGCTGGCGGGAAGTTTGGTACGTAACGGGCACGATGTCACTGTGCTGGATTTAAATGAAGACTTGATGCAGAGCTTTGTCGAGCGCGGCGCAACGGCCGGTGAAACGCCCGAACAATTGATGCGAGATTGTGAAGCGGTGGTCACTTGTCTGCCCTCTCCGGCTGCCTGCGCTGCCGTGGTCGAAGGTGAAAACGGCCTTATTAATGGGGTCAGCGAAGGCAAAATCTGGATGGAAATGTCCACCACCGATGCCGAAGAAATCAAACGCTTAGGCGCTATGGTGAATGCAGCCGGTGGCTCTGCGGTGGAATGCCCGGTCTCTGGTGGCTGTCATCGTGCTGACACGGGTAATATCTCGATTTTTGCCGGTTGTGACCGCCCGACATTCGAACGCATTTTACCGCTGCTGACCACCTTAGGCCGTCGCGTATTACACACTGGCGAGTTGGGCACCGCTTCTACGCTAAAAGTACTTACCAACTATCTGGCGACGGCTAATTTGCTCACCTGCTGTGAAGCACTGGTCACTGCAAAAGCAGCAGGCATGGATATGAATACGGCTTATGAAGCCATGAAAATTTCCTCAGGCACCTCTTTTGTTCATGAAACCGAGTCGCAGGTGATTCTCAACGGCTCACGTGATATCAGCTTCACGATGGACTTAGTGCTTAAAGATATTGGCCTGTTTCAGGAAATCGCCGATCGTCATAATGTCCCACTGGAAATCTCCCCGCTAATGATCGATATCTTTAAAGATGGCATCGCACGTTTTGGTGAACGCGAACTTTCTCCGAATATTATCAAACGTTTAGAAGAAGCTACCGGACTGGATATTCGTGCACCGGGCTTCCCCGCTGAAATGACTGATGATGAGCCGGAAGAGCCGGGTTATGAAGTCATCCCGACAGGCTTAAGTCGCTAACAATGCATCTGTAAAAGGAATCAAAATCATGACCGATCTGAGTTATCTGCTGGATACTGCCCCCAATCGCTTCGAGGCCGACCCCAGTCGTGCCACCATGAAAGCGATTATCACGACCGGCAATGGCGGTTACGACAAACTGGAGTATCGCGACGTGCCAGTGCCTACCCTTAGGTCTGGCGAAGTCTTGCTCAAGGTACTGGGTGCGGGTGTTAATAACACGGAAATCAATACGCGACTGGGCTGGTATTCCTCCTCAGTCACTGACAGTACCGAAGCACTTTCCGGCAGCGATGAAAAGGAAACCCTAGCCGATGGTGGCTGGAATGAAAAAACACCTTTCCCGTTTATCCAAGGCACCGACTGCTGCGGTGAAGTGGTGGAGTACACCGATGATGTGAACCACCTGAGCATTGGCAAGCGCGTGCTGGTGCGTTCCTGCATGCGCCTCATCGGTTATGATTCTCTGGAAAATATCTGGATGGCGTCTGACTTTGACGGTGCATTTGCCCAATACGTGAGGGTACCTGCCAGCGAAGTATTTGTTGTTGATAGCGACTGGAGTGACGTGGAGCTAGCGACCATCCCCTGTGCTTATGGCACGGCAGAAAACATGGTTCACCGTTGTGAAGTCACGGCAAATGATCGAGTGTTAGTTACCGGCGCATCTGGTGGGGTTGGTTCGGCACTTGTACAACTGGTCAAGCGTCGAGGTGCAACGGTGATTGCCGTGGCTGGTGACAGCAAGCTCGACGCGGTCAAAGCACTGGGGGCAGATCAGGTGATTTCCCGTAATGCTGATTTGATCGAAGCACTGGGTGAATCCTCTGTGGATGTGGTGATTGATAATGTCGCGGGAGACAACTTTGGCGCAATGATGAAGCTACTTTCCAGAGGCGGTCGCTATGCTTCATCCGGTGCAATTGCCGGGCCAATGGTGACACTGGATGCGCGTGACTTTTACCTCAAAGATTTGCGATTAATCGGCTGTACTTCGTGGGATGAGCCGGTGTTTCCCAACCTGATAGGCTATATCGAGCGTGGTGAAATCAAACCACTGGTGGCGCAGACGTTCGAGCTGAAAGACATCGCGCTGGCTCAGCAGGAATTCGAGAAAAAAGCACATGTTGGAAAATTTGTTTTGGTGCCGCCTTCGGCATAGTGCCACACCAAAAAACAAACACTACCAATTGATAACTCTATGCACCACAATCAACAGTGGGTAGCTCAATCAGAGGCACACCCGCTAATCCAATAATATAATTCAGATACATGCCTTTTTCGCTCCAGCTGTGTGTTCCAGCGTCAGCCCAACTTGAGAGAAACGTCGGTAAACCACCCTGAAAAACCACCCACTCCGCCATATTCACTGGCTGACAAATCACTTGCTGACCGCGTTGCATAAGCAATACTTGCAGAGCACTTGCTTCTTTCTGAGCCTCGATTGGCTTTGATTGATTAGCCAGAACCTCAACCAGCTCAGCATGTGCAAGTAGCACCTCACCATTAACCGATAGAACCTCTCGCAGTAACTTCTCTGCTGACTTAAGTTGTCCTGCATCTGCGGTCGCCGTGGCGCGG
Source organism: Leucothrix pacifica (assembly GCF_003172875.1). Taxonomy (GTDB): domain Bacteria; phylum Pseudomonadota; class Gammaproteobacteria; order Thiotrichales; family Thiotrichaceae; genus Leucothrix; species Leucothrix pacifica. The sequence goes on along the minus strand of NZ_QGKM01000009.1, from coordinate 18,307 downwards.
TTTAGCGCATAGCGCCCATTACTTGGGGCTATATCAAGTGCTTGTTGGTAAAGCGGCAGAGCAGCTTCCGCATTGCCAGTAAAGTGCTGAATTTGGCCTCTACCAAAATAGACAGAAGCCAAAGCCGCATTCTGTTGCAGCGCCTTAGCAAAGTGCTGCTCAGCCTGCGCTAAAGTGCCGTGATTATTTTCCCCATCAAACTCTGCCAAATTGAACTCACCCAACAGCGCTTCAGAGAATGCGGAGTTAACTGCTTCAACTTCCGCTAAATACACTTGCTTATCACTAACGTCTTGAAATGCCAATCCCGTTATTCCAAGGCATTCTTTCCTGAATGGTGATTCTGGTGCTGACTGGCAGACAGACTGAGCTTTTTTATACTCGCCCTGTTCTAAATAGCTTTTCGCAACTTTTAATTTCGTATTATTTTCTGGCGTCGCAATAGTTTCTACTTCAACTGTGTCAGGTGCCGACTCCTCATTAAGCCACTCATTCCAAATAAACCACGCTAAGGCAAGAACACTAATCAAACCGATGAGGGCTATTAAACCAGAACGAATAAAACGAGTGTTTCCACTTTCATCAACCGCCACATAAGCATGACCGGATTGCGCATGTGGTAAGGTTTGCCCCATTGAGGTAGCACCACCAAATGCCGGCTGTATGGGTGGCGTTTGAGTATCTGTGATAGGTATTGACCAAGCATCCTCTTGAGGTGCTTTAACAGGCCAACGACTGACGCCCAAACGCCGCAAGCCTGCCGCCTCAACTGCTTGGGTTACCTCAGTCCAAGCCTTATCGGTAAACGGTTGCTGGTTAATCCACCTCACGTCACGAGGCGTCCCCTGAATCCCTTCAAAAGGTAACCCAGCGATTACACACTCCCTCAGAAAAACCGGAATCACTGTTGCCTTACCCGCATGATGCCATTGAAGTGCACGGGCTGTTTCCTTCTGCATACAGTATTCGGAGTGTAGGAAGTCGGCTGAAATCAGTAATAAAATTAGGTCCGCAGCATCTAAACTACTACGAATTTCAGCGTCCCAGTCACCGCCCGCAGGAATGTTCCGGTCGTGCCAGTCTTCTATTAAGCCTGACAAGCGCAACGAACTAAGATGCTTACGTAATGTGTCTAGCGCCTCTTCGTCCCTATGAGAGTAAGAACAAAAGACCTTCAGTGGGGCTGTCGCCTTACCAGTTTGATTTGTCATTGTCATAGCAAACTATTGAAGGCGTCGTGAAACGATAAAATCATCGCCGGTCACTTGCGACATAGGTACTTGCTTAAAGCCCCACTTCAACTGTGATAAACGTGGTAATTCACTGTCAATGTGTGCCCGAAGCTCACGGATAGAGACTCTACGATCAACCCTTTGCTTATCAGCGGAGCCTCGTAATCCATCAAGCAAGACATAAGTAAACAAGCCATTACCTCGATTCGTATTGTGATCGACAATACCTGCAAAAGCTTGCTGTTTGGCCGTACTAGCTGCCAATACTGCAAAGCCTGTAGAATCCATTAAATTAGCAATAGCCACTTTATCCTCAAGAATCCCTCGCGCCATCGCCAACTGCTGTATCGACTTTCCAGCATTACAAGTATCCAGCACCATCAAGTTCTTACGCGCTTTAATCGGCGTTAACCAATCTCTAAGCTTTTCATCACTCAAGCCATGCTGACGTATTGCCTGATTACCAGTGAAACGCAAGTTTTGAGGGAGGAAGTGATAACGACCATCCAAAGACTTCCCATGACCTGCTAGGTAAAGCACGAATACATCTTGAGGTTGTACTACTGTTGCTAAGCGGGTTAACTCTTGGCGAATACGATGCAGATTTACATCCCTATCCTGAAGTAATGTAGTATGAATTTGCTGGTATATCGCTGGCCCTGTATGTTGCTCCAGTGTTTCTGCAAAGGCTTTGGCATCACTGGCTGCGTATCGAAGATCTAGACTGTCATCATCATAATCCGTCACACCAATACTAAGCACGTACAGAGATGGGCGCTTACGAACCGGGTTGTTCATATTGATAACAACCTTCACCGGCTCGGAAGCGACTTTATTGCGCGCGTCATAAGCGACTACTTCCATAACAGTTCGTCCATGCGGTAACGTGAAAGAGCGTTTTTTACGCACGATACCGCGCCCACCTGCTGAGTGCGCCCCCGTTCCACGAGAAGCAGGATCATCATACACTTTACCGGCTATTCGATATTCAACACGACCAATACCACCCCCGCGGTTTTTTATTTCAAACGGTAGCGCGAAGTGTTCACCTTGCTGATTAAACTGATTATTACGTGATCCAGTAATGGTGATTGTGGGCGGTAATCGATCCGCACGTAACAGCCGTCTAACGTCGCCTGCGTGTTGTAAAGTCTGCTGAGCAACCCGAGGATAATCAGGCTGTAAGGCTCGCGCCACCAAATCCTTCCGCGCATACACCTTCTTAAGTTGATCCACCCGCACAAACTGCGCTTCTTTGTCCGCGCCATTATTTAAGTGATATCCCATCAGGCGCTCTGCATTCTCAGAGGAGGCTGAATAGAAGCCATCAGGCGTCCAAGCGATCCAGCGCTTTTGATCAGGATGCAAATAAAACGCTAACCGCTCATTACCCGTATTTGCTTCATACCAACGAATCGCACCATCACCAAGCGCCGCAACGACCCAGCGACCGCTTTGGCTGACGTTGACAGCCCAAGCTAGCGAAACTGGCTCTTGCCAACGTTGCTGACCATTGGCTTCGAAATAACGTAAGTACCAACTGGCACCTAGAGCAAAACCTCGATTGCCCGGTGCAATTGCCAGTGAGCGGGATGTTTCATATTGCTTCAAGTTGAGTGCTCGGCCATTGAGTGTGGGATTGGTTTCATTCTCCCAATTACGAATCTGTAGCCCGTTAGCCTGCAGACGGGGGATTTGCATATCCGGAGAAGCCGATTTAAAGAGTGTTTGGGTATTCAGGTCCCTGCCAACCGTTCCTTTAATAATTTGACCATTAGGTTCACGTTCGTGCTCATAATGAAACCAAACACGACTACCATCGGCGCTCAGTTTAAAATTTCGGCGCGCTTGATAGCCTCTTAAATCCAACTTGCCTGAAGTGCGACGCCAAAGGGTTTGACCCGCTGCATTTAAGCGACCTATGGTTGGATCGCCACTAGCGTATAACACACCGCCATCTCGCATCGGGTGAATTGCTCTAATCGAACTATCAGAAGCCTTAATCACACGTCGCTGGCCACCTGCCTGTGGTAACATCAGCACGGGAATACCACGTCCATTTGTATAAGTGCCTCCCGCATATATCCAACGGCCATTATTGGACCAAGCAATAGTACCCAAGGAGCCCTTACTGATTCCTGAGGTATTTGGTGATGGCAGAGGTGATAAATCATGCGCTGCTAACACCTCTACCTGGGTGCTATTTTCAAACCCAACTGCTATTTTTCTACCATCAGGTGAAAAGCGCGCCGAATATGGTCGATTTCCTCCCTGTGCGCGATAGCGCTTAAGCAAGCGAAATGAGGGATCATATAAACGAATAACACCATCATAACTGGCACTCACCAAGCGACCTTGCTTGTCAAAGTCAACGCTCAAACTTATTCCAGAGTATTGAGTATCGCTTGATAGCGCCCGCCCCGTTGCAGAGTCAAACACACGAATACCATTACTGCCTCCCAAAGCCACAGCCAACTTGCGTCCATCATATGAAAATACCAAATCATTAATTACATTGGGCAAACCACGAATCCGCCGTATCATATGACCATTGCTGCGCTTAAAAAGATAGAAACTGTCATCCGCTGTCCACCCACCCGCTGCAATCACCTCCCCATCCGGTGATATCGCCACAGCATATAGCTTACCCTCATTTCCTTTACCAATAGGCGGTCGAATAGTCCGCAGTAACTTCCCCTGATTACGAATATCCCACACCCGTAGCGTTTTATCATCAGATGCTGTCACCGCATAACGTTCTGGACGGTCTACCGCCATACGTTGTATTTGAGCAACATGCCTACCTGGCTCCAGCGTTAAAATAGGCATAGGGTCTGGTGCAGCAAAGCTTGGTGACACAGTGAAAAGCGTGAGCAGCAGCCCCGTCAGAAAAAAAAGAAAAATACGGCGTGGAATCATTATAATGGCCCAAAGTGATCTATTTTCCAACGAAGTATAAGCCGATAAACGAAGCTTAACCAGCGATTAACGGTTGGAATATGCTTTTTGGGTTTACAATATGGCTGTTTTAGGACTGTTACCGCCCACCAATCTCTCGCAACACCGGCTCCAAAAAGCCACGCCCAAAGCGTTTCGCATACAAGCCGACAATCAGCACCGTCACGATATAAATCCCAATGCTCACCGGAATCAGCGCCAGCTCACCAAATTCATCAAACCACCCTAAGCCATAGCCGCCAAACATCAAGCTGGCAATAAGGCCTTGTAGCACATAAACCGACAATGAGTTGCGACCCGCCAGAAGCAACAGCTCCGGTATGCGAATACGCCTTGCAACAATAACGATGTAATAAAGATAAACCGCTGCAAGTGCCGGTGCGCCGACCAGCCAAAGCAAAACACCTACACCCATGGTTAACCCACCACCTACTTCGATCATACCTAGCGCATAAAGCACATTACTAATGAATCCAAAGATGAATAACCTCGGCAGCATGGATCGCAGTTTCTGGAAGCTATCACTACCTTCACGAAAAAAGCCAAGGTGCTCTGCCAGATATCCCAAGCCAAACGCCATCAAGCCTTGGAAGGTAAATAAAAACACCGACAGGATTTGAAAACTGCCACCATCCACAAAGCGATAGTGAGTCGCCTCACTAAAGGAGCCACCCAATGCATCATTGCCTAAATCGAGAAACGAGGGGCTAGCGATATCCATCATCACAGTACTGGCCATTATCAGGCCAACCAAAATAGCGGCCAGATATTGGTAGCGAATCATTTGCCACAGAAATTTCTTAAGCGGTATTCGTAATACATAATCTCGCAGGTACCAGAAAATCAAACAGGTGATGCCATAGGTTATTAAAATATCACCCGCAAAAATAAAGCTCATATGAATCATACCCAGCAGGATTAAGCCAAAGGAACGGCGAAAGTAATAGGCTTTAAAATCCCCACCCACACTGCTTATGCGTTTTTCCTGAACAGCGATTCCCCAACCAAACACAAACGAAAACAACATAAGAAACTTGCCATCGATAAATAGTCCGGTGAAAAACTTTGCGTACTGATTAAGTTCTGCTGAGACTGCTCCCGCCACGTCATTAGCCTCAGCAGTGAACAGTTCGTCCTCCAAGCCAATTATGACCTCACCAGATAGGCCATCTGACACCCCCATGGTCGGAATATTGACTATACAAATACCGAGTAAGGCAACAAGACGGATTACGTCTACTTCGTGGGTGCGCTGGGTCAGCATAGGGGTTCCTTGGTGAATTATTCAGAATAAGGGGGCTGAAAATCATCTCCACAATAGCACTATTAAGTATTTTAAATAAGCATATTATTACTAATACTATTTTTATCCTGTTATTCACAGAAAGTTGTCACCAAAGTTACATCTGGTGCATGATGTCATTTCCAGCTCCCGCCCTCTGCAAAAGGAACATTTATGTCAGTGACACTCGCCTTTGATATCTACGGAACGCTCATCAATACCCACGGTGTTGTCACACGTTTACAAGAATTTATCGGAGACGAGGCACCGACCTTTTCCAATATCTGGCGAGATAAGCAACTGGAATATTCCTTCCGCCGCGGCCTGATGAGGCAATATCAGCATTTTGGTGTCTGCACCAGCCAAGCATTGGACTACACTGACCAGCTGCTAAAGACAGAACTGAGTGATCAGCAAAAAGCAGATTTATTAGCTGAGTATCGTATTCTGCCGGCATTTGATGATGTCACAGACTCCCTAACAACACTCAAAGCTGCCGGTCATAAGATGTATGGTTTCTCAAACGGCACAGCGGATGCAGTGGAAGGCTTGCTGACAAATGCAGGGATTCGTGATTTATTCGATGGCGTGGTTAGTGTAGATGGCTTGCATACTTTTAAGCCTAACCCTGATGTGTATGCTCATATGGTAAAAACGGGCGGCGCAGCAGCTTCTGATACTTGGCTGGTGTCCAGTAATCCGTTTGATGTGATTGGGGCTGCTTCTGCAGGTTTAAAAACTGCTTGGGTGCAGCGTTCTAAAGATATGGTATTTGATCCTTGGGGTATTGAGCCTGACTTGGTAATTGCCGGACTTAGTGAACTCGCAGGTGGTGTAACCAGAAGTTAGCCTAACCTTCTCTAAACCTTCCCCTTAATGTAGTATCAAAAGAACATGATGACCAGACAGGAGACAAATCATGGAATGGGCAGAAGTCATTGGAAACCCACTGCTTAAAGATCTTCCCTTCAAAATTGAGCTCAATAAATTCGGCCAGATACTGATGAGTCCTGCATCAAATCAGCATGGACGCATTCAAATGCGTGTGGGAAACCAGCTCGCTAATAACAGCCCTGAGGGTGAGGTGATTGCGGAGTGTTCTATCCAAACCTCAGAAGGTGTAAGAGTGGCAGACGTTGTTTGGGCTTCCAATGAATTCATTCAGACTTATGCTTATAAAACACCCTATCCAAAAGCACCTGAGATCTGCATTGAAATCGTCTCACCGTCTAACTCTAAGGCTGAAATAGCGCAAAAGGTTGAGTTATATCTGGCGAAAGGTGCTCTGGAAGTTTGGGTTATTTATGACAGCGGTGAGGTAAACACATTCACTCACGCTGGGGAAATCGCTAAAAGTGCGCTTTGCCCCGAAGCCCAAAAAATCTAAACCACCTCAACCTGCTGGCCACCAAACTCAACCACCATGCCACGGTAAATCTTGCAGCGTTTGCGCAGCTCGACTTCGCCATTGACTTTTACTTGTCCATCGCCGATCAGGCTTTTCGCCAAACCACCGCTATCCACTAAGCCAGTAACTTTCAGCAAGTTATTCAACTCAATAAAATCGTGCTCGTCTAATTCAAACTTTTCCATGTATTTATCCTTCAATTGCGTCTAAATCAGACTTAATTTCTGCAAGGGTTGGGCGCGCATGACCTTTAGGGTGCATGCAGCGATTTTTTAGTAAGACTAATGACTCAAACATATCGGGGCAGTCATCACTATCGCAACTACTACCGATCAAATCTTCCAGTAAGCAACCAAAAGCACGGACTTCTATTTTCTCTAAACCAGCGGCTTGCGAGGCAGACAATGAGGCGTAATTAGACGCTGCACCAAAGTCACCAAACAGCACATCAGCATCGGAGTTAGTCAGAATATTGTGTGCGTAAAGATCACCATGACTAATATTGCGTTCCCGGAGGTGCAGCAGTGTATCCATAATACTGCGGGATATTTTTAACACCGCTGCAACGGTCACCATAAAATCATCATCGAAGTGATCTCGCGTGCAACTTTGGAACGTCGGTGGCTCGCCAAGATTGGTGTAATCCGGGTCTATCAAGCCCATCACCAAACCAAGCTGTTCACCCTGCTCTATTTTGGCAATAACCGGCACTAAGTTGGCGTGTTTCCCTGCAGCCAGACAGGCGTGTAACTCATCTTCAGGATAACCATCGCTAGTCACTTGCCCTTTGAACTGCTTCACTGCAATCGCCTGTGTTGCGTCAGTCACCGGGACGATAGGATTGATCCAGTTAGCACGCGAAATAACGCCGGATGCACCCTGTCCTAACACCTCGTGTTGTTCAACATCCTCAAAACCTACCGCGGGGATTGCGGCGGATGAATCATCAGAAAACGCCACACAAAACGGATTACCCGAGAAAGCCAACCATGACAACTTTGGTAATTCCAATAAAAATTCAGGTAACACATTGAGTTTGTTAGCCGATAAACGGACCAACTGTAAGGCACGACATTTAGCCATTGAGTCAGGCAGTGTCGTCAGTTCATTACCCGCCAACATTAGCTTTTGCAAATTGCTGAGGTCGCCCATTGATTCTGGTAATGTCTGGATTTTGTTATCCGTCAGAATTAACCAACGCGTACTCTGTGGTAGCGCATTTTCCGGCACATCCACAATCTGATTTGCTTTGAAGCCAATCATCTCCAGCTTTGGACAGTTAGCTAATACGGCGGGCAATGCTTTAAATTGGTTATTGGATAGGAAGAGTATTTTCAGCTCTGACAAGCGTGCAAAATCGGCTGGAAGATCACTCATCTGATTATTCGACAGGTCCAATACTTCAAGCGTCCCGGCTAAGTCATAGACCTCCTCCGGGAATTCAGTCAGGTCTTCTGAAATCTGCAGGCGAGTGGCATTGTTTAGTAGGCCGTCTTTGAGGTCAGCGATGGTATGCAATTGGTGTATCCGGTGTCTGTGATTGTTGGGCGCTATGATAGAACACAAACACCCGGAGTCACAGTGGACGGGGCAAATCATCCGATTAATGCCGTGTGACATTAGATTAGAACTATATTACTATATAAACAAATACTAATAATTTAGGTTTTATAACTACTTATAAAAACCAACAACTGGCGGAACCTATCATGTCATCATCAAATACTAGCGTTAGCGCTGAACCAATCAATGAATTACTGGCCAGAGATCAGGATATTGAACGTGCCTCACGTGCACTAAAGGCGATATCTCATCCCCTGCGCCTGAAAATTCTCTGCATGCTAGGTGAAGATGAAGCGAGTGTTCAGGATATTGTTTCTATGGTTGGCACATCACAAAGCAATATCTCTCAACACCTGACACTACTGCGCGATAAGGATGTACTGACTTCACGTCGTGATGCGAACCGTGTTTTTTATCGTGTCGGTGACTCACGCACCCTTAAGTTAATTAGTATGATGCAGGATGTGTTTTGTAGTACCCCGGCCTTACGTTAGTCCCTCATTTCTTCATACCAAAACAAAAACACCTACCTAAACGGGGGTATTCCCCTTTCTCGGTCAGAATTCTACTATTTAAGAATATTAGTAATAGTTAATATTATGATATTCAGATATGATACCGCTACATTTTAATTTTGACATTGTGAGAACGTAACCCTCGAAGAGGATCAGGAGAGCATTATGAAGTCTTTAACCACATTAAAAGCCGCTTTATTAGTAACCACTTTAGCAGGTTCTGCTGCTGTACACGCTGACGGTCCTTGGCCCTGGAACAATAACAACGGCTACAACAATAACAACAACTGGATGCCTTGGAACTGGGGCAACAACAATAACGGCTATAACAATGGCTGGAACAACAACGGTTGGGGCTTTGGAAACGGTTCAGGTAATGCCTCTGGCAACTTCGGCATGAACTTCAACGGAAACATGCAAGGTAACGGAAACGGCAGCAATGGCTGGAACGGTAATAACGGTTGGAATGGCAATAACAACTGGAACAACAACGGCAATGCGAACGGTTCAGGCAATATGAACGGTAACGGCGGTTTCAATATGGGCTTTAATGGCAATGCTCAGGGTAACGGCTCAGCTAACAGCAACAACGGTTGGAATAGCAATAATAACTGGAACAACAACGGTAATGGCTCAGGAAACGCTAACGGTTCCGGCAATATGCAGGGCAACGGCGGATTCAATATGGGCTTCAACGGCAATGCTCGTGGCAATGGCTCTGCTAATGGTAACAACGGTTGGAATGGCAATAATAACTGGAATAATAACGGTTCTGGCAATGCTAATGGCTCTGGCAATATGCAGGGTAATGGCGGTTTCAACATGGGCTTCAATGGTAATGCTCAGGGTAGCGGCAACGGCTCTACTTACGGAAACAGCAACAACAACGGTTCAACTAACGGCAACGGTTCGGCGAACGGCTCTGGCAACATGTCAGGCAATGGCGGATTCAATATGGGCTTCTCTGGTAATGCGCAGGGTAACGGTTCTGCACAAGGCAATGGCTCAAGCAGCACTAACAGCTACGGCAGCACCTACTCTTACAACAACTCAAACATGACACCTGAAGCGCGTGAGCTAATGGAAAGCATGGAAAAAGAGCGCCGTGCCTTTATCCAACAACAGCAAAAAGCGTTTGCCGAATTCCAACAGCGTATGATGGAAAAGCGTAAGGAATTCAATACGAAAGCTGCTGCAGACGCTAAAGCCAATGCGGAAGCAGCCGCTGAAAAAGCGGCCGAAGTTGCTGCTGACGTTGAGAAAAAAGCAGAATAACTTCCGGCTTGTTAGGAAGTAGCTAACATGGCCTGCACTTCGGTGCGGGCTTTGTTACTTGTCGATTAGATGTATTTGATGAGATAAGATTCGCTGATAACCAGCGCAGGCGGAGGAAACATGTTCGAAGTGATCAAGACATTACCGGTAAAACTAGCACTAATACTACTGGCACTCGCCTGTTTGCTAGGTTGGATTCTATTTCAGGCAGGCAAGCATGAAGCGCGTATCAGTGGGGATACCAATAAGCAACTGATTGCTACCGCTTCTGCCTCTGACAAAGCTGCAGAGCCTGCAGTTACACCGGGTAATATCATCACTGTCGAAGGCAACCAAGTTAGCCCTCAAACGATTGTTGGCGGTACCGTTATTCCGGCACGTGATGTCACTCTCACTGCTCAACTCTCGGGACAGGTTCGATTCCTCGCCGGACGCGAAGGTGACGGATTCACACAGAACACACTACTGGTAGGCATTAACGCCGACCAGCTTCAGGCAAAGCGCCAAGCGGCAGTCGCAATGCTGCAAAATGCACAAGCTGAAATAAACAACGCCCAAGTCGAATACCAGCGCGAAATATTATCACCAAAATCACAAAGTCTTAGTCGCAGCGGCGGCATGGGCTTGCCACTCATGTTCGATCAAATGTTTACCCGACCGTTTTCAGACATCATGCCTGGTGGTATTGGCGGTGACACCGCCTTAGATCGTAATGCGGATTTACACGCCGTCAGCACCCGACTGAATCAGGCACAAGGTCGCTACATGCAGGCCAAGTCGCAGATTGATGAAATTGATGCGCAGATCGCTGACTCACGCGTTAACACTCCCTTCCCCGGTATCATTTTAGAGAGAATGGTAGAAACCGGCGATATCATTCAAATTGGTACCCCGTTATTGCGTTATGCCGACCTCAGCCAACTGCAAATCGAAGCACAAGTGCCCGCTAGTATCGTATCGCGCTTATCACAGAATATGATAATCCCTGTCAGACTGGGGGATGCCGAATTTGAAACAAACGCACGTGTCGAGCAGATCTTCCCGACTGCGGATGCGCGTCGTCGCACGGTCACCGTAAAGTTTGACTTACCAAATAATAGCCGTGCCATACCCGGTATGTATGTCGAGTTATTCCTCCCCGGCAACCGTGCCTTGCAGGAAGCGGTACCAGTAGTGCCGCTTGCATCTGTGATGTTTAACGGCAGCCTTCCAACCGTGCGAGTGGTCGGTGAAGATAATCAACTACAATTGCGCATGATCCGCCTTGGTGAGCGCATGGCAAATAACCGGGTCGCTGTGATTTCCGGACTACGCATTGGCGAGCGCATTTTAAGTCGCCCATAACCCCACGGATGGAGGAAACAACGCATGTCGCATGACAACACGACAACGCCACATACCCCACCCTTGGGCATCGCTGGCCGTATTACCAAAGTATTTATCGATTCACCAATCACCCCAATGTTTATGGCAGCCATGCTGTTTATTGGGGTAATGGGACTGATCTTCACACCACGCCAGGAAGATCCACAAATCTCCGTGCCGATGATCGACATTTTTGTGGCCTACCCTGGCGCAAGCTCGGCACAGGTTACCAGTCTTGTGAGTCGTCCGCTGGAACGCATCATGAGCGAGATACCGGGCATTCGCCACGTGTATTCTGCTACGCGTCGCGGTGAAACTATGATCACCGTACAATTTAAAGTCGGTGAAGATCCCGGTCCGTCACTGGTAAAAGTACACGACAAACTCTCCTCCAATATGGACTTGGTACCACCGGGGGTCTCGCAGCCACTGGTAAAACCAAAAGGCATTGATGATGTGCCCGTCGTTGCACTGACGCTATGGTCTGACAGCTTAGATGACGGCACGCTGCGCACTTTGTCACTGGACGTGTTACAGGAATTACAGCAAATACCGGAAACCGGCCAAGGCTTTGTGATCGGTGGCCGCGCTGAAGAAATTCTGGTGGAAGTGCTACCTGAGCGACTCAGTGGTTACAATATTTCACTGGATGAAATCGCCAATGCCGTACAAAGCACCAATCAGGAAACTAAGTCCGGCACGGTAGAATCTGCAGGTCGTCAATTCACCGTATATAGCGGGTCATTCTTAGAGAATGCACAGGATGTTTCTAAGCTGGTGATTGCAGTGCGCGATGGTGCACCGGTTTATTTACGAGACGTCGCCAAGATCTCCCATCAGCCGTCTGAGACTACGCATTTAGTCAGCCATTACACCGGCCCTGCTAATACTGATCCAACCAAAACCGCCAACGGCTCACCGGCCGTCACCATTGCTATCGCTAAAGAAAGTGGCACCAATGGCGTTACCGTGTCTAAGAAAATTCTCAAGAAAATCGAGGAAATGAAAGGCACGTTAGTTCCGGATAATGTGAATATTGTCGTTACCCGTGATTACGGTAAATCAGCAAATGACAAGGTTAACGAATTACTTCAGGCACTGTTTGAAGCTGCTGCGATTGTTGCTGTACTGTGTTTGATTGGTTTGGGTTTCCGGGCTGCTTTCGTGGTCATTACGGTTATCCCTATCGTTATCTTGGTGACTGTGTTTGCGACCTGGCAAATGGATTACACCATCGACCGGGTCAGCTTATTTGCCCTGATTTTCTCCATCGGCATTCTGGTAGATGATGCAACGGTCGTTGTGGAAAACATCTTCCGGCGCTGGATGGAAGCCGGTGAAACCACCCTCGCAATCGCCGTGGATGCGGTGCGGGAAGTAGGTAATCCAACCATATTGGCAACCCTCACCATTATCGCTGCCCTGCTACCAATGGGTGTGGTGCGTGGCATGATGGGGCCATACATGTTGCCGATTCCGGTACTTGGTGCTGCGGCCATGTTCTTTTCATTATTAGCCGCCTTTGTATTCACGCCGTGGTTCGCCATGCGGGTTCGCCCCAGCAGTATTAAAGCCTTTGAAAAAGCGGCGGCGCGTGAACAACGCTCGCAAGCCTTTATGGGTAAAATCTTCCGCCCGGTTATTACGCCACTGGTGGAAAGTCGTAAAAAAGGCATCTTATTTTTAGTCGGTGTTATCGCACTCACGGCAATGGTCTGCGGGCTGTTTTACACCCAACACGTCGCGGTTAAAATGCTGCCTTTCGACAATAAGTCTGAGTTTAACGTTGTTATTAATATGCCGGAAGGTACTGCACTGGCAGAAACAGCAAACGTTGCCAATACACTGGCTGAAACCATTCGTAGTATTCCTGAAGTGATTAATCTGCAGCCTTATGTGGCAACTGCCTCACCGTTTAACTTTAATGGATTGGTGCGACACTATTACCTGCGTCAGGAATCGAATCAGGCGGATATTCAGGTCATACTGTTGGACAAAGATGACCGCGAACGCAGCAGTCATGAAATCTCAGTAGAAGCGCGTAAGTTACTCACGCCAATCGCTCGCTCAATGGGTGCGAAGATTCAGGTGGTTGAAATGCCACCCGGCCCGCCGGTATTGCAAACGGTGGTTGCTGAGATCTATGGCCCGAATGCTGAAACCAGCCGTCAGGTTGCCAAAGACATGACCAAGATGTTTGAGAAAGTCGAAGGTATTGTAGACGTTGATAACTACATGACCGAACCACACCAGTACTGGCGCTTTGAAATCAACAATGAAAAAGCGGTACGTACCGGTATCACGGTTGAAACCATTAACCGTAATCTGGCCATGGCGATGGGGGGTTTTAAGTTGGGCGATGTAAAGCGTGGTGCGCCACTGGAACCAACCTATATCGTACTACAAGCGCCTCTTGCGGCTCGTTCACAACTGGAGCGTATGGGCACACTGCCAATTGTCAATCCACAAGGTGAAAGCATTCCGTTATCGGAGCTTGGTCGCTTTGTGAAAGCTGACGAAGATCCGATTATTTACCACAAAGATCTGCGCCGCGTGGAGTATGTGGCTGGTGAAATGGAAGGTCGTTTGGGTGCACCTATCTACGGTATGTTTGGCGTGGAAGATGAATTGAAAAACTACACCACACCGGATGGCGTCACCATGAAAGGTATGCCAATGGGACTGCTTGGCGCGCCAGATACCGACAAAGTTTCAGGCTTTGAGTGGGCTGGTGAGTGGACGGTTACCTATGAAACTTTCCGCGATATGGGTGGTGCATTTATGGTCGCGCTACTGCTGATCTACACCCTGATCGTATTGGAGTTTAAAGACTACGCTATCGCTGGTTTGATTATGTCACCCATCCCGTTAACGCTGATCGGTATTATTCCTGGTCACTGGATTATGGGGGCCGAGTTCACAGCAACTTCAATGATCGGAATGATTGCGCTCGGGGGAATAGTCGTGCGGGTGTCGATCCTGCTGGTGGAGTTCGTGAAAATCGAAACCGAAGCTGGCAAAGACATTCGTGAAGCCGCGATTAATGCCGCACAGACGCGCTTGCGCCCTATTCTGATTACGTCGTTAACGCTAATGGCGGGTGCTTTTGCAATTATCTCTGATCCGATATTTCAGGGGATGGCGGTGTCGTTGTTGTTTGGGGCTGGGGTTGCGACGTTGTTTACGCTGATCGTGATTCCGCTGGGGTGTATTTCGTTGGAGAAGCGGTTTATTCCGGATCAAGACGACAGCGAGCACAACCTTAATGCTGAAAACGATTCAAAAGAAGCTACTTAGCTCAGAGCTAAACTTATCGGATTACCTTAAAGAGGTGGGCTGATTTACGCAGCCCACTTACAAGAGTGTCATGGTATCTCATGTGTACTAAGTCAAATTTACAATATCTTCATAGTTCAATGGTTCGCGTCTCGGATGATAAACCCGCAGCACATACACTATGTTTTCCCGCACATAATAAGGAATACGATATTGGTATTTCGGACTAATTTTCTCCCACACATCGTCCCGAGGTGTGCGAAGACCTTTATTAATACTGCCCGGGATTTCTTTTACCGTTGCTTCAATATCACGAATAACATTCGCCAATCCTGATGGAGACCGCGTTGAGAGGTATGACCTTAACTCCTCCAAGTCAGTAAGCGCTGGAGTCGTGAAGCGCACTTCCATCAAATATCACCAGCATCGTTTAACTTGGTTTCAGTCAGTGGCTTTTCTTCCTCTGTTCCCCAAGTTTGCATCCAATCAAAAACATCTTTAGCAGCATGCGTAGGCTGAGAATCAACAGACTCTACGGCTTCATTCAACTCTTGCAAGTAAGCCATGCGAGTTGATAAAAAAGCTTCAACAGCCTGATTGATAACATAAGAGCGGGAACGGTTTGTTAGTTTCGCAAACTGTGAAAGATTATTGCGTGTCTCTTCGCTAAAACGAACAGTAACTGGTGTAATAGAAGATGGCATATTAGGCTCCGAAACTGCAGGTGAATACAAGGTATTCTATTGTATTCACCTGTAGTTTTCCAATTAATACATCAACCCACTAATCAGAACGGCATAGGATGCGCCATATTCACCCGATCAATCTCTGCCATCACTTCATCTGACAACACCAAATCCTGCGCACCAAGCGCCACTTCGAGCTGCTGTAAATTCGTCGCACCAAAGATCACCGAGCCCATAAAGGGACGTTGCATTGCCCACGCCAATGACATCTGTACCGGATCAAGCCCATTCTCCTTAGCCAAAGCCAAATACGCATCCACCGCAGGCCAAACCTTCTCCGTGGCACGACCACTCAGGTTTCGCTCAATCGACATACGTGATTTTTCCGGCACTGCGCCATTCTGATATTTACCCGTCAGCAAGCCGGTGGCTAAAGGAGAATACGACAACAACCCGACATCCTCATTCACACACAATTCACCGAGGTCAGTATCAAACAGTCGACATAGCAGGGAGTATTCATTTTGAATTGAAATGGGACGAGTTTTCCCCTCGCTATGAGATAACCACTTGCCCATGCCCCAGGCGCTTTCATTTGATAAACCCCAGTGGCGAATTTTTCCGGCCTTTACCAGAGTATCCAAATGTGAAGATATCGCCGCGAAATGCTCATCGGTATCCTGCGCTTGATGCTTAGGCGCTTTGTAGTTCCAATACTGGCGGAAGTGATACGAACCACGATTTGGCCAATGCAGTTGATAAAGGTCGACGTAATCTGTATTTAAGTTTCTGAGTGAGTTCTCAAGCGCCTCATCAATGGTATCGGGTGTAATACGAGCGCCATTACGGACGAACTTCAAGCCTTCACCGCTCACCTTCGTTGCGATTAGCATACGATCTCGTTGGCCATTTTTAGCAATCCAACTACCAATCGTTTTCTCACTATCACCGACAGTTTCTGATCTTATTGGAGCAACCGGATACATCTCAGCGGTATCGATAAAGTTCACACCGTTAGCCATCGACATGCTGATTTGCTCATGACCTTCTGCTTCTGTGTTTTGAGAGCCCCAGGTCATTGAACCGAGGCAAAGCAGTGGCACTTCCAGTGCGTTCCCAAGTGTTTTGTATTGCATGTGATTCCTCTGTCGTAAATATCTTAGATGTAGTTTTACTGACTTAACTCAGCAATCTTATCCAATAACGCCTGCGGTACGTCAACCCCTTCAGCCTCATGTTTAGCACGCAGTTCATGACGTCGTGCGCCCGGAATCCTCACCTCATTATCATCTGTCATCGCGGTAAACATGGTTTCTAAATGTGCCAGATAACCTTCGCTATAAAAGTCAGGATTAAACGCGATAATGCTCTGTCCTACATTCGGTGGACCACCATCATTGGTACTGAACATCGATGCTTCATAAGAGCAATTACTGCCCGTTAACGCACCGCCCATTAAATCCACAATCAAGCCGAGACCAAAGCCCTTAGGGCCACCCACCGGTAGTTGGGCACCTTTGAGTGCTGCTGCGGGGTCTGTTGTTGGGTTGCCATCCGCATCGATCGCATGCCCCGGGTCTATAGAACGGCCTTCATTCGCGGCACGTAAGATATTGACGCGAGCGGTTGACGCCGTTGCCATATCAATTATCAAAGGCTCGTCGTTTTGGCGTGGTGAACCAAATGCAAATGGGTTAGTACCAAAAAATGGCACTTTGCCACCGTGCGCTGCCACGGCCTTGGATGAGTTTGCAAACATCAATGACACCAAACCACGCTGTGCCAAACGACGCACAAACCAACCCAACACACCTGCAGAGTAGGAATTATGAATCGCCATCATGCCAATGCCTTGCGCCATCGTGGTCTCAATGAGGCGTTCTTCTGCATGCATATAAGCAGTGTGACAAAAGCCATGTTTCGCATTAACAATAGTTGCCGCAGCAGACTCTTTGACGATTTCAGGGATGGCATCGCCCACGACTTTGCCGCATTTCAGGTGGTTTAAATACAGATGAATATAGCCCAGACCCACATTACGAATCCCTTCAGCCTCAGCATCCATCAGCTCTTGCGCCACCACGCCAGCTTGTAATTCACTCGCACCACATCGCCTGAGAGCATCGTAGCTTAGGTCATGGATTTGCTGAAGGGTGAGTCGTTTTGTTGTCATGAGAATACCTGCTATTCGAATGTGATTGAGCCAGTGTAGCTGACAAGCACTGCATTTAGATAATAGAATCCACCAATTATTTTTCACCCTGATTTATAGAGAACTTACCTTATGGAACACAACGAGATTATCGAGCATTTACGCAGCATGGCGAAAAGCGGACAGCAGCCATCTGAGTTATTGAAGTTTATGACCGTAGAATTAGGCATGACGGATCAGGTGGATATTATGCAGCTATTTAGCGCTGCGATGAAGGTGACGTTAGGTGAAGTCACAGCAATTGCGGCTTGGTGGCATGAGGGTGAGCGAGAGCTGACGGATAACGATATTGATGCGTATATGGGGCCGATTGTGGCGGAGTTTGCAGCTGCTTGATTGGTGCCGGGTCTTGGTAGTTAGCTTGCTCACACAAGCTTCTCTTGAATCGATTCGCGGCGTTAACTACCAAGCTCCTACGATGACTAAGCAGAGGCTTATAACTTAATTCTCAGCTTGGGGAATAATTTGCAAATTTAATATCCATGCATCCGCATAGTCTTGGAATGTTGAACCAACCTCTGTACACGACAAAAAA
>NZ_QGKM01000089.1 GCF_003172875.1 Leucothrix pacifica | reverse complement strand
CCTAAAATACTCAGTTAAAAATTTCGCTATACTGGTAAGCCCCTGAAACTGTGGAGAAAAGCGATGGTTCTTCCTCCTAAATCTATTCACCCAGCAAGTGAAGCCGCTTTGCCCGATAAAACATCCCTTTATGAGGCCATTCAAGTCGATACTTTTGCAGGTAAAGTCCAGGTAAGTTGGAATAGTGAGGCAGCTTTCACACCATTGGGACAACTGCCCTTTTTCATTGAGTTTCTTAAACTCGGTGGCCGTTTTGAACCATGGGTGACTGACTGCCCGTTGCACTACACCAGTAATAATGCACCGAAGAAGGTTAATGTACTGGGTTCCTTATTTTTGTCTATCCTCTCTGGTCACAATCGCTATACACATCTGAATATCT
Source organism: Leucothrix pacifica (assembly GCF_003172875.1). Classification (GTDB taxonomy): domain Bacteria; phylum Pseudomonadota; class Gammaproteobacteria; order Thiotrichales; family Thiotrichaceae; genus Leucothrix; species Leucothrix pacifica. Next base: position 1,303 of record NZ_QGKM01000089.1, on the reverse strand, counting down.
TACGGGGTGATACCGTCAATACCCGACTATTAGGCATGGATAAAGTGGTGAGTGACTCCTCGGCCATTAATGCACTGAAGCGGATGGATGAAACGCGGGCGATTACCTGGCTCCAGGACCATTTACAGCAGAGTTATGAACCGTTGCTCACGCATCCATGGATATTGGATGTTGATGTGACCGTTAAGCCCCTTTACGGCCACCAGGAAGGGGCGGTTCTGGGTTACAACCCACATAAACGTGGACGTCCTTCCCATACCTATCATAGCTATTTAATGGCAAATACCCGTCTGGTGCTGGAAGTCAATGTGCAAGCGGGTAATCAGTCGGGGTCGGCTCATTCGATGCCCGGATTGATAACACTGATTCAGCGGTTACCTGACGGGCAACGACCTGCCTTTGTTCGGGGTGATTGCGATTGGGGGAATGATGGTGTGATGAAGGAACTGGAAACCTTGGGGCAACAGTATCTCTTTAAAGTAAAACGAACCCGTCGGGTTAAACAACTCATTGCTAAGCTGCATGGACAAGGCGAGTGGCAACGTTTTAATCAGGATTGGGAGGTCAAAGAAAGTGTTTTGCAGCTCACCGGCTGGGCCAGGGAGCGACGCGTCATCGTGACCCGACGACGCCTTCGTGGTGATGCGTTGGTGCTGGAAAAACAATCTGGTGGGCAGCAGGAATTAGCCTTCATTGACGGGCCGGAGGATATGAGGCTTTATGAGTACTCGGTGTTAGTGACTGACTTGCCCGATGATCTTATTGCCTTGATGCAGCACTATCGCAGCCGGGCCGATTGTGAAAATGTCTTTGATGAAATCAAGAATCAGTGGGGTTGGGGAGGCTTTGTCACCCGACAACAACAGACCAGCCAAATCATGGCACGTATGGTGGCGCTGGTTTATAACTGGTGGAACTTGTTCTCGCGCTTAGCAATCCCTGAAAAACATCATGAAGCGATAACGAGCCGCCCCTTGCTGCTCAGTAGTATTGGACAACTCACCCGCAGTGGACGTCAGCAACATATCAGGATTACCAGCACCCATGCTGAGCAGAGAAAAATACAGGCTGCCTATGCACGAATCCACGCCTACTTCACCACCCTAAAGTCAACTGCGACTCAGTTGGCTAAAAAAGAAGTGTGGCGTCAAATAGCGATCAAGTGTGTGGAGTATTTGCTGCACCCCTCAGGCAGTAGCCCCGAATTAGCTTGCCTCAACTGAAATCACTCAGGTTGTGGTGGAGTCAATGTATTTGAAAAGATAATTTTGCTAGCTCAGTAGGCCCAACTGAGGATTTTAGG
>NZ_QGKM01000088.1 GCF_003172875.1 Leucothrix pacifica | reverse complement strand
AGCTGGTGGTTGTTGAGTTAACATATCGTTCTCCTTTACTTTGTTTTTAAAGCATTAATCACAAGGTCGGGGGTTAAGATCTGAGGTAATACTTCAGCTTGCTTCCCGGCCGCATAAAACAAATAAAGCGGCACACCACTGCGGTCGTGCTCGTTTAATAAACGGGTAATCGCATCGTCGCGATTAGTCCAGTCACCTTTTAGATAAGTGATACCGTTGTCTTTAAAGACCTGTTGTACTTCCGGTTGATTCAGCGCAACTTGCTCATTCACCAGACAGGTAATGCACCAATCCGCAGTGAGATTGACAAACACCGGCTTTTGTTGATCCCGCAGTGTCTGAAGTTTCTGCGGGGAATAGGCTTCAATAGCGACACCGTTGGTTGTAGCAGTGCTTGAACTGTTGCTTAGATTGACTGATGTCGGTTTAAACACTGGTAAGGTCAACATGCCAAGTGATGCAAGGAGTGCTGCGATGAATCCGATTTTGCGCCAGCGGTTTGTATTGCCAGAGATTAGCCACAGTGCCAAGGTCAACAGAATCAATCCACCCAAGGCTGCCGTCATCCCATTGACGCCGACTTGACGACCTAACACCCAGAGCAGCCACAAGGCGGTAGCGTATAGCGGGAAGGCCATAAGCTGTTTGAAGGTTTCCATCCACGCTCCGGGTTTTGGCAGGAAGCGCAGCCAGCCTGGAATAAATGACAGCAATAAAAACGGCAAAGCCATGCCTAAGCCGAGCAGGGCAAAGATGATGAGCGCGGTGCTTGCCGACTGTGTGATGGCATACCCCAAGGCGGTTCCCATAAAAGGAGCAGTGCAGGGACTGGCAACCAACACGGCAAGCACACCAGTAAAGAATGAACCGGTATAACCGCTTTTCTGGCTCAGTGAATCACCGAATCCCATCCAGCTTGAACCAACGTTAAATAGTCCGGATAAGCTCAAACCGAGCGCAAATAATAAATAAACCAGTAGCGCGATAAACAGTGGGCTCTGTAGTTGGAAGCCCCAGCCGATTTGTTCGCCACCAGCCCGTAGTGCCAGTAGTACGCCTGCAATCAGCACAAATGACAGCACCACCCCCACTGTGTAGGAGAGTCCGTGCATACGTTGTTGTGCTTTTTGAGATTGGCCATGTTGAACCAAACTTAGTGCCTTCAGAGACAGTACGGGCAACACACAGGGCATCAGGTTAAGCAGTAAGCCGCCAGCAAATGCCAGTAAGCCAATCAACCATAATGTAGTTGCAGGTTTCTCTGGCGTGACTGTGGTATCGATTGGAGTGAACTGTGCGATTTGTTCAGGCGTTGCGACCGTGGCTGGTGTGCTTAGTTGGTAAGCCTTTTCATTGAGTAATAGCAATCCTTCATAAGAGGTTTGTAGCTCAGTGAAGTAGGGGCTGGACTCTAATTGTATAGAGAGTTTACCGGCATCACGTGCCCAAGGCTGGGCGGTGGCATGCTCGATTAATCCATTATCTACGGGGAAGTACCATAGCTGATCGCCTTTGTTTAGCTGTAATTGTTGTGGGATGTCGATTTGCAGGCGAAAGCCATTGTCCGTCTGAAATAATTGCGATGCGGTGGGTAGTGTTTCAGGGAGTTGTCCGCGCGTTTTGGCGAATTTCTTAGTCCAGCGTGAATCCTTTTCCGGACTGTTTGCTGATACTGGTAGGTCAAGTTTAAGTTCAGCACTGCCCGGTATACAGATCTCTTTACACACCAGCCAACTGAGATTTGCCGTCATATTGAACTGATCAGAGGCCAGGGACGCCGGCGGTGAAATCTGAATCGGTAGCAGCACTTCGCCGTCATATCCCAAATTCACTAAATGACTGACGGGAATGCGATGTGGCGCTGGCCAAAAAATATCACCAGCTTGCGTTCCCTCTGGCAGTGTCCACTTCACTTTGGGAGCAGCACCGGAGTCGCCGGGGTTCTTCCAATAAGTGTGCCAATGGTCATCCGGCTCAAGCCTTAAGCCCACCCAGAAAGGTTCACCAGCTTTGACACTGCTTACCTCGCTGAGCAGTTCAACTTGAATATGTTTGTCATCAACCGGATTCGCCAATGAATAGAGTGGCGCTAGTACCAGGAATAATATCCAATACCAAAATTTCACGATGTGCAGCCCTTGCTTAACTTAAGTGGTTAACCACGTTCATGGTTTCTTGTAGATTGTTTACGGTTTTGAGTAGTTACCGGATCACTATACCGCAATCTCTGGCGTTTATTATTTACTGAAAGTTAATTCCTCTGGTAATGATTTAACGTGCTTGAGGGCGGTATATAATTCAAATAATAGAAATTTCATTCTAAATAAATAAAATATGGAAAATTCATTCCAAAAGACAGATAATAAGATTCATTAGGCTGCAGCCATTATGTATTCACCAGAGGAAGAGATCATGAATTTACTACGCCGCCCTGAAGCCGGTGAGAATGGTCGTTACCATCATATCACCCCGGAAAATGCCAATTGGAAATATGTGGGGTTTGAAGCGTATGACCTGAAACAAGGAGAGACCCTGACATTAGCCGCGAGTGATAATGAGCTTTGCTTGGTGCTGCTTTCTGGCAGAGCGGATGTAACGACTCCGAATTTGCAACTATCCGATATTGGCGATCGCATGGATGTGTTTGAGGACAAAGCGCCTCATGCGGTCTATGTGAAAAATGGCGAAGCCGTCACAGTGAAGGCAACAACCGATCTTGAGTTGGCGGTGTGTGCGGCACCGGGTCATGGCAATCATGAGTCTCGTCATATTGCACCGGCTGATATGTCCCGCGAAGCACGTGGGGAAGGCACTAATACCCGCCATGTCTGCAATATACTTCCAGACAATGAGCCGGCAGATAGCTTACTGGTGGTAGAAGTCAAAACGCCTAACGGCAATTGGTCGAGCTATCCGCCTCACAAGCATGATCAGGATAATATTCCTGCAGAATCTTATCTTGAAGAAACCTATTACCACCGGCTCAACCCCAGTCAGGGCTTTGTGTTCCAGCGTGTGTTTACGGATGATCTGGAGATTGATGAGACCATGTCAGCCAGTGATAAGGATGTGGTGATGGTGCCACGTGGTTATCATCCGGTTGGCGCGCCACATGGTTATGATTCCTACTATCTCAATGTGATGGCTGGGCCGAAGCGTACCTGGATTTTCAATAATCACCCGGATCATGAGTGGATGCTGAAATGAGTGAGCGCGAATTAGATATTATTTGTTTGGGGCGAGCTGCCGTCGATTTCTATGGCGATCAGATCGGTAGCCGTTTGGAAGACATGGGGAGCTTCTCCAAATACCTCGGTGGTTCTTCCTGCAATATTGCGTTTGGTTGTGCTCGATTGGGACTAAAGTCATCCATGCTGACGCGTGTCGGTGATGAGCATATGGGGCGATTTGTACGCGAGGAATTGCAGCGTGTAGGTGTTGATACCAGCCACATTGTGACAGACAAAGAACGCCTTACCGGATTGGTGATTTTGGGGATTAAAGATCAGGACACATTCCCGCTGATTTTCTATCGCAATGATTGTGCTGATATGGCGGTGAGCACTGAAGATTTTGATGCAGACTATATCGCTAAAGCAAAAGCGCTATTGATTACCGGCACACATTTTTCCACTGAGAACACTTACCGCACCAGCATGCAGGCGATCAAATATGCCAAAGCAGCTGGCACGAAGGTGGTGGTCGATATCGACTATAGACCAGTGTTATGGGGGCTTACCAGTCTGGGCGATGGAGAGACACGTTTTATCTCCTCCGAAGGCGTTTCCGCCCATCTCCAGACTGTTCTTCCGTACTGTGATTTAGTGGTTGGCACTGAAGAGGAAATCCATATTGGCGGTGGCAGCACCGATACCATTACCGCTCTGAAAAAAGTTCGTGAGTTGAGTGATGCGACCATTGTGCTAAAGCTTGGCCCGCTGGGTTGTACCGTCTTAAACGGGCCGATACCAGACAGTATGGATGACTTTGTGGTGCACCAAGGCGTGCGCGTCGATGTGCTGAATGTATTGGGAGCGGGCGATGCTTTTATGTCCGGCTTCTTGCGTGGCTGGCTGCGTGGTGAGGATGATCAGACTTGTACCGCTTATGCTAATGCCTCCGGTGCGTTGGTGGTGTCACGTCACGGTTGTGCGCCTGCGGTGCCGACTGAAGAAGAATTGTTTTACTACCTAAAGCATAGCGATGATATTCCACAGCCGGATAAAGATCCTGCCTTGAATCAGCTGCACCGCGTGACGACGCGCATACCGCAGAGCCGCCCGGAGGTTTGCGTGTTGGCCTTTGACCACCGTAAACAACTCACCGATATGGCGGATGAAACAGGAGCAGACCGAGCCTGCATTCACACCCTTAAGCAATTGCTGGTGAAATCTGTTGAAAAAGGCATACAGGAAAGCGGCCTGTCACAAAGCGCGGCGGGTGTGTTGATTGATGATACTTTCGGGCAGGATGCATTAAACGATATAACTGGCAGAGGCTGGTTTATCGGGCGACCGGTTGAATTACCGTCGTCTTATCCCCTAGAGCTGGAAGGCGGGCGTTCTATTGGCTCGCGGCTTAAAGAATGGCCGCTGGAGCACATCGTTAAGTGTCTGTGTTTTTACCATCCTGATGATCCAACTGATGTGCGTTTAAAGCAGGAGCGGCAAATCGCTGAGTTGTTTAAAGCGTGTCAGGCAAGTGGCCATCAATTGTTACTGGAGTTTATTCCACCGGCAGGTTCAACGGTTGAGGATGACACGATGTCACGTGCGCTGGCGCGTATGTATAACCTCGGCATTCGGCCGGATTGGTGGAAACTGCCACCGCAATCGGAGGCTAGCTGGGAGTTACTCACGCAGTTAATCAATCATCGTGATCCGCATTGTCAGGGCGTGGTGTTACTCGGTCTGGCGGCCAGTATGGCGAGCGTAAAACAAGGATTCAAAACTGCCGCAGCTTACCCAATCTGCAAAGGCTTCACTGTTGGTCGCACTATCTTTGCTGAAGAGTCCAGACAATGGATGCTGGGCGAGATAGATGATCAGGCGCTGGTGGATGGCGCTGCCGCAAATTATTTGGAATTGATAAAAGCCTGGCGTGAATGGCGGGGATAGATCCCAAAAGCCACCGACGGCGCTAACAGAAATCATTGAGAGGATAACAGGACATGAAAACCATCAGACTAACCATGGCACAGGCACTGGTGCGCTTTCTGGAGGCTCAGAAAACGGAGATCGACGGTGAAGTGTTGCCGTTGTTTGCCGGTGTTTTTGCGATCTTTGGTCACGGTAATGTCGCGGGTTTGGGTGAGGCTTTGTCCCAACATCGCGAAACGCTACCGACCTTCCGCGGGCACAATGAGCAAAGCATGGCGCATGCTGCAATTGCTTATGCCAAAGCGAATAATCGCCGCCGTATGATGGCCTGTACCAGCTCAATTGGACCTGGCGCTACGAATATGGTGACTGCTGCAGCACTGGCACACGTGAATCGTATTCCGGTATTGCTATTACCGGGTGATGTATTTGTAAGCCGTACGCCTGACCCTGTGTTGCAGCAAGTGGAGCACGCGGGAGATCCGACGATTAATGCCAATGATTGCTTCAAACCGGTGAGTCGTTATTTTGACCGCATCTCGCGTCCGGAGCAGATCATTACCAGTCTTCCGGTGGCGGTTCAGACTTTATTAGATCCTGAAAATTGTGGCCCCGTGACCATCTCATTACCGCAGGATACACAGGCTGAGGCCTACGATTATCCGGAAAGTTTCTTTGCTGAGAAAATCCATCATCCGCGTCGGATTCAACCGGATGCGCGTGAATTAGCCGCGGCAATCGAGACATTAAAGCGCGCAGAAAAGCCGTTTATTGTGTCTGGCGGTGGTGTGCTGTATTCCGAGGCTTATCAGGAGCTACGTGACTTTGCGGCCAAACACCGCATTCCTGTTTCTGAGACTCAGGCAGGTAAGGGCGCAATGCAATGGGATCATGAAGCCTATGTCGGTGCTATTGGAGTGACCGGAAGTCACGCTGCGAATGCACTGGCGGGCGAGGCCGATGTGGTAATGGCGATCGGCTCACGCTTGCAGGATTTTACGACCGGTTCACGCACTGTATTTGCCAATCCTGATGTCACTTTGCTGCACTTAAATGTCGGCTCTCATGATGCCGGAAAACATAATTCGCAGCCGCTGGTTTGTGATGCGCGAGTGGGTTTGTCACAGCTAACCGAAGGCTTAGGCGACTGGCAAGCACCTGCGTCGTGGTTGGAGATGGGGCAACAAAAAGCGGCGGAGTGGAATGCTTATTATGAGGAAGCTACAGCACTGACTGAAACACATGATACTGAAACGGGTCGTCCGACGGATGCACAGGTGTTGGGAGCGGTAAAACGCACCGGTGAAGCCAGCGATATCGTGGTATGCGCGGCGGGTACCTTACCCGCTGATATGCACAAATTCTGGCGTACTGAGCAAGTGAATAGCTACCATTTGGAGTATGGGTTCTCCTGTATGGGTTATGAAGTCGCCGGTGGTATGGGCGCAAAAATGGCGCATCCGGATCGCGAAGTGATTGTCATGGTCGGTGATGGTTCTTACCTGATGATGAACTCCGAACTAGCCAGTAGCGTGGCGCTGAATCAGAAGATTATCGTAGTCCTACTGGATAACAGAGGCTTCGGTTGTATCAACCGTTTGCAGCGTGGCACGGGTGGTGAGTCATTCAATAATTTATTGGATCACGGTACTGAAGGGCAGACGCCCAATATTGATTTTGCTGCACATGCCCGCTCTATGGGAGCAACCTCCGAGCATGTGGCAAGCCTGACCGAACTGGAAGAGGCACTGGGTAGGGCCCGAGCGGCCACACACTCCTATGTGGTAGTGATTGATACTGACCCATTCAAAAGCTCTGAGGGGGGATCGTGGTGGCAAGTTGGCGTGCCTGAAGTATCGGTCAACGAGAATGTCGTCGCAGCACATGAAAGCTGGGGTGCTGGCAAAAAGCATCAGCCTTATTAAAAAACACTGTTTAGTTGAGATTAAAAACATGAGCGTAAGAATTGGAATTAACCCTCTGACCTGGACCAATGATGACATGCCTGAACTGGGCGGAGACACACCATTGGACGTTTGTCTGAGTGAAGGAAAGCAAGCGGGCTATTCAGGATTTGAGCTGGGACAGAAGTTCCCGCGCACCCCTGAAGTACTCGGGCCGATTTTGTCTGGCCACGATTTGGTCTTAGTCTCTGGCTGGTTTAGTGGTGGTGTTTTGGAGCACAGTGTTGAGGACGATATCGAAGCGATTAAGCCGCACCTGCACTTATTAAAAGAGCTAGGTTCAGACGTGCTGATTTACTGTGATACTTCGGGTAGTACGCAGACGGACAAAAGTAAATCAATTACTGAGCGCCCGATAATTACCGATGAAGCACAGTGGAAAAAGTTTGCAGAAGATGTGACGGCGGTTGCTGATTACGTGGCTTCACAGGGTTTGAAACTGGCTTACCACCATCACATGGGAACCACGGTGCAGACAGTGGAAGAGGTGGATATGCTGATGAAATATGCAGGTGATTCAGTGGGATTACTGCTGGATACCGGTCATATCACTTATGCCGGTGGTGATCCGGTGGATGTCCAACAACGCTATGCTGACCGTATTCGTCACGTGCATTGTAAAGACATTCGCCGTGAAGTGATGGAAGACAGTATTAACCGTAATAGCAGTTTTCTGGACTCTGTATTGAATGGGGTGTTTACGGTTCCGGGTGATGGTTGCGTAGATTATCCGGCGGTGTTTAAGGGCTTGAAAGAAAGCAACTATAGTGGCTGGTTAGTGGTTGAGGCGGAGCAAGATCCTGCAGTGGCACATCCGTTGACTTATGCCAAGATGGGGCATGCTAATTTGGCTAAGTATTGTGCGGATGCGGGGATTGAGGTTTCTGCTTAGGCTTGGTGGCTTAGGAAATAATCCCCTCAAAACGCTTCGACTCCTTCGTCGTAAGGCGCTTATTTGAGGGAATTATTTCCTTTAGTTTGGCTAACGATTGTTTGCTTGATAGGCATGCTTTTACAACAACACTCAGTTGCGAATCACCCTGAAACAATAATTGATTAATGAGTGTTTTGGCATCGAAGCGATTCATTTGCCAATCGTATCTAATATAATTACAATAACTGTAATACATATGTAATACAGGAGTCTGGTATGTCCATTTCAATCAGATTAGAAAAGCCGATAGAGGAAGCACTCCGCAAACAAATCAAAACTCAGAAAGCCACACTTTCCGCGTATGTGCGCGATGCTATTTTAGAAAAAATCGAGCGAGAGAAGCAGCTGAGACCCAACCCGTATGAGCTTGGTAAAACACTGTTCGGACGTTACAGCAGTGATCGCAGTGACCTAAGTACTAACCGTAAAGCCATTCTCAAGGAGAAGCTGCGTGCAAAGCATCGTCATTGATAGCGGGCCACTGATTGCTTTGTTTAATGGGAATGATCGCTACCATGAGCAGGCGGTCCGTTTTATACAAAATCTTCAGGGGAACCTCTACACGAATATTGCCGTCATCACGGAAGTCGTGCACATGCTCGATTTTTCACAGCAGGCACAACAGGATTTCCTTACTTGGGTTGAACAAGCGGTGATTATAGATCAGGGAACGGTTGAGGATTGGGAAAGTATTATTCAGTTGCTTCAAAAATACGCTGACTTACCGGCGGACTTCGCAGATGCTTCTTTAATCGTACTTTGCCAGCGACTCAATACACTTGATGTCGCTAGCATAGATAGTGATTTTACGGTATATCGAAACTACTTAAAGAAGCCGTTCAATAACCTGTTTTGGGACTGAATTCATCCACCCGCCACCGGCGGAAACACCGCCAGCACATCATTTTCCTTAAGCGGCAGCTCTCGCTCATTCGGCTGTAAATAAACCCCATTCACCAGCACTAAATGTGCCAGTTCCCGTGGCACATTAAAGCGGTCAATCAGGTCGTAAGCCGAAGTGGATTCATCCACCTCCAGCGGCAATTCATGACGATCTGCCTCCGGTGGTAGATGCTCCATTAATGTCGCAAACAGTTTAAAGGTCACCTTCATGAATGGTTACCAGTGATTGAAACGTAAGCATCCATAAAATTCAGCGGATTCTCCATCAAGCGCTCTTTCCAGACGCCTAGCTTAGATTTGCTTTGAATCAGACCACGCAGTGAGCCGATATTCTGGGTGATGCCAAGTGTATTAGCGCCGACCAGAATGTCATCTTTAAACTGCAGCCGAATGTAGCGATATCTCTCCGGATCAACCAACTCACTGTGCTCGCCACCTTCAACGCCTTCCCATGTGCCGTATGATGTTGAGATAAGGTCGAGTGTTGATAGGATATTCATCTCCAAACTCCCTTTATAGAAGCTTGAATTGTCCTTCACCATATTTTTGCCGGTGACTGTTCCGTGATCTGCTGCGGTTGGTTGAATCGCATGAACTGTATAGCTTCCGGTGGAGAAGTCGATACCCTGAGCAACATCACCAGCGGCATACACATCCGGAATATTGGTTTGCAGGTTGTGATTAACCAAAATACCCTGATCAATATCGATCTTACTGTCTTTAAGGAATTCAGTATTACTCGCAACACCTGTTGCAGAGATAACGAAATCAGCAACAATCGGCTCGCCTTTAGACAGATGAACTTTGACTTGCTCACCACTGTCTTCGATGCGTTGTACCTGCGTTTCAGTCAGCACAGTCACGCCTTTAGATTCGCACCAGCTTTTCAACATACCACCGCATTGCTCATCCAGCATACGTGGCACCATGCGGTTGTCCATTTCAACTACCGTTAGATTTGCACCGCGCTTAACTAAGGCTTCCAGAATGATGCAACCGATGAAACCAGCACCAATTTGCACAACCGTAGAGCCGGGTTTTACGTGTTCAATGATTTTACGCGAGTCTGCCAGATCCCAGCAGTTTCCAACCTTAGGGTTATCGATTCCCGGAATCGGTGGCGTGAGGGGGTGTGAGCCGGTCGCGATAAGGAGTTTGTCGTAATCAAGCGTCAAGCCGTCGGTGGTTTCAACCTGCTTATTGTCGGTATCAACAGTTTTTACAAGATCATTAATCACCTGAATATCTAAGTTCTCATAGTGATTGTCTGTCTTACGCAGATGAGTACCTTCCGCTTCAATATTCTCTTCCAGATAGTAAGGAATCGCCATGCGTGAGTAGGGCGCTTCAGGCTCATCACCAATCACAGTGATGATGGCATCTTTGTCGAGCTTACGAATCGTTTCTGCTGCGACCACGCCTGCTGGCCCTGCACCAATAATGATATGGCTTGTACCTTGTGCGGTGGCTGTTGAATTGTCTTGTGACATTGTTTCTTGTTGAGCCTCTGAGCGTGTTGTTTGGGTGTTGGTTTGTATTGCAGCAGTGTTTGAGGTGTCTGAATCCGTAGTAGCCGAAGCAACTGATTCAGTAACACTGGAAGCGGCTGCAGTAGTTGCACCAGCCATGGCAGCCGCCCCAGCTTCAACAGCTTCTTTTGCTGTATTCAGTGTAGCATCAACAGTTGCCGAAGCATCACTCGTGTTAACACTGCTAGTTGACTCATCAGCCTTTACAGTTGAGTCAGTGCTGACTGTATTCTCGGCAACAACATTCTCTGGTGCTTCACTTGCGGCAGGCTTGCCAAAAAACGAGCGGATCATCGAAAATATGGACATAAATATTAGCCCTCATTCTAAAATTCTTGGGATTAAAAAGGGCGACCGAAGCCGCCCCAGAGGAGGATCAAACCAAGTTTAATCGTGATCGCGTTTCATCGGTTGGTACGCCGTCTGCCGTCCAGCCACGCAAGGAGTAATACTCCGGAAGCATTTGATCCAGATCAGCGACACGACCAGTCGCCGGACCAACTTTAGCGGCTTCTTTTAACAGGCGCTTAGGCAGGGTGTCTTGCTCGCCAGTAATGCCCGCTTTGATATTGAAGTCACGCTCCATATTCCAGATGCGCTCACCCACTTCCAGTAGTTTCTCAACTGACCAGTCGCCTTCACACGCCGCATCGACCTGAGGTGAG
>NZ_QGKM01000087.1:35609-57469 GCF_003172875.1 Leucothrix pacifica | reverse complement strand
CTACTCTTGACCATAGCTCCTTTACAGAGCAACGACCATGACACCATAGATTGGTCTACTTCGCGCTAAGAGTGCAAAAAGGCAGATCTCAGGGCTATCTCCAATTAGAGCGTGTAAACCTAAAGGCTTGCGCCTTATTGAGCGTTAAAGTGCCCGACCCTTTTTTTGGGATTCTTCAGATTACCAAACCGCGGGATACTCAACAATCCCATCTACTGGTACACCGTGATTTAACAATGTCTGCCGGATGACAAATGGTAGTGTGTTTGCGTCGCTGGGGTAGTCATGTAGAGTCTTTAACGCATAATCATCTATGAAGTTAATAAGCTCAGCCGAATTTATTACTTCGTTGACTCTAGAGGACCAAACAGCATCTTCAACACTACTTTCCAATTCTTCGTTTTTATGAGTGAACTTTATTCTACTCTGCACAACAACCCGGAAGTTATTTTTGCCTTGATGATGAACCACAAGCTTTAGCTGTGGGACTTTTTTAATCATTTTTCCATGTTTATCACGCCTTGCATCATAAAAAGCCTGTGACAAAATGACCTTTCCTTCAACGCGATAAAATGTCTTTTCGCCGGTTTTTGTATTGAATGACCAATAGACCCTGAAAGTATTTCGTCTTAGCTTATAACCATAGAGGTCAAGTAGCGGCTTCAACTGCTCTTCATGTCCTTTTTTACTACCTTTTTTCCATGCACTCACGATTGACTGTTGTGTTCGGCATTCTTTGGCAATATCTGCTTGAGTCCAACCATCATTAAGCGCTAAGCGAACTAACTCCTTAGTCCACTTAAAAGGTTTCTTTTTAGCGTTTTTACCTTTGTTTTCGGTGCTCATATGACTCCTTAGAAGAGAGGGGCTTCCCCCTCTCTATCGTGACAGCTTACTTCTTCTTACCACCGGACTGAGGATTCATTTGCTTACCTCGGTTGCCTTGGTTTTGAGAGTAAGTTTTATTAGTACCAGAAGTACCTTTATTAGCATTGCTCATGTTTGATTTGTGATTATTTTGCTTAGTCATATTGTTTCTCCGTTTAAGTTAATGACGGGAATCATGTTAGCAACTAGCAAAAATCTTACTATTGATCATTTAGTGATAAATCATGATAAACAGTGATATTTTAAGTATTGGTCTAAAAGTTAGCTAAGTCTTCACTTTCTTAGCCCGAGTTTTCTTCTTAGGCTTCAACGCCTCACGCTCCGCCTTAATCTTTTCCAATAACGCCTCTGCGCTGTTCTCACCGCTAATCAAATCAGGATTCGCCGCACGCCAGTCAGCCGTTAGCTCACCACGAAAGGCTTTAGCCAGAATGGACTGAGTGAGCTTATTCACACGCTCAGAAGCTGCTTGGGCTTTTCGTTCAACGGCATCGGCAAAGGCGAAGAGTTCTTCTACGCGCTGGACAATTTCGGTTTGTTCTTCAATAGAACACATTGGGAATGGTAATGTTTTTATTCGTTTTAACGCCAACTTCCCTTGTGCTCCTGACTTTATTTCCAGTTGGATCAAGTCCTGTATATATTGACTTCTTAACCAGTAACCAAGAAATTGACTAATTAACGGCACTTTATAATCACATAACTTTGCAGCATTCTCAGTTAAATTTGCACCATCACAATACTCAGGAACAATACCTGCATCACCAATTGAAGCCCCTACTATCGTTAAATAAGCATTTCCAGTTGATATAATGTAGCGCTTTATTTTCTCGTGAGTCTCTTTACTTATATAGAGCTGCTTATTTCGAGCATCAACACCCGATATAACTGTCCCATTTTTTAACTGGCCTGCCCTTATATAACGATATCCCGTATCTATATCCAATAACTCTTCGCCCTTTGGAAGCCTCTTGCCGCCTTTCACTTGTGCAGCATCATCTAGGCTTTTCAAACTCCAGTTACTAGGAATACAAAAACCAAATTCCGTATCGGTATATTCCTCACTCCCCCGCCACTCCTCGGTCAACCGCCCACTAACCGCCGCCGCCAACACAGACTGCCGAAACCGTTTAAGAATATCGGGAATACCATCAAGTCGCGCTTTAGTCCTCTCCACCTTAGCCAACAGCGAATCCAGCTTATCAGCGATGACTTTTTGTTCTGCTAGAGGAGCAACTGGAATGCTAATCTTCGAATAATCCTTAAACTTCAAGTTGCGAAGATTATTACTTCCTCCTTGGTAGTTAATGACCTCACCAGATAAATAAAAACTGCTTAAATAGTAATTTAAATAACTAGAATTAATTTTTTCCGACGGTCGAGCCAATCTCAAGAAGTTTGTGCATACAACTGGGGCATTGAATTGCTCTAAAACATGTTCGGATATAAGTACAGTCCTACCAACTGGCTGTTCAGGACCACCACCAGATATTTCAATTAAAATATCTCCAACTTTTAGCTGCCTTGTTTTTAGACTCGATAATTTAACTTTACGCAAAACTGCTGTGGAGCCAAGATTCTGTTTCCAAAGTTTAAACTCGGATCCTCGGATACAGTAAACACTTTCAAACCCTTCTTCATTGAAAGCTTCATCCTTACCCCAGTCCCCTCCGATAACGTGAACTAATAAACAGTCCAGAGCCGACTCTGACCATTGATTTACTATACCGGACATCACTCTGATGTCTCCAAAGCCACCAATAACGCATCCAACTCCCCAAGCGCTGCCGTCAGTTCTTCCTTCGCTTCAGCCGCCAACACCTCTGGCTCGGGCAAGTTTTCCGCATCCACACTGTCTTTGTCTTTTAGCCAACTAATGTCCAGCGAGTCACCTTTGGTCTCGCTAATCCATTCACGGCTAAAGCAGCGCCAGCGGGATTTCGCCAAGCGGTCATCCACATCCTCAGCGGTGCTTTCATCCACTTCCAGCTCTTCCACATTAAACGACCACTCGCCTTCCTTACGCGCACTCGTCCCGTCAGAGTTTTCACCGTACACCGTTTCAAACGGCTTGAGGTGCGCTTCGGTAAACGGTGTGCGCTTACCAAAACTTGGCATATTCATTCGCAGGTCATACACCCAAACATTTTCCGTGCAGCCTTCATCCTGCATTTTGTCCGTGGCGCTGCCTTTGGTAAAAAACAGCACATTAGTCTTCACGCCTTGCGCATAAAAAATCCCCGTCGGTAAGCGCAATATGGTGTGCAGATTACATTTATTCATTAAGTCACGACGCACATCTGTCCCGACACCCGCTTCAAATAACACATTATCCGGCAACACCACCGCTGCACGACCACCCAGCTTAAGGTTGCGGTAAATGTGCTGCAAAAACGCCAACTGCTTATTACTGGTTTTATACGTCAGATCATCACGGGTATTACTCGCCTCACCGCCTTTGCTCGTGCCAAACGGTGGATTAGCTAAAATTATATCGGCACTGGCTAAGCTTTTACCCGCATCACCCAAGGCATTCCCCAAATGCACCACACCCTCGTCATCCCCCTCCATGCCGTGTAGCAAACAGTTCATGAGCGCCAAGCGACGGGTACTCGGTACTAACTCAACCCCTACAAAGGCTTTGTTCTTCTGAAAATCAATTTGCTGTTCGGTGAGATCAAACAAATCATCGGTGGCCTCTTTGATATAAGTATCCGCAGCAATCAGGAAACCCGCGGTACCCGCCGATGGGTCTTGCACCACCTCACCCGCTTTTGGCGCAACACATCGCACCATGCTATTAATCAATGCGCGAGGCGTGAAGTACTGGCCCGCACCCGACTTAGTCTCGCCCGCATTCTTCTCCAGCAAGCCTTCATACAAGTCACCCAGCCCGTCTTTTTGCGCGCTAAACCAGTCAATCTGGTCAAGCGTTTTGATCATTTGCTCAAGGTGGCGCGGCTCACGCAAGCGGGTTTGTGCATCGGCATAAATCGCGCTAATCAGTGGGTCTTCATGGATTTGCTCATCACCACGCTGACCGGTTGAAAGCGCCAACAACATCGCTTTGTAGTCATTCAGCAGGTTAATGCCCGACTTCTCGTTAAGGTCTGTCCAACGACAGCCTTCTGGCAAAGTGTGCTGTTCTAAGGTCTCGGCTTCGGTGTTTTCATGCACCATTTTGATAAACAACAACAGCACCAGCTCAGTGACGTAGTCGCTGTAGTTGATGCCGTCGTCACGCAGTACGTCACACAAGTTCCAGAGTTTTTGTACGATGTCGTTATTGTTCATAAGTGGGGTCTTTTATTCGTCATTGTTTAGCGATGGGAGGCATGAACATAGGTCTATGCCATCAACAAGTAAAGCGAACCTGTATAATTTTCCCTTTTTTATATCAATGTGGCAGCTCTCTGCTCGCTTAAGCACTTACCCGCCAAATATTGTCCTTGAGGTCTTCAAGCACGCTGTCTAACTGGTTGCCGAGCACTTTGTCGAGCTGCTTTGCGCCACCGTGACTACTAAAGCGCTTATTCACGCTTTCCTGATCAATAATCACTTCCAGCACCAGTTGTTTGGCCAGTCGGTCCAGCCATTTTCGTTGATTCGGTTTCCAGGCTTGGCGCTGGTAAATCGTTTGCATGGCTTGCGCAACACGCTGCTCAAACGGCACAAGCGGCTCACCCAATGCCGCCTGACGTACATAGCCGATGATGCTAGCGGCAATATCTTGATTCGATTGGCTACGCACCGCTGCGCGCAGGCTGGTTTCGTTGTAGCCTTTATCATCCAATAACAACCTGACTTCTTTCAGCTGCTGTCGGGTAAGGTCACGCGGTCGGTTAACAATCACCGCCAGTGCTGCGCTTTCATTGATATTGCTATTAATGAAGTGGTTAAAGCTGTCGAGGTAATCTTCCGGCCGACTGTACGTGCCGTAACTTTTCGTGCGCTCTTTAACCTCATCTTCATGTTCAGAGATAATGGGCTGGCGCTCACTGCCCACCAGCGCTTTGACGTCGCTTAACTGCCCAACTAAGCCTTGATGTTCGTTTATAAACTGTGCTGCTTGTGTTGGGCCAAGTTTGTGTAAATGATTGTGCAGTTTCTTTGGCTCAACGCCCCAGCGCGCTTCCAGCTCGTTTAGTTTGTTTTTAACCTCGGGGTTTGTTTCCGCTTTCTTTTCGGCCTTACGCAATATGCGCATGACTTTTTGCCCCAGTTGACTGAGAACGGCATCGGCTTGTGATTCGCCTTTTTGATCTCCCGGTGCGTTTAGCGCTTTTTCTAGCTTGGCGGGTTCGGTTAGCTCCTCAACCAGCTGCTCTATAGTAATGCTAGGGTCCTTGACCAGCGGCTTCATGGTGTTTACATCTTCCAGTGCGGCGTAAATATCCACGGGGTCATAAATGCGGAACTCGGTTTTACCAATATCATCACAACGTCGTGTGGCACGCCCGATCATTTGCTCGTACAAGATGCGCGATTTGACACGTCGCATAAACACGAGGTGACAGATTTTGGGCACGTCGATACCCGTGGTGAGCAGGTCAACCGTAATCGCGATATTGGGGTAGCGTTCGTTTTTGTAGCGGCTGATCAGTTGGGAGACTT
The DNA here is from genome assembly GCF_003172875.1 of Leucothrix pacifica. Lineage (GTDB taxonomy): Bacteria > Pseudomonadota > Gammaproteobacteria > Thiotrichales > Thiotrichaceae > Leucothrix > Leucothrix pacifica. Next base: position 51,967 of record NZ_QGKM01000087.1, on the reverse strand, counting down.
TATCGCTTTGTCCCGTTATTTTTTCAACAGCGGCTTGCTGGTATTCATCGCAATATTCCTTTTTAAACGCGGCATCCAGTAAGCGCTTCACCATGTCTGCATGGCGGTCGGTCGCGCAAAAGATGAGTGTTTTTTCTTCGCCAAATGGATCAAGCTCGTTCACTAATTCTTCACAAATCACGCGGTTGAAGTTTTCATTTATCACACGATGGTTAAACGCTTCGACCTCGAAATTGACCTCGTCCTCCAGCTCTGCCGCTTCTACCTCGCCGGTGCGCGTATTGATGGCTTTGATCTTTTCGCCTTTCTCAAACTTTATGCCCTTTTGCGTAAGAAGTGTCTCATAACGAATCGGTGGTTCGTGGTCGATGAGCCAGTCATCCGCCACCGCTTCACGGTAAGAGTACGTGTAAACCGGCTTTCCAAAAATCTCGCTGGTGTGTTTAGCAGGCGTTGCGGTAAGCGCTATCTTGACCGCATCAAAATACTCCAATACGCGACGATAGCTAGAAAGATATTGTGCGGCGTCACGCGTCGCCAGTTCGCCTTCGGTCATTTCTTGGTCGAGCGTGTAGCCACGGTGCGCCTCATCAATGATGATGCAATCAAACTGATCGATTGGCGGACGGTTATCGCTAATGAAAATGCGATTCACCATGGCTTGCACGGTGGCAACTTGCACACGGGTTTCTGCTTCGCTGGCCATATCACCTAGCTCAGCGACATTGTAGATTTTAGATAGTGTTTGGTTTTGTTCCAATTGCGCTTCATTAAACGAGTCCAGCGCTTGCTCGCCGAGGGCGGTTCGGTCTACTAAGAATAAAATGCGCTTAAAGCGTTCGGCTTTTAGAAAGCGGTACATCAAGCCGATGATGGTACGGGTCTTCCCCGTTCCCGTGGCCATCGCCAGTAGCGCTCGGCGCTCGTTGTTTTCTAAGCTGTGTTCGACGGCTTGTATCGCTTGCTCTTGGTAGTCTCGCAGTTTCAGATAGCCAAATTTTTCGTGTTTTAGCTTGTCTTCGGCGTCGCTTTTGCTGCGTTTGAGTTTGTCTAGCAAGCCACTAGGCGTATGAAACTCAGGGAGTGGGCGCTTGATATTTGATGCGCTTCGTATATCTCTAAACCATGTACCGGACTGCTCTTTAAGCTGCGGGATATAGGGTCGACCATTGCACGAGTACACAAAGGGGATTTTGTAGTGTCCATCGGCTTCATCGGGCCACGCGATGGTCATGCCTTGCACTTCCCAAGCGGGTATCTGTGGCTCGGTCACGGTAAAGCCTTTGCTGTAGCGCTCTGCTTGGGTGATTTTACCTGCAACGTTGGTATTTTCTCGCTTGGCTTCGACAATCGCGATGGGCGTTAAACCGGCAAATAGCACGTAGTCCGCTCGGCCATTTTCTCCGAGGTACTTGGTTGGCCACTCGGCGATGGCGATGTTTCTTCCTTTTTCCGGGCGCACGCCGTTTTTGTAGGTGAGCTGCTCGGTGTCTGCATCCCAGCCTGCTTCTTGCAGTTGTAAATCGATCACCAGACGCGTGAGTGCTTCGTTCATGACCAGGTTATCAGAAGCTGCTTTGGTGCTGCGTGTCAGTTGTTTGCGGTCAGCGGTTTTGCTTTTGTCATCTTGCTCGGCGAGTTGTTTTTGTAGGGCTTGTATTTTTTCTTCGTAATCCCGCTGCTGCTGCGTTAGCTGCGCTTCGTGCTGAGTCGCTTGGGCAGCAAGGCTTTGCGCTTCTTCATCCATGGCGAGGGCAAGCGCTTCGTATTCTTCCTTTTCTTTGGCGATCAGGTCGTTGAGTTGCTGGCTGGAGTCTAAATCCGCATTGGATTGTTTTAAGTTTGTTTTAAGCGTGGTGATTTCGGTTTGTAGTTGGCGCAGTTGCGCACTGGGGTCCACAATTTGCTGAAATGGGCCAGGTTTAAAGCTCGCCCCAGCACTACCAAAGGAACGGTGAAACCACGTCGCTAGCTCTCTGGCGACGGTCAAACCGCTTATGGCTTCTTTGTGTTTGGTTTTAAATTGGTGCGTTGCTTTGTTTCCTTCGACGCGCAAGAAGTGAAATAGCTGAACAACGTTGGGCTCTAAATTGAGTTGGCGATTAACCCGGTTAAGCAGCTCTAATTGCGAGATTTGGCTATCAAATGAGATGTGGCTGCGCGCAGCAATATCTTGCGTCATGGCCTCACCGAGCTGGCGCAGCTTGATGAGTGTGGTGTTTGGGTCGCTAGTGAAAGCGCGCTCAGCGGCACTGGCTAGCTCTAGAAATAGCGGGTCGTGTTCTTTTAGAAAGTCGAAATTACCTGAGCTACTGGTGTTGCTGGCCGCCATCCTAAACTACCCTGTCATTAGAAAGTCATGCCATTTTATCGTAAAAGTGTTGCAATTGTTATCTTTCAGGCTTGGCACTGATTAGTATTTCTAATTAACTATGACTATGGCCCAGCTCATTCAAAATCATGCGCTGCGTATCCAACATCGACTCCGCGATAAATTGCAAAAACGGCATCATGTCACCCGCGTCCGCTTGTGACAATGCCTGTAAATACACACGTCTCTTGGCATTGCGCACGATCACTGGCGTATAAGCGTGCATCATTAATATCAGATTCATTAGTATCCGCGCCCCACGGCCATTGCCATCGTCAAAAGGATGAATGCGTACCATATTATAATGAGCTACGCCTGCAATAATGACGGGATGATACTTGTCTTTCGAAACGTTTACCCAGTCGCACAGTTGCTGCATTTCCAGTGGCACTTGCAGCGGCTCAATGTAATGATGAATTGAGCCATCTTGCTGCAGTACGTGGTTTGGCTGAGATTTGTATTGCCCTGGTGTGGCGGGTTTATTGACGCGCTGACCATTGCTATCAATGGCAGGTGTTGATTGCACCCCAACCAGCAGTAGCGCATTGATTTCTTTGATCAGGCTTTCACTAATGTCTCGCTTTTGTGCCACCACATCAAAAAGCAGATCGATGGCTTCTGCGTGATTGCGGGCATCTAAGAAGTCTTTAAGTGGCTTTCCTTCGACGGTTAAGCCTTCTTGCAGAAAGAAGATGGTTTCGCCCAATGTCAGCGTGCTGCCTTCGATGGCATTACTGTCAAATGTCCACTCCGCACGTAGCTTTTGCTGTATCACGCCCCACATCGTCGGCTTTTCTGTTTGTAGTTGTTTGATTTGTTCAACGGCAGCGTCGATCTTGACTAGTTTATTAGTCAAGGCTTCAGTTGGTTGGACAAGGTAAGACGATATATTCATGAGGTTTTCAAATTAGGGTTGATGTTTGATTGTAGCGTGCTGCTAAACAGGGCGCTACTTTGATTGGCTCGTAGTCATAGTGAAACAGTCAACACAAAAAAGGGAAGCCGAAGCTTCCCCTTGTAGTATCACAAACGTGTTGGCTTAAACCGCTGAGCCAGCCTTCGGCTTAGCAGCAGGCACTTCTACGTCTTTATCCAGTAGCTTCAGATCTTCAGACTCACCCAATGGCACGTCATAGAGCTTCAGAATCTGTGCCTGACTCGCCAGTGCTTTTTTACGATCGATCACGACCTGATAACCAAACTCATCTTCCAGTTTGATAAAGTCAGATTTACTGTTTTTCACCAGACGATAGAATGTTTCAAAGTTTTTAAACGGCTTACCATCAAGCTTCTCAATTAATACAAATGAGGTGTCGTGGAAACCCTTGTTACTGTTTGAAGGGAGCACACGCGTAAGAATCACTGCTTCCTCACGCTCATCAGTCGGCCAGAAGCTTTTGAGATTCAGTACCTTTTCATCGAAGCCCAAGCGACGGCGGCTTGCCGTGATCAGGTCATCCGTCAGTGGCATAAACACAAACCCACCGAAGATGAAATAGCTCGGCTTATCTTCAAAACCAGGCGCAGCGACTAACTCGAAGCTGTCGATGGTCTTTGTGAGTTCTACCGTGAGATCCATTGGCTTGGCATCACGAATCACCTTTAACTCAACCTTGTCACCCAGCTGATGCATATCCACAAAGTGCTGATAAGCAATAGTCTGCTTGTGACGGAACTCGACCATACCATTGTTGGCGATATCATGACCGTCAATATGGGTGATGATGTCGTCCTTCATAAGTATGCCTTCGGCTGGGGAATTCGGATAAACCATCGAGACTAAAACGCCACTTTGGTCACCCGAGACACCGTATTTATCACGAAGCGCCGGACTTTCAATGCCTTGATCAATGATTCCCAGTGTTGGGAAGCCATCATAGCGATTGTCTTCGAGGTCTTTCAGGAAGTGTTTGACCACTTGTGTCGGGATAATGTAACCAACGTTCTCAGAGGAATGCATCGACTGCATCACCACGCCAATCACCTTACCATGTGACATGGCAGGACCACCGCTGTTACCGGGGTTAATAGCGGCGTCGACTTGTACTGAAATCATGCTTCTGTTTTTGTGTACGTACACAGAGCGCTCGATACGCGACACGACGCCGCGTGTCACACTCAGGCTGTCACCACCGACCGGATAACCAAATGCAGTGACTTCCTGATGCGCTTGCGGCAGGTCACCAAATACTAGCGGCTCTGTGTTGTAAAAACCTTCAACCGGCTTTTTCAGCTTAACGATCGCCAGATCTGAGTCATGTGAGATGTGGGCAACTTCAGCCTCGTAACGAGTCGTTTCACCGTGCTTTCTGACTTCGATGAAGGTGGCGTTAGAGACTACGTGAGCGTTAGTCATAATTTGCTCGCCTTCGATAATGAAGCCAGAGCCTGTAGAGCGTGTGATGTATGAGTTCCAGGGTTTTAGTGTGTCAACGATGTGGGAGACAACGAAGAGTTTGATGATGGATTCTTTTGCATCTTCAAGGAGTGCAATTTTCTGCTCATGTGTGGCAGGCCTTGTATCATCAGCCTGTGCGACTCCAACGCCACCCCACAAAACTGCATTTATCATTAAGCTTACATATAAAAAATATTTATACGCTTTTGGTTTGAACATATGATCCCCAAAGTTATTAAAATCCTTATCTGTCCTATATATCAACAAGTCACTAGTTATCACAAGATCTTTGTTATTTATTTGTAAAGGCGAGTCGGGCACTATCCACCACTAAAACTGAACCCCAGATTAAAAGCATATTTAATTCAGTAAATTAGCCACTTTTCCTCAACCAGTTATCGCCTTTTTCGCAGTGTGACAAAGAATTAAGCTAACAACAAGGTTGGCGACAATAGACTGATTCGCACTGACTAACTACTGCTCCCCCAAGTGGTTTAGTGAGTCCAACAACCCCCGAATAATAACAATGAAACGATACTATGAAAGAGATTACCCCCCTTCTCGAACAGTACAATGGTCTTGTCAATGTCATCATGAATACAGACTACAGTGTGAAAGAATATCAGGCGACGGAGAAACAATTAGCGAGCACGTTGAAGCAAATGAAAGGCAAACTGAGCCGTGAGCATTTGCACAATATCACCCGCATTACTCAGGTACTCAACTCAGAGACGGTTATGGTGCCAATGGCGGAAACAGTCAGCTCGATCGAGAGTCAGGAGTCATTTGAATATTTACTGAATCAGTTTTTAGAGTGCTTTGAAGATGGGCGCAATGAAAGTGCAACGGCGGAGGCTTGCTATCAGGCTATGTTGAAACTTGATCCTCAACGAGTTCAACGCGAGGCAATCGACCAACACCCATTCTTTATGTAGTCGGTCAGAAAGTGTCGTAACCACATTTCTTAGCGTGCTACTATATTCATTAATTACATAATGGATATTGATGAACGCTAATAATGATAAATACCTATCTTTCGTCACTGTTACAAGATGCTAAGCACCGCCTGACTCCGTTTAAGCAATGGGCAGGCGAACTTCAAAATCCGGAGATCCTGAAGGCTGATATTATCGCGGGTGCAACCGTTGCATTGGTGTTGATTCCTCAGTCAATGGCGTATGCGCAACTTGCTGGCTTACCCCCCCATATCGGACTTTATGCGTCATTTTTGGTTCCGATCATTGCGGCACTGTTTGGATCATCCCGACAGTTACAGAACGGGCCTGTTGCGATCATCTCTTTAATGACAGCTGCGGCATTGGCGTCATTGGGCCTGAGTCTGGAGCAATACATTATTCATGCGGCGATACTCGCCCTGATGGTGGGCGTCTTCCAGTTAGTGCTCGGTTTCCTCAGGCTAGGTATATTAGTCGACTTTCTGTCGCACCCTGTGGTGATCGGCTTTACCAACGCAGCCGCGATAGTTATCGGCAGTCTTCAGATTGGTAAGCTGTTTGGTATTTCCATGGACAGCAGTAAAAGTCTGTTTGAGACCTATGGCGAATTTCTCAAACAAGTACCAACAGACATCCACTTCCAAACGCTCATTATGGGCGTGTTTTCGTTGTTCTTACTCATTTACTTGCGTAAAGCCTTTCCTAAGCTGCCTGGCATTTTAATCACCGTGTTGATTACTACCTTAGTCTCCTGGATGCTTGGATACGAAACCATGGGTGGTGGTGTGGTGGGTGAAGTCACGCCGGGACTACCAGCGTTTGTCTTCCCGGTGGCTGAGGACTTACATTTCCAAAAGCTGATTATGCCGGCGATTATTATTGCCTTGCTGAGTTTTGTTGAAGCCTTCTCGATTGCCAAGGCGGTGGCTTCAAAAACCCGTCAGCGCATATCGGCAGATCAGGAAATGGTTGGTAAAGGATTGGCAAATATCGTTGCCGGTGTCACTCAGGGTTATGCGGTGTCGGGATCATTCTCGCGCACAGCGGTGGCATTTGATGCCGGTGCAAAGACTGGCTTCGCCGCGATTGTGACCGGTGTTATTGTAGGAATTACCCTGCTGTTTTTGACCCCGCTGCTTTATCACCTGCCTCTGGCCACACTGGCAGCGATCATTATTGTTGCTGTTTACGGCATGATTAAGTTTGAACCGTTTAAGCATGCCTGGAGTGTCAACCCACACGACGGTGTAATCGCCTTGATTGTGTTTATCACGACCTTGGTATTTGCGCCTCATCTTGAGTATGGCATTTTCATTGGTGTCATTCTGTCGATCACGTTTTATCTGTACCGCACCATGCAACCTCACTTTGCCGAGTTGGCGAAGGATAAAGAAGGTGTGTTCCGCGATGCTGAAATCTTCGGTATGCAAACCAGCGAGACCTTTGCACTGTTCCGTTATGATGGTGATCTGTACTTCGCCAATGCCGGTTATCTTGAGAAACGACTACTCAATGCGGTAGCCGACAAGCCAAAACTCAGAGCACTGGTACTGGATCTTGAAGCGGTTGATCAAATCGACGCGACCGGTGAAGAAATGCTGGCACACATGGCGGAAGGTTTACGTGAGGCCGGTATTACGTTCTGTATCAGCAGGCCAAAACACAAACTGGTTTCAGCACTGCAACGCTCCGGTTTGTATGAAAAGATTGGTACGCAGAATTTCTATGGTAAACGCATCCGCGCGATCTGGGATCTGAAAGAACGCTTGGGTGATGAGGTTGATATCAGTCATTTGGAATACTACAAGCCCGCTAACCCGGATGAGGTGCAAGGTAGTGATCCTACAACCATGGTCAATACTGACCTAATTCAGATGACAGCTGGTACTGATGCTAAAGTCGAGAACGACTCTGTGGTGAATGATAAGCCGACAGCAGAGAAGTGACTGCTACAGGATAGATTTAAGCTGGCTGTCGCTTATGTAATCAGTCAGCTTAACTATCACAGTTATCAAATCAGTAAATCATATTGGCCCATATTCGATAAAGAGTGTGGGCCATTTTTATGGCTAGCCAGCCGCTATACTGGTTAGGCCTTGAGTGACTGACTTCACTCTAAACCACCCAGTGCATCCATCAAGGTGAGCTTGAGTGTTTCGCTGTATTCTTCATCGTAAATATACGCCCGCAACATTTGCTGTAGCACATCCTTACTTAAGCGCCCTTCTGCCAAACTCACCGCATAGTTTTCAAACTCAAACCAAAAGCGTTCGACGCAATAGTCATAACCATTGAGCTCCATAAAATACGCACCCAGAATCAAGCTGGCACGCTTATTACCGTCATTAAAGGCATGGAGTTTATTGACCGAAAAAATCAGGTGGGCGAGCTTATCTTCAAACTCGGGGTAATAACGGTCATCCTGAATGTGAGCGAGCACGCTCTCCAACAGACCAATTTCTCGATAACCATCCAGACCACCGCTTTTATCAATAATTGAATCGTGCGCGTCCACCGCATGTTTCAGATCAAAGTAATGAAGAGACCAATCCACTTAGCGATCCTTCAGGCGACGAAATACAGACAGGGTCTCCTCATCATCCAAGCGCTCCATGAGGCTCTTGCTGGTCTCACCCAGAAACTTCTCGAAATCCACTTCTGGTACAGACTGAATATAACCTTCCAGTTTATCGTGCAAGGCATCTCTAAAGCACAAGTCACGACTCGCCATTCGGGTACGTGCCCCTTCGATGTAGGGTCTGATAAAGGGGTTTGATTCTGAAGCGACAAACAAAGCATCGGTTTCAGCTTCGGTGAGTTTGCGACCCAAGGCTTCGGAGCGTTGTTTGAGTTGATCCGCGATACCGTTTTCAAAGCTGGCAATCAGATCCAAGACTTCGGTATACATCGTGTCACGGGTACGGCTTTTATCGCATAGGTTAAGAATGCGGCGGTACTCCGCAGCATCTTCTTTGAAAATAGCCTGATAGATCTTATTGGTGAAGTGACGGTATTTGGTGCCACCCATATCGACATAATCGCGCAGTGCATCTGTGAATAACTTGCGATAGCTGAATTCATGGTAAGAGGCTGGCAGGTAATCCTGATCACGTTGGTTAATAAATCGCGTATGACCACCGCTCTTTTTGGCAATCACATCCAACACAATATCGAGTACCCGCGAGCGAATTTCACTGGCCTTTTCGCTCTCGGTCAGCACCATGGCAAGGTTAAGTACTGAGCGAAAATTAAAAACACCAATACTAGAGGCCTTGTCACCGACATTGATGTCGGAGACATAGTGTAACTTGAAGATTTTTAAGGATTTTCCTTTTAAAACACGATAGCCGTTCGTTCCGAATTCATCACCGTGATTTCGAATATAACGTTCAATGGTGCGTGTATCTATTCCTAATAACTCTGCGACTTGCGCCTTGGTATACACCTGCTCATTTTCAAAATCTGTTCCCTTAAATGCAAAGTGTTCGCGGATCTTCTCTAGTGCAAAGGGGTTATTCAAAATGTTCTGCCGATGAATACTCGAAGTGGTTAAATCTTTGCTCATCTCATCCCCCGGAAATGCAGCAGTTGCGACATTGCAAACGTTCCTTCGTTCATCCGCAGCATACAATAACGCTTTTTGTTTCATAAATAAAGTCATTTATCAAACAAAAAGAGAACTAACGGATATACCGTCTATCGGACAAAAAAAAGCCGGCATGATATCAATGCCGGCTTAGTCGTGCGTTGTTGAGGTTTAAAACAGGCCGTCTATCTGACCCTGTTCGTTCAGGTGAATGTGGTCCGCAGACGGCACGCGCGGCAGTCCGGGCATGGTCATAATATCTCCACAGACCACGACAATAAACTCTGCACCTGCCGACAATCGCACTTCCCGAATCGGAACCGCGTGACCAGATGGTGCGCCCATCAGGCTAGGGTCTGTTGAGAAACTGTACTGTGTTTTTGCCATACACACCGGGAAGTGCCCATAGCCATCTTGCTCAAACTGGGCGAACTGCTTGCGAACTTTGTTATCAGCGATAATTTCATCCGCGCCATAGAGCGTTTTAGCAATGTGTTCTGCTTTGTCCCAAAGCGACATCTCATCGTTATACAGCAGCTCAAATTTAGACGCCCCAGAGTCAGCAACCTCGGCAATGTGGTGCGCCAGTGCTTCTGTTCCTGCGCCACCCTTCTCCCAGTGCTCACAGTTAAACGCCTGCACACCGCGTGCTTCACAAAATGCTTGTATTGCCTGTAGCTCAGCATCCGAATCAGTCACAAACCGGTTTATGGCGACCGTCACAGGCACACCGTACTTTGACAAATTGTCGATGTGGCGACCTAAGTTCTTACAGCCACTAGTGATCGCCTCGACGTTTTCAGTATTCAGGTCGGTCTTAGCTACGCCACCATGCATTTTTAACGCACGAGCGGTTGCCACCAACACTACTGCCGCCGGCTCCAGCCCTGCTTTGCGGCATTTAATATCAAAGAATTTCTCAGCACCAAGGTCAGCACCAAACCCTGCTTCGGTAACCACATAGTCTGCAATTTTTAACGCGGTAGTGGTCGCGATAACCGAGTTACAACCATGTGCAATATTGGCAAACGGGCCACCATGAATAAAGGCGGGGTTGTTTTCCAGTGTCTGTACCAGGTTGGGCATAAATGCATCTTTGAGCAGCACTGTCATAGCCCCTTCTGCATTAATCTCACGAGCACGCACCGGTGTCATGTCTCGTGTATAACCGACCACGATATTGCCAATACGACGGCTCAGATCATCTAAGTCAGTCGCCAGACAGAAGATCGCCATGATCTCAGAGGCAACCGTAATGTCGAAACCACTCTCACGGGGTGTGCCATTAAAAGGCCCACCCAACCCGACGTTGATATTACGCAGCGCCCGGTCATTCATATCCACTACCCTGCGCCATGTGATACGACGAGGATCGAGACCCGATTTGTTTTCCCAGTGGATATGGTTGTCGATCAACGCCGACAATAAATTATGTGCCGCACCGATTGCATGAAAATCGCCGGTGAAATGCAGATTGATATCTTCCATCGGTACAACCTGCGCATGACCGCCGCCCGCTGCACCGCCTTTCATACCAAAGCAAGGGCCAAGACTTGGCTCGCGAATACAGATCGTGGCCTTTTTACCGATTCGGTTGAGACCGTCACCTAGACCAACCGTTGTGGTGGTTTTCCCCTCACCCGCTGGTGTCGGGGAAATAGCAGTCACAAGGATCAGCTTGCCTTGCTTGTTATCTTTAACCGACTCAATGAAACCCTGACTCACCTTGGCTTTCGTGTGCCCAAAGGGCATGAGTGCTTCATAGGGTATTCCTAGTTTTTCACCTATTTCGCCAATGGGTTGCATGGTTGATTCACGCGCGATTTCTATATCACTTTTGTAAGACGACATTATTTCTTCCTGGATTAATACGATACTAAACAGCCATGTGATAGCCGCGTTTCGTTAAATTTATTTATCACTAGATAAAATTAAATTTAAGTCTAAATTACATATGCCACTATATTATTTAATTCTTAGAATGGAATAGGTTTACTTTGCTGACAAGAAGTTTTTATTAACCCTTCAACCTACATTTTTTTGTCTATACTGGTCGCATGAGCTATCTACTAATTGTTGCTAACTGCCCTTCGGACAATGCACTTAAGTTATTTGAGAGCGTAGTCAAGGGTGCAAAAGACACGGATTATCCGGTCGTTTTCAAGACGCCGCTGGAAGCTACAGCAGCTGATGTTATCTCCTCCTCTGGCGTGATCCTTGGTACGACAGAGAACTTTGGCTATATGAGTGGCTTGGTTAAAGATTTTTTGGAACGGATTTATTATCCCTGTATGGATCAGACCGATGGCCTGCCTTGGGCATTCTATGTCAAGGCTGGACTGAATGGCACTGGAGCGACCAATAGTGTTCAAAAAGTCATTTCCGGATTGCGCTGGAAATTGGTTCAGGAGCCCGTGTTATTTCACGGAGCGTTTAAACAGGATTTTCTCGAAGAAGCTGAGACGCTGGGCGCGGGAATGGCTGAAGGCTTAAAACTTGGGATTTTCTGATCAAACTACAAACTACAAACTACAAACTACAAACTACAAACTACAAACTACAAACTACAAACTACAAACTACAAACTACAATAAAGCCACTGGTTGGATTATCCAGTGGCTTTATGCTCAAACATCAGACCTGTTACTACTGCAACAAATTATTGCCCCATGCCAGTCGGTGGCGCAAGGAATGGCAATGGCGATCCGTTAACCAATAACTGACCATCAGAAATTTGCAGTTCTGACTTGAAGATATCGCCTTCCAGCGTGACAAAGTCAGCAGCCATGATCTGAATCATTGGTGTCATACCTGCTTTATCGGTGATACCTTTATTCAGATCGATATTACCGCGACCCACTAGCACAGACAGCAATTTCTGTGGATCAGCACTGCCCATCAGCATCATCAACTCCTGTTCTGATAAATCAAGACCCGGCTTAAAACCTGCATCGATATCAGCATTCAGGTCACCCGCATCTGACTTTGCATGTAATTCCAAATGAGTGGCTGATGCATTTTTTGTCAACATTTGCAGAATAGAGAACAATTCACCCTGCATATTTTCAGCTGCTTTGTTCTGATCCTTCTCTGAAGCAAGGTCGCCCATTAAGTCTTGGTATTTTTGAACCGCTTCAATGGGTAACGCCTTAAAGGAGACTTCGAGATCCGCTGTTTTAACATCGACCGGAGACTGCATAATCGCCATCAGACTAGAGTCCAGGATCGCTGCATACTTCACATTGATATCGAGGTCCGTTCCGTCCGGCTGACTCATGTTAGTCATCACAGATAATTCAGGGAGCTTGATTGGGTCGGGCGACAACTGTTTATTTGTGAAAACGATGTCTTTGAACACACCATTCGCCTCACCAATCATCATGTCAGCGCCTTTAGCCTGAGCATAAGTGCCTGCCATTTCCATGCTCTGCATGACAAGACTACCGTCATCGCCAATGGTTGCTTCAATCGCACCACTTTTGATTTCGTAGTCGCCCTTCATCAGGCTGTCATCACCTTTGCCTTTCAGGTCCATCTTAAATGGCTTCAGCACAAACTGGTTTGGTTCGTCCTCAGTACTCACAATCAACTGCTGGACATCCATTTCACCGGTGAATGTGCTGCGGTTCTCGAGGCTGGCTTCGCTGACAATGGTGGCACCTGCAAAATCAAACATCGTGCCATCTTCAGCTGCGTACTTAATGGGGGCAACCGTTGCTTTTTGATCCATCGCACCTGAAAAGCTCACCAGATTTTCGATGGTCAGTGTTTCATTAGTAATTGCTTCTGGCAGCTCTAAACCTGATACATCAGGATGTGAAATAATCTTCGCCGCACCAAAACCCGCATCACCTAAATATGGACCGTGGCTGATTTCAGAATTCAACGGTACATCAAATACTTTTGGCTCTGCCTGACCCGGTAAATTAACTGCCAGACTCAACAGGGTTTTGGCTGTAGATTTCATATAGCCTTTTTCATAAGACTCTACTGTGATGCTGGCATCCTGAAACTGTGGATTGGATTTAACCGCGGTCACTAACTGCTGATTCGCACGTTCAATCTGCTGGCGGGCTGTTTTCTCGATCTGAGAACCAATAAGATAAGGAGAGGCTGCAGCGGCGCCAAGGCCCAGCACAGCAATTGCTAATAGCGTTTTTTTCATGATTTTTTATAAATAATTTAAAAAGTAGGCTGACTTTAGCGCGCAGCTATATTTACGTCAACCTATCAAAAAGGCATAAATATATACAAATGGCTGCTTAAAATTAATTATTCAGTGGTCGCCAGTGGCACATAGGGTTTATGCGTTTTGATCTCATCTGGTGTAAGCCCATGTAACTCATAAGGGAACACCAACCAATTGCTGGTGGTATGCAAACAGTAGTCAGGCGATAAGCCAGTTTTATCATGCGACGGACGGCTAAATAAAGACGCAACTTTGACCTCTTGTGGCATGTTTCTCTTTAAGTGGCGGTTCAGGCGAGCAATCACTGCCGTTACATTACGACCGGTACTCACTACGTCATCAACAATCAGCAGGCGATCATCCGCATTCAGGTTTTCCAGTAAGTACTGCGTGCCGTGCACCCGAATTTCGGGATCAGGTTGTGACAAGGTTTGTTGATAATGAGGCTGCCCCTGATACGAGGTTCTCACCGCAATATGGTCAGTTTCAATGCCCAGAGTTTGCAAACATTCCTGCACGTAAATTCCAATGGTACTACCGCCGCGCCAGAGTCCTACGATAAAAGTGGGTCGAAAGCCGCTTTCAAAAATTTCAGTTCCCAAACGAAAGGAATCTAAAATTACCGCTTGCTCATCCAAGAACTGCTTTTCCATCATTGGCTCTGATCCCTGTCTCTGTTTGCTAAAGCAAGGCTTGCACCCCGCCGGAATACACGACAATATAACCGATTACACACAAACCTGTGAATACTGATGAGTAAAGTTTACCTGACCGCACAAGGATTATTAGAGGACTCTTTCACGCTGGCCAAACAAGTTCTGGACAGTGGTTTTGAGCCTACCTTTATCATTGCCATCTGGCGTGGTGGTACGCCTATCGGCATCGCAGTGCAGGAATATCTGGAATATCACGGCATTGAAACCAACCACATCGCCATTCGAACGGCGTCTTACAGCGGGATCGATAATCAGGCTCGAGAAGTTAAGGTGTTTGGTTTGAATTATTTGGTGAAGCACGTGCAGCACAATGACCGTCTGCTTATCGTGGATGATGTGTTTGATACGGGTAAATCTGTTGAAGCCATTATTAATGAATTGCGCAGTCGTGCCCGCCTGAATACGCCGGAACATATCCGTATCGCCGTTCCCTATTACAAGCCAAGTCGCCGGCAAGTCGATTTAGAACCGGATTATGTGATTCATGAAACAACGGATTGGCTGAAGTATCCGCATTCTCTGGAAGGCTTGAGTGAGGAAGAGATGAGGATACATCGTCCTGAGATTTACGAGATTATCAAGGACTCGTTGCCAGCTCAGTAGTGGACTGCTTACGCACCCAGCCTGGTGCATGACCGACGACTTTCCTAAACGCCCGGCGAAACGCGGCTTCGTTTTGATAGCCTAGTTTGTCAGCGATTTGGGCGATGGATTGAGAGGTGGTTCCCAACCATTCCCGTGCCAAACGCATGCGCCACAGAGTCAGGTATTCTCCCGGTGGATAGCCCAGTACTTTATGAAAGTGAGTACTGAATGCAGTACGCGACATGCCAGCCTCCTTCGCCAGCGATTGCACGCTCCACGGTTCACCGGGCTGGTCATGCATTGCGGTTAAAGCGCGTGCTAAGCGTGGATCTCCCAGACCACCAATTAAGCCATGATTAAACACCATTCGCTGCATTAAGAAGCGCAACAACTTTACCAATAAAACCTCGGCTAAATGATTTAACACCAGCTCATTTCCGCACCGTGGATTTCTCGACTCATTAATCATCAGGCAGATGAGCGGCTGTAATTCACAACCATCATCCTGCCTGGCAGTCAGCACAATCATCTTCGGTAAGGACTCCAGCAAAGGATTAAGACTCACTGACCCAAAAGCTAGTACAGCATGCATATATTCAACACCTTCCTCACCGCCTATCAAACGATGCTTAGACCCGTCAGGCAACCACGCCACATCGCGAGTACCTAATGAATGAGTCTGGATTTCTTCACCCTCACTATCTATTAATAGCCGGGCATTACCGCTGTTAATCAAATACAGGTCAGCAGCAGATGCGGTTTCTACAGCCATGGTTTGTGCCGCGGCTAATGTGCCATGTGTGACGTGTGTAATTGACGGCTGAAAGTAGTGAAGTAACGCGGATAGACGGTCCATTTGTACGATCTGCAATATATATAGTGTTTTTAGCATACCATATAAACACATAAAAAACGTAATATGCTCAGCACATTCTACATAAAGGAAATCACGACATGATCGTATTAAAGCCTCGCGAAGCAATGCCACAACTGAACTTAAACACGCTTGATGGCCCATGGTCTTTGCAGGATCAGAATCCAGAAAACTTCACATTAATGGTGTTTTACCGCGGTCTGCATTGCCCGGTTTGTAAGGGTTATATGCAGGAACTACAAAAACTGAAAAGTGAGTTCGCCGAACGCGGCGTGACCATTATTGGTGGAAGCAGCGATACGCAAGAGCGCGCGCAGCAAGCAAAAGATGAGTGGGAATTACCTGACCTTCAAATCGCTTATGACTTAAGTGTTGAAGATGCACGAGCGCTAGGACTACACCGTTCTGCGGGACGTGGTAAGACATCTATTGGAATTGAAGAGCCAGCAGAATTCAGTGAACCAGGACTTTTCATGGTACGTGCTGATGGCACTTTATACTGGTCAAATATCAGCACTATGCCTTTCGCACGACCACATTTCCGTGAAATTTTGGGTGCGATTGATTTTGCATTGAAAGTTGATTACCCGGCACGTGGTGAGCTTAGTTAAGCTTAAATATCTGATGGCGAACCGGAGTGTTTTCATCCTCCGGTCTCGCTAATCTGTTTATCTGTTTATCTG
>NZ_QGKM01000087.1:0-35530 GCF_003172875.1 Leucothrix pacifica | reverse complement strand
TATCTGTTTATCTGTTTATCAACATCATACTTTCACTTGTGATCGGTAAACTGCAATTGCACTACGTGCCAGACCATAGTGATAAGACATTTGCTCCGTGGAATAGCGATACTCCTGAGCATAAGGGCATGCTATCCGCGACAGACACGTTGAAACACAATGACTTTCTTGCTCTAAACGATAGTCCGCACACTTCGATAAATTGGGTGCCGCGTGATAGCTCACAGCTTCTGCCGGACAGGCCGTTACACACTCCTGAGTCTCACATTCTGCACAAATATCTATTGCCGGTAGAATCTGCTCGGTGACTTTTGGCTGCGAAATCGCTTGCTCATCCAAAGTACTGTAAGATTTTAGGTCCTCAGTATCCAGCCACCACAGCGCCCGATAAGCACTCCATAATCCATACTTACGATGAATACCCATGCCTAATGGTGAGGCATGATGCCAACCAAACGCTTTGCCGAGTGCCATTAAATTGATTGGGCAATCATCCGCGGGAAAGAGAAGCTTTCGGTCAATATCCGGAAGATATTTCTGAATCGCTCGCTCAGACGCTTCACTACTAAAGCGATCAACAGGATCACTTCCTTTTATATTTTCCCGCTGAAGCGCTTGCCAAAAAAGCCGTCCGGCATGGCCTATTAATAAGAAGCTACCACGCTCTAATTTATCCTCGGTTAGCCAAATGTTTTGAGGCAAAGCACTCAGTGGTTGAGCCTCACACAGTACTAACCCAGAGTCCGCCATTTCCGATTGGAATAACTCAAATGGCGTTGACTCTACACTCACTTTTCAAACAACTGAGATAGATCAGCAAACGCTTTAAACTCCAGTGCATTTCCTGATGGATCAAGAAAAAACAGTGTGGATTGCTCGCCCGTCTCACCTTTAAAACGCGTGTATGGCTCTATAACAAACTCTACTTTGCCTGTTACTTTATTGGCAAGGCTCTGCCAATCTTCAAGAGTCAGCACAACACCAAAGTGAGGCACAGGGACACCTTTGCCATCGACGCCGTTGTAATGATTCGCTACTTTGCCATCAGCGCCCAGGTTTGGGTTTAGGTGTGTGACCAATTGATGACCATAGAAATTCCAATCGATCCATTCGTCACTGCTGCGCCCTTCAGAAAAGCCTAGAAGACCGCCATAAAATTCGCGTGATTCTTCAATGTTTCTTACGGGAATCGCTAAATGGAAGGGACGCAATTGATTCATCATTCATTACTCGTTTGTCAGGATAATATTCACGATATTACACCCATTGTCCCGTTCGTCATACATGGCAGTCCATTCAGAACGCTTCAGCTACCACCTCATCACAGCTCGATTAAAATACACTTCCACACAATAAAAAACTCACTGAGGCGGAACTCTCCAAAGCAATATGCAAAATATAGAACTTAGTTGTATCACCGATATTGATGAATTTCATTCGCTACGCGAATCATGGAACACATTGAATGATCGCTCTGCAAACGGCACTATTTTCTCATCATGGGAATGGCTGTTCAGTTGGTGGGAAACTTATCAGCACGATGCTGACCGACAATTATTTCTACTCATTTGCCGACGCGATGATGCGTTAATCGGTATCGCGCCGCTACAAATTCTCAATCACCCTAAGCGCTATTTCCCGTGTAGCAAACAATTGATGCTGTTAGGTACTGGTGAAACGGATGGCGGGCTGGTACTGACCGAATATCTTGATCTCATTATTGAACCAGGTCTTGAGTCCCGAGTCACCGAGGAGATCAGTAATTTCCTGCTGGAGAAACAGGACATGTGGCAAGGCGCAACGTTCCAGCAGTTACTGGCAGACTCACACCTGAGTAAACTATTTGGTGGTCAGCGCTTATCGATTCAATCGAAAACGATCGATAATGGATTTCGCACCTTGATTGACCTGCCGGAGACCTACAAAGATTACTTAATGAGCTTGCGGAAGAAGAAGCGCAATAACATCACCCGCATGTATACACGCCTGCAAACAGAGCAGGACTATGTGGTTGATACCATCACCGACGGACTGGATACCGACGTTGCTATTACCGAACTGGCAGATCTTAACCGCGAAAGACGAGGCCAGCTGGAACAACCTAGTGCGTTTGAGTGCCCGAACTTCGAAGCATTTCATCGTCTGGTTGTGAAGCGCTTGCTTCCTCTGGATAAGGTACAAATCCGCATTTTAAGGATTGAAGGCAAAGCTGTCGCGGGCCTGTACAGTTTGATTGATGGCGACATTATGCATGCATATCAAAGTGGCTTTGAGGCCGAGTTAGGCCATCGCTATGCCTTGCTGACTATGATGATTACTCAGGAGATATCACACTGCATTGAAGACCCACGCCTGTCACAGTTCAACTTTATGTATTCTGCGGACGAGAACTCCTACAAACTGCGATATAGTGCCTATACAGAACCTATGTATGATCTGAATTACTTTCCACGCAACAAAAGAACTGATTTGTACCAGTTCTTACATGGCCCGGTTAAACAGCGCGTGAAACTACTGCTGAAGAAGCGTTAGTAAAGCAGATTATAAAATCTGCTCAACCATCAACCTGAGAAAAGGCTGTCAGACTGCTTTCCTCGCGCTGAGACATGCCTTTGTGGTGTTTCGCATCCAGCTCCAGATCACTCACATAGGTGGATGCGCGCTCACCTTTTTTAAGGAATCCCAACTTCTTCAATACGAAATAACTGAAGGATTTTATCTCTGCGATGACACCGGTTCGCGCAATTGAACGGTTCTTGAAGCCAAGTGGTTTAAGGATGTAATGATTAAATCCGTGTACCCCCAGCTGACGACGGCTCTCTCTGGAACCATAACTAGTGGTCAGTGAGACATTAAAGCCGATATTCTCAACGCGGTGTGGGGAGTGCTGTGGCCAGCTCACCACCTCACCCGCAGACAATTCATGACTAAAGGCGTGGTCATCATACCAGCGTTCAAACGGCACATTCTCATGACGGACTTCGCCAATGATTTCTTCGACATAAGTTTGTGGAGCAAAACGTGTATCTCGCGCCGGATATACCCAGACGCGTTTACGCCCTTTTAAGTGCCACAACATATTGGCATCCGCATCGACATGACAGTAAACCTGCACACCAGGCGATGAAATTAACAAAGCACTAAAAGAAGACTTAGCATTGGTAATATGGTCACAGTTGGCGTTTATAGACTCATACATCTGTGAAATTAATTCAGCATATTCACCATTATACTTATCGATATTGATCACATTCACCCACATACGCCCTTTATGCAGCGCTTCTAAGATTTCTTTGCCACTACTGTTATCAAGATGAACCGGCGTCCACTCATGATGCTTTTCAGGATTGCTACCCATGGTGTAACACTGCAACCAGTGGCGGGGGTAATTATCTAATAGTGCTTCCAGTGCATCATCACTAAACAAATCCAAGGTATGAAACTGATGTTGAGATACCTGCGGGGTAATACCAAAATTTTGAAACTCTTTTGGAGTCCATTGGATGCAGTCAGAATATTGAGATGACATAGCTTGGCTCTTATTTTTACTGTTAGGTGTAGTCGATTTTGGTACTAGCTTATCTTGACCAACAGCCCAAACGATATGCTTTAGCGGATTAGTGGTGCTAACCTGTCGCGCAGTGGATAAAACTCAAATTTTCTCGTGAGTATTTCGCAATTTACCCTTTTTCAAACCGGTCAAAACAGGCATAGTATCGGGGGTATGGGGATTACTAAAAAAATTAAAAAAGGATGGTTAAATTGGCTCGAAAAAGAGCGAATCCATCTATCTCGCCCAGATGCACCAATGCACCTCGCCTTGGTCGGACTCATTACTGGCTTTCTGGCAGGTGGCGTTATTATTCTGTTTCGGCTGATCGTCGAAAACACACAGGATTATTTACTACCCGGCAGCGGCTCTGAGAACTACGAAGAACTTAGTTTAATCGGGCGCTTCATGTATCCGGTGATCGGCGGCATTTTACTTGCCCTACTGTTTTATCATTATGCGAAAAACCTGCGCGTACTTGGTATTGCTAAGGTGATTGACCGTCTCACCTATCACCAGGGATATTTCAGTTTACGCGGCTTTATGTTGCAGTTTTGGGGTGCGGCCATTGCGATTATCTGTGGACACTCGGTAGGCCGTGAAGGTCCGCATGTTTACCTCGGCGCCTCCATTAGTAGCTTGTTCGCTCAAAGTATTTCACTGCCCAATAACAGCATCCGAACCATGGTGGCATGCGGGGCGGCTGCGGGGGTATCTGCCTCATTTAATACACCGCTGGCTGGGGTCATCTTTGCGCTCGAAGTGGTAATGATGGAGTTTAGCCTTGCCAGCTTCATTCCCATCATGCTGTCTTCCGTGGTTGCAACCAGTCTGTCTGTGGCGGTATTTGGTAGTCAGCCTGCCTTTATTATTCCACCTATGAACCTGAACTCGCTGATGCAATTGCCCATTATTTTGGTACTGGGTATTAGTATTGGCTGTGTGGCAGCGTTGTTTAATCACATGTTGGAAACGGTCTCCAGAACCAGCAAGTCAATTGAGATTTGGTGGAAACTGTGTATAGCGGGTGTGATTGCCGGGATCTGCGGCATGGTGCAACCGGAAGTGATGGGCGTTGGGTATGACTCCATTACTGTTTTATTGAAGAATCCCGAGTCGTTCACCGTCTTCGCACTCGTAATGCTAATTGGTTTCAAACTTATCGCCACCAGCTTTTGTGTAGGCCTTGGTGTACCAGCCGGAATGATTGGCCCTGCCTTTATTCTTGGGGCTGCTATCGGCGCGATTGTCGGAATGACGGTGAGTTTTACGGGAGGCTGGACGCCAAACGATATCGCTTTTTATGCCTTGCTCGGAATGGGGGCGATGGTGGCTGCGAGTCTTCAGGCGCCATTAGCAGCACTGACCGCGATTATCGAGCTGACTTATAATCCCGGCATTGTTATGCCAGGTATGCTAACCATCGTCGCGGCTCAATTGACATCCCGTGTGATTTTCAAAAAAGACTCTTTATTTATTACTATGCTGCGCACTAATGATCAGGATTACCAAGTCAATCCAATTTCGCTGACGCTCCGGCGTATTGGGGTTGCCAGCTTACTGGAAAAGAACTTTGTACGCTTGCCTCGTGTGATCAGTCGCAAGCGAGCTGAGGAAACCATCAAGCTAGATTTGGAGTGGATTGTCATCAGTCATAATGGTCGCCCAAGCAGGCTAATACCGATGGTTGATTTGGCACGATACGTCAAACTTAGCACTGAAGGACTGGATGAGATTGATCTGATTGAAATCCCTGCTCAGCGATTACAGATCGACCCTATTTCACTGCAAAGTAATCTTCTTGAAGCGCACATCAAATTTAAAAATGGCGCGGAGTCATTATGCGTAGTGTTTAAAGAAAATAAGATAGATGAGAAAAGTCGGATTTATGGGATATTGTTGCCGGATATGGTGACTGCGGCTTATCGAGTTTAAAGTCTATTTACTGTAGCTTTGATCGCTTTGTTTCTGAAACGTACCGGATAATTAACGTTCCACCAATAGTCGGTTTTTACTGCAATTTCGCAATCTGTTGGTACACTGAAACAATAGCAAAGATAAAGTGTGACAACAGTGAAAATTGATGATCAACAGCACAAGGTAAAACGGGCAAGTATTATTGCCTTTATGTCCGTTACATTGTTGATTATCGTCTGCTACATCTCGGTTGTTTATAACTTACGCTTACAAAATAATATGTTGGAAGCTTCCAGTATATCTTACGAATTAAGAATATTACTGGATCAAAGCAACGAGCAGGTTAATCTCCTTTTCGACCCTAAAAGTGCAGAGAGCTTTAGTGATCGTATCCTAAAAAATATTCGTGATGATTTTGTTAAAACCACAGAGCAAGTCACTGCGTTAACCGCTCAACTACCAGCACTGCTACGCGATCACCAAAACACTTTTTTCTCACTGATTCCGTCTGAAAACTATCGCAATATCACTAACGAAATCCACAACATTGATAGTATTTGGGGGCAATTTCAAAGCCGTATTCAAGAAATATCGACTTATAACACCTCGACATTGCGCGCCAGTAATAAGTTATGGCAGCCGATTGATACAGTGATCGCCCATAACGGGTCGTTGTCCAAGAGCATTACCTCACTTAATCACCTGGTTTACCAATCATCACTTCTGCAAAACCAGCGCTTGGGCATTATGTACACCGCCTTGGTTGTATTATTGCTGGTGGCTATCTGGGGCATCTGGTCATTTACGTTGAAACCATTAGCCTCCCGACTCAAAGCCAGCTATCAAGAAATTTTATTTAAAAACAGACATTTGGACTATCAGGCGAACCACGACGCACTAACAGGTCTGCTCAATCGCGCTGCCTTTAATGCTAAAACGGCTGAGCTGCAGGTAAACAAAGACACAGCGGTGCCACACTGTCTGGTACTGATCGACTTAGATAACTTTAAATTGGTGAATGACTCTCTGGGCCACAATGTTGGTGACCTGGTTTTACAAAAAATCACCGACGATTTAACGGAAGATCCGATGGTCGGTGAATATGCATATCGGCTGGGAGGTGATGAGTTTGCATTAGTG
The DNA here is from genome assembly GCF_003172875.1 of Leucothrix pacifica. Taxonomy (GTDB): domain Bacteria; phylum Pseudomonadota; class Gammaproteobacteria; order Thiotrichales; family Thiotrichaceae; genus Leucothrix; species Leucothrix pacifica. The sequence continues at coordinate 28,923 of NZ_QGKM01000087.1, read as the reverse complement.
ATTGACCGTATTGATCAGGAGTCAGCGCTGGAACAACGGCTTGAAACCCTTCTTAAGAAGATACGTAGGCCATTAGAAGTTGATAAAACCATTATTCAATGCAGTTGCAGCATCGGTGCTGCAGTAGCGGGCAAAGGCTGCGGATATAGCCAAAAAGAAATGTTTGCAGTAGCAGATGCGTCACTCTATCAAGTAAAAGAACAAGGACGTGATGGCTACTTGTTGTATGATAAAATACAGTCATGTGGCGCAAACCAAATAGAACAGCATGACAATATGCTGCACCAATCTGTAAAAAACAAACAGTTTCGTGTTTCCTATCAACCCATAATTGATCTTCGCAGCCAAAAAACATTAGGATTTGAAGCTCGTATTCACTGGCACCACCCAACTCAAGGGAAGTTGCACCACGATGAATGGATCAGCGATGCCACGCGCCTGACCTTAGACTCTGAAATCACACGACAAGCCATTAAGTCTATTACGGAGCACTTTCAAGACTGGCTACAAAAAGGTATCAGATTACGTCCGGTTAGCGTCGATATCGGACAGACTATGCTACTCAGTGGCGAAGCTTATGACTTGATTACAGCACTCTCAAACAAACTGCCCTTCACTTCGTTAATTGGTATTGAAGTCTCTGAAATGATATTCAATGAGCGCTCTTTCCAGGCAATCACTGAGCAATTATTAAAGTTTAAAGCTGCTGGTATTCCGATTACCATAGACCATTATGGTCGTGGTCACAGCAGTTTATTACAGCTTCGAAAATTGCCGTTTGATGTCCTAAAAATTGATAAAAAGCTGACACTCAAGGTATCCTACGATCCCTCATTACAAACCTATATCAGCGCATTAGCCAGCTTCACTGATGGGATGAGTAAAAAGTTGATTTGTCAGGGTGTGCAAAGTGAAAAAGAACAAAGTAAGCTGACGGAATTGGGTTGTCGTTACATGCAATCACGGCAAATTTCGACACTCCTGAGTAGCGATAGTGTCGCCAATATTTTAAGAAAATCACAACTTAGAGCCGCCCAGCGTAACAGTGAGGAAGCAAGATGTTAAAAATAAAAAGAAGTTTGTCTGTGCTACTTTTGGGCGGAGCTTTACATTGTTCCGCGTTACTGGCAAGTGACCTACAAGCTGAAGTTGAATTAACCCATTGGTGGAATCAGCCTGGTGAAATCCAAGCACTCAACGAGATCAAAACAGCCGTAGAACAGCGCGGTTCAAAGTTTGTTGAGACACGGGTTAGTTCATGGGATATCTTGCGTACCAATATACTTAAGCGTATTTCCATGGGCTACCAACCAGCAGTTACACAGTGGATTTCCGATGACTATTTATTTTCTTTTGATCAAATGAGTGCTATCTACCCCACTCCTGACAAATGGCGTAATCAGCCGATCAAGGAGATATTGTTTGATGAGGTTTATCATGGTCTCAGCACCGATAATGGTCTGGTAGGTCTGCCGATGGGCATTCACATACAGAATGCGGCACTCTTTAGTAAGTCTATTTACAATGATCTCAAACTCAAACCCCCAAAAACCTGGAGTGAGGTGCTAATCCAAGCGCCACTAATCAAACAGGCGGGATATGTTCCTATCGCACTCAGTAAAGAGACCTGGCAGCTGCAAATCATCTTAAATGATATTTTACTTAGTGAGTTGGGGGCCAAGGACTACAAGCAGTTCTATACACAGACACAGTCAATACAGAAATGGCGTGAACCGTTAGTACGCAGCTTTAACACCTTCTTAGCGCTAAAACAGTTCACTGATGAAGCAGCGCGCACCAGAAACTGGAGCGACTCAACCAAGATGATTGGAGAGAATAAGGCAGCCATGCACTTTTTGGGCGACTTTGCTAAAAGTGAACTCACAGCACAAGGACTCAAGGCAGGCGAAGACTTTTTATGTTCTTTGGCGCCAGGCTCCAATGGTTATATGGTTTATGTCATCGACTCATTCCTTATGTTCAATATAGACGAACCACAGATTAAGGAAGGCCAATCAATACTCTTTGACGCCGTACTGGACCCGGAAGTACAAGCTAAATACAATAGCAAGAAAGGCGGTATTCCAGTGCGTCACGGCGTAAATATCAAACAACTGGACAGTTGCGCGCAAGAGACTTATCAACAATGGACTAGCGCTAACAAAAAGACCATCAGCTTTACGGGCATCGGCAACCCACTTCGTGCATCGTTCCTGCAATCCGTGTTGCAGCAGGCTTGGGATAATAAGGACGCCTCTGCAGAACAGCTAGTCGATGAGCTGATTAAACTTGATCAGGAGTCATTGCAGAAAAGCTAAGTTGTGTAAGCTCAATCAACCAAGGAGAACTCCGTCAGACTCTTCTCGTCCCGCTGACTAATACCCTCAGGGTGCGATGCATCCAAAGCCAGATCTGTCACATTGCTCGCATTACGCTTGCCGGTTTTTAGCAGACCCAACTTGTGCATCGCCCGATAGCTAAACTCTTTCACTGCCGGAGTAAAACCTTCTAGCTCCATCGAACGATGCTTAATACCCAGTGGCTTAAGGATGTGATGATTTGCTCCATGCACACTCAGCTGACGACGACTTTCCTGCGAGCCATAACTAGTGGTAAGCGACACATTCAAATCAACATTCTCAACCCGGTGCGGTGCATGCTGTGGCCAGCTGATCGCCTCACCCGGTAACAACTCATGGCTAAAAGCGTGCTCATCGTACCAGCGCTCATACGGAATATCTTCGTGGCGCTCTTCACCAATAATTTCTTCAATATATGTCTGCGGGGTAAATCGCTCATCACGTGCCGGCCAAACCCACAGACGCTTGCGGCCTTTTAAGTGCCACAACATATTCGCATCAGCGTCAATATGGCAGTACACCTGTACGCCCGGTGATGACAAAATCAACGCACTAAATGCAGATTTAGCATTAGTAATGTGGTCACAGTTTTCATTGATCACCACATATATCTGTCGAATCAGCTCTGCATATTCACCATTGTATTTATCAATATGAATCGCGTTAACCCACATCCGTCCTTTTCTCAGCGCTTCTAAAATCTCCGCGCCACTGCTATCGGCAATATGTACGGAAGTCCAGTCCTGGTGATTCTCAGGGTCAAAGCCCATGGTGTAACATTGCAGCCATTTTCGGGGATAATCATCCAACACCTTTATCAGTGTTTCATCACTGAACAAATCAAGTTCGTGATAGCTATGCTTTGACACTTGGGGGATTTTTCCGAAGTTCTGAAACTCTTCTGCACTCCACTGAATGCATTCAGAATAATTCTTAACCATAATTCAGACTCTATACTTTTTTTAATTATTACTGAGTACGATTTACTACAGAATGTGAGTATAGACTGAGGGGCACAGCGCAGAAAGTTATTTATGGATTAGTGGCTTAGCCGCTAAAAACTGTGTATGACTTTGCGTCAAACAGTCCTGCATTTGCTGCTGAATATTTGCTGCAAGCTCCTTTCTCAAAGCACCTTCACTCTCAAGCGGCTCAAGGAAATACACGTGCGCTTGTGGATTTTTACAACCCAACATGAGCCACATATTATTCACCAAAGTTTGAGTGCCGGTGTATGGAATTAAGTCACTAGTATGGCCTGCGGTGTTTTCGTCGGTGTAATGAATAACTACGGGTTGAACCTTGGCTCTGCTTTGAATTGCCGCACCAAATAATCTCGGAAATAAGAACCCTATCTCTGCGCCTTCGGTTGTCTTCCCTTCCGGAAAAATCAAGATACGATCATTATTTTCAAGCCCGTCACAGATCGCCACACTTGCCGCTTCGGTGGCTGTTCGCTGCCCACGCACAATAAACAGTGTATTCAATTTCTCAGCGGCCCAACCAATAATTGGCCACTTCCGCACTTCTGCTTTTGACAAAAAACGAGGATTACTCAGGCTCGCCATCAAGGGGATATCTAACCAGGAAATATGATTTGATACTATCAACACGGGGCCATCAACAGGCTTTCCGTGAACGAGCACACTCACGCCGACTAGTCTGAGCAACTTGCTGTACCAGGCTTGAACAACTGCTTTGAAACGTGGGTCTTCCGGTGGACGCCTCAGAATAAATGCCTGAAATATGATTAATGCGCCACCATATAACAGATGTGACAGTAAAATCAGAAGTCTTAACAGCTTTACCATGACAGTGTGGATTTAGCTAAGGTATAGTTGACCATCCGATACTTTCAGGCAACTCACCTGTTCGTACCAGTCGCCCAATACGATGCGCTTCGCCGCTTGGTCGTTTAAATCAAACTCATGAATCGCCAATCGATGGGTATGACCATGAATGAGCTGCGTCACCCCTGCTTCAGTCATGACCGCTTCAACCGCTTGCTGGTTAACATCCATGATTTCTTCAGATTTGTACTGCATTTTTTCCTGACTGATCTGACGAATACGATTCGCCTCAGCCACACGATCATCGAAACTTAATGCCAGAAATTGCTCCCGACGTTCTGTGTCGTAAAAAATTTTGCGTAATTCCTGATACTCCACATCATCCGTACACAGCGTATCACCATGCATGAGCAGTGTTGGCGTACCATCCAGATCAATGACCTGCTTTTCCGGTAGCAATGTGCAACCGGTCATTTCAGCAAACCGTTCACCCACCAAAAAATCGCGATTCCCGTGAGTGAAGTAAAGCTCGGTACCATTATCAGACAGCTGCTTTAAGCCGCCCAATAATGGCTTAACAATTTGACCGGCTGGCGAATCCACAATGTCATCACCAATCCAGTACTCAAATAAATCACCTAATATATACAGCGCATCCGCCTGCTCATTCACCTGCCCCAGAAACTGCATAAATGCCTGTACCATCTGCGGGCGTTTTGCATCCAGATGCAAATCAGAAATAAACCACGTGCGCTGTGACATAATAAGCTCTCAATTATTCTACGATTGTCATGCTCTTAATAGTCACCGGCTCCAGTGGAACGTCACCGTGATAGCCGTGGTTGCCAGTCTTTACTTTAGCAATCTCATCAACCACATCCATGCCTTCAACAACCGCACCAAATACGGCGTAACCCCAACCAGAAGCAGACTCGCTAGTGTGGTTCAGGAAGTCATTGTCTTTCAGGTTAATGAAGAACTGTGAAGACGCTGAGTGAGGATCGTTAGTACGAGCCATTGCCAATGTGCCGCGGTCGTTCTTCAGGCCATTGTTTGCTTCGTTCTTGATCGGTGCGCGCTTGTCAGCCTTCTCGCTCATATCAGCGTTCATACCGCCACCCTGAATCATGAAATTAGGGATTACACGGTGGAAGACTAAACCATCATAAAAGCCATCTTTAATGTAGGCTTCAATGTTAGCAACAGTCAGAGGTGCTTTTTCAGCGTCTAATGCTAAGGTAATTGTACCTTTGCTGGTTTCCATTTTGACGTTTGTCATCGACTTATTCACTCCGGAAGTTTGTGTTTGCTTGGTTTGTTCAGCAGGCTTTTCTGCGGGTTTGTCAGTATTCGCGTTACAGCCACTCAACAATAAAAAAAAGGTCAAATATCCTATCAGAAAGCGCTTCAAAGTATAACCCTCTATTATTTTTTGAGATTAAAGCGCGCATCATAGCGGATTCACAGCGGCTCTGCTACTATGCGGTCAACCCCATTTTTAACTCAAAACGGCACGTTGAAATACTATGCTAGAAATCTATAACAGTCTGACAAATAAGAAAGAAACCTTTAAACCGATAGTCGAGGGTAAAGTAAATCTCTATGTCTGCGGCATGACCGTTTATGATTTCTGCCACCTCGGACATGCACGTGTTTTAGTCGCATTTGACGTGGTTTATCGCTTTTTAAAAGCACGCGGCTACGACGTGACTTATGTGCGAAACATCACCGACATTGACGACAAGATCATTGCCCGCGCCAATGAAAATGGTGAAGAGTTTCTGGCACTGACTGAACGTTTTATCGACGCCATGCATGAGGATGAGCGTGCGCTAGGCGTATTGCCGCCTACTAAAGAGCCGAAAGCGACTGAGAATATCCCTGAAATCATTGCCATGATCGAGACATTGATCGAAAAAGGCCATGCCTATGTGGGTGAAAGCGGCGATGTCTATTATGACGTTTCCAGCTTTCCGGAGTATGGCAAATTATCCGGTCGCAAAGTTGATGACCTTCGTGCCGGTGAACGCATCGCGGTAGACGAGTCGAAAAAAGATCCACTGGATTTTGTACTGTGGAAACCGGTTAAGCCTGACGAGCCATCCTGGGAATCGCCTTGGGGTGACGGACGTCCGGGTTGGCATATCGAATGTTCCGCCATGTCGACCACTATCCTCGGCAATAACTTTGATATTCACGGTGGTGGACATGACTTGCAGTTCCCACACCATGAAAATGAAATCGCGCAAAGTGAAGCCTGCACCGGTGAGCATTTCGCGAACTACTGGATGCATAACGGCTTTATTCGCATTAATGATGAGAAGATGTCGAAGTCACTCAATAACTTCTTCACCATTCGTGATGTGCTGGAAAGCTACTCGCCAGAAGCCGTTCGCTACTTCCTGCTGTCCAGCCACTACCGTAGTCCATTGAACTACAGCACGGAATCGTTAGATGGTGCGATGGCTGGATTGGATCGCTTGTATAATGCCCTGCGTGGTTTACCAGAAGCTGAAGCGGATCGCTGGACGGAGTACGAAGACAAGTTCTATGCAGCAATGGATGATGACTTCAATACGCCAGAAGCATTAGCTTCACTGTTTGATTTAGCGAGAGTTGTAAACAAGCTTCACAATACTAAAGGCCCTGAAGCAGCTGCTTCATTAGGTGCTTTGCTGAAGAAATTGGCTGGCTTGTTAGGTATTTTGCAGTTAAACCCAGATGAGTGGCTACAGCAAGATGCTGACGGCGACGGCATGGATGCAGCGAGTATTGAAGCAAAGATTCAGGAGCGTATTCAGGCGAAAGCCGATAAGGACTGGGCCAAGGCTGATGGTATTCGTGATGAGCTTAAGGCGGCGGGTATTACCTTGGAAGACAAAGGTGCTGATACGATTTGGCGTCGTGATTAATCTCCTCGTATCAGACTAAGTAATTAACACTAAAATCACCCGCTGTAATGGCGGGTGATTTAGTCTCAAAACCGTATTTCTGAAGATCTTTTTCCCTAACTGAACCCCAGCTTTCTAAATCCCCGAAACTTTCTCAAATTAGTCGTTTATTACTACAAAAGTTAATTTACCGTTCATCGGAAAAACGGAGAATACTAATCATCTATCGGGGGATAGATACAGCGAGCCTATAAGTCAATAATAAAAATAAGCTACAACTCGTTGTTTGTTGGTAAGAAATTGGGAACACAGGAATCCTCCTCTCTCCTTGGACTTGTTAACTGAGTTCTCATTTCTACACCTATTTGTGTTTGTGTGAAAGCGGAAATCCGGAGGGTCCTCTCTCCTTCTCTTCGGATTTCCTCACTTTTTTACACCAGTGCTATAAACCAATACCCAGCGTCTATTTCCAACGCAAACCATGATCCATAAACCGCCGCTGCACACGTCCGGGATAGTCCGTGATTATACCGTCCACACCCAGCTCAATCATGCGATCAATATCTGCCAACTCATTCACTGTCCACACATTCACCATCAATCCACATTCACGCGCTTCTGCGACCGCCTGAGCCGTCAGATCTTTATGATAAGGCGCCCAAATCTGGCCACCGGCAGCAGCCACTAACCTTGGCAAACTATTATCGTAATCTGCCAAGCTGTAGCCATCCATCCACGGTGAGTTATCCGAGACGTTGACTTCGTGCGGATCACGACCCGGTTTCGATGAGTAACATAAATAGGAGCGAGGAATCGCCGGTGCTTGCCTGGCACTTTCATGCACCACGCGCCAATCAAATGATTGCAACATCGTGCGCTCTTGCATGCGGTACTTGTTAATGATTTCCAGTACTTTCTTGGTATAGGCTGCTGGTTCTGGTGTTGCTTGTGGATGGTGGGGGTTAGACTTAATTTCCAAGTTTAAGAATACATCCGCATACTCCGGCTGATTCACCAGCTCACACAAAGCCTCCAGCGTTGGTATCCTCATCCCGTGAATGAACGCCTGCTCCGGAAAACGTGCGGCATATTCACTACCGGGCTTTAAGCCGCCCACATCGTAGCTTTGCAATTCCGCCAGACTCAACTCACGCACTAGGGGTTCGTGGGATAGCCATTGACCATGGTGATCTCTGGTCATATCCGACAGTAAGCTCGGATTATGCGTTAACACCGGAATATCATCTGCGGTCATCAAGACATCAAGCTCAATCACCCTGACATCAACATCAAAGGTGAAACGGAAGCTTTCCAGTGTATTCTCAGGGATGATGCCACGCGCCCCACGATGACCATGGATATGAATCAAACCATCTTGGGCGCGTATCTGATCGAATGTTGGTGCAGTTTTCATAGTACGTCCATCTACCTGACATTGTTTTTATAGATATCGATTATGACGTATATTCGCAGGCTTGACCCGCTTTGATGACGACTAAGATGAGGTGCAAAGCCGTTTAAACTGCTAAAACCAATTAGATTGATCTGTTTTTATACTCCGTCGGTGTACAACCGTACATATTCTTAAAGCGACGACAGAAATGACTCGGACTACTAAAACCGAGGTCATAACAAATATTGGTAATCACCTCACCGCGCTTCAAACGCTTACCCGCTTCTTTTAGTCGGAGTTGTTGCTGCAATTCCATTGGTGAGCAATCCAGCCTCAGCTTAAACTCCGCATACAAACGGCTACGGCTCATGAAGGATTCACGACATAACTCATCGATATTTAATGGTTCGCTTAAATGATCACGAATCCATTTTAATGCCACCGTCAGACTACTCTCATCTGGCCTTTGCAAACTATGACTTAACAGAAAATGACGCTCCTGATGGCGCAACATACGTATCAGTAATTCCGATATATTGAAATCAATCAACATATCGCGATCCGGATGATTCTCAGTAAACAGATTAACAATACGCGCAAGCAGGCGCTGAGTAGCGGCACAATGGTGTGTGTGTAGTACCGTGCCGGATTTATCCCAGGTATCCTCAGGCGCTAGTTTCACAGCTCCCCGGTCAAACAGCTTTTCAGTGACATCCAGCACTTTTTCACGGGATATCTCAACCGTCAGACACGTCGTTGGGTTATTTATTTCCGCTTCGGGAAAGTCGATATTCACAGTTTCGCCCGGCGCCAGCACGAAAGACTCATGAGGCAAAAAAACCTGTTCTTCAAGTAATGGTGAATGCATTACTTTTTTGCCACTGACCATCCCACAATACATCAACTGGTCTGCATCCAGACGCACCAGACTTTCAGGTAGGTAAGTATCATATATACTAACTTCGGACTCCGGACCCAGAAAACTTGTACGATTCTCAACAAGCTTCTTAGGCTTTCTCAAGTCCTGAACATGTGATAATTCCATCCATCCTCTCCTCCGTTTAGAACTCTGAATTAGTACGGTATTTTCAGAGATGGACTTATTAATATCATTAGATGAGCCAAAAATCAAAGAATGACAATTTACTTTGATTAGTGAACAAAAAAACCTGCCAGAATAGAATCGATTGTGCTGATTATCCCGACAGGTTTACCTGCTAAATATCTATTACTTATTTAGACGACAGCATGGTTGGTAGTTTGAATACCCAAACCGAACCACCTTGGTTTAGATAGCTCACTTTCTTGGCTACTTCACCACCCCATAGTGGTACCGCGCCACCCCAACCAGAAGCGACAGCAACATACTGCTCACCATCCTGATCCCAAGTGATTGGCTGGCCTACAACACCAGAACCTGTTTGGAATTTCCAAAGCTCTTCACCAGTCTTAGCATCAAACGCTTTTAAGTAACCTTCAGGCGTACCAGTAAATACTAAGTCACCACCGGTAGACATAACACCCGCCCACAATGGTGCATCGTTTTTGTACTCCCAGACAGTTTTACCTGTATTAGGATCAATCGCTTTCAGTGAACCGATGTAATCTTCAAAGATTGGCTTGATGGTGAATCCAGAACCCAGATAAGCCGCACCTTCTTTATAGCTGACCGGCTCGTTCCAAATATCCATGCCCCACTCGTTTGATGGCACGTAGAATAAACCCGTGTCAGGACTGTGAGCCATTGGCATCCAGTTCTTACCACCAAGGAACGAAGGTACAGAGAATACCACCTTACCTTTACCGCCGTCGGCTGCATCAGCTGGGTTACCCGGACGATTGTCTTCATTGTAAATCGGACGACCTGTTTTCTCGTCAATCCCTTTAGCCCAAGTGATGTTCTTAACGAAAGGCGATGCAGATACAAACCCGCCATCTTTACGATCCAGAACATAGAAGAAGCCATTTCTGTCAGCCGTTGCATAACGCTTATTGCCGTCTTTATCTGCAAATGGAATTACTTCGTTTACACCATCAAAATCCCAACCTTCACGAGGTGTTGTTTGATAGTGCCATTTAATTTCACCAGTAGCCGGGTCGATACCAACGCGAGAAGCAGCGTACAGGTTGTCGCCTGAACCATCTTCTTTAGGTTCACCGGCATTACGTAGCCATGAGTTCCAAGGCGCAGGGTTACCTGTACCGAATACCAGCGTATCGGTATCTGCATCATAGGAACCACCCAACCAAGTTGCACCACCGCCAGTCTTCCACAGATCACCAGGCCAAGTCGCATTGAGCTTACCCGTCATGGTACTCTCTTTACCGTTGAGTGTTCCCATGTGGCCTTCGATCACCGGACGTGTCCAAACCACTTCACCTGTCTCAGCTTTGCGAGCCTGAACTTCACCGACGATACCAAATTCACCACCTGAGTTACCGGTAATGACTAAGCCATTTACAATCAGAGGCGCCGCTGTATAAGAATAACCTGCTTTGTAGTTAGCAATTTTGTCTTTCCAGACAACATCACCGGTTTTGCGATTCAGACCCACCAAACGTGCATCCAAGGTACCGAAAATAATCGTGTCACCATAAATTGCAGCACCACGGTTTACAACGTCACAGCAAGGCAGGATACCTTCTGGCAAACGCGCGTTGTACTGCCAGAGTTCCTCACCGGTCTTTACATCAATCGCGAACAAACGAGAATAGGAGCCTGTCACATACATAACGCCATCATAGACTAGCGGCTGTGCTTCATTACCACGCTGCTTTTCACCACCCATTGAGAAAGACCATGCAGGCACCATGTGCTTCACATTGTCTTTATTAATACTTTTGAGGGGGCTATAGCGCTGCAAATGACGTCCCATACCATTCGTCACAACCTGCGACGTAATCGTAGCGTCATTTGCGATGTCTTCTTCAGTCACACCGGCAAATGTCGTGGCAGTCGCCAGCATACAAACTGCCGACGCTAGTAATAATCGTTTCATGTAGATTTCCTCTTCTGTTGTTTTCAACACTCAGTTGTATCAGCACTGCTCCAAACCAATTCAGTCAGAGCTACCTACTTACAGTCTGCCGACACTAGTGGTTTAATATAACAATGATCTAAGTCAATTTGTCACTATCACAAGCGTCCATGGACTGTGAGGTTATAGATACGGACTGCTAGTTTAGTAAGTTAAAGTGCTGACTGAGAATATCAACTCAGTCGTTCATCACAGGACGACTAATCACTTACACTTGCCACAAACCACAAGAGGAGAAAATGATGATCAAAGCCCTGTTGATCTTTAGCACCTTGCTATTCACATCCAGTGTCTGGAGTAATGAGCTACCAACCATACGCCTGGGTGCGCTCGAATACGGCACGGTAAACTGGGAACTCGATACCATTAAAAACAATAAACTGGACGAGAAACACGGCTTCAAACTCGACGTAATCCCAATGGGCGGAGGCAGTGCATCTGACATTGCTTTTCTGGGTGGCGAAATAGACGTAATGGTTTCTGACTTCATTTGGGCTGCTGCTCAACGCGCCGAAGGACGCGACCTAAAATTCATCCCTTACTCCACCGCTGTGGGTGGCATTATGGTGAAATCCGACAGTGGGATCGATTCACTCAAAGACCTTCAGAACAAACGAATCGGTATTGCAGGCGGGCCACTGGATAAATCATGGTTAATCCTGCAAGCCTATGCCAAACAAGAAGGACTGATTGATCTTAAAGCGGATACAAATCAAGAATACGGCGCGCCACCACTGATGTTTAAAGCGGCAATTAGTGGCGATATCGATGGCGTTATTAATTTCTGGCATTTTCAGGCTAAGGCCAAAGCAGCCGGTCTGAAAGAAATCATCTCGGTACAAGAAGCTGCAAAATCACTGGGACTTGACCCATCCGTGCCACTGCTTGGCTATATTGTCAAAGGCGATATGGATAAGAAACTATCACAAGGATTGTTCGCCGCATCGCGTGATGCTAAAGCGATGTTAGGTAACGACGATGCTGCATTTGATGCTGTCAAAAAACGCATGAAACCAAAAAATGACGCTCAGTATGAAGCCCTGAAAGAGGGCTTCCGTGCTGGTATTCCGGCAGCAACACCTGTTGATGAGGCAGCCGTTGATAAGACATTGCAGATGATGGCAATATTAGGTGGTGCTGACCTGGTTGGTAAAGCAACCACTCTGCCAAAGGATATGTTTATTAGTCTCGATCACTAATCACAGTGCGCAATGAACACCTGATTCGGCTACTTTCATTTGGGGTACTTCTGGCTTCCTGGAGTATCCTTTCTGCCGTGATGGCAGATCCTCAGGTACTGCCCTCGCCCATGGTGGTTGTACATAAAATGGCCGAACTATGGGCAAGCGGTGATCTGCAAAAACACCTGATTGATACCGCCATTCGCGTGGCCTGGGCGTTTTCCCTAGCCATGATTTTGGGAGGCGTACTGGGTTACCTAATGGGTCGCAACCTGCAGTTGAACGCATGGCTTGATCCTTGGCTAATTGTATTTTTGAATCTGCCCGCGCTAGTGCTTATCGTGCTTTGTTATCTGTGGATTGGTCTGAATGAAATCGCAGCCATTCTAGCTGTTACTCTAAACAAGCTACCCATGGTTATGACGCTGATTCGGGAAGGTGCCAAAAGCGCCTCCAGAGAGCTTCGTGATCTGGCTTATGTATTTAAGCTGTCAACATTCGCACGGATCCGCCACATCATTCTACCCGAACTGTTACCGCATATTGTTGCAGCTGCCCGTGCGGGCTTATCAGTGATTTGGAAAATTGTACTAGTCGTAGAATTTCTTGGGCGTGGCACCGGTATTGGCCGTCAAATTCATACCCAGTTCTCCATCTTTAATGTCACAGGAGTATTGGCTTATGCACTAAGTTTTGTGGCATTTATTCTGCTAATTGAGTTTCTCATTATGCAACCACTAGAGCGCTATGCTGCTCGTTGGAGGCACAATGCTTGATGTAAACGTGCAAGGTAAAACCTTTGGCAAACAGCAGATTCTCGGACCTTGCCAACTGACGCTACAAGCCGGACAACGAGTGTGTTTGCTCGGGCCATCTGGCATTGGTAAATCGACCTTGCTGCGTATTATTGCGGGCTTAGATAAGAGCTATGACGGTCAAGTAAACCGTCCCGATACCATCGCTTTTATGTTTCAGGGGCCAAACTTGTTAGAGTGGAGAAACTGCTATCAGAACCTGATGATTTTTCATCCAAAGTCTACCCAGGCCGATGCGCATAATGCTCTGGAACTGGTGGGGCTTGGCGATAAAGGGCAGCACTTTCCGAGGCAACTTTCTCTGGGGCAACAACGTCGTCTTGCTCTTGCCAGAACTTTCCTAAGCCATGCGGATTTGGTGCTATTGGATGAGCCATTCACCTCACTCGACCCTGCGCTGAAGGCTGATATGCTGGAGTTAACCCGCAATTTGCTTGATCAATCTGGTGCGACACTGGTGCATGTCACACATGATGAGACAGAGGCGGAAATCCTGAATGCTGAGGCAATTCGGATGCACGGGAAGCCGGCCACACTTCAATCACCTTAGCTTCGGTGATCATAAAAAAGGGATAGCCATGCAAGAGACTTCTGACATAAGCAAATCAGTATTACCAAGCAGTAAGCCGCTATTCCCTGTGATCAAACAAAAGCAACAAAGTACTGATACCAAAAGCTTCTCCGCCACACCGTTGCTCAGTTGGCTATGGTTAGCCGGACTTTTACTGTTTATGGTCATGCTCACCTGGGAAACCGGTCTTTTGCCGGATGTACTCGCAGCAGATCAAACCCGCATTAGCGTTGTATTACTTATTCTCACGGCATTAACGAGTGTGCATTGTGCCTACCGAAGTTACCAACTGACACGACTAGAATTAGAGTTGCTTCGCTGGCAAAACAAACAAATCACCCTAAACACCAATCAAACACAAGCAACTGTACTTTCCACGCAGCTATCACTAATGCTTAGTCACCGCGACAATAGGCAACCCGACAACCTTGCTCTGAATGGCGAACTCCTCGCAGAACACTTTCACTATCAACACGCCTTCGGTTGGTTTAGCGCTGGAGCCATGATCAAACTGGGATTACTCGGTACAGTGATCGGTTTTATTATGATGTTGACCTCCATCGGCGAATTGGACTCAGTGGATATCGAACAAGTGCAACGGCTGATGCAACAAATGACTCAAGGCATGATGGTGGCACTCAATACCACCCTATTGGGCTTGGTCGGCAGTATGATATTGGGCGTGCAATACCTGCTACTGGATCACTGTGCAGATCAATTGCTACTGCGCGTAATGACTTGGGTACAACAGGCCAACCAGACTCAGAGTCAAACCGACATGCAACAGGAACAGACTCACTAATGGCCCTGTTTCGCTCACGCCAGCGCATCAGTGACTCGGGCAGTGATCCGTTTACTGATCTGTTGTTTAACGCCCTGCTCACTTTTACCTTTCTGTTTCTGATCTCCCTACTCCTGATCAACCCACCAGCTAAAAGCGGCATTATTAACCCCAAAGCGGAATTCCTGATTACTGTCAGCTGGGAAGATGGAAACGCCAATGACATCGACACATGGGTACAGGGACCACAAGGCTCCAAGGTCTGGTTTAAGCAAGCACAAAACGGACTGATGCATCTGGACCGGGATGACCGTGGTCTGACCAATGACACCCAGCAAGTAGACGGAAAAGAAATCATTAACCCGCTGAATCAGGAAGTCGTCACCATCCGTGGTCGCCCACCCGGTGAATTCATCGTGAATGTGCACTACTACAAAAGCAAGGACCAGCTGGAAGTCCCTGTCACGATTTATGTGGCCGAGGTAAACCCGACACTCAAAGTATTGCACTACGCAACCGTCACGCTAAAAAAAGAAGGTGACGAAAAAACCGCAGTGCGTTTCACCTTAAATAATCAAGGCAAGGTTGAAAACATCAACACCCTACAAACCTCACTGCTTGGTGATCAATAATGAATGAATCTATCCTGCTGCTTATAACCGTCAATGTTGTGGTGCTGGCACTGTTAGCTCTGGTATTGGTATTCAGTCGCCTACATTGGGTGCTGCGTTTGTTGCTGGTGCTGGTAGTCAGTTGCAGTTACTGGATCGCTTATCAGGGCTGGGATCGTTCGCAAGGCTGGCCCAGCAGTAATGCAGTACCGGAGAAATTTCTGCTACATGGAGCGGTGATCGAAGAACCCAATAAGGAAGAAGGCGTAGCAGGGACGATTTTTCTCTGGGCAACCGACCTCTCTAGCTTCACACCTGCAGAACAACCTCGCGCCTACGTGATGCCCTATTCTAAACGACTACACAGCGCAGCACAGGAAGCATTGCGGAATATGCGCAATGGTGAATTACAGCTAGGTACAGTCAAACTGGAAGCAGGCGCTAAACAAATCGCCGAAGGATATGCCGGTGAAACACCCCAACTGATTGAATTCTCCAACCTGCCAAAGCAAGCATTGCCGGAGAAATAGCGATGCCTCGTTTACTAAAAAACGCATTATTCACGCTATTGGTTTTAGGCATAACCGCTTGTAGTACCGAGCCAGATGCCACAGATTATTTCCCACTTGATAAGGGGCTGAGCTGGCGATATCACTACCAATTAATCACGCCCTCAGATAAGCAAAAACAAGGCATTTATACCGTCACTAATATCGGTACTACAGAAATCAATAACCAAATGATGAGTATACGCCGCACCAATGACAATCGGGATTACTATCTGATGCGAAAGACTGACGGCATCTATCGTTATGCCAGCCGGACACTATTCGAAACGCATCCTGTTGTCGATGACCCACCGCGAATGGTATTACCGCTACCCACCGATGACTCTGACCGCCGCTGGTCTTCTACAACCACCAGTTATGTCATTAACATGGTTGGCCCTTCGACAATCGTCAGTGCCAATGCAATACAAGACTTTGTCATGAATTACCGCATCGTATCGCGGGATGAAACGGTAGAGGTTGCCGCAGGAAAATTTGAGAATTGCCTGCTGGTAGAAGGTGAAGCGACGCTGACAATGTTTGCTGACCCACTGACGGGTTATCAGGATATACCGATTAAAACACGTGAGTGGTATGCGCCAGGCGTGGGCTTGGTGAAACTGGAGCGCACTGAGCCATTAGATGCCCGAGTGTTTAAGGGTGGGCGTTATGTGTTTGAGTTGGTTGAGTTTAGTTGGTGAGGTGGTTATTCAAGCTTGATCAATAATTTTCTAGTAAAACCAACATCCCCAGTAAAATCGACAAGCCATATTATGGTTACAATAGTACGGATATAGAATACCATCCCGATCTATATATGTTATTATAATACCATAATGGAAAATCATTGCGTATTACAGCTCTACCTAAACCACTCATGGCAAGATGTCGCGAGCCTCAGCTTATTCGATCCACCCTCACGTGGTTGGCAAGCTAAAAACTACATCGCCTATACAACAAGCCACGCTATCGAACACATGGGTAAACAAGACGCCAATGCTATCGCATGGAACCTTCCCGTTACTTTGGATGCAACACAGTCAGAACAGTGGCCAGGCTTCATCATGGACTTATTGCCGCAAGGCTATGGCAGGCAAGAGCTACTAAGGCAATTACAACTCCCTCCCAATGCCGGACAGGATGCAGATTGGTCCCTACTCATGGCTGGTGCCAGCAATCCCATTGGTAATTGCCGAATTCGCGAAGCAACCGAATGGCTTCAGTCCAGACGCTCCAGCGAACCTCAAGGTTTCACTCAGGACAGCATTGCAACACGTGGGGAAGACTTCACTGAACATCTTGCCCAACATGGCCTATTTATTGCTGGTTCTTCAGGCGTACAGGGGGAATGGCCAAAGTTATTACTGACGCAAGATGCCAGCGGTTTATTCTACTTAGATCATCAACTACCGGATGATCAGGCGAAAGCGCATTGGCTGGTTAAATTCTCACGTGGCGATAATCTCGCGCTGAATACCATCTTACAGCTTGAATCTATCTGGATGGAACTCGCACGTTTCCTTGGTTTACGTGTCCATGGATCACTAATATTCGATCAACGCGCACTATTTATCAAACGCTTTGACCGTGAATGTATTGGTTCAGAGCAGCCCGTGGTGGCTCGACATGCCCAAGAAAGTTTATATTCTTTGTGCCAACGCAGCGGGTTCGGCACAAGACTTTCTCACAATGAAGTCTGTAAAAAACTGGCCGCTAGCTGTACCAATCCATTACAAGAAATCATTGAATACCTGAAACGTGACATTGCCAATGTTGCGTTAGGTAATACTGATAATCACGGTCGAAATACCGCCATCACACGCAAAGAAAATGGCTGGATTGGACTAACACCGCTCTTTGATTTTGCCCCGATGGTGCTGCACCCAGATGGCATCGCCAGAACGACTCGTTGGGATTATGATGATTTAGGTGCCCCACTCTGGCAATCGGTTATCTCACAAACCGAGGAGGCAACTGGCTTGAGCAATTATCCCATTGTTCAGGCGCTACAGCAAATGGCAGAGCCAGTCAGCCAGCTACCGACAGAAATGAAACGACTCTTTGTAGACGACGCTATCATCACGCGATTTAGTCAGCGATGCGAAGATATTTCCAACCAACTTGGAGCACTCAGTCATGGATAAACGCTACACCCCACTGTCTCCTTTTGAAGAAATTGAAATACGTAAAGCACTGCTTGATGAGATTCGGGAGCAACCGGGAATGTCTTTAATGACGGCATTGCGAACTTTGCGAACTCGTACGCGCTTGACTGTTGTGGAGTACTCACGGATGACGGGGGTGGCAGAGCGAACTATTCAAAATATTGAGGCTGGTCGGGTTAGTCCGACTATAAAGACTGCTGATAAGTTGCTTCAGCCGTTTGGACTAGCTATGGGAGTATGCTCAAAGAGTAACCACTTGAAATAGTTACTACTTTTTAGGATTAAGTACTTTGTTAACTATTAAAGGAAAAGTTAGGAAAGTATCTCACCTAAACTTCCTTTTCAAAGCCCCCCGCTTAGACTGATACCCCCAAATAGCCAGCCCAAAAAACACGCCCAAGCACGCCACCACAACCACCAAATTAACCCACTCCAACTTCCCATAAAGCGTAAACCGTATCAGCTCCACCCCATGCGTAAACGGGTTAAACTCCACCACCTTTGCCAGCCAAGGTGCATTTTCCTGAATTCGCCACAAGGGATAAAGCGCGGTCGATGCAAAAAACATCGGGAAGATCACAAAATTCATCACTCCCGCAAAGTTCTGCAATTTCGTAATCAGCGTGGAAATCGCCAACCCCAACGCACCCAACATTAGCGCGGTTAGAAAGATCGCCGGAGTCGCCAATAGGTAGCCCATCGGCTCGACGCGTATCCCAAACAAGTAAGCAATCAGCAGAAACGTCCACACCTGCAGCAAACCCACCGACGCACTGGCAATCAGCTTTGAAAACAGCATCCACTGGCGTGAAATCGGCGCAACCAACAATAGCTTCATCGAACCCATTTCACGGTCATAAACAATACTCAGTGCGGATTGCATGCCGTTGAACAGCACGATAATCCCGCACAGCCCAGGCACGATATAGGTTTCATAACGGATGTAGGTGTCATAAGGCGGATAGATCGCCAATCCCAACGCCGCCCGAAATCCAGCGCCAAAGATCAGCAGCCACACCAAAGGACGCACCAACGCCGCAACGAAACGTTCACGCTGATGTAAAAATCGCAGTAATTCCCGCCAGATGATGGCTCGCATCGCACTCATAGTTGTAACAACTCTTCTTTAGCCACAAATTTGGATTTGATTCCCTGCGCGCCGCCCAGCTCGGCAAAGGTGCCCTGCTCTTTTATCTGGCCCTTTTCCAATAGAATCACTTGGTCGTGTTCTTCGATTTCATCGAGCAGATGGGTAATCCAAACCACATTGACGCCCTGCTTGGCTAAGGCATGGACTTGATTAGAAATCTCTTGGCGTATGGTGGGATCAAGCCCGCTGGTTGGCTCGTCTAAGATGAGAATTTCCGGATTCGGTAGCATCGCCCGCACGATTTCCAAACGTCTGCGATGCCCGCCATTTAGACTAGCCGCTTTATCCGCACGTTGTGCCCATAGACCAAATTCCTTTAGCAGTGCTTCCGAGCGTTCCTGATAGTTTTTCAGGCCGTACAGTCCGGCGAAATAACGCATGTTTTGCTGGACTGACAGTTCGAGATCTAAGGTGTTTTCCTGAAACACAAAGCCCATATTGGCGGTGTGACGCTGCGTACGATCATGCGCATCCACACCACCAATCATGACCTTGCCGCTATCAGGCGTGAGTATTCCGGAGATCAGGTTAAAGGTGGTTGACTTACCCGCGCCGTTAGCACCAAGTAGCGCAGTAAAACCATCCCCCTGAATGCTCAAGGAAAAGTCTTTGAGCACCGTTTTTTTTCCATAGGAAAAGTCAACATTCTCCAGAATAATGTCTGTCACTATTTAATCTCGATATCCAGTTTTTGAGTTTTTCCGGTACTACCGGGAATGCGTATGGTGTACTTGCCGGGCTTAACCGCGACAAAGCCGATTTCCATAGTACCAGCATCATCAAACTCGATCGACTCAACGCCATAGGGGCGAATTTCCAAACCTTCGATGACCACCTCATCAATCCACACAGCACGTGAGAATTCTGAGATATCCAGCCCGATTTCACCAGAACCATCAGCGGTGAATTCAACTTCATAATAAGTGCCGGATTTTAGCTCCCAAGGGCCGCCCAGCGGCTCCCCCACGGATAACACTACTTCAGGTAAATCAACTTTATTCGAGCCTGATAATAAGCCCGCCATACCCAACTCTTGCTTATCGTCATCATCATCGGCGATAACCGCCCCTGTGAATAATAAACTGGCCGCTAAAAACAATGCACCTTTCATAAATTTCCTCTCCTTTCCTAACATTTAAAATGGGTAGCATGTCCACTGAAGGCCACACTCCCGTTCGTTTCTAAACAACTATTTGATTGATTAATTCTGCGTGGGTCGTGCAGCCGCTCCCCAAGGAAAACGCCCTACTTTGATCGATTTAATCGCTTCCAGCTTTTCCAGATCAATCACACTGACATCGCCTGACACACCGTTGGTGGTGAACAGTTTGGTGTAATCCGGTGAAAACGCCATGTGCCATACCCGCTTACCCACCAGAATATATTTCAGAACCTTATAGTTGGTGGTATCGATCACGGCGATGTGATTGGCTGGCCCCAAAGCCACAAATGCGAGGCTATTGTCTTTGTTCAGCTCCACACCGACAGGCTGGACTTTATCCGGATGCACCCCGGCAATTTCAAACTCAATTTTGGCAATTTCACTTTGGTCTTCGGTTTTAAACACCGTGACCGTGCCACCTATTTCTGAGCTGACCCACAGGCGCTTTCCGTCTTCAGTAAATTCAGCATGTCGAGGTCGTGCATCCACCAGTGAATTGGCGAAGATAGTATTGGTAGAAGTATCAATCCAATGCGCCATATTAGTGGTTTCAGAGGTGGTGATAGTGGTCTTCCCGTCTGGACTGACCGCCATACCTTCCGGCTCTACACCCACATTAATCTGCTTAATGACGCGTTTGGTTTCAGTGTCTACAACAGTGGTAATGCCATCGTCTTCATTAGCGATATAAAGCAACTTGCCATTGGGATGCAAGGCGAATTGCTCGGGATCTTCACCGGAAGGTAAGTCATAAAGGATCTCACCGGATTCCACATCCATTACCTGCACCGCGTCAGAGTCAGAGGCACAGATGTACAGGTGTTTGTAGTCTTTGGAAAACGTAATCCCTCTGGGGCGGTCACCCACTTTGTATTTGCGCACCACTTCGAGCTTGTCGGTATCAATCACTACCACGGTATCCGATTTCTCATTCGATACCCAAATCTCGTCAGCTGACACGCCACTTGCCAACACTGACAACAAAACCGTCACACCCGAAACGAGTAACCGGCGTCCTCTTATCATAATTTCACTCCTTAAAGGCTTTGCAGCCTGATTCGCCTTTATCATAGCCTAATCCATCCAACTCATTCCGCGCATGTAAAAAGCCTTCTAATGGTGCCATGGCAACCAATGCACTTTGGTGAGCCAAGCCAATTGGCTGGCGTAGCTGACCATTCCAGTCACGAAAAGACAGGGGTCGCCCTTTAAAACCAGCTAATTCAAGGTCGTTTAATAAATACTTCTTTTGTTCTGCTATATCAGCAAATTTAGTTTTAACGTTTATCTCATCTATCGCCCGCAGCGCCACCCATGCCGCATAGTCCTCACTTTGCATAGCACGCTCAGCCAGTGCTTCAAAACGACTCTGTAACTGCGCAGAGCCCCACTGTTCAAACACCTCAGACCAGCCTAATGCTTGCAGGCCATCACCGCCAAATATGGGGCGCGGTTTCCATGTGTTGTAGCGAATATAGCGAGCAAAATCATTCCACTCATCCGCCACAAACAAGACATCGTAATCACCGAATTTTTGCGTTAGCAACGAGACTTCAGCAGCGGCTTGTCGTCGCAAATCGCCGTCTAATAACCACTTGGATTCCTGATCAAATTTGAGCTGGTATTTTTTGGCGGAGCGTCGCAGTGCGTTCGCAAATGCGGCATCTTCAGGGCTATTACCTTCTAATAAATGAATGTCATCCCACTTTTTCTTAATCAGAAATTGCATGAAAGCATCAGTACGCATGGCGTAGCTTGGCAGGGTATGAAACAGGTCTGTATGACACTGCTCATCACGCAGAGATACATCGTAGGCGCGCACATTAAAGAACAACTGTTGCTTAGCCTGCGATTGCTCCGAGCCACCGAGCAATGCCAATTGTTGTTTGGCATTCATGTCGAGTAACACATAGTTCGCTTTGCTTTGTGCTATCGCAGCTTTGGCGTCTTCCAATGCAGAGTCGCCTTCCTCGAACGTCTGCACATCCAGCTGGAATTGATAGCCTAAAAAGCTACCCGTCGTATTGTTATCGGCAGCTCCCAGCTCGGCACCTTTTAAGGCCAGATCATCAGGAATGGGATCAAGATTGGATAAGGTCGCGCGCTCAGCTTGCTGTATTTTTAGATACAATACATCAATCGTACGCGATTCCTGAGCGTAGACCGGGCTCAGGAATAAAACGAATTGAATAAGGAGTAACAACCACTTCATAAGCACCCTTTAATTTAATGATTTCCGGAATTGATACTCTCAGTCGGCAGACAAAGCGACTTAACCAGTAGTCCTTATCTGTAACATCAGAATCCATTGACTGACCTGACGACTAGGAACAGCGAAATCATAGGGTATATTACAGTCCATTGTCGATGTGCGTGAGCCTTGGAAGGCGCTCATAAGATACATCGGAGACACAGGTATAGAAATGCACTCAAGTGCGTCAGACCTGTCAAACACTTAGACTGATTGTGAATACTTTGGAGGAAACACCTATGAAACCATCACTACTTTTATCTATCCCTTTATCTTTATTTATCTACACGAACGCTTCTGCGCACGGCGATGTAACGCCTCAGGCAATGGATACTTCTAATCTTCCGGACGTCGGAGAGGAGTGGCTTGAGGAAAACCCATGGCGCGATCACGAAACTGACACTTGGTCACAAGCAATTGCGATCGGTGCATCAGGCTATAACCAAAACTGTGCACGTTGTCATGGTCTTGAAGGGGTATCAGGTGGATTAGCGCCGGACTTACGCCTGCTCAGCGCTGACATGGACGGTGATGAGTGGTACATCGAGCGCTTCCGTAACGGTGCGACGCAAAACGGTATTACCAAAATGCCGGGATTTGAAAGTATACTGGATCAAAAAGCAGCTTGGGCGATTCGTACCTATGTGGAAACCCGTCCGGCTGATGATGCGTTTAAAGATCATAACGACAGTTTAGTGAAGATTCGCGATACTCTGAAGGTACTGGCTGGAGCTATTGCCGGTGGAGCCAACGCGGATGACTACGCTAAACTAGCCAAAGAGACTCAAATGGAATTAAGTGACATTGCCGCAACGGCAAAAACTGCTTCAAAGGCACCCAAGGCTGAATCTGCCGTTTCCCGTGCAGCCGCTGCATTAGATGGTTCAGCAGAGAGCTTTGGACAAGCGGCAGAGCTACTGTCTATCGGACTTAGTGCCGCGAAATGATGCCTAACTATCGACACCTACTGAGCACCTGTTTACTGGCCATCTCCGTGGCCGCTAGCGGACTGGCACATGCTAACTGTGAAGACCTTGCCAAAGGCTTTAAAGATGCTGTGCCAAAACGTGCTGATTACGTGAATATTGTAGGACAAGACTTCGACACTGTACTCGAACGTGGATACATCACTTTCGCTGTCTACGAAGACTTCGCCCCCTACTCATGGAAATCGGGAACAGAAGCCAAAGGTATCGATATTGACATCGCTAAAGTGATTGCAGAGGAAATGGGCGTTGAGGCGAAGTTTAACTTCTTTGCCTCTGACGAGAATGTCGATGCCGATTTCCGCAATCAGGTATGGCGCGGTGGTTTAATCAATGGTGAAGTCTCAAACATCATGATGCACGCGCCTTACAATAAAGACCTCCAGTGCCGCAATGAATTTGTGGTGCTGGGTGGTCAGTATTTTAATGAGACACTGGCAACCGCCTACCGGATCGATGCATTTCCGGATGGTGTACCCACCACGCCTTACTACCGCTTTCACAAAGTGGGCGTTGAAAATGACACTATCTCAGCATTCTATCTTGCCAACTTTAACGGTGGCATGTTGATGAAAAACGTCATTCATTATCCGGATCATCAAGCCGCATTCAGAGGTCTGTTGGATAAACAGGTCGATGCGGTTATGGGCGTCAAAGGCAAGCTGGAATACATGGTTCAGTCCAATGACACAGAGGAAAAAGTCGCTGTCGATACCCCTCCTCTGGTCAACTTTTCGTTAAACGAATGGACGATTGGTATTGCTGTTAATTTTCGTTATCGGGAAATTTATTACACGGCAGATGGCGTGATTGAGGACATGGTCAAAGATGGCCGCATGAAGAAAGTATTTGAGAAATATCAAGTCAGCTACACCAAGCCTGACTATTGATGGTACGGGTCAGTTGATTGATTTGATGGCTGACTAGTGCCAGTCATTTACAAGGAGGAAGTTTGATGAGATTAGTGCGTCACTCACTGCAGTCCTGTGCTGCACTTTTTTTGTGTTTGTGCCTAATCAGTACTACCTTCGCCGACCCCGTCACAGAAGACCGTATTCGCGCTGAAGTCATCGCCCCTTATAGCCTCGGTATTGAAACCGATATGAAAGGGGTCTGGGAACTGTTGAATGGCAGTGGCGCTAAAGGGGGATATGTCATTGAAAGTGAGTGGATTAAACCGCTCCCCGGATTCTCTGGCGCACCGATCAATCTGATTATTATGCTGGATCTGGAAGGCGTACTAATCGACGTCAAAATCCTCAATCATAACGAACCTATCTTTGTCTCCGGTCTTGGCGAAGCTCCTTTTCGTGCCTTTATCGAACAATACCGCGGACACTCTATTAATAGCGCCATCGCTATTGGCTCAAGCTACGGTAATAATAATTCCAGCGGCTCCCTGATCTATTTTGATGGCGTAACCAAAGCCACCGCCTCAGTACGAATAGCTCACGAAAGCATTATGGCCTCAGCCCGTGAAACCGCTAAGAACATGCTGAATGGTTTTTCTACGGTGCAGGACAAAGTCTCCCTCAAAGAGGATGAAGGCAAAGAATTTACTTGGGATGAGTTGGTGTCCAAAGGTTTCGCTAAAAATGTCACATCGACACATGCGGAGGAACGTGCCTTATTTGCGGATACCCAATGGCGTTCCGATGACCCGTTTCCTGATGCATCCGATGATGATGCCTATATCGATCTCTGGATTGTGGATGTCACTCATCCTCACGTTGCCCGCTCAGTCATGGGCAAGCGCATGTATCGGGACTGGGAGAATTTCAAAAAAATCGCGCCGGATGATGAAACCATCCTGCTCATAGAAGAAGGTAGTCACGGGCTAGTCGATGATGAGTTTGTACGAAATACCGCTCCACCTCTGATTACGGCGAAACAAGATAATTTCCCACTATCCATTCGTGATGCTGACCTGTTAATTGACCTAAAAGATGGTGTTCCGGATGATGGCACGGTGATGGTCGTCAGACTGGATCGTCGTCAAGGATTTAGTCCTGTAAGAAACTGGGAGCTTGGATTGATCGCGACACGTGAGCGCGGCATATTAAAACCAGAAATTGGCGAAAAGGAGCTTAACTGGACACTGCAAACCGACAAACAATTCTTCAATATCGAAAAGCCAGTCCAGCCACCCACCCCATTTGAAGCCGCCATCTTCAGCCGCATGACTGACCTGATCATTCTGGCTGGCTTGCTGACATTGATCTGCACCGTTGTATTGTTTAATCGTAAGTTTGTGCGCATGAAATCATGGCCTTATCAACGAGGCGTATTGCTGATACTGGTTCTCGGATTTATAGGTTGGTGGGGACAAGGTCAGCTTTCCATCGTCACACCGTTGGCGACAATCGTGTCTGCCGTCAATGGCAAACCACTGGATTTTTTACTCTACGACCCCTTCTCCTTGCTCATTTGGGCTGTTGTTATTGTCAGTTTTTTCATCGTTGGTCGGGCACTGTTTTGCGGCTGGTTGTGTCCGTTTGGTGCCTTACAAGAGCTGGTTGCAAAAGTCGCCAAAGCGCTTTCTATTCCTCAACTCAAAGTCACCGATGCATGGGATGCACGTCTGAAGTCCCTCAAATACGTTGTTTTGCTGGCGCTTCTGGGAATTGCTTTCTTGTTACCCAAACAGCTGGACAGCGCCGTAGAAGTCGAACCATTCAAAACCGCTATCTCAGTTTTCTTTGTGCGTGAGTGGTATTTCGCGGGCTATGCACTGCTCTGCGTCATTGCCTCCGCCTTTGTATTTAAAGCCTACTGCCGTTATTTATGTCCACTGGGTGCATTCATGGCAATTGGTGGTTTCTTGCGTCTGGGTAAATGGATCAGGCGACGTGAAGACTGTGGTTCGCCATGTCAGCTGTGTAAGGTTCGCTGCGAGTATCAGGCGATTAAAAAGACCGGTTTCATCACCTACTCGGAATGTTTTGGCTGCCTGGACTGTGTCGATATCTATGAGGACAAAACACAATGTGTTCCTTTGATACTGCAAGAAAAAGGCAAACTTAAAGGCTCAATCTCAGAGCGCAATGCTACACAGCCATTACATTTCAAACCGCAGTGAAGGAGTCATTCATGAATATTTCTGCCAACTCACTTGTGAAGATATGCTCGTTATCTTTTCTCATCACCGTCCTTTCATCATTCCTTTCAGTGTCATTGGCGGCGGACTACAGCATTACCCTAAAAGGCAATAATAATGAGTCATTCGACATCGGTGTGATCACCACCAAAGCCACAGAAGACAACCGTACCGGCTACGATATCAAGTGGAAAACCGATCAGTTTGAAGATCACTTTCTCAGTATGCGGCCTTTTAAATGCCTGTCCGGTGGTGAAAAACTCTGGTGCCATACGCCCTACCCTTATGAGATCAAACGTCAGCTAGTTGGTGATGATGTGACCGACCTGGAGTACGACTTAATCTTTGTCTGGAAGCCGGAAGGCGAATACGGAATCAATCTCTGGAATGGTGTTTACTACCAACTTGAGCCGACTGAATTTGGCTGGAAAGGTGTTATGCAAGACTATGATTTGAACATACTCGGCATACCACCCGCTGCCGGAGAATTACGCCCGATTCTCAAAAAAGACCTTCATGAATCCAGTACTGAAGATCATTTTCTACCGTTTATCGAGATTCGAAAAACGCAGTGAGCGAGCCACTAAACCAGTAGTCCTTAACTGTAACCTCAGAATCCAGAAGCCCTTGCCTAATGACTTGATCGGCGTACTACCATGCTAATCTTGGGTGAATAAAAATTTACGGGTTTTTACGTGCTTACGCTGCGTTTTCTGTCTTAGAGCCAGATCTTAGCGGTTACCAGCTCGTGCGCCGTTAACTACACACCACTACAAGAACTACTAAGGAGATCATCAAATGCAGAAATCACTTTATCTGGATGCAGACAAGTGCACTGGCTGTTTACAGTGTGAAATGGCTTGTTCGTATGAACATGAAGGTATCTTCAACCCTGTTAAATCCAGCATCAAAGTCTTCAACTTCCATGATGAAGGCCGCTTTGTTCCTTATACCTGCACACAATGCGACGAAGCATGGTGTATGACCGCTTGCCCTGTTGATGCCATCACCTTAGATGCAGCGACTGGCGCGAAAGTTGTTAACGAATCAACCTGCGTGGGTTGTAAAGTGTGCACCATCGCTTGCCCGTTCGGCACCATCAACTACAACTCTTCAACTGGTAAAGTCACCAAATGTGACCTGTGTGGCGGCGACCCACAGTGTGTTGATGCTTGTCCAACAGGTGCGATCACCTATGTTGAAGCAGACGCTACCGGCTTTGAGCGCATGAAGCAGTGGGCACAAAAAACTGACAACGCTGGCGCGGCATAAGGAGGAATAATAATGGCTTGGACTAAACAAATTGTACGTGTCAATCTGACTGAGGGCACGGTCACTAAAGAACCACTCAATATGGAGTGGGCTCAGGAATATTTAGGTCAGCGCGGTCTGGCGACTAAGTATTTCACTGAGGAGGTATCACCGGATGTTGATCCTCTGTCTCCGGAAAACACCATGTTTTTCGCTACCGGACCACTAACCGGAACCATGGCTTCTACAGGTGCTCGTTACTCTGTTATCTGTAAGAGTCCGTTGACTGGCGCTATCGCTTGCTCAAATTCTGGTGGTTATTTCGGTGCTGAGGTCAAATCAGCCGGTTATGACATGGTTGTGTTTGAAGGTAAGTCACCGACGCCGGTTTATCTGTCTATTGAAAACGACAACGTCGAGATCATGCCTGCAGACGACCTGTGGGGTAAGTCAGTGTGGGAAGCAGATGAAATGCTTCACAAAAAGCACCAAGACCCTGCACTGCGAGTAGCGGCGATTGGTCGCTCTGCTGAGAACGGTTGCTTGTATGCCGCGATTGTTAATGATCTACACCGTGCAGCAGGACGTTCGGGCGTAGGAACCGTCATGGCTTCCAAGAACCTGAAAGCCGTAGTAGTTCGCGGCACCAAAGGTGTCGGTAACTTATTCGACGCTAAACGCTTTATGAACTCAGTTGCTGAGGAAAAGAAAGTACTGGCCGAAAATGCGGTAACTGGTACAGGCTTGCCTGCACTGGGTACTCAGGTATTGATGAACGTTATCAATGAAGTTGGCGCATTGCCGACTAAGAACATGAGTGAAGTTCAGTTCGAAGGCGCGTCTAAAATCTCTGGTGAAGCCATGCTGGAGCCACGTGAAAGC
>NZ_QGKM01000086.1 GCF_003172875.1 Leucothrix pacifica | reverse complement strand
ATCTTTCAAGCGATTGCCCTGCCGATATCATCAGCTGTAACACCGGACTCCTTACATTGAGGTAGTCCGGTACTTCACAACTTATTAACGAAACATGTCATTAGATGCGTGAGCGGCATTACGACTTGGTACTATCTGACTTAGGCTTAACAAGGCCGTCAATTTTGTAAATCACCCGCCCGACTTTCTCAGCATCATCTTCCATTTTTTCTAGCTCACTCTCTGGCAACGTCTCTTCCAGTTCCGCTAAGTCCGGTGCGTCTTCCAGATCAGACCGATCTGACTCATCGGATGTTTTCGCCGAAGCGGCTACCTCTCCCATCATCTCTTTTTTCTTATTCACATGCTGATGAATCCGTTCACTAAACAGATTCACATTCTGATCTACATGCTGGTCGATGATACGATCTTTATGCCGTTTGTAATGCCGCCATTTCCATTTAATGGTGATACGTAGCCGGCGAATTCCTGCACCAATAATGGGAAGCTTTTCCATGTAGGTGACAAAGATGGTGATGATGATGTAATCAATATATGGCTGTATCCAGCTTCGCCAAATATTCTGAAAGAATACGAAAAAAGACAGCAAGAGCTTCAGCATCATGGTTAATAACTTAGCCAGAGAGAAGCTCTTGAGCAACAGGGTGATTGCATTCCAAAAACCAACCATCCATAACAACAGAGAAGCGGGCACTGAGCCAAAAATAACGGTGTAAAGCTTCTGCCACCAAGTTGAGGCCTTAAATATTCTCCAACGCACTTTGAGATAACGCGTTAAGGGGTGAATCAGTGGCTTAACGATGCGTTCTTGAAAGAAGCCAGTAACTGCATTGATGATGGCGCGTTTACTGAGTGCCAACGAGGTACTAAGGAACACCTTTTTCCATGCAATGGTGGCAATAGAAACAATACCTTCCTGAAAAAAGAACTGTTTAAGCACGACCAATATTTTAAATAACGACTTTTTAGCAAGGAGCATCACCAGTAAAATAATGTTCCAAAGAAACTCATCGAAAATAACCGATAAAACAACACCGATACACAGCAGCAAAGTAATGATTAATTTGACTTTATTACTCAGCACACTGCCTCCTTATGCATCGATTGTTGCTTATTCTGAAATCGGCTTACCTCTTGATAGTGAGATTGTTTTATCGGGTGGGAATGTAGAGACTTCTTTACTCTGACTCCACATCATCAACACTACGGGTTCTGAACATTGAGTACTTAAGACGTGGGTAAAACATTCCCCACAAGAAGAAGGCATATAACAAAGCAATGATGTACCAGGACGTGGTGTAGTCATTCAGGAACGCGCCCATGGTAAAGGCAAGGAAAGTACCAAAGCCTGCCAATAACAGGAAAATCAACTTGCCCATAAACTCTGTGGCACGCCATGCAGACCAGAAGAAAAACAAAACAATACAAGCCAATACACAACCGATTAATGCCATTACGCCGCTCTGTGTATCAACTGCCCAAGGGAAATTGACCGCATAGTGAAAATAGCTTAACCCAGTCGGGTTAATAAGTGCGACTAGTGCGCACAAAGCGATGACTGTAAATAGCTTACCGAAGATGGCCATTAATTCTGTAACTCCATTATTAATATAATATTGATGGCAATATTACCGACGTCCCGCCGATAAATGTTTGTATATATTATAGATACTTATGCGCCACAAGGGAATATAAACCGACGAAAATCGATCCGTTCATCATGACGTCAAGGTGTTGTTATAAATCAGTCATCTGTATGATATTGGCAGAACTTTTACCAACATGCAGGACTCTGAAACATGCAGACACTCTTGGAGATATTTTGGCGATTCCTGGCATTAGGCTGTGTCAGCTTTGGCGGACCAGCAGCGCATATGGGATATTTTCAAAAAGCATTTGTGCAAAAACTTAAATGGATCGATGACGAGTCTTATGCGCGCTTAATTTCGCTGAGTCAGTTTCTACCCGGCCCGGGGTCCAGTCAGGTCGGATTTGCCATTGGGTTACGTCGTGGTGGGGTGGCTGGTGGCGTGGCTGCATTTTTAGGATTCACGCTTCCCTCATTTATCCTCATGTACTTATTAGCCAGCAGTGCGGTTAGTCAAACAGATAATCAATGGTTCGCCGGCATGGTGCACGGCCTCAAACTCTTGGCGGTTGTCGTGGTCGCTGATGCAACACTGAGCATGTTCAGGAGCTTCTGCAAAACAACCATAACGATTAGCATTGCAGTAATGACTGCCGCTACCTTATTGATTTTCCCTAGCTTATGGACGCAGATGGCAGTCCTCGTCGTTGCTGCTGTAGCCGGCTTGGTATTACATACACCTGCCAATACAATCTCACCCCAAACAGCCACCATCAAATGGGGCGTGATTGGGGTATTTACGCTGTTGTTTATCACCCTGCCTATTGCCGCAATCTGGTCTCCATTATTAACGCTAGTCTCGGACTTCTATCAGTCCGGTAGCTTGGTGTTTGGTGGTGGTCATGTGGTGCTGCCACTATTACAGCAGTCGCTGGGTGATACAGTATCACCTGACCGCTTTCTGACGGGTTACGCCGCCGCTCAGGCAGTGCCTGGCCCTATGTTTACACTGGCTACCTTCTTAGGTGCTGACCTTATGCCTGCCAATCCTTTTATTGGTGCCCTACTGGCAACACTAGCGGTGTTTTTACCGGGGTTCTTATTAGTCATCAGTTTGCAGGATGCCTGGGAATCTCTTGCTGAAAACCCGAAGGTCGCAGGAGCAATTTGGGGAATCAATGCCTCAGTCGTTGGTTTACTGATGGCTGCTTTGTATCAACCAGTATTTGCCAGCGCCGTGACGCAACCATTGCATATGGCCTTAGTCATTGTGGGCTTCTTCGTTTTACGCACCTTTAAGATTCCTATTTTGCTATTGGTGGCTGGATTTATTGCAGCAGGATTATTGTTACCTCTGTAATCGGTAGTGAGTGGTGCAAATGTCAAAAACTTGCATTTAGCAGCTCAGCCATTAATCATAAGCGCCATAACTACACTTTCAAAACGAGGAGATCAACATGAAAACAATGACTTGCAAGCAACTAGCGGGCGCATGTGATAAAACCTTTAGCGCAGAAACCTTTGAGGAAATGGCCGAGCTAAGCAAACAGCACGGTATGGAAATGTTTCAGGCGCAGGATGAAGCGCACTTAAAAGCCATGTCGGATATGCAAACGCTTATGAGCAAACCGGGGGCGATGGAAGCGTGGTTTGAGTCGAAACGTCAGGAGTTCGAAGCATTACCGGAAGACTAAGCGGGTGTTTCTAAAAATTATTGTATGCACCTGACACAGCAACCGGCAGGTAACTAAACAATGGCAGTTGCGGATTAGCACTCACTAACCCACACGCCAACATCCATACTCGACTCCGCACTACCAGCGTATGTACCGGCAATAGGCGGTACTGCCTCAGCCGAGCGTGATACCGCAACCGGAATATGATCCGATCCGACGATATCCCCAATCGTTGGATCAAAGCCTTTCCAGCCACCACCCGGAAGGTAAACCTCCGCCCATGCATGTGTCGATCCATCCTGATCAGCCATTAGCGGCGCATGAAGGTATCCACTCACGAAACGTGCCGCCAGCCCTAAACATTTAGCCGCTTCCATTAGCAATAGTGCAAAATCGCGGCAGGATCCGGAACCTAGCGCCAGCGTTTCCATTGGCGACTGTACGCCCGGCTCTTCACGCATTTTGTAAACCATATTTTTATAAATATAAACGGTCAAGCGCTGCAGTAATGTATAGCTCTGTACTGATTCTCCAGACTTCCAACTATGAAAAATCCAGTTATTTAACACCTCTCTGGTTTTATGATCAGGCAAAATGCGATACGGCGACAGTAGGATCTGGTCATCCTCAGTGTATGAAAATGGGTAGTCAATCGCGTAATCCGCCACAATAAAATCTAGTGGGGACTCATTGTACTGCTGCACAATCACTTCACTTTCGATCGATAATTGCTGCGTTGGCTGAGTAAAGTTGGCGGTAGCCACCGAGTTACCTTCAACGCCCCGGTGCCAGAACAAACGGGCATCGGGCGATATTTTCAACGAAAAGGATTCAATTCTGAGCTCATGGTCTTCGCGTGGTCGTACCAACAGATGATGCGCCCCCAAAGTCACAACGTCAGTGTAATTGTAGAATGTACGATGGATAATTTTATATCGTTTCATGGTGACACTGACCTGCTTATAATGACTTAGTTCGAAGGCTCAACTGATCTTAATGAGTGATCAGCTAATCTCACGGTGTAAGTAATCTTCGAACTGCTCAGAGACATCCTCACCGCCTGGTGCTTTTTCCGGATGATCAAAATAAGGGCTGCTGATCATATAGTTAGCTGTACTTGGATTGCAGGCTATAGGGATATCATAAACCGTTGCCAAGCGGACCAAAGCCTTGATGTCAGAGTCGTGAGGCTGCGGTGTCATGGGATCCTGAAAGAAAAATAAAGCATCCAGCTGACCTTCAGCGATCATTGCGCCAAGCTGCTGGTCACCACCTAGCGGACCACTTTTGACCGCGGTGATATCAAGCTCAGGCACATAACTGAGTAACAACTTTCCGGTGGTTCCGGTAGCAACTATCTTACGGCCCTTAAATTGCTCTTGGTTTTTTTCTACCCATTCACACAACTCAGTTTTCATTCGATCGTGTGCAACCATTGCGACTGATTTTTTCATTTTTATCTCCAAATACTATTACTCAGAATATTACATCAATTATTAGTTGATCATCTTTTTACAACTAGATTACAAAACCCAAATAAATATTAATAAAAAATTACTTGTGGTTATTTAAAGACCACTGAAAGACTATAAATACCTCAATTTCGGAAATAGTCATGCAAAAACAATTATTTGTCCTATTTTAGTTAAATGGACAATATAAGACATATATCAATAAATTTGGGACTGACCAATATTGAAACAATATTCCTTGCTCTGCTATTTGTCATTCTGTGGAGCTCCGGATGGATTGGTTCCAAGTATACACTCGACTACATGGGTACATTCACATTACTCATGTGGCGATACTTATTTGTTGTTGCCACCTTAGTTGTATTGGTCAGCCTGTTCCGGTCGTGGCGTCGGATTCATAAAAGCGATTTACTATCCCATATATTGGTCGGTATTTTATCACATGCGGTTTATTTATCGGCAAGCCTCAGTGCGGTTGATATGGGCGTTTCAGCGGGAATGACTGCGTTCACATTAACCCTGCAACCGTTACTCGCTGCTGTAATTTCATCTCCAATGACGCATGAAAAAGTCACCCTGAGACAATGGCTGGGGCTTGCCATTGGTTTAATAGCCGTCGTTTTGGTCATAGGTGATCGCTTATCACTGGGCGGCTCACCTTTTGCATACAGCTTACTGCTGGTATCTACTATGGGCATTACCATGGCAACCATGATCGACCGTCGCGTGGAGGTTCAACACCAGAAGGAACAGCGCCCTCCCATTCCGATGTTATTAAAACTATTGATCCACTGCTCAGCTGCCGCTGTGGTACTTATTCCACTGGCCGGTTTTTTTGAAGGCTTCCAGGCACAGTGGCGACCAGAGGTATTTCTGTCTATTGCATGGTTAAGCTGGGTGGTGACACTGTCGGCATACGGTTTATTTTTTGTTTTATTACGGAGAATGTCAGCAACCAAAGTATCCAGTCTCATGTACCTATCACCACCAGTGACCATGTTAATCGCCTATGTTGTTTTCGGTGAACAACTCTCAAACATCGACTACCTCGGTTTAATTATCGCTGGGATTGCCGTTGTGATCGTCACCAGCCCAGGGGCGAAAAACGAATATACATCTTACTCACCTCGCAACGTCCGTGAACACTGACAGAGACCATGTAACACAAGGCCACGGATGCTATTATTAGCATTACACCGTTATCGTAATGACATTATGGCCATCCCAACACTTGTTAAAAACACACTCATGACACCCGTCTGGATCGTGCAATTATTCAGCACTGCGAAGTCATTTGATGACCATCCGATCATTGGCAACCGCCTATTAAATCGCATGGGTCTGCATGTTGGCCGCGTCATTCTTGCACATGGAATCATGGGGTTTCGTATGTGGCTACTCGGGTTTTCTCTGTCGAAAGAAGACCGCCAGCTTTACCGGAAAAACGGCTACCTGTTAAAAACGAATTTCTTAAGCGATGATGACTTTAAACAACTAGAACAAGAAGCACGCCACTATAACGGCGAAACCCGCGAAGGCCGCCAAGGCAATACATTGACGCAACGCGCGGTGATGTCGCAGGAGGCACAGAAACTCGTACCGGCTATTGCCAAGCTAATAAACTCAAAAGCATTGCGTCATCTGGCGCAATACACGGCCGGGCATTGCCGTGCACCGTTTTACTACATTGAAAACGTTAAAAACCACTACGCTGAAGGCGAGGAAGACCCTCAAAAAAGCTTTCATACCGATACCTTTCATCCCACTATGAAGTGCTGGTTTTTTATTGATGAAGTCACTGCAGAAAATGGCCCGTTTACCTATATTCCGGGGTCTAACCGACTAAGCAAGGCACGCCTTAAGGCAGAATACCGCAAAAGTGTTGAAGGTAAAGATCAGGCGATCCGTTATGCACGCCGCGGTTCAATGCGCTATAACGATGAGGAAATCGCTGCGCTGGGTTTAGCAGATCCTGTTGCGATGACTGTACCCCCTAACACCTTGGTCATTGCCAATACTTTTGGCATTCACAAGCGAACAGAATCCGGAAAAAGTACTCGTCTGTCTATTTATGGCGACAGTCGCACCAACCCATTTATTCCACTGCCCGGCATTCCAAGCCGCCTGATTGATCGCTGGCAATATGTACTACTCGATCAATTCAGAAAACATGCGGATAACAAAGCAGCCAAGCGAGGTGGGCAATCTCCATGGTATTTAATTCGCTAGAAGCAGCCAGAATTGATAGACCACAAGGGGGTTGCCGGTAAAGACTCCTTAATTAGTGATTCCTTATCACTCCCGTCGCTAAAAAACCTGCTAAACTGATTTTCCAACAACATATGCCATCGAGTTTAAGGAATACTATTTATGCAGAATTTTTCTGAAGTCTGGCCAAACCTGGCCTCTGCTAAAGCCGGTGCTGAAGCCATATTTGCCAGTGATGATTTTTTTGCTGATAAAGCCAGAATGCTGGACGATGCTGACCCCGTTTTCATCGATGGTAAATACGACACGAACGGAAAATGGATGGATGGCTGGGAGTCCAGACGTAAGCGTGTATCCGGTTACGACTACTGTATCGTTCGACTGGCTCAGGCTGGTCTCATTCACGGCGTGAATCTTGATACCACACATTTTACGGGAAACTACCCCCCTGCGGCGTCATTAGAAGCCTGCTATTGCGCATCCGGCGATCCGGATGACTCAGCGCAGTGGCAAGAGATTCTTAGCGCGGTGAATCTACAAGGCAATAGCCATCACCTGCACGACATTCAGAGTAATCAGGTGTTTACTCATCTCAGATTGAATATTTATCCTGATGGTGGCATCGCGCGCCTGCGAGTGTATGGACAGGTACATTGTGATTGGTCGCAACGTGATCCTCTGGCTCAATATGACCTACTGGCAATGGAAAACGGTGGACGCGCTATCGCCTGGAACGATGCGCACTTCGGACATCCACGCAACCTGCTGGGACAAGGTCGCGGTGTGAATATGGGTGATGGCTGGGAAACTCGCCGTCGGCGCGAACCGGGCAATGACTGGTGTATCCTGCAACTAGGACATGCCGGTATCATTGAGGAAATCACTGTTGATACCGCTCACTTCAAAGGTAATTATCCCGATCGCT
The DNA here is from genome assembly GCF_003172875.1 of Leucothrix pacifica. Lineage (GTDB taxonomy): Bacteria > Pseudomonadota > Gammaproteobacteria > Thiotrichales > Thiotrichaceae > Leucothrix > Leucothrix pacifica. The sequence goes on along the minus strand of NZ_QGKM01000086.1, from coordinate 8,944 downwards.
GCTCGATTCAAGCGGCAAACGTCATCGGTGGCACGGACGAATCACTGATTACACAAAGCATGTTTTGGCCGGTATTACTGCCGGAACAGTCACTGCAAATGGACCATATTCATACTTTTGCTGAGCAAATTGCGGCGCTAGGTGAAGTCACTCATGTGCGTTTGAATATCATTCCGGATGGTGGTGTCAGCCGCTTGCGTTTGATGGGCAAGCTTGCGAATTCTGCCAAAACTGTGTTGGTATAATTTCCTATTTTGAACGATATCTGCTTTCGAGATCATTTATGAGCCAGCCAATTACTTTAACCATAGAACCGCTAACGCAAACAGCTTTTGCCCCATACGGCGACGTTATTGAGACCGAAGACCGCGACTCAATGCCGATGAATGCAGGCATGGCGCAACGTTTTCATGCATTGGCAGATGTCGATGTAATCGGCGAGGAAGGTCGTGGTATTATCAGTTTAGTCGAAGCGAAACTCTTTGAAATGCCCAAAACAGTTACCTTTGTTGAGCGACACCCACTGGGGAGTCAGGCGTTTATTCCGATGGATGACACACCGTTTTTGGTCGTGGTTGCTCCGCCAACTGACAAAGTTGATTTAAACCAGATGAAGGCGTTTATTACCAATGGCCGTCAGGGTATCAATTATCATCGCGGAACCTGGCACCATGTCTTATTGACACCGTTTGCACCGATGCGGTTTATTTGTGTGGACCGGGCAGGCAAAGGCAATAATTGTGAAGAATTTTGGTTTAGTGAGGGTGAGCAACCGTATTTAAGCCAATCATAAATCCGGAGATTGCTGACTGACTCAATAAGCGGTTCAAATCATCGGCTGAATTGATTATAGGCAAACGAGTCAATCAAACCTCTGCCAAACCCAACTTCTTCAAATGCTGGCGTACATTCTGATGCGCCAGCGGTACCAGCTTCTGATCAAGCTCAGGGTACATCGCATTCACCAATGCATCTTCACGTAATCCCGCATTATAGAAGTCTAAAATCTGCTGCTCACGAACTTCCCGGTGTTTGAGCGTTTTTTCTAACAAGTGAATGCCGCCCATCGGCAAGCCATGCGACGGAATCACCACGTCGGGGTTTAATCGAATCACACGCTTGAGTGTTTTAAAGTATTCCGACATATCACCTTCCGGCTCCGGAATGACCACGGTTGTACCCGGCTCGACCAAGTCCGCCACGTAAAACCAAGCCAGACTCTCCGGTGCCAAACCTACCATGCCGTCGTCATGCCCTGGTAGTTCATGGCAAATCACCGGATGCCCTAACCACTGCGTAATCACATCATCCTGCTTGATATACTGAACCTCTATCCCATCAAAATAGGATGATCCAAAACGCTCAAGAATGCGCAACTCCGTGTTACGGGTACAAATAATCGGTACGTCCAAATCAAGCGCCAGATCCGTAGCGCGCTCATGATGATCCGGGTGGTGATGTGTTAATAAAATAGCATCGGGTAGTTGATTACTTAGGGTATTTTTCAGGCATTGCAGTGCTTCATCCGATGCAGGTGACGGGTCGGTGAGTATACGCAGACTGCCATCATCACCCAGTAACAAAGCGTTAGTGCTAGTGGCTGGTGGTAAGGTATTCGAAGGCACTGGTAAAAAGCCTAAGCCATTCAAAAACTCTATGCAGGGCAGCTCATCGTCAGGAAATACTTCACTAAAAGGCTCTGTTGAGGTAACGCTAATGTCCAAAGCTAATGCCTTGATGGCATGCATATTAGGCCGCACCATCAGGGACTCACCTAATAAGTAGTCCTGCCAAAGTGCAACCGCTGGCTTCCACTCACAGGAGTGAATCTCGCCACTGTCTGGAATAAAGGAAGGCTTTTTGCTTAATTCAATCTTATAAAAGTGGGCATTGAAACGTACTTTTTGAAAAGGGGGAGTCAGCGCTGTACCAAACTTACTGATGCGGCGCACCTGTTGAAGACGCACCGCCTCAACCAAGTCAAACGCAAGCTCTTCCTCTAACTCACGAACTAATGCCCCTATCTCAACCGCGGGAAATCCTTCAAATAATGGATGCTCAATTGCGTAGCTTTCATCACCGGCATCCACCTTGCCACCCGGAAAAGCAGTGTACCCCGGAAATGCCCGCAAGTAGATCTGTCGCCTTATGCTAAAAACTTCATCATCATGTGTAAATATCGCGGCTACTGCATCACGCATTATGGCGTCCCATCGGTTGGAAATTATTTGAAAACAGACAATTAGACTATATTATCAGTTTATCTTTTTAGCTTTTCAGGCTGTTTATTTAATGAAAATTTTATTGTCCATTATCGTCATTTTAGTACTGGTAGTTTGCGCATATTTTGCCTATTTGTCGATGAACGAAACCGCACCGGATACCAGTTTAATCGACGGTAAACTCCGCCCCTGTCCATCTACACCTAATTGTGTGAGCAGTGAAACAACGGGGGAGAAGTTTATTGAGCCATTTAAGGCAACTGCTGATCTTCAACTGGGTGACTTGTGGGATTCAACGATAAAGCGGATCGTTGAGCAAGGCGGAAACATTCAAACACAAGAAGATGACTATGTCTGGGCCACCTTCCAGTCTAGCCTATTCAAATTCACTGACGATGTCGAGTTACGACGTGACAATGAAGCGAACATCATCCACGTTCGTTCAGGGTCTCGTTCTGGTAAATCAGACCTTGGTGTGAATCGTAAGCGCGTTGAGGCGCTTAGAGTCAAATAATAAACAGCGCCCCTCGGTAGGACTACTGGAGGGCAAGCAGTGCTAATTTGCTGCACTGCTTGCTCTTTTTAAATAGTAGTCCGGTGACTCGACCACATAATCTCATCGCTACCAGCCCGCTTGTTAAGTAATCGTCCGATAGTAAACAATAGGTCTGACAAGCGATTCACGTACTTACTAGCCCCTGTCAACTGCGCCTCACTGACCGAATCAAAACTAGTATCCGTTTCCTGATAATACTGGTTTAGCGTGACCAGACAACGCTCCACGCGTCGGCATACCGCACGTGTTTTCTGAGCCAGAGCCGCGGCCTGCGTCCCACCCGGTAATATAAATTCTTTAAGCGGTGAGAGCTCTTCATTATAGCGGTCGATCAATTCTTCAAGCGCATCCACTCTGGCTGCAGTAAAGCCATCAAACTCAGGATAAGACAGCATGCCTCCTAAATTGAATAAATCGTGCTGAATACCCTGCAATTGCTGATTAATATCGTCATCATCACTAAACGCCACAATCACGCCGATATCTGAGTTGAGTTCATCCACTTCCCCAATCGCCTGAATCAACGGATCATTTTTGTTCAAACGGATATCACCAGAAATGCCAGTCGTGCCATTATCACCGGTACGGGTATAGACTTTTGAAATACGATTTCCCACGGGTAAACCTCTAAAATTGCATGCGCAGTTGGCGCAAATAAGCTGCGGTTCGCAACAATTGACTGCCATACCATGAAAATGGCATCGCATCGACTAGTATAATTTTTTGATCCGGCAAGGCTTGCTGAAATGCTGCCAGATGCTTTTCTCTGAAAGGATAGGGTTCACTGGACAGCAACACGACCTCAGCATCGCTATCCCTCACCGATTCCAGTTCAATTTCCGGATATCGCTTGAGCCCTGAAAACACATTAACCATGCCGCCAAGCTTGAGCACTTCATCAATAAAAGTACCACCTGCCGCGACCATATAAGGTTTTTGCCATATGAAGTAAGCAACGTTGACCAGAGGGATAAATTGCTTTGCGGGAGTGTTCAGCAGTGGTGTGCTTGCCTGACCGGGGTCAGTAGAGACCGTTTTTCTCAGATCATCAAATTGCGTTTCAATCTTCGATGCCATGTCGTTGGCGGCAATACTCCTGCCAGACAACAGCCCAATTTGCCGAATCATGGCTAAAGAGTCATCCAGTGTGACAATGTCGCTCATCCAGACAGGATAGTCCTGTGCCAACTGATCGATACCTGCGGGATAATTCTCTTCTTTATTACCGATAATCAAGTCAGGTTTTAAGGCAGCGATCACCCCAAAATCAAACTTCTTTGTCCCACCGATCTTGGCCACTTTGGCGGCTGCTTCCGGTGGCTCTGTACAAAATTTCGTGACCCCAACCACCGACTGCCCTGCACCAATCGCAAACAACAACTCTGTTTGTGAGGGAACCAGAGACACGATCCGTAATGCAGGAAGATGCAGCGATACTTCACGCTGCATCTGGTCTTTAAGCCGCCTCAGCCCATTAACTGGCGAACGGCTAGCATCGCTATCATGAGTCACTGAATAAGGGGTTTAGAATGCATCAGCATCCATTGCCATAATGCTATCAGCACCACTCATTACCGCTGTTTTATGGGCCAATGCACGCGGCAATATTTGCTCGATGTAGAACTGTGCAGTGCTAACTTTGCTGCTGTAGAAAGTATCGGAGTCACCCTCATCAATTTTAGCCCGCGCAGCAATCGCCGACTTAAGCATCAACCAACCACCGGTTAGTACACCCATACACATCATGTAATTAAACGCTGCGGAAGATGCCGCATTTGGATCCTCATTACCACTAAACATCAGGTAATGAGTCGCATCTTCAAACGCATTTAATGCTTCAGAAAAACCACGTCGCCAGCCACTACCCTCTTCAAAGTGAGACTCCAATGTGATTTCAAATTCACGTAGCTCAGCAATAAACTCGCCTGCTGTTTCGCCACGGTCACGCAGTAATTTACGACCCACCAGATCATTAGCCTGAATGCCGTTGGTTCCTTCATAAATCGGGAAAATACGCGCATCACGCATATACTGCTCAGCACCGGTTTCTTGCATAAAGCCCATGCCACCGTGCACTTGTACACCGAGAGACGTCACCTCCATGCCTACTTCAGTACACCACGCTTTTGAAACAGGCGTCAATAAACCTAAGCGACGACTATAAAAGTTACGTTGATCCGCATCTTCCGAATGATGCGCAATATCATGTGCTGCTGAACACATAAAGGAAATCGCACGCGCAGCTTCCGTCATCGCACGCATATGCATCAACATACGACGCACGTCAGGATGATGAATGATGGCCACTTTACCTTCGTGCCCGAACGCCGTTCCCTGCTTACGCTCACGCGCATAGCTGACCGCACGCTGGTAAGCACGATCGGAAATACCAACACCCTGCATACCCACTTCCAAACGTGCATGGTTCATCATGGTAAACATGCAGGCCAAACCATTATTCGGCTCGCCAACCAGGTAGCCGATCGCGCCGTCATTATCACCAAAACTCATCACACAAGTCGGGCTGGCATGGATACCCATTTTATGTTCCAAAGAAATCGCATACGCATCGTTACGCTCACCCAAACTTCCATCCTCATTCACCATGTACTTTGGAACCAAGAACAAGGAAATACCCTTAACACCCTCTGGTGCATCTGGAAGACGTGCTAATACAAGGTGGATCACGTTCTCCGACATCTCATGGTCACCCCATGTGATGTAGATCTTCTGACCTTTGATACGATAATGATCACCTTCGGGCTTGGCCTGAGTTCTGACAGCGGCCAGATCAGAACCAGCCTGTGGCTCCGTCAGATTCATGGTACCCGTCCAGTTTCCACTGACCATGTGCTCAAGATAGATCGCATTTAACTCATCTGAACCATGCGCCAACAAGGCCTCAACTGCACCTGCAGTCAGCAATGGACACAAAGCGAATGAAGCATTAGACGCATTCCACATCTCAGTTGCCGCACTCTGCACCAAAAATGGAAGTCCCTGACCACCCACTTCTTCTGGGAAATTCACCGATGTCCAACCGCTTTCAGTGAATTGTTGGTACGCCTCTTTAAAGCCATCGGCTGCCTGCACTTTGCCATCGACCAACTTAGCGCCTTGTTGGTCACCACTGTAATTAATCGGGTCCAATACATTCGTCGCTAATTTGCCTGCTTCTTCCAGCACAGCCTCGACTAACTCAGGGGTGGCTTCTTCAAAGCCGGGGAATTTTGCGATTGCATTGATATCCGCCAACTCCTCCAAAACAAATTGAAGCTCTTTAATTGGGGCTGCATAAGTGGACATAAGATGATTCTCCGGGAACAACGAATAAGACGTAAACAGAAACCAGGTCTCTGTATTTTTATTGATTATAAATGAATACTGCCGGATGCGTGTGACATCCGGCAGTTTTTGCGCGGGATTAAAGCGCTTCTGTCATCGCAGGGACTGCATCGAACAAATCAGCAACCAGACCGTAGTCTGCTACCTGGAAGATTGGAGCATCTTCATCTTTGTTGATCGCGACGATCACTTTAGAGTCTTTCATACCAGCCAAATGCTGGATTGCGCCTGAGATACCAACCGCAATGTATAGGCCAGGTGCGACTACTTTACCCGTTTGACCAACCTGATAATCATTCGGTACGAAGCCTGCATCAACCGCTGCACGAGAAGCACCAACCGCTGCGCCTAACTTATCAGCCAGCGCTTCGATAATAGCGAAGTTCTCAGAGCTTCCTACACCACGGCCACCAGAAACAATCACATCTGCTGAAGCCAGTTCAGGACGATCAGACGTTGTCAGATCACGACCGACTAAACTGACTGCGCCAGACGCATCAGTCGCCGCCAGAGCTTCAACAGTCGCAGAACCACCTAACGTGTCTGCTGCTTCAAATGCAGTTGTACGAATCGTCAGTAGTTTTTTCGCATCGCTACTCTGAACCACTTCTAATGCATTACCGGCGTAAATCGGGTGAACGAAAGTATCCGCTGACTCAATCGCTGTTACATCAGAGATCTGCGATACATCCAGTAAAGCCGCTACACGAGGTAATAAGTTTTTACCATAAGTCGTCGCTGCGGTGACCACGTAGTCGTAATCCGCTGCAGTCGCAACCACCAGTGGGGTTAACTCTTCAGCGATGCCATTCTCATAATGTGCAGCATCTGCATGTAACACCTTAGAGACTCCAGCAACCTGCGCTGCTGCATCTGCCACGACCTGACTACCACTGCCGGCAACAAGAATTGTCACATCACCCAGCTGTGCCGCTGCAGTGACTGCGTTTAATACACTATCGTTGAGCGCTTCATTATTGTGCTCTGCAATTACTAATACACTCATTTCTAGATCACCCGTGCTTCGTTTTTCAGTTTCTCAATCAGCTCTTGAACATCAGCAACTTTAATACCTGCTTCACGCTCTGCTGGCGCTTCTACACGCAATACAGACAGACCTGATGATGTCTCAACACCCATCTCAGCAAGATCAATCGCCTCTAGTGGCTTCTTCTTAGCTTTCATGATGTTAGGCAGTTTAGGATAACGAGGCTCGTTCAAACGCAAGTCACTAGTCACAACTGCAGGCAGTGATAAAGACAGAGTCTCAAGACCGCCATCAATCTCACGCGTCAGCGCAGCCGCATCGCCGTCTAATTCAACCTTAGAGGCAAATGTACCCTGAGGCCAACCAAGTAATGCCGACAGCATCTGACCTGTTTGGTTGTTATCAGCATCGATCGATTGCTTGCCTGTGATTACAAGCTTAGGCGCTTCTTTCTCAACTACTTTAGCCAATACTTTAGCGATGGCTAAAGGACGAAGCTCGTCATCAGAAACAATGTGAATTGCACGATCCGCACCAATAGCCAATGCACTGCGCAAAGTCGCTTCACAGTCTTTATCACCGATAGTGACCACGACCACTTCGTCAGCCAGACCTTTTTCTTTAATTCGAATCGCTTCTTCTACCGCGATCTCACAGAAAGGATTGAGTGACTTTTTGACGTTGTCCGTCTCGACACCGCTATTATCACTTTTTACGCGAACGTTGACATAAGCATCAACCACTCGCTTTACAGGAACCAAAATTTTCACGCGCTCTATACTCCTCAACGGCGTTATCAGGGCTGAGCCACTAACAACACTTGCATGGTTTGTTTCAGATTTTCATGTAGCTGCCTAACTGCATCGATCGCTTCCGGCTGCAGCATCCACTGGTACAAAATACCAATCACTGTCGCGAGAAAAAGCTGGGCAACTGCCTCGGCATCGACAGTATCTTTGACACTGCCATCGTCTATTCCGTCTTGCACCCACTTCACAACATCCTGATGACGCCGCTGGTGGATTCTGATCATACTCTCTCTGACATCTGAGGTAGTGCTGACTGCGTCGAACCAGAGAAGATAAAAGGCTCTGCGGGTGATTGGCGCATCTACACAAAACTGGTAGTGCGCATCAATCGAGGCCGCAATGGCTTCATAGCCTGTCTTGCCCTCTGTAACGCTGCGTAATTCTTGTGACCATTCGTCACCGATCCGCTTTATCACGTAATTGAACAAGCCACCTTTCGATCCGAAACGGTAGCCTGCCAAGCCGCGACTATATCCCGCAGTCTCTCCCACGTCTTTGAGAGTGGTTTTTTCAGTACCTTTCTCAACAATCAGCGACACAGCAGCTTCGAACATCAAAGTATCAGACAAATCTGTACGCTCCGCATGCGTCATGCGAGAGCTTGCATCATTCCCAATACTCTGTCTCTTTTCAATCAAAACTATCTTAGCCTATTGCTGAGTAAATTTACTTGCTTGGAACAAGTGTAATTAGAACACTATTTTTTGTCAATATACTTGTTCGAAACAAGTCAATAATAATTAGTCGATCCTGATTAATACACTTTAGGCAGCCAGACTCGCTGAGTGACTGTCATCAACAACTGATTGTGGCTTTACTTGTGCTAAGAAAAGCCAATGTAGTTTTCGACTATTTAGCAAATACCAGGCAAAACAAAGCCACCTGAGTAGCTCGCGGATGTTCTGCCCGGCACCACATAGAATGACATTGATTGCATCACCTGTTTGGCCTTTCAGGTAGCAACGACCCAGCTGCCCATCTTGTTTTATATGGCCAATGATGGGCTCAATGCTGTTTCGCCGAT
>NZ_QGKM01000085.1 GCF_003172875.1 Leucothrix pacifica | reverse complement strand
TCTACTGCGTAACATCAGTTAGGTAAGTTTCTGGCAGTTATGTTTGCCATCATGTGTATCCTTGGTGCACTGGGTGGCGGAAACATGTTCCAGGCTAACCAGGCACACGCAATGCTGAACTATGCATTCGGTATTCCAATGGAGTACGGCATCATCACCGGTGTGGTACTGGCTGCAATGGTATTCTCAGTAATTGTTGGCGGTATGCCTTCCATTGCATCGGTGACAGAGAAAGTTGTGCCTTGGATGGCCGCTCTGTACATCGGTATGGCAATCATTGTTATCGTGTCTAACCTGTCTATGGTTGGTCCTGCATTCTCTGCAATCATCGACGGTGCATTCACTGGTGCAGGTGTTGCGGGTGGTTTCATTGGTGCATTGATTCAGGGTCTGAAGCGTGCAACGTTCTCAAATGAAGCAGGTGTTGGTTCAGCGGCAATTGCTCACTCAGCGGTTAAGACGAAAGAGCCTGTCACTGAAGGTTTGGTATCACTACTTGAGCCATTCATCGATACGGTTGTTATCTGTACTATGACTGCATTGGTTATCACTATTGCTGGTCTGAATGTTGCACCATTTGACGGTGCTGACTTAACAGGTGTTACTTTAACAGCGGCTTCTTTTGAAGCAACGGCTGGTATCTTTAAGTACTTCTTAGCAGTCGCGGTTATCTTGTTTGCCTTCTCAACGATGATTTCATGGTCTTACTATGGCCTGAAAGCGTGGACGTTCTTGTTCGGTGAGAGCAGCGTTGCTGAGATCATCTTCAAGTTGATGTTCTGCTTCTTCGTTATTGTTGGTGCGACTATCAAGTTCGGTGCGGTTATCGACTTCTCTGATGCTGCGATCTTCGCGATGGCGATCTTTAACATTATCGGTTTGTACTTCTTAATGCCGATCGTTAAGGCAGAGCTGAAGTCTTTCACAGACAGAGTAAAATCAGGTGAGATCAAGCGTTTTAAATAAACACTGACTCTCTGATTCGTTTAAAGAAACCCGCCTTTACGGTGGGTTTTTTTATCCCTGAAATACAATAATAAGGTACACACAATGTCCGGCATTCCAACAGAACACATAGACCTGAGTCGTCATCTCATCAAAAACGGCCCTAAATTCAGATCCCACACGGTGGTCATTAATAACAACAAGGCTTACCTCAAACCAACTTTATCGACGCTTATTTTTTGCCTGATTTATGTGACAGTGGGATTATTTTTGCTGGGGCTATCGGCCTTTGTTTACTATCAGAGCAAACAGATGGATCTGGTATTTTTTCTGATGATTGCCGGAGCTAGTATTACGACCTTTGGCATGACACTGCTGAAGCCTTTTATGCGACGTATTTCTTTCGACAAAACCTCGGGGGTTTTTACCAACCATGAAGATCGCCCGTTGAAGCTGAAAAACATCGTCTCGCTACAGATCACCAATAAAATGATCACCAGCAAACACGGCATTAGCTATCCCTGTTATGAGCTGAACGTGCTGACAAAGTATGGCCGACGCATGAATATATTGAATCATAATGACCTGAAGCAGATACAGATTGATGGTGACCAGTTAAGTGAGTTTTTGGGTGTAGAGCTATTGGATCGACAGAAGGAAATTATTCTCTAGCAATAGCGCTAACGTCTGTTATCTGGCAAGGCGTCAGAAGTCGTTTAACTGTCATCAATTAGTCACAATTCACTGGCATGCTTCGCTTGAGATTTATTGAGCCAGCAGCGCTTCACTCGATCACCAAAAACGATTAAGTTGATGATTTATTTTTGTTGGATCAGAAAAAATCTCAGGAGTATAAAGATACTTGAAGGCTCGATAACCGGAGCCAATTAATGTAACTGAGACAGAGAGATGAGTAAGCAAAATACTGTTAATGATTATCCTGATGATTACGATTGGGAAGAAGACACCGATTTTGACGATAGAGACAGAGACGGTGCCAAAGACAGAATCAATAATCGTATGCATCGTAAGCGCAATATTAAGCGTCGCTTGGACGACTACATTGAAGCTAAACGTTTACGTTCCAGACAGCGTTACTTAGATTCATTTGAAGACGATTACGAATATCAGTAATTAACTCGCATTACCGGAGGCGGCAACGCAGCATCTAACTAGGCACCGATGCCTGCTTGCCAAATCCGGTAATCACTGCGATCAGCTTTTCAAGAAGCGATACCGAAGCACTTGCCGAGCGATATACCGCGTACAAATTACGCTCAAAAACCGGCGCACCGTCCACTACATATAATGGATTGCGCGCTACGTCATCATTGACGACCTGATCCGGCAGATAAGCTGCCCGCTTCCCTACCCGCAATAAATCTAAAGCCATGACGCCGTAATTGGTTCTGATGGCTGAACCTGACAACTCAGGAAATGCTTTGGAGTGTTCATACTCAAACATCGCACCCCAATCGACCATCACGTAACCTTCTCCAAGTGCTGACTCAATACTGGTGTTGTGTTGGTTGGAATAAAGCTTTAAGCGTAGGGATGCAATATTGACACTTTGCAGACGCGGCGAGTTGATCGGCTCGAATACAAAACCAAGATCCAGCGCACCACTTAATATCAACTCCTGTACATTTTGCCCAGCGTGAATCGTCAGGTTTAAGGCTGTCTCCGGCAGCTGCGAGTGAATTTCATCAACCCAGTTTTTTAAGAATAAATGCCAGGTATCCGGTAGGTAACCGATTGATAGGGACTGTGAATACTGCTCTGGTAAAGCCACCATGACCCGAGCCTGCTCCCAACCACTGACCGTCATTTCAGCGTATTTGTGAAAGCGATGCCCTGCCGGTGTCGGCTCTATGGCGTGGCGTTCGCGGGTGAATAACTTAACGCCCAGCCGCTCTTCCAGCAGCTTGATTCTGGCACTGGCGGCAGATTGGGTGATGCAGAGTTTCTCGGCAGCCTTGCCAAAGTGCCGGACACGGTAAATTTCCAGAAAGGTTTTTAGGTGCGCAATATCCATAGCATTTCCGCCTCAGTGATTAGTGGTGATATTAATCGTTTTTGGTGATCGTAACGACGATTATTTTTTGTTGGATTGATCACCAGCACAGGCGTATAAATCGAATCAGAAACAACCTAATTACTCTTTTGGAAACCAAGCAATGAAAAATAAATTTTCCTTATTATTACTGTCTTTTATGCTTATGGGCAGCGGCTCTGCGTTCGCAGACAACACGATGACTGACGAGGTTAGCGACGATACTGAGGTGCCTCAGCTAAGCCTTGAAATGAGTGCGGAAGAGCTACAGGAGATTACAGAAATCTGTACGTCTATTGCTGATGAAAGTGGTTTGGTCAGTGCCGAACATACTCAGTACGTTGAAGAGTGTATCGCTACTGAAACAATGGTTACTGGTGACCCTGAAGTGGCTCTGGAAAACATGGACACAATGGGTACTGAATACCTAGACGATGCACCACTCGAAGGTGATGGCATGTCCGGCGATTATGAAGTAATGCCGGAGCCTACTGACAGCTAATTAAAATAAGGCGTCAATCCCCGACCCACCGTTTGGTGGGTCATTTGTTTTTCATTACAAGAAGCGGCATAAGCTTGATGAAACTTATACCGCTCATATTTATAGGCCAATATTACTTAGTCAGATGGTAATAACGGTATGCACCACGGTCATGCAACATCGCAAAACTGCCTTTTTTGCTATTAGCCGGGGGGTTTTTAGCCGTTAACAACGGAATTGACTGATAGCCATGCTCATAGGAATTGGTCGCAGGGTTAAACGCAAACTGATAGAACTGGTTTGGACGCCCTTTACGACCGATATACAGACGGTAGTGTTTTCCATCGTGCAACATCGCCCAGCGGCGATTATTAGTGATATCAGCAGGAGCCTTGGTAATATTCATCGCTGGAATTGAGTTATGTCCATAGACATACTGATTCGTCCCTTGCTTGTAAGCTGCCTGGTAAATCTTTCTGGGATTTGAGCGGCTACGCATATACAAACGATAATCTCTACCATCATGCAACATGGCATAACTATTGGTATTTGCATCCGCTGGCATACCAACAATCTTCAACTCTTTAATCGAGTTGTGACCGTAAACATAAGCACCCTGTGAAGGATTAAATCCAAACTGATACAAGGTATCTTTGCTACCGTACTTTGGTAGATATAAACGGTAAGTGGAGCCATCGTGTAGCATGGCAAAGCGGCCAAAGCCAACATTCGCCGGCGCACCGGTTACCTTCATATTGGGAATCGAGTTATGCCCAAAACGATACTCTGACGTGCCATTCACATAAGCGGCTTGGTTTAAGCTGGTCTGTTTTGTGGCAGCCACTGCTTTTTTCTCACAAAGCGAATGCCCCAACTGACGGGTATCACTGGGTCGCGTTTTACATTGATAACCCGAGCCATCCATTGAGGCGCCATTGGCCAAACGAGCAATGTCCCAAGCCTGCAGGCTTTTACAATAGGTTGCGCGCTGTGCTGTGGCTTTTTGATAAGTGACATGTGCATAACCCGCCGGGCAGTTAGCACCCGCCACTCGCTTCACATCCGCAAAGGCGGTATTGGCCGTCATTAAAACCGCAGCAGCCGTTGCCAACTGCATGGCGCTATTCCTTGATAAGTGTTTCATAACATTTCCTCATATCCATATTTTCACGACCTTACTCCCGCGTATCTGCAAGGTCTGATGTGATGATTAAGTGCGCTTTGTTTTGCCATCTATGATGTGACCTGATTCAAAGCACCGAACTATGAAGAAGCTCCCTCGCAATTTATCGGAGCTGCTCTCATTAACTAACCTTAGCAGCTGAAGTGCTCTCTCACATGATTCACACATACTATTTTTAGAAAAGCCATGAAATGACCACTAATTTGCTATTTATTTAATAAAAATATATCAAAAAAATCACTTTTTTGGTCATGATTAAACCAAGAGCACTATTGACAGCTTACAGTGGTTAATGCCGCAACTCAGCAAAGCTTTGTCTGACCATGCGTTCTGACTTTTTTGGGTGACTGTGATGTTTTGTACGGATTGCCTGAGGCGATTAATAAAAGTCAGTTTTTAGTGCCACGCCTGACTCGCAGTCAGCGTGAGGAAGTGATTAGCAATCCGGTGAATTTAGCGGGTGCGAAAATAGCGCCGCGCTTGGTGGATAGACTGCTGAATGAAAACATCGATACCCGTGACAACTTACCCATTCTGCAACATGCCTTAATGTGCACCTGGGATGTATGGCAAGCATCCGGCGGTGACGGTGCACTGGACATTGAGCGTTACGAAAAGGCGCACACTATTCATCACGCGCTGGATCGTCATGCAGATGAAGCCTTGAAAGAGCTGAAGGATGAACAACGATCGATTGCTAAGATATGATTTCAGGCACTGACCACCGTTGATGCAGGGAATCGACGTATCCCAAGACCTGCCCATTTGCACGATGTCGCTGCAATTGCCAATACCTCCCCTGATGCCGTGATGACGGTGATTGATTACTTCTGTGAGCAGAATCGCTCGTTTCTGGTGTTGTTATCTCATAATACTGAAGACAATCCACTCATCGATATTTCACATGAAAGTTTGATTCGCCAATGGAACAAACTGGACAATGGGTAGATGAAGAAAGTGAAAATGCAGAGGTTTACCAACGATTACTAGCAACCGCATCGCGTTACAAAGAAAATAAAGCAGGATTATTACCGGATATTGAGCTGGAGCACGCCAAATACTGGCAAGATAAACTCACGGCAAATAGTTCCGCTGACATTTGGGCAAAACGCTATGACGGTGCCCCAAGTAAGCAAGACAACTTTGAGCAAGTCACTGATTTTATCCAACTCAGCGATATTGCACACCACACAGCCATTGAGCAGGAAAAAGCAGAGCAAGCGCGGCAAGCAAAGCTACTAAAAGAAAAGGCGGAACTGGATATCGCCAACACCAAAACAGAGCAAGCTTCAGAGGAAGCAACCTTAGCCAATATAGCCACTGAAAAAGCACTTGAAACATCACAAAAAAATGAAAAGGCCGCCAAGGCGGCCGAAACGCTGGCTCAGCACCGTGCACAAATGGCAGAGCAAGCCACAAAAATCGCCAGAGCCAATGAGCTGGAATCTAACTATAACCTCGCCAAGGCCTTTGAAGAAAAAAGCCTGTTCTCAATCACACGGGGCAATAGCCTCATTAAAAATACAGACGACCCACACCATCCCGACGCCATCAGTGAATACCGCAACGCCTTGCTCTATGCCTTGGAAGCCCAACAACGTCCCTTAGCCCAAAGCAAAGTCGCCATCAAGCCCGAAACCTTAGGGCATTTATCACGCTTACCTAGCAACATCCTCTCCTCCTCAGCATTGACAACACCTCACTTAAAACTTGGATCCATTCAAGCCATTGCCTACAGCCCTGATGGCAAAGTCATCGCAGCCAGTGATGGAAATGACATTAGACTTTGGAGGCCTGACAACCTACCTCCTTTATACCGGTTCGTTTATGAATTCGACCCGGTTGAGGTACCCGGCGCACCTCGCTTTTTTTGGGAGTTGGAGTTGGAGGATTTGAACTTCAAGCATACGCCACTGCCACCCTCATTATTCGCTCAAGAGGGTTATCACATCACCTGAACAGATGAAACGCGTAAGTACCGTCCACTGCTGAATATGCCAGCAGAAGGCGAGAGCAAAATGGATCAGGTAGTGCGTTGGCTGGAAGAGCGTTGTGCTTATAAGCAGCCGGAGAAGTATGGTTGTGTTCCGGCTAGATTGAAGGAAGCAGCTGCAGCTGAGTAGGTATAGCCTTTAACTATTTAATCTTGGCTTCCCCTGATATCTCAAGCGCTTGCTGTATAAGTTTTGGCGATAGCCGATAACCGTGTTCCGTCATTTCTGATAACAGATTTTTAAGCTCTGGAATCAACCCTTGCTGCTTGGCCTTAATGAGCAAGCCAACTGTCCCGACAATGCTAATCTCCATTTGCTTTGCGACGATTCGGCCTCGTCGCTCATCTAACAGAACAGGACAATTTAGCTCATCAGCTAATGCAAGCGCCTGAGACTCCCCAGCATCAAGCCTTATAAACAACTCTTTAATCTGCTTGCCTGTCTTATCAGGAACGACATCAACATACTGCTCTACAAATTGGTGAATCTGCATCGCATCCTGCCAGTGCTGGCGTTCAGTTGCTTCTGAAAAAACTGTTTCTGGTATAAAGATCTTCTCATAGAAATGGCGGAGCAAATCTAGTTGACCGATTTTCGCCAGAGCAATTAATGGCCCGGTGTCAGCAACGATCA
Organism: Leucothrix pacifica; assembly: GCF_003172875.1. Classification (GTDB taxonomy): domain Bacteria; phylum Pseudomonadota; class Gammaproteobacteria; order Thiotrichales; family Thiotrichaceae; genus Leucothrix; species Leucothrix pacifica. The sequence continues at coordinate 1,434 of NZ_QGKM01000085.1, read as the reverse complement.
ATAAACTCATTGGGCAAGTACATTGAGTTCGTCTTCCAGTTCTTCAGGAGGATAATCGACGACTGCGATATTAAGTGCGCTTAGGTACTCTGCAAACTCAGCGTAAGACATGTCAGCGATTTTGGCTGCCCGTCCTAGCGTTACATGCCCTTCACAGTAAAGCTGCTCAGCCAATGCTACATGTATACCGTTTTCAACAAGATGCTGTGTGAAAGGCACTGTCATCATTAGTGGCTTGCCTCTGCGGGTGATCAATGAAGGATTCCCAGCCTCAGACTCACGGCTAAGTTCGCCACTTTTTTCTCGTAAATCACGTATTGAAAATGCTTGCATAGTTGTAACCTCTTCATATTACCCATAATGATAGCACATAGCGTTTTTAGTAGAAAAGGAATTAGAAAGAAGCTTGACAGAATTTTTTGTATAGTTAATCGAATTAAAGTAGGTTAACCATACAAAAAGTACTATTCTATTTTCATGGAAGCGTTAGCTGTATTTGAAAACCAAGTCATCCCCTACTCCGCATTATCAGCAATACTGGACAGTTACGCTCGCCCAAACGACAAGATCAATCGCTTAACCAAACAGGGAAAGCTGATTGCTTTAAAGCGAGGTTTATACGCCTTAAGTGACCAACACTCCCCTCCAAAAGAACTCATTGCAAATCATCTGTTTGGCCCGAGCTATGTTTCCCGACAATGGGCCTTATCCTATTATGGTCTGTTGAGTGAACGCGTTGTTGAGGTCACTTCCATGTGTATTGGCCGTTCAAGGCAATTTGAAAATGAGTTGGGCCGGTTTAGTTATCACGCGATTCCTGCTCACTATTATTCTCTGGAGCAAACTTCCATCCAGCAAGGAAACAGTGCTTTTTTAATGGCGACACCAGAGAAAGCCTTATGTGACTTGCTACTGAGTATTCGCCACCTTCGCTTACAATCAACCTCAGCCGTATTGTCTTATCTGTCAGATGATTTACGTTTGAATGAAGCTGAACTGGCCAAGCTGGACACCCGAGCGATTCGAAGCTTTGCACAAGCGGGGTATAAAGTCGCGTTACTCAATACGCTTGCTGATGCACTTGAGGTACTCCATGATTAAATCCATGCTCCAACCATAAACGCATCACAAAAACACAGCTTAAAGAGGTTTTTTCTCAGGGCAATCGCTTGAAAGATTTACAGCTCTTGCCGCAATAGTTTTTCAAGAAACTCGACAGACCACGCCGCTTTTTTCCGTTTCACTTTCAAGCTCGCTTTGCCCTGCGCTTGCCTTAACAGGTTGGTGATGATATGCCTGACAATTGCCATATTTTTAGCACCATTGCCAGAACGAACTCTCGCATGGTCTTCTTTGAAAACAACATCTAACACCCAGTGTAGCTTATTTTCGATCCCCCAATGTGAACGAACTGCATACAGTGCTGCTTTAGCG
>NZ_QGKM01000084.1 GCF_003172875.1 Leucothrix pacifica | reverse complement strand
GGTAACTGAGAAAAACCGGGACGCGGCGTAGAATTCTTCTCAGACACTACTCTTGACCATAGCTCTCTGAACGTTGGTCTAAAGTGTTCACCGATGAATTTCAGCGTTTACAGCAGGCAGCTTATCGTGGCGATGAAACATTAATCGACCAATACGGCGCAACCGAGCCTGCCGAGTTTTTCGCCGTGGTAACCGAAACTTTCTTTGAACAGCCTGCCCAAATGGCTTCGCAACATGCCGCTTTATTTGCTGAGCTAAAAGGCTATTACAAAGTGGATCCGCGCGATTGGTTGTAATGATTATTCGCGAATTGCGCCACTGAAGCGCTGCATTGGCAAGTCTTGGTAACGCTCAACTAAGTCATTGAAATGTTGAAATAACCATTCCATGGTGGCGAACTCATCTCCGGCAATAACGGATATTGTAGTGATGCGGGAATCGTCAATACGTACATAGCGAAAGTAGACCATTTGAAACACGCCGACGATCATAAAGTGGCTATAGTCCTTGTCGCTGATGGAGATAAGATTTCGATATTCATCAGTGGTGGATGTTGGAATAAGCTCTGCTGGTGTTAGGTTGGGGAAGTTGTCGCCGATCTCATTGTCGATTGAAAATCGGGGCGATTTGAATCCATGGTGACGGTAGTCTTTTAGATTCGCTGTTTCGACGCTGATCGCATCCTCTTCAAAGCTTACACTGACTTCAGCGTGAAAAGCCGCTTTTGTTAAATCCCCCGTGCCATCTTGCTTGACTGCGCTACTGTCGATCTCACCGTAGTAGAGATATTCCGCCGAAGCTTCACGCCCCCAGCTGAATACTTCGTACAAGGTTTTCACATCAGCACTGTCAGGCGATATCTCATGCAGTATGGTAGTTTGAGGATTTGATGGATCATAATGATGATTCTCATCACCAGCATCATGGGGAATCTCATCCACGTTATTACTATTCAATCTTCGCAGGTAGACGGACAAAACCGCGCCAACAATGGCGGCAAAAATAATTACCAGAGCAGTCATAAGATCCATACTATTAAAGTGTAGGTGTTGTCACTGTTGTTGTAGCTATATCGCTGAACTTCATGTGCTAAGTACCTCACGAAACATGCTCAAACGTTGGTTGAATCAGTAACAGTTTTCCGGAACCTTTAGCTTTTTGACGCACGCTGAGTTTACCAATTGCATTATTTTCCAGTTGGTATAAACGCTTACAAATACCACTACCTTTAGGACTGGCAAAAATTGGAATTAGCCCTAGATTCAAAGCGATGTCATGAATATTCTGGGCATTTGCATCATCAAGGCTATCAATTTCATCCACATAAAACGGCAGACGGATTGTCTCGCCAATATTCTTCTTACCTGAGACTGCCTGATTAATCATGGAGATAAAGATAATCGTCTTAACCGTGATCGATGTACCATTACTTTCTAGGTCGAGGCTTTGATACTGCTTCTCATTACCATGAGTATCAACTACTTGCAGCACTAAATCATAAAGATCCGCGACGGTGATATTGACTTTTTCCAGCAGTGGCTTGATCGATTTTAGTAAGTCGTCAATAGAAGACTCATCCAGTCCTCCGAACAAGGGTAGGTCGTTTTCCTTCCACTCCCGAATGGTTTGAATACGTCGATACCATTCATTTCGACCAATCACAATTTTAATGGATTGCAGGTTGGAAATGGTTTGGCGTCCTAACAATCGATTCAAGTCAGCGAGGTAACTATCTATAGCATCCACGCTATCTATGATGCCCCGACAATGTGCTGCAAAGCTGGTAAAGATACGCTTCCACTCGTCATTGATACTTTTTTCTTTTTCCGGTATCGCATCAAGCTGATCCCGTAAGAAACGGATAGCGTCTACATCGGTTAGGCCTGTTAGATTGATAAAGCGGTCACGCAGTCGTAGCAGACTCTGAGTGACCGTTTGTTTCTCATGAGAGATGGTTTCTGTTTGAGCACGATAGTTGTCATAGAGCTGTTCAAAACTGAGTGCGCTGGTATCAAGCTCGATATTAGACCAATCGCTTTCTGGTGGATGGTTTTCTATCCAGCGCTTTTGACCGTTTAAAACCTCGATGTGCTGGCGACTGGTTTTTACATTTTCAGCGAGTTGTTTAACTGTCTGGCGAAGGTCATAGGCTTTCTCATCATAGGCATCCATTTCCTGCTTATGCTGCGCGATTGTTGCCATGATCATTTCGCTTTGCTCAAGCCATTTCATGTAATCGACTTCTGCGGCTTGCCATTCCTGATGTTTTTTAATCACAGCAGATATAAGCTCAATCCTCTGCTTGATATCATCAATACGTGTTTTGATGGATGCCTGTTCACGAATTGCAGTGATTTTATCGCTGAGTTGTGCAGTTTCTGCGGTCAGTTTCTGGACTTGTTTTTCAAGAAACTCAGGATTTCCCAATTGATGAAGACCGGCCCCGGAAATCGCTCTCAAATCGAGTGTTAAACCAGGAAAATCAATATCAGAACCATTGGCGTCTCCTAACTGTTGTTGGAGAAATGCCTGTAATTTGTCGGCATCATGCAGCGTAAACTGCTTTTCATTTAACAAGTCCCAAATGTCAGAGTTAGTTATCTGGTAAAGTCTCAACAGCTGTTCTGGTGTTAAAATCGCCTTAAGTTGTACGTATAAAGTACTGGACAGGTTATTTAGTTGTAACTGCGTCTTGGTTAGTTTTTCTTGCTTAAAACTCAGACTTTGCTCTAGTGCTGAGAGATCTTCATTGCGCACATTGTACAATTGACCCTGCAGGTCATCCCGCTCCTGCTCAAGGTTGGCCAGCTTTTGCTGTTCCAACTCCACCACAATCTCATTACATTCACGAGTCAGCTTTTCATAGCGAGCAATATCATTATTGATCACACCAAGTCGCTGGTCTTCACGGCTTATTTGCTGCTGTTTATCTTCCTTGGCTAACTTGATTTCGGGGAGTTGGTCTTTGGCACGGCTTTGCTGGCTAAGTTGCGTTTCTAGTGTTTCTTCCAGCATCTCCATTTCTTTTAGGAACAGGGGCGTCGACTTCAGATGATAGTTAACAAGCTTTCCCTGACGTCTGACCATCTCCTCAGTCAGGTCAACCACTCTCTCAATCGTTTCTTGATTGTCCTGCAAACGTCTCAGACTATCCTGATCTTTTTTAACACGCTCATACGGCTCACTGAATTCGCGCTGGACGTTAATTTTTTGCTCTTTCTCCATCACCGAATGATTGACCTGCTCAATCTGAGCTTTCAGGTCTTTTATGGTGATGCCTTTTAATTGCAGTAACTGTCGGAATAAACGTTTAAATAAACGGTAATCCCGACTATCTCCGACCAAGCCCAAGCCGGCAGGATTTTGTTTAGTACTAAAAGGACGAAGCAGGGCGCGGTGATGTTTGGGTTCAAGGTTGCGCGAAATCAGCTTGCTGGCAACATCAGGAAATAGTGTATCTGGCTTTTTCGGTAATAATTTACCCGTAATATTCTGGATGAAATCACTACTGCTAAATTCGCCATCCAGTAAAAACTTTTCTGGTTGACTGCCAAGCCCCGTTGCTGACATACCAAACACCTTACGGCCAGTCAGCGTGTTTAATTCAAACAGAATGTAGGATCCAAGTGCCGGAAAATAGTGCTTCCAGGTTTGATCCAGCGTATATCCCAGATTAATCTCTTTAAAACTGTCGATGTACAGGAACTGCAAAGTATTGATAATCGATGTTTTTCCGCGATTGTTCAGTGCAACTAAATGCAGTGAGTCTGACAGATCAAATTCTGCATACTGGCAGTTTGCGGAGTTGATCAGAATAATTTTGACCGGTTGTATTTTCATGCGTGTACCTCGGCCTCAACGTCATTATTTTGTTTATTGTGTTGTTCCAGAATATCCAGACTTAGCTGTAAGTAGCGGTTAACCGGTGTTAAAAATCGTAAAAAATTATCTATCTCACGATACTCTATAAAGCCCGAGCGGTGCATATTGTTTAATAAGCTCTTGAGTTGTCGCGTCTCGCCGATATCCAGATTTTGCATGTAATTGCGATAACGTTCGGTACTCAGGTGCGGCAATTGATCAACCTCAAAACCACTTTCGCTCAGGAGTGTTTCCAGAATGTCACCACCAGTATTTGAAATGGCCTCAATCATTATTGTCACGAATACTAAGCAGCGCCGGGAGTAATCATTAGCACGCTCATCCTGTTGATCCTGAATGAAAAAATAATCCATTTCGTGGACTAATTGATACCCCAGAGTTTCAAGCTCGGTACGGTAGTCATCCAGATTATTATTCAAATAATGATATAACTCACCGGAATGTAGGGAGATATGCATTCCGCTGATAAGTGCCTGAAAGACTTCTTTTTTACCGGGAATATCGAAAACAGATGTCTTAGCAGGCTCACTCTTTATTGTGGGCGCTGATTCAGTAATCCCATCGCTAGATTGTGCAGCCGATGCTGCTTGCACACTCTGCTCATCTGTTTGAGTTTCAGCCTCAGTCATTTGTTCATCGTGTTGATTATTCATCAGTCGATGCTTCCCCTTTAAAAATTCTTATTCCTTGCCAAACCTGCCCATCGATTTGGTAATCAACTAAGTCATCACTAATCACAACATTATGATTTTGTTGGTGTAAACAGACGATACTCACCGCACGCAACACTTCATTGGCTGATAAGCCTTGATGCTTCTGCAGAAAGTAATGGATCACATCGGTGTTTTCCGGCATCTCATCGAGTAGGGCGATAACGCCTTCGGTTTCCAGAGGCGCAGATTCGGTGGTTTCTGTATCGTCTTGCAAAATGCTGTCTGGCTCTGTTTCTAGTGACCACAGTTCAGCAAGATAGCCGCGCAAACCTGATAAGCCGATGTGACGTTCCCGACGTAAGATACGCCCGAATGGGAAAGCCGGTAGCTCGCTTACTTTGCCTTGCTCAATGTGACCAAAAATAACCGCAGCAGCGTCCATTAAACGTGACTCTTGTGCGAGCTTTTCACGCAGTGGCATGAGCTCTTGCTGCGCTTCATTCAAATCTAACCGGGTTTGTTCGTTTAGCTGCACACGTCGAGCGCGGCTTTGCAGGAACAGTTGACGCAATTCAGTTTGACCATTGAATTTGGCTTCTCCGATTTCCAACGTCTGTTTGAGGCGCTCCATAATCATACCGAATGAGCCAGAGGGTGAAATCATCTCTCGCAGAGGTTCCAGATACTCATCCCAAAGCCGGTTGGATTCTGACAGGCGTTCCTTATAACTCAGCTTTTCATCATTGAGTTTCAGCTTACGAACTTCACTCACAACGCCTAAACGGTTTCTTGAGGAAGTTTGTCCGATATTGTCTATTTCACGCCCTAATCGTTTCAGAAAACGTAATGTCAGTGCTTCGGATTCATCATCATACGCACGAATTAAGTCCTGAATCCGTTGATCCAATGCACCTATATAACCTTGAATAACTGCTGAGTTAACCGGTTGTGATTCCTGATACAGGTATTCTAAAAACTCCCGATATGGCAGCGCTAAGCTATAGCGGGGTTCATAGTCATTGCTTTCAACAATTAGCCTATAATTAAGGAGTTGTTGAAAGGTAAAACCGCTATCGGGTGAGTTAGTGCCTTTTGTGGACTCTATACGGTGCAGAAATTCAGTTTCAGTGAATCCTTTCTCATAATGAAACAAGCTGTTGAGCAGCTGAAAATGTTCATTGAGTTTTGCGATCCGGTCAGCCGGCTTGTAATAACGAAACGCCATTAAACGATGACTCTCCAGCTGAACTTAGTCATCCAGCATATCCTGCAGGTTGTTGATAAAGCTCTTAGCCGTTTCTTGCTGTTGCTCCCTGGACACCACAACACGGTCTTCCCATTCGATATGTTCTTCGGGCAATTCATCAAGAAAACGGCTGGGCTCGCAGGTGACTTTCTCACCGAATTTATTACGTGTTTTAGCGAATGTTATGGTCAGGTGTTTCTGCGCACGAGTAAGACCTACATAAGCGAGGCGGCGCTCTTCTTCCAAACCATTATCTTCCAATGAGTTTGCATGGGGCAGAATATCTTCTTCCATTCCTACTAGAAACACATAAGGGAATTCCAGACCTTTTGAGGTGTGCAGGGTCATTAAACTAACAGCATCCTCGTCTTCATCTTCCTGATTACGCTCCAGAATATCCATCAGACTCATATGTGCGACGATATCACCTAAGTCCTGATGCTTGCCTTCGCCTTCGTTATGCAGTCGCTTAATCCAGTCAATAATCTCCTGAACATTTTCCATGCGTCGCTCAGCCATTTTTGGCGAGGAACTGGTGGTTTGCATCCACTCGTAGTAGTCCACATCACTAATGACTTTTTCGACGACTTGGTGCGGATCCATTTCCCGGCTGGCGTAGGAAATATCATTGATCCATTGGCAGAACATTGCCAGACGACTACGCCCACGTTCGGTGAGTTGCGAGGCTAATCCCATCTCAGTTGATGCAGCGAAAAGACTAACTTCACGCTCGTTGGCATAATCACCCAGTTTTTCTAGCGTGGTTGCTCCTATTTCACGCTTCGGCGTATTAATCACCCGTAAAAACGCTGCATCATCCGATGGATTGCTGATCAGGCGAATATAGGCGAGGGTGTCTTTTACTTCTGCACGTGAAAAGAATGAAGTGCCACCACTGATTTTATAAGGGATGTTATTCTGTCTGAGATAGCGTTCAAACAAGCGGCTTTGGTGGTTGCTTCGGTACAAAATAGCGAAATCACGATGTTCAGTCCGATCACGAAAGTGGTATTTCATGATCTCCCCAATCACGCGCTCTATTTCGTGTTCGGCAGTTCTGCAGGGGATAACGCGTATCTTGTCTCCGCTACCCAACGCACTCCATAACTTCTTTTCAAACAAGTGCGGGTTATTAGCAATCAGGTGGTTGGCACTGTCCAAAATACTGGACGTAGAGCGGTAGTTTTGCTCCAGCTTGACCAGTTTTAAGTTCGGATAATCCGTTTGCAGCTGATTGATATTCTCAGGTCGCGCACCACGCCAGGCATAGATGGATTGGTCATCATCACCAACCACCGTCAATTCGGCACGAACACCCGCAAGCTGCCTTACCATGCGGTACTGGCAATTATTGGTGTCCTGATACTCATCGACCAGCATATAACGCAGTTTATTTTGCCATTTAGCCAATATCTCAGGATTTGCATCAAACAGTTGTACCGGCAATACGATGAGATCATCAAAGTCTAAAGCATTATAGGCTTTTAATTGCCGTTGATAGCGCTCATAAACCTTAGCGGCCAGCAATTCGTCTGGTGTCATGGCTTGCTCTAGCGCTTTTTTTGGTGAAATAAAGTCGTTTTTCCAACGCGAGATAATCCAACGCGGATCATCATCCGGCTCTTTAGCATCCTCATCGCGCATCATCAGTTCTTTGATAATGGTGCTGGTATCTTGGGCGTCTAAAATACTAAAACCAGACTTATACCCCAGTGACTTATATTCACGACGAATAATCTGCAAACCAAGGTTATGAAAAGTCGCAACAGTTAAGCCTTTTGCTTCTTCTTTACTAAGTAATTGAGAAGCCCGCTCCTTCATCTCCCTTGACGCCTTATTAGTGAAAGTGATCGCCGCAATATGTTTTGCAGGGACTTTAGCTTCACGGATTAACCAGGCTATTTTCTCGGTAATTACACGTGTTTTACCACTGCCGGCACCTGCCAGTACCAGTAAAGGAGAGCCGATATGCTCTACCGCTGCTTGTTGTTGAGGATTTAATCCGAACATCAGAAAATACAGTTCTCGAAGACTGCCGTTTGGGCGCTAAAAATAGCGAGATAATAGCAGATGCAGCAGGTGGTTTCTAAATTGTTATTGTGGTGAAACACGCTAAAGGCTATTGTTTCGGCCTGTCAATAATTTGTTTCTCCGTTAATCAATCACATAGCGTTTACTTATGGATATCAAACAGGCTTCACCGGATCAGCTTATCGAATTTGAGCAACAATTAAGTGCCGAATATTACGAACTTCAGGCTCAGAACTTATCGTTGAATCTGACACGGGGCAAACCTTCAGCGGAACAGCTCACCTTATCTGACGCATTGGATGGCATCTTAAACGGTAACTATCAGGAAGAGACGACAGACACCCGAAACTATGGCGGTCTTCGGGGCATTATGGGAGCCCGACAGCTGGGTGCAGATCTTATGGGAACCGACGTTGAAAACACCATGGCAGCGGGGAATAGCAGTTTAAGTCTGATGTACATGGTGCAGTTGAACCAATATTTGTATGGCTGCTGCGGTGAGGCTTCAGCATGGAAACATCTAACAGCACCAAAAATGTTGTGTCCTGTACCGGGTTATGACCGCCACTTCAGTATCTCTGAAAACCTTGGCATCGAAATGATCAATGTGCCAATGACTAATCAAGGGCCGGATATGGATGAGGTAGAGCATCTGCTTCAGTCTGATGATGAGATTATTGGCATGTGGTGTGTGCCTAAATATTCCAACCCAACGGGTACTGTATATAGCGATGAGACCGTTGATCGCATCGCTGCATTGGGGAAGATCGCCCATCCCAGCTTCAGAGTAATGTGGGATAATGCCTATGCGGTTCATGATTTAGTGGCAGAAGCACCGATACTTGCCAATATTACTGAACGCTGCAAAGCACATGGCACTGAAGACAGCGTCTGGCAATTTGCATCAACATCTAAGATTACCTTTGCAGGAGCAGGGGTGAGTTTTCTGCATAGCTCCGCTGAGAATATGGGTAACTTTGAACAGCTGCTGGGTGTCACGACCATTGGTGCTGACAAGGTCAACCAACTGCGAACCACGCAACTGATTCCGGATATGCAGGCTATGTACTTGCACATGCAAAAGCATCGTAAAATCCTGGCGCCTAAATTTGATATTGTATTATCTCATTTGGCCAATGATCTTGGTCACGACTTTGCCAAATGGACTAAGCCACAAGGTGGATACTTTGTGTCGTTAGATGTTAAGCAAGGGCTTGCCAAAACCGTGGTGGAACTCGCTGATGCCTGCGGCGTTAAGTTAACCTCTGCCGGTGCACCCTTTCCTTATGGCAAAGATCCGGATGATACGAATATTCGCATCGCTCCAAGTTTTCCACCGTTACAAGAGTTAGAACAGGCAATGAAAGTGCTGACGACCTGTGTGAAACTAGCGACTGTGCGCCAATTGCTAGTAGATAAATCGTAAGGGGAGTGCTCACGAGCTACAAGCTGTTTTCGTCCAATGCGCCTTTACGCTATAACTTAAACGCCCGGCAGGCGCATGTAACCATATCAAGCGTAGCTCACATGATTTAATTTTTGTACAAGCTTTGACTGTCCTTTGATCAACGGTCACTTTGCCATAACGCCGCTGGGTATAGTTGATACTGACTGCGCTTATAGTGCCACATTGATCTACAAAGGCTTTAGGTTTTCTCATGGTAACAATATCAACGCCTTCACCTCCGGCTTCTTCGAAATGCTCTTTTACAATGCTGTTGGTAATGTTTGGAGCAGCATGGAGGCTAGCACTCAATGTAGTAAATAACGTAGTGTATAAAATTATTTTTTTAAATATCATATAAATATTTATGCTTTTAGAGGCATAGTAAAATACCCAATTGTTATCTACTAAGTGTCCACCTTTGCTCTTCAAGCATATCTCCAATATTCATCATTAATGATCGGTCTTCCCCGTTAAATTGATTACTTAATCTTCATGAACAGGCAGACGGATCGTGACACGAGTTCCCCGCTCATTACTGACTATACTCATGTCAGCATTAATTTTTTTTGCTCGATGTGACATGTTCAGCAGACCATTCCCTTTTGATGGCGCATCGGTAAGAAAGCCTTTACCGTTATCTTGTAATTCAACAACAACATATAATAAGCTGTTTTGGTCGATTTGAACGTATGCGGATAGGCTTAAAACATTAGCATTAGAGTGCTTGATGCAGTTAGTCACGGTCTCTTGTAATAGACGTAGTAAGTTCAGCGACTTTTCAGGGCCAAAGTTAGGTAGCTCTGGTAACTCGTCAACTCTCCATTCAAGTGTGATATTGCAAGCCTCAAGTGTAGAGCTAACTCTGGTTCTAAACATACCTAGCATGGCTGATACATTACCGCTAACGCTTCCTAAGGAGTCAATCATTAACCTTAAGTCGTCTAACGCACATCTTGCAGATTCTTTAAGGTAGTGACGATCTAATTTATCCGCCTTTAACTGATAGAGAATGCTATTTAAATATACACCAATACCATCATGCATATCTCGCATTATGCGTGCGCGCTCCTTAACCAGTGCTTGTTTGCGCCGTAATTCAAAGATTGTCTCGTAGCTTTTAGCAATAAATCGACCACGCTCATCAATGCGGTTTTCAAGTTCTCTATTAAGTTGCAGCAGTTTGGCTGTGGAGCGCTCCGTTTCATTCAAAGAAACAATAAATCGTTGCATCATCACAGCTGACAGGGCGGTTAAAAAAATAGGTGCACTATAGTGAAAATAAAACCCTTCATACAATGGCCTCAATTGATAGATAACCAATAAATCATATAGCGCTAATGTCAGAACCCCTCCGCCTGAGAGTCCAAGTAAGTAACTCAAATTGTCATTGCGCTTAAGGGTCTCAAGTAAAATCATGCTAAAGATATATCCTCCACCGATGACTGAAAGACCACTCCAAATATTTTTATACAAAGGAGTTGGCGAAAACCAAGAAACAAGTAGTATGACCAAGGCCAAAATACCGCCGGTTATTAAAACCCATTGTTCTATTTGGTGGTATTTCTCTTGTACGTTCAAAAAACGATGTACTGCCAGAACACCTGCAATACACATGACCCCGCGGCACATTAATATCATTCCATCCCAATTGGCTTGACCTATGGGGACTTTGATAATGTACTGGTCCAAGGCAAAGATGAACCAACATAGAATGACAAGTGCCAGCCAGCTATACTCAGACTCATCTGGTCTTCTCCACCATAAAGCCAACATTAATAGTGCAGAAATTAATAAAACTACTGCAATAACTCCTGTTACTGTTTGCTTAAAAAACGTATATCGCTGATGAGCAGGAAGTAACATTTCAAGGGGGGCAATATAAACATTTCCTAAAAAACCATGGTCCGGCGGATAGGATACTGCCAGTATATCAATAGCATTTGCGCCACTTTTAAATTGACCATTCGATATTGTAAAGAGTTGGGGGTTACTGCTATTCCGTGCTATCGGTACTTCAAAGCTACCCCCCCAGCCCAACAGGTCACCATTGAGAAAAACGGCAATGTTTTGCCCAACGTTTGGTAAAGCGATAGCCCATAACCCCTCAGGTTGTGCATTAAACATATAGTCAAAGCGGTATACGACTCTACCGGAGTGATTCTCTGGATTTTTGGCAATATCATTTCTCCACTCATGTGGGACACGAATGGATAGTTGTTCAACACTCTCAGATTCAATAATTAAGTGGATGCACTTTGCTAACATCTGAGAAAATGACTCAGCGAATACCTTAGCGGTTAGTAATTCATCAGGAATCGATCTCTTACATAGATTTGAATCACTTAATACTATTGCATGTGTTAGCGCAATACTGCCGACAAAAGGATTGAAGCGAACTTTTGTTACAGACCATGCCATCACGAAACTGAGAGCTAAAGACACAATCGTTACACTACATCTAATATTCATGCCGGTGAGGTAATTACAGCCTGTAGCACCTCCTCATGGTTGAGACCTTGATCAATCATTGCCTTCATGATGACAACATCCTTTACTTTAAAAACACTTTTAATAGCAATAAAAATATTACACGTGCCACATCCTGCTAGTTTAAGTGTTTCGATACAATGTTTGAGATCGAAATCGAATACCAGTTTCAGGATCTCAGTAACATCAGTGACTGTTTTCTTACCAATCAAGAGTGCTTGAGCAATTTCGACAGGACTCTTGTCAGTACTAGTGGGTTGCGTATGTTGGTGAATGCATATCTGTCCCATTTTATACCCTTCAAAAACAGCTTCATTACGTGAATTGACTTCTAGTTTTCGATAGATATGCTTAATATGAGATGCAACAGTATGTGGTGAGATAACCAGTGATTTTGCTATTTCTTTGTTTGAATATCCTCTGGAAAGATACTGTAATACTACTTTTTCCTTTGGAGTCAGCAGGGTCTCCAGAGGTTCACAATGATCCCCCCCCCCCCCAATCTCCAGCGAGTTCATTTTCCTGAAAATAATCCAGAATGTAACGCGCTATGGCGGGACTGATGGGTGACCCCCCTTGAAGTAGCTGATTAATGGCGGCTTGAATATATTTCTCGGATTCATCTTTCAATAAGTAGCCACTAGCGCCTACTTTGATTGACTCTACAACACTATTTTCATCACCGAACCGTGAGATAACCATAATTTCAGCATCTGGGTAGAGTAGCCGAGTCTGCTCGATTAGCTGTTTCCCATTACCGTCAGGTAAACCTAAGTCCGTCAAGAGCACATCGATAGTATTATCAGCGAGCCACACAGATGCTTCATGGAAATTTGAAGCGGTTGCCGCCAATGTCAGGTGTTTTTGCTCTTTGACAATATTAGCCAGTCTACAAAGGGTTGGCTCGTCATCTTCGACCAAAAAAACAATGCTCTCTTTAGTACTCATTATTATCTACTCAAGCTGTCATGATCCTATCTGCATACCATATTAACTATCGATTATAAGTGTATTTATGAATCATACTATATCCCTTATTTCGGTTATTTGACTTATTTAGCATATCCTCGATTTGAGGGATTAATTATAACAATAAGTCCATATATATTTACATCAGGATTTGAAAATACATTTAGTGATCATTTTTACAATCTCATATGGCTAATACTACTTAAAAAAGGAAATTTATCATGAAAAGCTTACAAAAAATCGGAGTGATAGCAGCAACAACAGTTCTCAATATGGCAATGTCTACTTCTGCAAGTGCTGCGGATGTAACGTTTGGAAGTCCTGCTAAATTTAAGGGTACAGGCTGCCCTGGTAGGTCAACCGTCGAGGTTGTTGGTGAAAATACGGCTAATTTAATTGTTCTTTTCGGACAATATGATGCTGGAAACGGTAAGCCATCAGCGTCTGGCTTAGGCCGATCTGCTTGTAGTTTCGCTATTCCTATCAACGTATTGCGTGGCTTTCAGATTTCAGCAGTCACGGTTGACTGGGAAACATATACTGAAGGTCGTGGACAACTGAAAAGGAAATTCTTCCTTTCCGGACGACCCTGGAACAATTGGCAAACAACAAACCTGAGCAGTGGTAATCGCACGGTTCGTGATAACTTAGTGCACGCCTCATTCGCAACAGGCTGCAATGGAGGACGCTATACTATGAGAATCAATAGTCAGGTTCGTGCTAATTCAGGAAGTTACGCTGCAGTTGACTCGGTTGATTTGAACAACAGAATTATTTTTAAAATCAAATTTAAGAAATGTTAATAGTTAATTATTCATAGATTAACTGGACTTTAAAGCACTACCCTCACAGTCACACTCTTGATTGTGAGGGGCTCTTTTTGCCTCAAGGTAAGCTGGAAGAGGATTCAAAGGTTAGTCGTTGCCAGCAAGGACTAAAGTAGGTTTGGTGTTTTTTCCAAAAAATAGTCGATATTCAATTGGACAGGAAATTTCCTATGAACAGCTTACAGAAAATTGGAATAATAGCTGTAACAACTATTTTTAATATGGCTATGGCTACTTCTGCGAGTGTCGCGGATGTAACTTTTGGTAGTCCTGGTACCTTCAAGGGTACAGGCTGCTCTGGTGAGTCAACCGTCGAGGTTGTTGGTGAAAATACAGCTAATTTAATTGTTCTTTTTGGACAATATGATGCTGGAAACGGTAAGCCATCAGCGTCTGGCTTAAGTCGATCTGCTTGTAGTTTTGCTATTCCCATCAACGTTCTTCCTGGTTTTCAGGTTTCAGCAGTAACAGTCGATTGGGAAACGTATACCGAAGGCCAAGGGCAACTGAAACGAAAGCTATTTAGTCTTGGTATACCTCGGTACAATTGGCTAATAACAAACCTAAGTAGCGGTAAGCGCACGGTTCGTGATAGCTTCATGCACGCCTTATTCTCAACGGACTGCAATGGAGGGCGCTATATTATGAGAATCAATAGTCAGGTTCGTGCTAATCCAGGAAGTTACATTGCTGTAGGCTCAACTGATTTGAACAACAAAATAGTTTTTAAAATCAAATTTAAAAAATGCCAATAGCTTAGCCATTCACAAAGTTAAAAGCATTAATATTTTAGACTCAATGCTTAATCGTTGACTGCAATGATCGACGTAATTGGTGTCTGATATATAGCACACGACCATAACACCTGTAATAAAGTGACTCACTTGATCCGTAATACTGTCATAATTCCGTTATTATCAAAATGTCAAAGGATGTAGAGAATAATGAAATACATTGATGTATTCAATGGCGATGCGGATGGCATCTGTGCATTACTACAGCTTAGAAATGCAAAGCCAATCGACAGTGAACTGGTAACGGGCGTAAAGCGCGATATAAAGTTATTGTCACGTGTCGACGCCTCTGCTGATGATCAGGTGACTGTTCTGGATATTTCCCTGGACAGCAACCGTGAAGGTCTTGAGCAGCTGCTGGAGAAGGGTGCAAAGGTTGAATACTTCGATCATCACTTCGCTGGTGACACGCTCATGGAGCACGATAACCTAAGCACCCACATCAATACTGCAGCGGATTGTTGCACGAGTACCTTAGTTAACCTTCACTTAGAAGGTGCATTCCAGCATTGGGCAATTGTTGGTGCTTACGGCGATAACCTGAAGAAGGTTGGTGAGGCATTAAGTATTGCTTCTGGTTTGGATGAAGCACAGCGTGAGCAGCTGGAAAATCTCGGCATCTATATGAATTATAATGGTTATGGTGCCACCGTTGATGACCTGCATTTCACACCAGCAGATTTATTTCTGGCAATGAAAGATTATGCTTCTCCGTTTGAGTTCTTTGAAAAAGGCAAAGCAACTTTTGATAAGCTAGAACAAGGCTACCTGCAGGACATGGCAAACGCTGAGAAGACTGCAGCCATGCATGAAACGGCTGCAAGTGCTGCATTTATGTTGCCAAATGAAGCGTGGTCACGTCGTGTGAGTGGGGTGTATGGAAATGCATTGGCTAATGAATTCCCGGACCGTGCACATGCTGTCATCACTGAGCGCGAAGCTGGTGGCTATTTGGTGAGTGTACGTGCACCTCTGAATAATAAAACCGGTGCCGATGAGATCTGTCGTCAATTCCCGTCTGGTGGTGGACGCAAAGCCGCTGCCGGTATTAATGAGTTGCCGGAAGATCAGTTACAGAGCTTTATTGATACGCTTGATGCTTTTTACGCTGCTTGATAGCAAAGCGTTGAAAGTATGAATTATCTCGCACATCTGTATTTATCACAGGATAACGGCTACTCTATGGCGGGTAATTTAATGGCCGACTTCCTGAAATATGCAGAGTTGTCAGAACAGCCCGATGCCATTCTCAGAGGTATTGAGAACCATCGGGCAACAGATAAATTCACAGATAGTCATGACAGGGTGTTAGGATTGAAGCAATATTTCAATCCTGACTTCCGGCGTTTTGTGCCCATTATTCTGGATGTGAGCTTTGATCATATGCTTGCCAAACACTGGGACGACTTTCACGAGCTACCGTTGGCGACGTTTACTCAGCAGGCTTATAAAAAGCTGGAGATAGCATCAGAATATATGCCAGAAATTATGCTCAAACGTCTGCGAGGTATGGCGAAAAGAGATTGGCTAGGTGCATATATTGAACTGGATACCGTCGATAAGACCCTGACTGCGATCAGTAACCGCATTCGTTTTGAGAATAATCTCGATCTGTCCTTCAGTGAGGTTGTTGAACAATACGATCACATCGAGGCGAGTTTTCTGGGCTTCTTTCCGGAGCTGGTGGATCATATCAATCAGCTGGCAATAGAAGGTGAGACGACCGAATAAGCCGCCTCATTATTCTTAATCCGCCAGAATCACTTCACCAAACAGGCTAGGGTTTTTCCACGCCTGATCCAGTGCCGCATTCCAGGAGATCTTTGCATCTCTTTGGTGGCCGTTATCATCGTCATTAACCTGAATATCAAAGCCCATGCGTAAACCCGCCTGCGGTTTTACATTCAGTAACTGCCAAGGAATACTTGCCTCAAGGCGATAGCCTGTTTTGGTTTTTACCATGTTATGACGAATGCCATTGACGTTGCGCTTTGGTGAGCTTCCACCCACACTGATCGATCTATCCTTCATACGGAATGTCAGCTGGAAATCATCCAGACCATCAAACTTACCTTCTCGGCTTCCATTGGCATCGATATAAATCTCAATCGAGTCGTCGGCCCAAGGCTGATCAGAATCTTTCACAAACTGATCATCATGAATCCCAACCCAAAGATTCAGGCCACGATCATCCCAGCTAGAGCGCCACATTGCTGACAGATCATTAGCATCATTAATGGTGCCTTTAATCAGTGTGCCAACTCGGTGTGCTTTGGCTTTATGCAATCCGGCAGGCTGGCGCTTAATAACAACCGAAGCTGGTGGTCTTGCAGCAGGCGCTTTGCCTGTTGCTAAGTGATTTGGAATGAAAACAGGCTTTGGCAAACGTACTTGCTGACTGGTTTCACAGCCTTGCCACCAGCATTTCTCACCACGATTAAATGCCAGCAGCGCGCGGTATTTTGGCGCTTCAGCATTGGGCTGGTTAATATATTCTTTAATACCCCAGCTACCATGCCAGGTATGTGGGCGCGGTGCTGAGAAGGCGACAAATAAGTTGCCACCGACAGACTTCCAGCCTGATAAAAAGCGATAATATTCGCGGGCCATTCTCGGATCACGATTAGCAGCGACCAAATGCGGCGTTGCACCCTCAGTGAGTTTATGGGTTTTGTGATCGACCAGATGCTGACCGCCTTCATAAGCCACCAAGTCAACGCCATAGGCTTTTGCAACTTCAGACTGCTGACGAACCACTTTCAGAATATTGTTAATGGAATAGCGGTTATCAGGTGCCGACAATGATTTAAATACATCATCTATATTTTTTATTTCCGGTAGCTTATCTTGGGCTATATAGAAATAGGGAGCTATCGCGAGTGCATCAACGTGCTGGTAGGCTTTTTGATAGGCCAGAATGGTTTCACTCATTGACGGATCAGTCGTCATACCGCCCATGACACGTACCAAACGACTCGTGCCGCCAAATACTTTTTCCCACTGCTTAAAGATGTTCACACTCTGTTTGGAGTAGTACTTGAAGCCAGCAATTCTGCGGTCTGTATCTAGTTTCTGACGGATACCATTTTGCTTCATGTGCTCAGCTTGGGGTACAAACACGGAGTTCCATGCTTCATTGGTGTACTCAAGATAAACCTTAAGTGTTGGCTTAAGTCGCTGATTTACATAGCTTGCAAAGCCTTGAATATAATCATCTGCGGCTTCATGAGGAATGTTAAACCAAGGATTCACATTTAACTGATTAGCTAACTCAACCATGATTTCAACAGGGACACCACGCTGACCCTCCGGGCCTCCCCATGTCGCTTTAGTCAGGCTTGGGCGGTCCTGCCAGTGTTTGCGACTGTTACGGGTTATACCAGCCATATTCATGAAGCGGACTACTTTGAAGTCCTTCATGAAGTTGAGATAGTCAGGGTTGAAGATAATTTGTTTGTGGTGATCCGCAAACGATAGATACGGATTTCCAGCACACTTCTGAGCACTGTCTACACGCTTGAATGGATTGTTAGCGCAAATCCCACCCGTCATTAACACCCGTATATTTCGCAGGTGGTTTTTGGGATTACTTTTTTCGATAAAAAGAGTAGCGGTGATAGTTTTATTGGCCAGCGGCTCGAATCGAATCAAATCGACGCCCGGCATGCGTTTAATTAACTTTGCGCTTCCGCCATAACGCATACTGCCTTCACCATCATAGCGAACTGTATAAACGCCGGTTGGCAATGCCTGAGCAGGAATGTGACTCAGAAAACGTGTCCCAACCTGACCACCATTGAGTGCGCTGGGCCAACCGTTTTTGTCGTAAGAAATTTTACCCTTAGTTAACCACGGACGCGCTGACTCGAAAGGCAGCGCGAAACGGAATAAATCAACAAAGGGAAGACTAGAGTCAACCTCCATCGCCTCATTAGTATTGATACCTAGCGGAGAGGATTGATTAACAAAAGTAGGAGTGACTGCGTCCGCAGCAGCTAAGGCGGGGGACGTAAGACTCATCAATAACAACAATCGTGCGTACAACGGGCGAATTATTTTTTTCATACACCTTTGTCTTATTCTGGTTGTTTGGGTGTTGTGTCTGACTTAGTGTTAAAAAACAAGTTCCACTAGGTCAAGTGTAATTATTAAACTTAAATTAAGCAGGCCGAAGTTTATGTCCCAATGCTTCGGCCTGTCAACTGAGAGCAGATATTAGTTAGTCAATACTAACTGTCCAAACATTTGCGGATTTTTCCACGCCTGGTCAGTCTGAGCGTTCCAGGCAAGCTTCGCATCACGCTGATCACCGCTGTCATCGTCGTTGACCTGAATATCAAAGCCAACCACATGGCCGCTCTTTGGACGCACGTTCAGTGTTGACCAAGGGATAGTTGTTTCCAGCTGGTATCCGTTGGCCAGTTTCACCATGCGATGTTTCACAGCATGAATCTTGTTCTTCGGTGTACGACCACCCAGTGTTAAACGCTGATCATGCAGGCGGTACGTCAGTTGGAAGTCATTCCAGCCATCATAACGGCTCTTACGGCTACCATCTGCATCGATATAAATCTCAATGGAGTCATCGGCCCATGGTTTTGCAGAGTCTCTGACATGACGATCATCGGTGATGTTTACCTTTACATAAAGGTTTTGATCATCCCAGCTGGAGCGCCATGTCCCGGACAAATCACGACTACCGTGAATGGTACCGTTGATTACGCTGCCAATGCGATTGGCGGTTGCAACCTGAATACCGTTACGTGATTGACCTTGTTTACGGATTCTAACTACTTTTGGTTTTATAAAGTTAGAGTCATCACCACGGTGAATAGATTGTGAGATTTGTGCAGGTTTCGGTAGACGTGCAATCGTGGTTGAACGACACGCTGCCCACCAGCACTGATTACCTCTGGCAAAGCCCATCAATGCGCGATACTTCGGTGTTTGACTTGTAGGTTGGTTGATATACTCTTTTACACCCCAGCTACCATGCCATGTGTAAGGGCGAGGGGAAGAGAATGCTACAAATAGCTTACCACCGGCTTTTTTCCACCCCTGCAATAATTGAGTGTAGAGGTTAGCCATATGCGGATGGCGGTTCGCCTGAATCAAGTAGGGCGTCGCGCCTTCTGTAACCGAGTGGGTCTTACTATGTACAAAGTGTTGCCCACCTTCATAAGCAATCAAATCAGCACCATAGCTTTTAGCGATGTCTGCTTGTTGACGCACATTCTTCAATACATTCTGGATTGAGTAGCGGTTATCTGCAGCATTTAATTGCTGGAAAACATGACCAACACTGCGAATACGGCGCATACGTTCCTGACCGACATAGAAGTAGGGCGCAATTGCGAGGGCGTCAACATGTTTATAAGCGTCACGATACCCCAGAATAGTGTGTGACAGATTCTTATCACTGGTTAATCCACCCATCACGCGCACCAGACGTTGCTTACCACCAAATGCTTGTTCCCACATTTTAAAGATACGCACACTCTGTAACGAGTAGTACTTTGCCCCAGCCACACGACGATCTTTATCCAACTTATAACGTGTGCCTGTTTGCTTCATGTGTTCTGCCTGAGGAACAAAGACATCGTTCCAGGTCTCGTTGCTGTATTCAACATACACTTTCAGATGGGGCTTCAGATGTCTGCGAACATATTGCGCGTAGCGCTTGATAAAATCATTATCCGCTTTGTGTGGAATGCTAAACCAAGGATCAACATTCAAGGTATTAGCGAGTTTTACCATGATCTCTAGTGGCACACCCCGCACACCTTCACTACCACCCCAGGTAGCTTCCTGCAGGTTAGGGCGGTGTACCCAGCTTTGTAGGTTGTTTCGTGTGATACCCGCCATATTCATAAAGCGCAACACTTTGAAGTCTTTCATAAAGTGCAGGTAGTCAGGGTTAAATGTGATGTGTTTGTAGTGGTCTGCAAATGATTGATAGTTTCCACGGCAATGACGTGCATTAGACACGCGACGCTTCGGTTCATTCGCACAAATTCCGCCAGGCATTAATATACGAATGTTCCTGATGTAATTGCGTGGATTCGTCTTATCAATGAACATGGTTGCGGTGATCTTTTTATCACTCATCGGCTGCAGCGATATTAAGTCCATGCCCGGTAAACGCTTAACAAGCTTAGCGCTGGCACCATAACGAATTTCACCATCACCATCGTAACGAACGGTGTAAAGCCCTTGTGGTAGCGCTTTAGGGTCAATTTGAGTCAGAAAGCGAGTACCAGCTTTACCGCCATTCAGATTCATTGGCCATCCATGACGGTCGAAGCGTACATTTCCTTTGGTGAACCATGGTCTTGCTTCTTCAAACGGCATCGCTAGTCTAAATAAGTCTACGAAGGGTAAACTGGTATCATTTTCCAGCGCTTCATTTGTATTAATCCCCAATGGTGAACCGTGGTTCACAGGTGCTGCAACTGACGTATTCAGTGTGATTGCTAGCAGGCAGCCCAAAGTGCTTCGTATTATTTTGTTATTCACTTTATTGTCGTCCCTATTGTCAATGTTGCAAACAGCGCAGTCTCCCTGCACTAATCGTAAACAACGGCGATGGCATCGCTACCACAGCCAATCATTATTTTTGTTATTGGGGAAATTCTAGACGAGCGATACTAAATGAAAGATGAACGGTATTGGTTTGATCGATTAAAGATATTTATTAGCGCAATCACTTATAATAAATCAGTTTACGTATGTTGGATCGTAAATATTTAAGGCTAAAATTAACAATTATTCAATTATATTAAGCCATTTAAGGCTAGATATTAACTTAAATTAGGACTAAGTGCATTTTTTTAGTATAAAAAGCGGCATTAAATACCTCTGAGAATGATTCTGTTGGCTAATTAGCATCGTGAGCTATGTTTTATCGCTCAAAACAGCCTTTGATGGATGCATCTACAAACTGATACATAAACTGCAATACACAGTCAGGAAGATTTGTTGATATTTTGCTGGTCGATTTGGAGTAGGGACGTCGCATTGAGTTACTCTGATGGCTCTCCTAAAACATCAATCCAAGATGGTGCTCCATGGATGTTGTATCAAATACACTTGCACGCCCACTAACGCTTGAGCAGATGATTTGAAACCTGGGCGAGTCCATTTGCGATGTAAAAAATGATCTCAAGAATTTCCCTCTGTACACGACAATTTA
>NZ_QGKM01000083.1:30534-54826 GCF_003172875.1 Leucothrix pacifica | reverse complement strand
CTACTTTCAATCATAACTCCTCGTTATGATAAATTTTTTGCACACTTTTACCATGCAAATTATATTCTTAGGTATTCTAGTTGGAAAGCAGATACTCCATATCCTATGGAGTTTAGTGTTAGTGATAAGAAATTTGTAGAGATAAGAGACGAATATATAGAGCTTGCTGAGCAAGGTAACCTTAGTAGGTTTGAAATAGAAAAAATTGTCTATGAAACTACAAAAATTAATTCTTACTTTGACCCTCAACCAAATCAAATAGCGACGATTGTCAATAGTTATTGTGAAAAAGTACCACCTTCTGGTTTTAGTGATAAAGATTCAGCCCTTGAGGAGCAATGCGTCCAATATTATTTAAGTTTGTTGGTTTACCAAGAAAACAAAGACTATTTAAATAGAAACAATAATAACGATAGAGTAGCTATAAATCCAAAGTACCCGCAGACTATAGATGAGCTCAGAGAAAGATTGAAGCAGATACAGAAAAAAGGTGAGAAAATAAAACCCTATACAACTCAAAAAGTAAGTAAGGCATCTCAGACTCAAATAAAAGAAGATCAAGATCCACAGAAATTATTCGACCCTATGGTCGCAACTTTCCTCAATTATGATATTGAAAGAGAAATAAAATCTAATAACAAAGATAATGTGATAAGTCACTTAAAGACCCTCGAAGACTATTGGGTTTCTGCTGAAAGTGAAGCTTATAGTTGGTCTGGAATGTTGAAAAGTATAAGAGCTGCAAACCACTATCTTCAAGATCATGAAAAAGAGCACGCTTATATTTGTACATCCTATATCCAATCGCATGCTGAGGATGGAAGAAGCTGGTTCTCTCTCGACAGGACTCCATCTTACTTTCTTGAAAATTACGTTAAACATATTCATTATAATGATGTGTTGCTAGATTATTTTTATGCTGAATTTACGAAACTTTGTTTACAGGAGTTGATTCGAGCTAGAACCTCGACAGAGTCTCAGATGTGTAAGGCTCAGTTTAAGATTGATGGCTTAAATGATGGAATAATGATAGGCGAGAAAAACATTGAAAATGCTATTGAGTATCTTAAACTCAATCCGAATGCGTATGATCCTGATTTTGAATCATGCAATAAAATTGCGATTAAGCAGAGCATCCCTACACTTGACTGCAAGCTT
This sequence comes from Leucothrix pacifica, assembly GCF_003172875.1. Classification (GTDB taxonomy): domain Bacteria; phylum Pseudomonadota; class Gammaproteobacteria; order Thiotrichales; family Thiotrichaceae; genus Leucothrix; species Leucothrix pacifica. Next base: position 53,668 of record NZ_QGKM01000083.1, on the reverse strand, counting down.
GAAATGCCGCTGAGCATGAGTTTGATTGAGGTTATAAATTGAACTGTGCAAATTCCATTTGGTGTAGAAGTTATTTATGTCGACTCTTTTTTTTCGTCAGCTTCAAGTAGTAAGCTTTGCAAGCATTCTTGATAATTTTCAGGGCTCCCCCACAACCCCCGCTGCGCCGCTTCCAACAACCGCTCCGCCATTTCCTCCAACGCCGCTGGATTATGCTCCTCCAAAAACGCCCGATTCTCCTCATCAAATACCAGTGCCTCACTCACCGCCTCATACTGATAGTCCGCAATCAAGTTAGTCGTCGCATCATAAGCAAACAAATAATCCACACTCGCCGCCATTTCAAACGCACCCTTATACCCATGCTCACGCATCCCTTCGATCCACTTAGGATTTAGCAGTCGCGAGCGAATCACCCGATTCAACTCCTCTTTTAACGTGCGTACTTTCGGTCGTTCAGGGTCTGAGTGATCATTATGATAAACCGCTGGCGCTTGTCCGCTGAGGCTAGTCACCGCATTCGTCATGCCACCCTGAAACTGGTAATAATCATCAGAATCCAGCAAGTCATGTTCTCGATTATCCTGGTTTTGCACCACCGCTTCGAGCTGTCCGAGGCGGTTGGCAAAGGCATCGCGCGCTTCCACGCCATCGCCTGCCGTATTGCCGTACGCGTAGCCGCCCCAGTTGAGGTAGGCCTCAGCGAGATCGTCGCGAGTTTCCCAACAGCGCTCGTCGATCAAGCCTTGTAGTCCTGCACCATAGGCTCCCGGTTTGCTGCCAAATACGCGATAACTGGCTTGCCGGTTGGCGTCTTCAGCTGAGCTGCCAGCGGCGATCAGTGTGTCGGTTTGTGCCTCGATATTTGCGCGGATGGTGTTGATTTCGAGCACTTCGTCGTAGTTGGCGAGTGCCTGAATCGCGGCATCGTAGAGTTTCATCACATTGGGGAATGCGTCGCGGAAGAAGCCGGATACCCGCAAGGTCACGTCAACGCGCGGTCGTCCCAATAGTTGGTTGGACAGGATTTCAAAGTCGATCACGCGGTGTGAGCCTTCTGCCCAAACGGGTTTGATGCCCATGAGTGCGAAGGCTTGAGCGATGTCGTCGCCGCCGGTGCGCATGGTAGCAGTTCCCCAGACGGACAGTCCCAGTTGGCGCGGGTAGTCGCCGTGTTCCTGCAAGTGTCGCTCAATGAGTGCTTGCGCGGATTTCTGGCCGATAGCCCAAGCCGCAGGCGAGGGGATGGAGCGGTTATCGACGGAGAAAAAATTGCGGCCGGTGGGCAGTGTGTCGAGTCGTCCACGGGTCGGTGCACCGCTGGGGCCGGGTTCGATAAATTGCCCGCTGAGTCCTTTGATAATCGCCTGAATTTCTTGTTCTGCGCTGGTGTGTAGCGCTTTCATCAGTACTTGTCGCGTGTAATCGAATAGCACGGCGGTTTGCGGAAAATCAGGGGAGAGTCCTGCCAGCGTAGAGCGTTCCAGCACATAGTCTTGCACCCAGTGTTTGGCTAATAACTCCAGTCGTTCGCGGGTATCGGCATGGGTTCGCCAAGTGCTATCGCATTGCTGTTTGAGTAGCGCTGGCTGGTTGCCTGTCCAAGGTGTTGCGCTGTCCTCTGATGGATCGTAGGGCAAGCCAAAGTCGTGCGCGATGGCGTGTAATATCCCTTGGCTGTGGCCAGAGGTTCCGCGCGGTAAGCGTAGTAATGCCACGATGGTATCAGCCAGTTTGTCGGTATTGGGTAAAGCCCCGAGTATGTGCAAGCCGTGGCGAATTTGTGCTTCTTTAATGTCGCAGAGGTAGGTGTCGAGTGCATCGAGTACGGCTTCTTCATCGCTATCAGTGACGGGTAGTTCTTCTAATACGTGGGTGGTTTCGACTTCTTTCAGAATCTTTTCACGCAGCCAGTTTTCACGGCGCGTATCCATGCCCATTGCCTGATAATATTCGTCAACAAGTCCTTCCAGCTGGGCGAGTTCACCATAGGTTTCAGCGCGGGTCATCGGCGGCATCAAATGGTCGATAATTACCGCTTGCGCACGACGTTTAGCCTGTGCGCCTTCACCTGGGTCATTCACGATAAACGGGTAGAAGTGTGGCATGGGGCCAAGTGCGATATCGGGCCAGCATTGATCAGACATCGCCACGCCTTTGCCCGGTAACCATTCCAGATTGCCGTGTTTGCCGACGTGAATAATCGCATCGACTTGATACGTGTGCCTGAGCCAAAAGTAGTAGGCGAGGTAGCTGTGTGGCGGCACCAGATCAGGGTCATGGTAGTTGGCTTGCAAGTCCATATTAAAGCCACGCGCAGGTTGTATGCCAATAAAAGTTTCACCTAAGCGAATGCCTGCCAGCATGATTCTATTTGAGCGGCATTTCGGGTCATTGTCAGGCGGCCCCCAGCGTTCCCAAACGGCTTGCTGACTCGCTTCGGGTAGGCGCTGAAAGTGCTTGGAGTATTCATCAATTGCCATGCTCTGCCAGCACGGTAGCGTGTGTAATGTGCTGGGATTGTTGGTGACTGCACCGAGTAATTCATTGATCAGTGCCGTGCCGTCTTCGGGAATATTCTCAACGGGGTAGCCCGCTTGCTGCATGGCGTTGAGCAGGTTAATGGTGGAGGCTGGGGTGTCCAAGCCCACGCCATTACCAATGCGCCCGTCTTTGGTTGGGTAGTTGGCGAGTATCAGCGCGATGCGTTTTTGTGGGTTGGTTTTGCGCGCAAGTCGGGTGTAGCTATCGGCGAGTTTGGCGATGAAATCGGCACGTTCTTGGTGGAGTTGGTAGCTCACCACGGCGATTTGTGCGCGCTCGCAGAAGCGGCTTTCGGCCTTAAAACTCACCGCGCGGGTGACGATGCGGCCATCCATTTCAGGCAGTACCACTTGCATGGCGATGTCGCGGCTACGTAAGCCTTGGCTATAGGTTTCCCAATCGTCTTGTGTGCTGGTTGATAGGATCAGTTGCAGCACGGGAATGTTACGCGCAAACGGTGATTGGAGCTCGGTCGGCTCAGCGCTGAGGTCAGGGCTGGCCACGGTGTTACTGGCAAAGCCTGTGGTATTTAGGATGAGCTTGGCGTTTGACTGTTCGATGAGTGCATTGACCAGCGTGATCGACTCAGGGTCTTTGAGCGAGGCAATGGCGATGGGCAGCGGCTGTAAACCTTGCGCTTCTAATTGCTCGATGAGTTGGTCGAACATGCGGGTGTTGCCGCTTTGTAAGTGGCTACGGTAAAACAGTAGGGCGCAGACGTTGTTTGCGGTGAATGAATCTGTAGCGTTGCCAGTGCCAGTGCCAGTGCCAGTGCCAGTGCCAGTGCCAGTGCCAGTGCCAGTGCCAGTGTTAGTTCCAGTACTTGTTTGGGTTGTCGCGTTGTTGCTTTGCCAACGGTTTTGCCATTCGCTAAAGCTGGGTTGGGCGTAGGGTGAGTTCGGCAGGTACAACATGCAGCGGGGCAATGCTTGAGGCTCTTGCCAGTCTGCGTCTAGCTCAAAACAGGTCGCACCGATGTAATGAAATAACTGCTGGCTGTTGGTAAATCCACCTTCACGTAGGTAACGCCAAATGCGGTGAGTGGCTTCGGATTCGGTGGAGCTGAGTGTGTCTAACTCTGGGTCAACGCTGTCATCTCCTGATACGACGATGAGTTGTCTTGGCTTGCGCGGGCGTGCGGCCTTGAGCCATTCTTCCAGCATCTCCACACCGTATTGCCAATAGCTACTGCCGCCTAATAACGACACCACGACGACTTGTGCATGGTCGAGAACGGAAGAACGGTAAAGGTCGAATGCGGCAGGTTTTAGTAGCTGCATCCAGTTGGCTAAGCGCACCTCGGGGAAATCTGCGGGTAGGGTTTCGACGGCTTGGGAAAGCGCGGCAAGGCTGCTGTCAGCGGCAGATAAAACAACGATGGGCGCGGGTGTTTGCTCTAGGTCGATGATGCCTTCTTCATCGACGAAGCCGCCGGGTTGGGCTTTTAGGAGGTGCATGGGCATTGCTACTTAAGTGGAATGATGGTGATTTTACATTACAAAGCGATTCGCCGCCCATCGGTAAAAAGCACGCTGATAATACTCTGCTCATATCTGGCGGGAACAGATCACTGTAATGTTTTTTAGCTAATACCCTGAGCATAAATGGTTAATAGGAATACTGTGATGAGACAAATAAAAAGAATACTTTTCTCTTTGTTTATGACAATGTCGGTAGAGGCTGCTGTTGCAAGTCCTTGGCCAACGGGGGTGACAGATCGAGTAGAGGTCGTTACGGGGCAAACTATTAAAATAAACATTCTTGATAATGATCTGGGGGAAGGTTTATTTGTGAAAAGTGCAAATGAATCGTCAATTACTTGGGGACGGATATCCATTAGTGAGGATAAAAAATCAGTTACATATACGCCTAATTATGATTACGAAGGGTTTGATTCTTTTTGGTATGTACTTGAAGATGCAGAGGGGAGAACAAATGCTGCTGAAGTCAATATTTATGTGTCAAAAGTAGCTTGGTCAAAGGCTAATAATGATACCGCTAAGGCTGCCTACACCGGTGTGTTCGGTATTCCTGTGCTTGATAATGACGAAGGAACTGAACTCAAAGTAGTCAGTGTTAATGAGTGGTCTACGAACAAAGGTAAAGTATGGATTGATGTTGACGGTAAGGTCAAATATCAACAAGTTGGAGAGCCGCGAGGTGAGCAAATCGATGAATTCTGGTATGTGACTGAGGATAAATGGGGACGAAAAAATGCGGCGAAAGTAACGGTCGCTTTGTCGGAATCCTTCTCTGGAGAATGGCCAACCGCAAACCCCGACGTCGCTGTAGCAAAAAATGGGTTAAAAGCGATGATCCCTGTTTTGGATAATGATATCGGTTTTGGTTTAAAGCTCAAAGAGACAGATATTGGAACAGAGAAGGGTGGTCATACAGCTATTGTCGATCGCGTTATTCGTTATAGTCCACCAAAAGGCTTCACAGGTACGGACGCATTTTGGTATGTCTTTGAAGACAGTCTAGGGCGGCTAAATAGTGCTAGGGTTGAGGTCGAGGTGACGCAAAACACTAAACTTTCCGTTGTGGAGTTCTGCGGAAATACTTATGAAACAGATGGGACTGTTGAAAACACTAATCTAACAAATCGGATTCCCGTGCCCACAGAGAACAGGTATGTCTCACTTGGTAGCCCAGACTTTGGAAATAGAGGAGGGTACATTGATGGGAGGCGCTACTATCGAGAAGGATCGCTTGAAACGGGGTTCTCATTATGGATTGATTTCGATGGAATGATAGCCAAGGTTGAGGAGTCATCTGCTGGTGAAAACCTCTACTTTGTCGGTGCTTATAATAATCATGCGTATTATGCACAAGGAAGGCATTTATATGCTCACGATGGATATGAGTCGGTTGATTTAGGTAATCGGTTTGAAGGTATAGTTGACTCCAGTAATGAAGATCAAGAAGGTGTCATTAGAAGCGTAGCTCGTGGTAATGCTTTATATATTACGGCAGAAATAAGTGCACCTGCTCCATTTGTTTCTAAGCGAAATGATTGGAGAATTAGTGATGGCCTAGATCTGAATTTGTTTTGGCGTGGCAATGTAAATCTATGGCTTAGTGATGTGAGTAGTCCTAGAGCCATTCGGAGGGATATAAGTCAATTAACGTATTTCAATGGCTATGGTTACCGCTTCAATCACAGTCATAACGACTCTACAGAATATTGGTATCAAAATTACACTGTGGATCAGATAGATGGCGAGGTGCTTGCTGAAATTGCTTATGGAGCTGCGGGTGAAATAATCGAAAATAATGATCGCTTATTTATAGTAACAGAGCCATTCAGTGTCGATCGGGAAGGCCTTTATACGACTCCAGGAAAGCTCTATGTGATCGATAATTATAATGAATCTGATAGTTTTGTGGAGTTGGCAGTTTGTGGTGATGATGAAGTAATGGATTGATCGAAACTATCTATTAATGCCGGTTGCTAAACAGCTTTGTACTGGCAAATGTCATGATAAGGAGCATCTGACCTCGGTGTGCTGCTATTAGAAGAGCCGCTTCATGAGGCTTATACTTGTAAGTGCCGAATTTCATAAAGTTCGGCATTTTTGTCTCCGCCTGATATCCTTCCGTAACAAGTCCCTGATACCCTAATGCCAATATATAGTATTCATTTAACGACTAACGGAACCATAGTGGCATCAAAAGCGCTATAATCACACAAAATAATAAGCAGTTGATGCCGAAGCCATATACAACCATTGCGGTATGAACTGTTCCCCATTCCTCTGAAAAGTTGAGAACAAAAGACTATGAGTAAATTTCGATCTGGCGTGTTATACGGACAAGAATTATTAGATTTATATGCAGATGCTAAGAAGAATGGCTACGCGATGCCCGGTGTTAACGCAGTTGGTACCAGTTCTGTTAACGGTATTATGGAAGCCGCTGCCAAAGTACAATCACCGGTAATCGTTCAACTATCATTTGGTGGTGGACACTTTTACGCTGGAAAAAGTCTGAAAAATGATAATTTGCAAGCGTCTGCCGCTGGTTGTATTTCAGCTGCGATGCATGTACACCAAGTGGCTGAGCTGTACGGTGTGCCGGTCGTGCTTCACACGGATCATTGCTCATTAGAAAATATCGTGTGGATTGATCACCTGCTGGACTTCCAGGAAGACTATTACGCAAAGCATGGTAAGCCATTATTCAGTTCTCACATGCTGGACTTGTCAGAAGAGACATTGGAAGAGAATGTTGAAATCTGTGAAAAATACCTGAAGCGCATGAGCAAAATCGATATCGGTTTGGAGATCGAGCTAGGTATTACCGGTGGTGAAGAAGATGGTGTTGATAACTCTGATGTCGATGCCAGCAAGCTCTATACGCACCCGACGGAAGTTTATTATGCGTATGAGAAGTTAAGCAAAATTAGCGATAATTTCTCGATTGCGGCAGCGTTTGGTAATGTTCATGGTGTTTATCGTCCGGGTAACGTGAAGTTGTCAGTTGAGATTTTAGAAAACTCGCAACGTTACGTTGAAGAGCAAATCGGCGCTGCGGGTACTAAGCCGGTGAGCTTCGTATTCCATGGCGGCTCGGGGTCTTCACCGGAAGATATCGCACGTTCTATCGACTATGGTGTTATCAAGATGAACCTTGATACAGATATGCAGTGGGCATTTAACTGCGGTGTGCGTGACTATTATTCGGAATATGCAGAGTATGTTGCTGAGCAGATTGGTAATCCGGATGGTGCTGACTTACCTAACAAGAAATATTATGATCCGCGCAAATTATTACGCGCTGGTGAAGAGCGTTTCGTAGAGCGTTTGGAGCAGTCTTTTGGCGACCTGAACTGTATCGGTCGTAACAAGTAATTCACTGTTACCAAGACAGTGTGAGCGCGCTGTTAGTTAGCCGCTCACACTGTTTTTGATGGATGCCATTAGAGCAGTGCATCCATTTTAGCTGCACAGATAAAGTCATTCTCAGATAAGCCACCAATAGCATGTGTGCTAAATGCCACGTCGCAATAACCGTACCCAAAGCTGATATCCGGGTGGTGTCCCTCTTTTTCCGCCAGCCAGCCCAATGCGTTCACAAATAGCAGAACTTTGGCAAAGCCTTTGAATTTGATCATGCGTTTAATGGATTCATTGCCGTCATCGATTATCCAATCTTCGTGCAGTTGTTGAGCAAAGGCTTGTGCTTCATCTTTGCTTAATCGTGGTACACCACCTTCGCAGGGTACGCACTTTCCTTCACTCAAATTACAGACCTGATTCATGTTTGTTTCCTCTTGTAGTGTGTTTGTTTAGCTTTTTGTCTCAGCGTAGAGCGGGGCATGTAGCCCAAGTTTTTTGGCTTCTTCGATAGCGCCAAGTAGATCTTGTTTGCCAAGTTCCAGTAATTGGTCCAGTGACTCCAGTACATAGTAGACAGGCTGGTGGATATCAATACGGTAAGGTGTTCTCAGCACTTCCATCAAGTCAAATGGTTTGCGAATTGGGGTATCACTTTCTACTGATGATTGCAGTTCACTGAATGATGATATCAATCCGGCGCCTAAGGCTTTTTCGTTCAGCAAGCCGAACTCGACTGTGAACCAATAAAGACGAGCAATCCAGACGTATTGGCTTTCATCTGCCTGCTGTCCGAGCTGTCCGATATTTTGTGTGAATGTCGCAAAACGGGTATTCGTCAGCAAGGGCGTGTGACCAACTATTTCATGAAAAATATCCGGCTCTTGTAAGTAGTTGAGCTCTTCACGAGAGCGAATAAAGGATGCGGCGGGGAAGAATTTATTGGCCAACATAGCAAAGAATGTTTTGAAGTTAATGAGTGCCGGGACGGGCGCAACCTGCCAGCCTGAGGCGGCTTTTAACTGTTTGGATAGTGTGTCGCATTGAGGAATATAGGTGCCAGGCAAGGATAATTTTTCTAACGCGTCGAGATATTCCGCACAGGCATATTGATTGACGAGTGGCATTTGTCGGCCCATCAATATTCGCCATGTTTCATGCTCTTCATCACTGTATTGAATCGCACCATTAGCATCTGCCTGTTTCGCAATGTAATTGCTTTTCTTGCTCACGCCGTCACTCCTCCATTAACTCCACTTTAAGTATATTTAAAATAGTTGGGTAGAATCTTGCGTACTGATTCTGGTTATGGCGATAATTAGAAAGAATATTTCCTATTAGTTTTATCTGGAGAACGAATCTTGCTTGATAGTTACGATAAAGCGATTATTACCATTTTGCAGAAGAATGCCAGAATCACCAATCAGGACTTAGCAGATCAGGTGAGTTTGTCCGCCGCCCCTTGTTGGCGCCGCGTGAAACGATTGGAGGAGACAGGCGTCATCCAACACTATGTTGCCTTACTTAACCCTGCCAAAATTGCCTTAAATACATTGGCTTACATCGAAGTGTCATTAACGGATCATACTGAGGCGACTATGTCCGGGTTTGATGAATTTATTGATAGCACGCCTGAAGTGCTGGAGTGTTATTCCGTTAGTGGACAATATGATTATCTGTTGAGGGTTTTGGTGAAGGATAATCTGACACTGGAGAGCTTTTTGATGAAGAAGCTACTAAGGCGAAATATTGTAAAGGCGAGTAATACGTTTTTTGCATTGAATCAGAAAAAATACACCACCCAGCTTGTACCTCAGGACTGATTAGATCGGGTGGCTGCCTGTGAATTATTACTGATGAAAACGAGCACTTAATTGTTCATTGCCGCATGCGCTATACTGCGCAGCAATTATCACATTTGTATGAGAGAGCAATATGGTTCAGACGCCCAACAGTGCTAATTCCTCAAAAGCAAGGACCGAACAGCAGCTCCAAAGTTTGGATAAATTGGCGTGGCTGTTGGATAGTTCTATCCGCATTCCCGGTACTAATCGCACGATTGGTTTGGATGGCATTATTGGTCTGTTTCCCGGAATAGGCGATGTGTTTTCCGGACTGCTTTCTGGTTATATCGTGGTGAAAGCTGTACTAATGGGGCTTCCCCTCTTTGTCATAGCCAGAATGGTGCTTAATATGGTGATTGAGGGCGTGATTGGTGTGATCCCTATTGTTGGGGACCTATTTGACTTCATTTTCAAAGCGAACCGCCGGAATGTGCGTTTGATGCAAGCCTACCTGCAGAAACCAGAAGACACGAGTGAGCGGAGTTTTATGTCTGTGATCGTGTTTTTGATGGTACTGTTTTTTGTGTTCTTACTCTCAGTCTGGATGGTCTTTAAAGTATTTGGGTTGGTGATAGGTTCGTTCTAAACGGTAATCACCTTGATTGAATAAGAAAGCCATGCCTCGTTCTTAGAATGAAGCATGGCTTTTTATTTTTACACTTGCTTCAGCCACTCACTAACAACACCAGCGGTTTCCTCAGGATGTTCTTGTGGAAACAAATGCCCACCTTTCAATACCCGATATTCCATACCCGCAGTTCGTGACAATCTTTCAGCAAAGGGTTGACGCACAAACTCACTCTGAAGCGCAGTCAGATATAAACCCGGGATGTGCAGCGGTTTGCGGTATCGCCACAGGTCATCTGGTGCGGTACGAAATAGCTTTAATTCCGTTTCTAAATCGATAGCCAGTGTGACCTGCCCATTATCTGTCTCGGTCAGGCCATGCTGTATATAAGCGTTAAAAGAGTCCTCGGTGAAGTCTTTAAATAGACGTTTATGCCTGAGTTTTTCATAAGCATGTTCACGACTATCGAAGGTGGTTCGACGGTTTTTACTTGCGCCCGCTGGTGTGAAGCGATCACTAAATCCAAACTTTTTAGACAACCACCACAGTGAATTTTGCCAGCCATTAATAACCGGTGGATCTAGTAATATCAAATGGCTGTAAAGGTCCGGACGTTTCCGCGCTAACAAGTAACTCAGCATTCCTCCCAGAGAATGACCGATACCGACGACGGGCTGCTTGTGCCTGCTTTCAATTTCCTGCTCTAATTCTTCGACTAAGTGAGCCCAATTATTAGTGATCGGAAACTTAGGGTTCATACCTACTTTTTCAATGAAATCAACCGTATGCTCATGCTGTCGTAATGCATCAAAAAACGGGGCATAGCTAGGGCTTGGAAAGCCGTTGGCATGGGCAAAAAACAGTGTGCTCATAGGTCATGAATGGGTTGCTTAGGGATGACGCTCAGCATAGGTAAATTGCTGCGGTGCGTCAATAAAGCTTATGTGATGCGGATGGCTACATTTTTGGTTTGCACATAACTGTAAATCGCCTCCTGACCTTTCTCACGACCAAAGCCTGATAAGCCGATTCCCCCGAAAGGTGTTTCAATGCCACCGGCATACCATTCATTGACGAAGATCTGCCCGGCGCGTAGTTGTTGAGTGGCTTTGAGGCTGCGTGCTAAGTCTTTGGTAAATACACCGGCGACCAGCCCGTAGTCCGTGGCATTGGCTAGTTGCCAGGCGTCTTGTTCGTTGTCAAAAGGGGTAATCGCTAAGACGGGGCCAAACACTTCCGTACCAAAAATGTCCATTGAAGGGGTTACGTCAGCAAAGACAGTCGGCTGAATAAAGTAGCCATTGGTGTTGGCTTGGTCATTACTAGGTTGTTGTCCACCAGTCATCAGACGCGCACCTTGAGCAGAGGCTTTCTCACACATGGCTAATACATTTTGGTGCTGAAGTTTTGATACCACAGGCGTGATATCGGGATTATCACTACCATGCCCGATGCGTAAGGTTTTGGCGAAGCAGGTCACTTTATCAACGACCTCCTCATAGATACTGCGATGAACCAGCATACGCGACATGGCGGAGCACACTTGGCCCGCATTAAAGAAAATACCCCATTTCACACTACTCATTAATTGTTCTAAATCGGCATCTTCAAATACAACTGCCGCGGACTTTCCGCCCAGCTCCATAACACATGGTGTGGCGCGTTCAGCGGCAGCTCGTAATATTGATTGCCCGGTTGGGACAGAGCCGGTAAATACAATTTGGTTGGTATCAGGGTGGCGTACTAAAGCATCCCCAATTTCAGCACCAACGCCACATAGCATGCTTAAGGCGCCATTAGGTAAGCCTGCACGCTGACATGACGTTGCCAAATAAGTCATGGCTAAGGGAGACACTTCCGGCGACTTAATGACAACGGCGTTACCTGCTGCCAATGCCGGTGCGAGTGAGCGTGCTGCAATCGAGGGAGGGAAGTTCCAGGGCACGATTTGTACCGAGATACCCATCGGCTCATAGACGGTGTAGTCCACATAGTCATCTCCCAAAGGGATCGACTTGCCTTCGATTTTGTCAGCCATACCACCGTAATATTCAAAGTAGCGGGCAGCTTCTAAAAACTCAGCACGTGCATCATTAAGTGATTTACCATTTTCCATTACTAACACTTCGGCGGCTTCATCAACGATGGCATGGATTTCACGAGCAATCCGGTGCATTAACTCAGCACGTTGAGCGGGGCGCTGACTGATTAACGCGCGAGATGAGACGCAAGCTCTGGCTGCCTGCATTGCCTGATCAACCTGAGCGAAGTCTGCGCAGGCCATCGTGGCAACTACTTCTCCTGTGGCTGGGTTATGAATGTTTAACGACTCGGCGGCATCATGCCATTCTCCGGCAATATAGTTTTTCCAATGCTGTACTGCATGTGTCATAAGTTTGATCCGCTTGAGTGATGTTACTTGGTGTGGCCGTGCATGGCCTGACTATATTGCCCAGCGACCCATTGGTGAAAATGGTGTGTCGGGCCATCCATAACAGGTGAAAAAACGCCCCCTTGATAACCCGGTGAGCGCCGTCCTTTCTGCATACTTTCCACAGCAAAGATATCTTCTTTGAAAACTTCGACCCAACTTGCCAGTACCGCCAGACGATTCTTTTCATGTTGATCACTAAACGCGGCATCATCGATATAGCTAAGCTCGAGTTTTTCAATGGTCAGGTTATTGGCCATGGGTTGCAGGATGATGGCAAACGCATGATCTGCCTGTATGCCTAACAAGATATTCGGATAGAGAGAAACATACTCTGCCTGTGATATCTGCTGCTTCGGCCACTGTGTGAATTGCGGTAGTTTGGTGCCCGCGACGTCGGCAAGCGTATAGCTGTATGAGCCTTGACCTGAGCCATACTCATTCACATACAGATTGTAATGCTGGTCGAGTGGAGAATAGCTGTTTAACCCGGGATGTACCCAAGGTAGGTGATAGGCCTCGCAGTAATTTTCAATCGCGAGTTTCCAGTTACAGTTTACGGTTAGCTGGGCGTGGCTGCCCGTCTTAGCCGGACTTAGGCGATCAAATTCACCTTCACCGGTGAATGCTTCCCAGCGCGTTTGCAAGGGCGTAATAAAGTCCTCGAAGGGGATGGCGTCGCCGCTGAGATTAATAAAGATAATGCCCATCCAAATATTACTTCGTACTGGCTTTAATCCGTTACCTTCGCAGCTAAAACCTTCAGCCGTATTCTGATTAATACCGCCGATGTGAGGTGTACTTTTTAGATTGCCATTAAGCTCGTAGGACCAGGAGTGATAAGGGCATCGCAGTAATGCGCCAACCTCTTTTTCTTCATTGACCAGTATCATGCCGCGGTGGCTGCATACATTATGGAAGACTTTGATATCGCCCACTTTGTCCCGCACCACCACTAATGGCAGACCCATAAACTCAATAGGTTTGGCGTAACCATTACACGGCAGTTCACTATTAAAGCACAGACCTGCCCAGGTTTTTGCCATGACATGATCTCGTTCAAACTCGAAATAGTTGGGGTCATCATAAGCCTGATTGGGCATACCGTGCGCTTGTTCGATGGGGCGGCGTACGTCGTCAAGAACAGACTGGTGTATGAGGGGATATTCCTTAGCGGTCATGGGCTTGCCTCGCGGTGAAATTACAACGGCTACACCTCATCATACTGAGGCTGTGCTGTTTTGTAATCCTGCCTAGCATGAAAAAAACTGGACTCTCGGGATGCTAAAAATTTATCGGTAGCTGTTGAAATAGATGAGTTTTTGCGAGGTGATCGCTGTGAAAGTGATAAAGCAGGAGGGCAGTAGCGGTAGTCAGGGATAAGGTTAACCCACTAAAAACGCCCTAAGAAAAGTAGGGCGTGATGTTCTTCAATAATAGTTTTGTTGGTAGTCTGAGTAGGTTTTATTGATTACCCAGATACACGAAAGGTGAACCTACTAGAGTACGGCTGAGTCAGCTAGTGCCTCGTCAAGATCCATCAGCAATGCAGGTGTTGTAATTGTTTGATCCGCTGCTGCCATCGTCGAGCTTTGCGTTAAGCTATCCAGAATATGGGCGAATAATGCAGAGCGACGAGGCTTAGCCTGCTCGTTGTATTCCAGAACATAGTCCTGTGCAAGGGCGGCCAGATCTTCTTTGGTAATTTGTTTAGTGCTATCCGCAAAAGCAGCCTGACAGAACAGGGTCATACCTAAAATAGCAGATGAAGCAAATAATGTTTTGTTCATGATAAGACACTCATTTTTTTTATTGTTAGGGCATGCCGATTTGGGGGTGGCATGTCTTAATGGGTAATTGAATTATAGAGTGCTTGGCAGTGGTGAACACTTTTTTCAGATAAGTGGGTAGTGGGAAATCAGAGGGAGAGAATGATTCGGTTGGACAGATGATCCAAGTAGTTGCCACAGACTTGTGACAACACCTGGATCACTGCGTAATGTCGCTTTCTTAAAGGTCAGCCCTAAGTCTGATCGCATCCTGATGGCCTGCAGCTGCAGCTTGTTGAATCCAGAAGTTTGCAGCACCTGCCTGATTGTGTTTGTTCCTTAAAATCAGTGCAAGCTGGTATTGAGCATCTGCAACACCTTGCTTTGCGGCACGAAGGTACCATTGCTCAGCTTTCGCCATATCAATGATAATTTTGCCGTTGTAACCAGACTGGTACAGCTGTCCAAGTAACAATTGAGAGTTGCGAAGACCAGAGCCGGCTGCGCGTGTAATCAAGTCCAATGCTTTGTGTGTATGCTCCGGAACTTGCTCACCTAGCAGGTATTTAATGCCAAGGTTTTGTTGAGCGTTTGCATTGCCAAGATTGGCTGCTGACTCATACCAACGTAAAGCCGTGTTCAGATTTGGCGCGATGCCATCACCTTTTTCATACATCATTGCTAAGTTGAACTGTGCGCCGGCAACGCCTTGTTGTGCGGCTTTATTGAACCAGTTAAATGCAGTCTGTGGACTGCGTGCGACGCTCTGACCTTTGAGGTAGTACATGCCAAGCTTAAATTGTGCTTTGCTGTGGCCTTGGTTTGCTGCTTGTCCCAACCAATGAATCGCTTTTGCTGGTTGAGCGCCTAAATTGCGAAGTGTGCTTTCCATTAGCGTTGCCAACACAAATTGTGCTTCGACATCACCTTGTTGAGCGATCACCTCCATAATATTGCGCGCTTGCTGTAGGTTGCTAAATGGGACTTGTTCATTGGTTAGCAACAACGCTAAGTTGAAGTGTGCATTGCGATGACCCTGAATAATAGCGGACTCATAAAATGCTTTTGCCTGATTGTAATCTTTTGGAACAGCCAAGCCGGATTCATATAATGATCCTAGTTCGAAAGCGGCTTGTGGATGGCCTTTTGCAGCGGCATCTCTCAACAGGTTTAAACCCTGATGAATATTGTTTTGCCTGATGAGTGAACTGCCTTGTTGAAATGCTTGTTCCGGAGACAAGTTTTGCGCGACAACGTTGATCGGTGTACTGATTACAAGCCCTAGTAATATGGCACGTGAAATATTAAGAATGTGCTTATTCATTATTTAACCCCGCGTTATTTTTGTATGAATAGTATAAATACTGTACAGCAATAGATACTTGCCGCAAACAAAACACAGGATAAACGGTATAAAAAAAACACATTTTATTTGAGGTAAATCAGGTTGTTGTAACAACACATAAGTGACTAAAACTATTTAATAAAATACTAATGTAGTGTAATTTTCAGACATCAAAATAGAATAAAAAAACGCCACTAGTCGGATGGTAGTGGCGTT
The DNA here is from genome assembly GCF_003172875.1 of Leucothrix pacifica. Lineage (GTDB taxonomy): Bacteria > Pseudomonadota > Gammaproteobacteria > Thiotrichales > Thiotrichaceae > Leucothrix > Leucothrix pacifica. Next base: position 38,113 of record NZ_QGKM01000083.1, on the reverse strand, counting down.
TTTACTGCTCCGTGAGAAGGAGCAAGGGAAGTTGATTAAGACTTGATGTGACCAAGCTCATCTTGCTGCAAATAAGCTTCCTCAGCTTCGCTCAAGTCTACCTCGTCATAGCCGGTCACCATTGGCATGACATGCTCTTTAAAGGAGTGTCCTGTGGTCAGCAAATAGATATGCGCAATGATAAAAATCAGAATCGCAAACGCTGAAATGACGTGAAGTATGGCAACCCCTTCCAGCCAATTACTACCCGCGACCATATTGCTCCACATCGGGTAGAACAAGTACAGTAGACCAGACAACCAAATCGCCGGAAATAAAAACAACTTCAGTCCAAGATAAGACAGTGCCTGCAGCGGATTGTGCTTTCGTTGATAGGTCTTTCTGTAAGGATGATGCTCACCTTTGAAGATACCGAATGCGTAATAACGTGCTACCGGAAATAGTCCGTTACTCGTCGGCACATAATGTCGCCATGTACCAGTGGTGAGGTGCCAGAAAATGGCAAACACCCACAGCAGGATCAGCGCCAACGCGGCAAAGGTATGCACCATAACCGCCTTATCAAATGGCATTAAGTGATGTGTGCCGTGGATAGCAAAGCCGGTAAATAACAAAATGAAGATAAGCGTCATTTGTGTCCAATGCCAGAAACGCTCGAATTTAGTGAAGAGAACAACTCGACGCATACTCATGACTGCTTACCTCGCTTGTTTAAAAATAACCGAATCAGACCGTGACCAAGGACGCCAAGTATGGTCAATATAACAGCTAGCATGCCCAGCTTATCCAAGGTTGCATTCTTGCTTTGACCTGGCATATAGACACCTTTGATGTCTGCCAGACGGCCATTGTCAGAATGACAATCCGCACAGTCCAGAGCTTCGTCTTTCGGCGCAACCATGTGGGTGATCGGCCAGTACATATAGGTATCGACAAAGCCGAATTCACCGGAATATTCCGCGTCAATCGCGTCCATACCAGCTTGAATCGCTTTGGCCCAATCAAAGTTAGTCCAGAATGCGGTGTCGGTGGTTGGCCCCCAGACATTATTCATAACCAGTGTTTTGTTGATCTTGTCATAAGCCTGCGATCCTTCCATGCGTTTAAATGGCCAGATGCGGGAATCAGAGTCTGCGGCTGAGCCGTTGATTTTATTCACCTCAACAACCTTGCTGGGATCAATTTTTTCCGACAACAGATTGTATTCAACTTGTCCATCGAACCATGCGTAATGCGGTACGACATCTTCACCGTACTCAAACTTACCTTTGGTGGATAGATAAGTATGTAGGTGCTCACCATTGCCTTGGGTATAGCCTTCTTCGCTGTAAGGCTTGCCGTCTTTTAGCTTGCCCGCTTCAGACCAGCGCCATGAGGTTTTAGTCGCCACGCCACCTTTGGCAAACTCAGGGATATGGCAGGTTTGACAGGCCACTTTCTCAGTATGGTTGTTGAGCTTTACGTGTTTGAGTGTATTGTCCGGATGAGGTTTATTACTGTGACAAGATTCACAGGTGGCGACATCGCGACGCTCTCCCGGCTTCTTCTTGCCATCATCGTGAGTATTGACGGCGTAGCGACTACCTTCTATTTGGTGTTCAGTGGAAACGTGGCAGGTAGTACAGGCAAAGTTTAGTCCATCAGCTGCCATGTGAACGTCAGTGTGTTTGTCTGGTGTGAGTAGGGCGGTTGATAGGTCACCGTGTTTTACATTGTCCGCACCACCACCGAAGAAGTGACAGCTACCGCAGTTTTCACGCTCTGGCAGACCGACACTTTGCGCGACCTTAGATAGATCTGGCGGCATGACGGTGACGCCTTTGCTTACTGTTGGCTCATACAAAGGATGCCCCGCGCCAGTTGGCCATTTTGAATAAGTACCTGTGGTATCGTGACAAACCACGCAATCCACTTTGTTATCCTCAGCCGGTGGCTCCTTGCTCATATCCTTCCAGTCATAGCCGACATGACAGCTGGTACAGCGTGGCTCATTGGAGGCAACATTACCGCAAAAAGAGTTGATCACATGCTTCTTACCCAGCATTTGACCAGTTTCCGGATGCTTGTATTCCCATTTCCAATGCAACGATTGTTTCACTTGATGGGAGGCTTCGGTGTGACAGGTCAGGCAGGCAGCAGTTAGCTCTGGGCCTGATTTAAATGCCTGTTTAAGGATTTCAAATTGGCTGTGATCGGCAGTCGACGTAGAAGCATGCTTGGGGGCTGTTGCAGGCTTTGGCGTCGAACTATCCGCATAAGCCGTACTGAAGCAGAGCGTCAGCATTAGTATAAGGGAATGTTTAAACTTCATCGGACTCTCCTCCGGAATACACACACCATATCCTAATTAATTTACTTTTAAATCACGTTGATAAAACTCAATTTAAGCAATATTTATGGCTGGTAATTTACGGAAAAAAGAGGACTTACAGGAGGGCCCAGGCTCTAATCTTATAGGCAAAATGTGTGATAAGATTGGCCATCTTTTTCTGAACGGAATAATAAAATTAATGAACCGGCTCATACCTCTACTACTTACTTTTACACTGTTAACGCTTGCTGCCTGTACAGCGCCACCAAGGGTTAAGCCAACGACAGCCGTTACCCCTCCTGTCCAGCCCGAACCCATTAAACCGGTAAAGCCATCCAGGCCACCAGTGTTGTCTGAGCTTGTTGGGCGTTATAGTTTGTTCGCTGGTTCTGATATTAATTTTGAGCTGAAAGAACAGGGCGGTAAGTTGCTGGTATTTGCGATGGGGAGAAGCTCGGAGCTTAAGCAAATCTCCCCGACTCGTTTTCAATTAGCGGGAGGTCGGGAAGTCAATTTTCAATATTCTGCTGAAGGTAAATACGACCGATTTGTGACGATGTCAGATGGTCGTAATCAGCGCTTTATTCGCGATGATTCATTGGCGCGCAGCCGCAAGGGCGTTACCAATCAGGCGGTATATACCTGGCAAATGATAAATGCGCTAAAGGCTGGAGATTACACCCATTCTCGCTTTATTAGCCCATCGCGTGGTTTGGTTGACTATTCAGTGTACCTACCTAGCGACTGGCGTCGTGATTCGAAAAAAACCTATCCTTTGATTATTTATCTACATGGTCAAACGGGTTGGGAGCATAGTTTTTCTGAAGCAGTACCTGCCGCACAACTTAATCAGTGGATGGCGCGTGGTTTGATTCCTCCAACAGTGATTGTCGCGCTGCGCTCGGGTCGCATTGGCGCGAACGGCAGAACTGAGGAGCAGTGGTCAAGTCCACGTAATGAAAAATTGATTACCAGTGAATCCTCGAATGAGCTGCGTGCCTTTATTCGTCAACAGTTCCGCGCGGGTATGAGTGCTAAAACGACGTCGATTCACGGCCATTCCCGTGGCTCACGTGGCGCGATTCATTACGCATTAAAATTCCCGGATTCGTTTGCCTCAGCCGTGGCGAATGCGTTTGTGAGTGACTATGCCTTACCAGAAACCATGCAGATCGCAACGCAGAATCAGCAGCGTTTGCGTACTAATGGTATTCCGTTGAGAATGTCGATTGGTGATCGTGATGAGTTCGTTTTGAATATGGGCCGCAAAGCAACACCTGTGATGCATCAGCATCTGAATCGATTGGGGATTCCGCATCAGTATCAATTGTTTAGCGGTATTGATCATTCTTTTGCTAAGCTTTGGAATGTGCGTCTGAAAAACGGCATGCCAAATGGATTGTCGGAGCTGCAGTTCCACGCGGGAGCTTGGGCTAAATAACGTATTGTTCTATAGACCGGCAGCTTGGCTACTTTAAGTTGTCATGACTCAGGGAGGCGGAAATGAAACTCAGCGAAGATGGCAAAATGCGTTGTTTTGGTGGTGATCCGGGTAAAGCGTTTTACGCAGACTATCACGATAATGAATGGGGAATCCCCAAACACGATGACCAATTTCTTTATGAAATGCTGATTTTAGAAGGTGCGCAGGCGGGCTTAAGTTGGGAAACTATTTTGCGCAAACGGGAAGGTTATCGTGAAGCATTCCACGGTTTTGATCCGGTAAAAGTCGCCGCGATGACTGATGAAGATCTGCAGGAACGCTTGCAAAACCCGGCTATTGTTCGCAATAAATTGAAGGTGTTTGCCGCTCGCAAAAATGCCATCGCATTTCTGAAAATTCAGGAAGAGTTTGGTAGCTTTGATGCTTATCTATGGGCTTATGTAGATGGTGAGCAGCAGATCAATCACTGGGAAAAGTTTGAGGATGTGCCTGCCAGTACCGATATCAGTGAGGCCTTGTCAAAGGACCTTAAAAAGCGTGGCATGACCTTTGTTGGCCCGACCATTATGTATGCTTATATGCAATCGGTAGGGCTGGTCAATGATCATTTATTGGGCTGCTGTAAGCGCACAGAGTCATAAACGGATTAGCTGTGTTGCAGGCAATGATTGGTGGCCTTCCCCCAGTTGCCCGATCATCCCATTAACCAATCAATTCAGATAAGTGACGGATGCAAAGATCAGCCTGTTCTTTGTGAATAAACTGACCTTTCGTATCGTAATAAACGGTAGCTGTTTTGGCATTCCTGCCCGCATCTAAATCATGGATAGAATCACCCACCATGACCGCATCATTAATGCTACCTTGCCATACGTCGAGTAGCTGATGTATGCCATCGGGTGCGGGCTTGGGTGGAGCACATTCGCGGCTGAGTAAGTTGTCTTTGTGGAAGAATTCACTGAGTCCGGCAGCTTTTAAGGTGACTTCAATATTGATGGCATTATTGCGTGTGAGAATCGCTACTTTTTTTCCTTGTTGCAGCATATTCTCCAACAGACTGGCAGCACCTTCGGCAGGTTCAGAGCTTTCCGCAACGGCTAATTCGATCTCATCCAAACGCTGGTTTATGACAGCGGCCTCATCATCAGGAAGCTTTGCGATACTTTCTAATATCGGTAAGCCTTCAGGTAGGCCTAGCTCCCGGCGAATACCATCGAAGTCGTGTTTGGCAATGGTTAGCGTGCCATCCATGTCGAAGATCCAGTGTTTGCGTGACAGGATATCGTGGCGTGCTGAGGTGGTAATCATTTATACATCCTCACCGTAAGCCTCATAAGCCTCTATCGTCCACTCTTCATCCTGAGCGGCAGCTAACCATTCCTGCATTGCCGGCAGAGCTTGCATGGCTGTGGCCCATTTGGAAAAAGCGGGGGAGACATCAAGCCCGTAACCGACAATCCGCCACATCACTGGGGCGTACATTGCATCTACAATGCCGAACTTTCCACACAGAAAATCACCTTCAGGCTTGTTTGCGCGATCAAAGTGTTCCCACAACTCAGCCAGTCGAATCAGATCGCCTTCAATCAGTGCCAGCTTCTCGTCAGTTAGGCGTTTTTGTTTGCGGCAATTCATTGGGCAGGTGCTACGAAGTGTCATAAACCCACTGTGCATTTCCGCGGCTGCGCAACGTGCTAATACCCGCAAACCAGACTCTTGTGGCCATAAATTCCGGTCAGGATATTGCTCGGCCAGCGTTTCCATTATGGCTAAGCTGTCCCAGATAATAGTGTTATCTTCGACTAACACAGGCACTTGTGCCGGTATTTGATAGCGTTCAGCGAGCTTGTCCAAGGCATTGGAGTGATAGAACGGCAGTACCGTTTCCTCAAACTCAATACTAGCCATTTTCATCGCAATCCACGGACGCAGTGACCAGGAGGAGTAGTTTTTATAAGCGATGTATAAGTGCATGGCAGGTCCTTGTTCGACATTGTAGTGGTTAATCTCAGGCTTATGATGGCAGTATTAACGCGAAGGATAAAGCCAATTTAAGTATTTAGAATTGGTGTACAAAGTGCCTGCCAACTGACTCAGCACTTCACGGATTATTAATCAATGATTTTACAGAATCATTCGTAATCACTATGCAAAGAAAGCCTCAAGGGTTTATTCTTCAGGATATCTTTTTTCAGTTATGGCGGTGTAAGAATCATTATGAATGTACATATTATCGACCACCCACTCATCCAGCATAAACTCACTATTATGCGTCGGCACGATACCTCGACTCGCTCCTTTCGCCAGTTGGTCAATGAGATTGCGATGCTGCTTTGTTATGAGGTGACGCGCGATTTGCCACTGACCACTGAAAAAATTCAGACACCGATGGAGGAGATGGACGCACCGATTCTGTCGGGTAAAAAATTGTGTTTTGTCTCTATTCTACGCGCGGGTAATGGCTTGCTAGACGGCATGTTGAATCTTATTCCCTCGGCGCGGGTAGGGCATGTTGGCTTGTATCGTGATCATGACACTTTGCAGGCTGTTGAGTATTACTACAAAGTCCCGAGTGATATTAATGATCGTCTGGTGATTGCGGTAGACCCGATGTTGGCAACGGCGAATTCTTCAATTGCTGCTATTCAGCGTTTAAAGGACGGTGGTGCAGAACACATCAAATTCCTGTGTTTATTGGCAGCACCGGAGGGTGTGAAGGCCTTCAATGAGGCACATCCGGATGTGGAGTTGTATACCGCTGCAGTAGATCGCGAGTTGAATGAACAGGGTTATATCATGCCGGGCTTGGGCGATGCGGGGGATCGTATTTTTGGGACTAAGTAGGTGCGGCTAGTGACTGCGTAATGCTGAGTCGCCTGTACCATCGCTGAGCTGGGAGGAAATCTTAATCGATAGCGTGGAGTTTGTGGCAGGCCTCATTGGTCTGCCACGCATCACTTAATTCTAATGCTTGTTAGCAGAATTATACGTTTACTACTGAATTCTCAGTGCCTTCACTGTTAGCGACATAAGCATCCGCTTCCCAATCATTTTCCCACACCTTGCCATCATACAAATAACGGAATTCATAGGCTGCTTTGCTTGTGTCGAGTTCCAGCATTGCTGTGAAGTCGCCACTCTTTAGGGCCTTCATTGCTGTAGCTGTTTCGTTCCAGTCATTGAAGTCACCAACAATGTGAATCGTTTTTGCATCTTTCGCTGCTTCTTTAGTAACGCGGAAAGTTACTTTACAAACAGGGCGTGACTTAAGCGTTTGTTTCTTTAAGCTCATGGGTATCTCTGGAGTATAAAATCTAAAAGTTGCTTGAATCCAAAGGTACTTAGGCCAGTATGAATTCAATGTTATAAATATTACTAGCTTTTACAAACGCTTACGATTTAAAAAAAATACTGACGGTGTCTATATTTTTATAATTTTGTTACGAGCGTATCAGGCAATGGTCATGAGGTATCAATCAAGGGAGTGTAACTTTCACACAAGAACCAACGGTCGTCTGAAATCAATCATTTAGCCAGCAAAGCAGGGTATAATTCGCCGCAAATAATTTTGGTTTATCGTTGTGATAAATCCATGGAATAATAAGTAATTGTGTGTTTTTTAGGCATCAAAAAATAATTAAGCCTAATGCGGAGAGAAAATGAAGCTAAACGTATCTGTCTTGCTGCTGGTTGCAGCCATGCTCTCGGCGTGTGGAAATTCAACCTCCACCTCTTTAAGTGATTCATCCGATGATTCTGCAGAAACTGATGTACCTGCAGCTAATCCTGACACTACACTGCCAACAGAGCCAGAGCCAGAGCCA
>NZ_QGKM01000083.1:0-30451 GCF_003172875.1 Leucothrix pacifica | reverse complement strand
GAGCCAGAGCCAGAGCCAGAAATTTCGGATGCTGATGGGGATGGGGTTGCGGATGAAGCGGACAATTGCCCCACAATTGCCAATCCGGATCAAGCTAATTCAGACACGGACTCACTAGGAAACGCCTGTGATGCTGATGACGATAACGACGGCATCAGCGATTTGGATGAGCAGCAAAATTACACCAATCCGCTAAGGGCAGACTCCGATGGGGATGGCGTGAATGATGCGGAGGATCAATTCCCGATTGATGCCTCGAAAGTTTTAACACTAAAAGACGCACATCGTTTGTTGCTGCAAACCACCTTCGGGCCGACGAAAAGTGACCAAGATGAAGTACAGCGCATTGGTGTCGAACGCTGGTTGGATCAACAATTTAATGCGCCCTCTGCTTATGATGACCCAGATGATAATCACCAAACACACCTGCAACGCACCATAGAAATCGCTCAGGCCGCAGAGCCCTCAATCAATTGGTATGAGACTGCGGTTTTTAATAGCCCGATTGCTGACTTTAGTGTTGATGAATACCAAATGGCGGCATGGTGGGAGAATGCAATTGGGCTGCATCCACAAAATACCGAACATGGTACTGACCAACTTCGTCAACGTATGGCGTATGCGCTGAGTCAGATATTGGTGGTGTCTGCGTTTGAACCGCCGCTGTTTCGTCGTGGCGAAGCGCTTGCGCATTACTACGATATTCTTGCGCGTCACGCCTTTGGTAATTACCGTGATTTGCTCGGTGAAATTGCCCGAAATCCGGCGATGGGTGTGTATTTATCTCATCAGGGAAATCGAAAAACAGACCTCAGCAAGGGTGTCACTCCGGATGAAAACTTTGCACGGGAGTTAATGCAATTATTCACGCTCGGGCTTTATGAATTAAATCTGGATGGATCTGCAAATCGCGACGGCAATCCGAACACTTACCCGGACGCGGGCGAGGCATTAATTCCTACGTATACCGAAACGGATATCACTGAATTGTCCAAGGTCATGACCGGATGGGACTTGGTAGGCAATGAACGCTTCGGGATAAATTACCCATCGCAAGGAGACTACACGCAGGCAATGGAATTCACTGCTAGCGAGCATGAGGATGAAGTCGCTATTGGTGGCGATGGTTCGGTCAGCTTGTTAGGTCAATCCTTTGCGTTGGATGCAGGTGATGATGGCAGTGGAATGGATGCTGCACTTGATGTGTTATTCAACCATCCCAATGTCGCACCTCATATCAGCAAGCACTTGATTATGCGCTTTGTCACCTCTAACCCATCCGGTGACTACATCGCTCGCGTTGCAGCAGTTTTTGCCAATAATGGCAGCAATGTTCGGGGTGATTTAAAGGCAGTATTACGGGCCGTGTTGACCGATGAGGAGGCAAGAAATAGTGATCTGATCGGGCCAGATTCCGGGAAAATAAAAGAGCCATTAATAGCCGTGTCACAGCTGCTGAGAGTATTGGGAGCGGTACCAATGAATGGGTGGCTGTCGCAAGATGACGTCACCAGAATGAGTGGCGTCTATTGGTATAAAGCGCCACAAGAAGACTTAGGGCAGGCTGCATTGCGCTCACCGTCGGTGTTTAACTTTTACTCGCCAGATTACACCCCGAGCAATAGCTATTTCACGCAAAATGGTTTAGTCAGCCCAGAGATGAAATTGCTGACCGATCAAAACTTATTGGAGTTCAGTAATCTGGTCTTTCTGGCAACATATTCCTTTGAAAAATACCGCATTGAGGCTGTTGAATCCCAAACGCTTCAGCAGTACGCCGCAGATAAAAGTCACGGTTATAAATTCATTATGCAAACCAGTCTTGAGGAGTTGATAGCACTAATGACCAGTGCTGCCGGTGGTGATCTGGATAATCTCGAACCTAGCTGGGAGCCATCTCGTCCTTACAAAACTGCGGCGGTCAATGTAGCTATCGATTACTTTGATGAGCGACTGCTCGGTGGAGAAATGCCAGCCGAAGTGCGTGCGGCCATGTTCGAGTATCTCATGGATTCTGCTGACACCAATCATGGTTCTGCCATCAGAGAGGCGCAGATGATGGCAAAAGATACTGTCCGTATGATCGCTACTTCAAGCATTTACATGGTTCAAAAATAAGGAAACATCATGTCTACACATTATAAAAAACAACGTCGTGATTTTCTGAAAACACTACTGGCGGGCAGTGCCTCAGGCGCACTTGGCTCATTAGGGCAGTTAGCGCTGATGCGTGAGGCAACCGCTGCCGCTCCGGCATTTGGTGATTACAAAGCGCTGGTGTGTGTCTTTTTATATGGCGGCAATGACAGCTTTAATATGTTGATTCCCACCGGGGTCGATAGCAGAACAGGCTATGCAGCGTATGCAGCTGGCCGCAGTGAATTATCGATTGCTAATAATCCGCTGACTTTGCCATCGGGTAATTTAGGGTTTGGTGCTGCCAACCCTTATTATTCCAATGGATTGTCGGGTGAGGCGTATTTAAAAGGCCATTACCCCTTAGCGGAGAGTAATGGTTTTGAGCTGGGTGTGAATGGTGTTATGCCAGAGCTGGCGCGATTGATTCAAAACAATAAAGCCTCTGTTCTGGCCAATATTGGAAATCTGGTTGAGCCTGTCAGTAAGTCTCAGATCAACGATGAGTCTGCCAATTTACCCTTGTTTTTATTCGCTCATAATCACCAGCAACGCGCGCTGCAAACCGGGCAGGGTGATAATCTCGATGATATCGGTTGGGCGGGTAAAATCGCGGACAACTGGGCAGGTATCAATAATGGCTCACCGCTGGGTTTGAATATCTCCTATGCCGGGAATGACAGAATGCTGATCGGGCGGGATACATCCCCCATCGTTGCCAGCTCCGGTGATTTGCCTGAGATTTACGATATGAAAAAAGGTGCATACGAAAGTCATGATGATCGTCGCGCCTTATTCAAAGCATTGGCGGGTGTATCGAATAATTCACCAACCGGTTACATCAGTTTTGATGCCAGTCGTACTCATCAAAATACTGATCCGTTTGAGCGTTTATTCTCTTCGGCAAGTACCAAGTCACAAAACGTCTTTGACTTATTAAGCACCGCATCCAGTGAGCATTCGCTGACTTATAGCAGTACAGATAGCTATGGGAATGAGCTGTTTTCCGTGCCATCTGCTGCCGATCTTGGGTTCTCCGCTGTCCTCAAAGGTAGCTTTATCAAGCAGATGGAATCCGTAGCGAAAATGATTGATATGGGCGTGAAAGACACCTTCAGGAGCGGTAGTTATAACCGGCAGATCTTCATGGTGAGTTTGGGTAGTTTTGACACCCACAGTGATCAGGCTTCACAGCATCCCTTGTTGCTGCGTGAGCTGAGTCTTGGCATATCCAAATTTCAAACCGCGATGGAAGAGCTGGGCCACTCAAAGAAAGTAACCAGTTTTACCATGTCTGACTTTGGCAGAACATTGGGGAATAATGGTGACGGAACCGACCATGCCTGGGGTGCGCATCACTTGGTCATGGGTGGTGATGGAACGGCTTCAGCGGGTGCACTGAAAGGTGGCCAGATGATCGGAAGCCTGCCGGACGTGCGTATTGAAGGTGATGATGATTACAGTGATAAAGGGCGAATTATTCCAACTATTGCGCAGGATCAATTGAATGCGACCTTGTGCCGATGGTTTGGGGTTGATGATGCGCTGATGCCGACGTTGTTTCCTAATTTGCGGAATTTTGAAGTGGTTTCGGAAGATGTGGATAGTGCTTATTTGGAGAGTTTGTTTGGATGATACGGACAGTGCTGATCTGGATAGCTTGTTTGGATGTTGCGGACAGTGCTTATCTAAAGAGTTTATTTAGGTAGTTTAGTGCTCAACATTCACTCGATGAGTTGGTCAATGATGGTCGGCTATAATTGGAGAAAACGACTGTAATCGTACTCCCCAAGATTAAATGCTAGAGTGAGGTTAACTTCACATGTCAATGAATCACCATGTTAGCTGAATTCAAAAATCTACCGCTATCAAAGTCCGCCAGTGTTGTAGCAGCTATTACGCTTCTGGTGATACTGATTATCGGCGGTTGCAGCACTATCAACCGGTCTGATAAACAAAGCAAAATCGAGAGACCTTGCACCACCCAACTGGAATGCATTGGCCAAAAAATCTATCAAAACGAAACCGGTGGTAATGTTAAGCACTTAATCTTCTGGAGCCCGAATGAGGATTTTGCATCATTAGGCGTAGGGCATTTTATCTGGTACCCACAGAACAAGAGGCTAGGGTTTAAAGAGACCTTTCCTGACCTGATTCGATACTTAAAAGCGAACGGTGCTGATGTACCGGAATGGCTGTCCAAGCAGATTCAAACCGGCTCACTGTGGTCAAGTCGCGAGCAACTGGAACAATCCCGGGAGTCCCGACAGTTTTTGTCATTGCAGCAGCTATTGCTGGATACAACGGACCTGCAAGTATCCTTCTTGTTTGAGCGATTGGAAAACGCTTTACCAGAGATGCTGAAAGCTGCTGATCCTGGAAATCACAACCGTATCACACAACGTTTCAATACCATGAAAGCGAGTCCAAACGGTCTGTATCCATTGGTGGATTATGTGAATTTTAAGGGTGAGGGCACTGCCTTATCGGAGCGCTACGATGGTTTGGGTTGGGGGCTGTTGCAAGTGTTGGAAACAATGCAAGCTGTTCCAGCAGGGCCGCAGGCTTTAAAAGAGTTTTCCCGAGCTGCGGATTTTGTGCTTACCCGCCGCGTTGATAACTCACCTGTTGAAAAGAATGAGGCGCGTTGGTTAGAGGGCTGGCGCGTCCGTGTGAATACCTATGCTGAGGGAACAGCTATCGCACGCTAATCAGCAATAAGTTGTCCTTTAATTTGGTAGGACTTACCGCGAAAGACTGCTATCAGCGTGTCATCAGCTAGCCTTACTTCGACATCATAGACACCCGTGCGACCACTGCGAGAGCGTTCTTGCGCTGTTGCAGTTAATACATCATCCAAACGAGCCGGTGCTAAAAAATCAATTGTGCAACCGGACGCCACCGTGTTCTTATTGGTATTGTTACAAGCATGCGCAAAGGCTGTATCGCAGAGTGTGAAAATCATTCCGCCATGACAAATCCCGTGACCATTACTCATGTCCTCCCGAACCTTCATCTGTAGCACTGCCTTGCCGGGCGTCGTGCTGGCGATTGTGATTCCTAGCATTTGGGCTGCAAAATCCTGCTTGTGAAGTGCTTCGCTGGCGGCGGTGGCAAGTTCTTGGGGCGTCATGTGTTTAGCTCTTATGTGTTGTGATACGGTTTGAAGATTTATCCGTTAAAACCGTATCACAATAGCCTTATTCAAGACAGGGCTTTCAGTTGGAGTGGTAGAATAATTAATAATGAGTAATTTTACTATTTTATGTGCTAATAAAGTGCTATGTTTTTGCGTGAAAAGTGGTTTTAACTACTTAGAAAACAAAAACATAAGACTCGCGATATATTAAAAAAGATCTTAGATCTTCTTAATTCATTGTCAGATTTCAAGGAGAACAAAGTGCAATTCCCGGAGTTCGACACGCAACGCTTAAAGTTGACGATGTTAAATAAGAGTGATGCTGAAGCTATATTTAAATTATTCTCTGACGACCTAGTTGTCGAATACTACGATCTGGAAGCATTTACGGATCTGTCTCAAGCAGTAAAAATATTAAACACCTTTGAGACTCGGTATAAAAATAAACAGGGTATACGCTGGGCTATTCGTTTAAAAAACACCAATCAATTGATCGGAACCTGTGGGCTTAATGCCTGGAGTCCTGCAATGAAAAGTGCAGTCATAGGTTACGATTTGCTGCCTGAGTTTTGGGGTAGGGGCTATATGACTGAAGCGGTTCGACGAGTAATCAAGGCCGCTTTTTCAGGAGAACTATCTTGTGGGGAACTTAATCGAATTCAAGCTGATACGGTTCCCGGTAACGATGCGTCAGAGTCTGTACTTCGTCGACTTGGGTTTAAAGAGGAAGGCTTGAGACGGCAAAGCGGCTACTGGAAAAATCGATTTCATGATCTGAAGTGTTTTGGTTTGATTCGGTCAGAGTTTCATGAGTTATAACAAATTACCAAATCCCGCCTTGTATAGAGCCTGTAAATCTAACTGTGTAAATGCCATTTAGGATTTACTGGTAGTTCGTTAGTCTATCCTTGTACGCGGGCTTAAACCTGCTCCGTTTCAAACCCAACAATGTTGCGATCATCCTTGCTAAACTCCACGCCAATCAAATGAATCGGCTGCTCCAAATCACGATATTTATCCGCATATTGCTTGTCTTTAATCTGTTGCAAGGCTTTGCCTTCAGGAGTTAATTCCACCACTTTAAATTCAAATAAGTAGACTTGCTGATTGAACTTCAGAGTCATATCCAAGCGTCCATGATTGGTGCAGTCTTCAACGGTTACGTCCAATCCCAAGGCGGCAAAGTAAGAGTAAAATACGCTGGAATAGAAGCCTTCAAAACTTTGAATATTATTGCTGGTATACCAGTGGTGAGGAATGCTGGCGAAGAATGCATGAAAGATGTTTTTCAGCGCATCGAAGTCATTAATCAATAACGCTTTGTAGAGTCGACCGCTTTGCATGGCCTGCTCAGATGGATTTTGTACCATTGCAGACAACAGGCTTTCATTTAGACTTTTATAGACCTCACGGTTGGGGTAACCCAGCGTATAAAAGGTTGTGTCGCCTAGTCGCTCAGTGGATTTAATCGTCAGGTAGCCAGTTTGAAAGAGTAGTGCTTCAGTCACGATTTGCCCAACATCAAAGCTGGATAACATTGCGCTACTACTGAACATATTTTCCAGTTGCAGCGTTTTTACTTGACGCTCAAGCAGCGTGTCCACTAAAAACGTTGGTGTGCCAGTTTCAAACCAGTAGTTTTCAAATGCACGGTTATCAAATAGCTGCAGGATATCAAATGGATTATAAACGCCATCGCCCAGCCAGTTATAGCCATTGTACCAGTCGCGGATTTCCTGACGATTCAGTCCTTCCAGTTCAGCTTCAAAAACAGTATCGATGTCGTTATCCGTGTAACCACAAAGCGTTGAATAGCGGTGATCCAGTGTAATGTCTTTTAAATTATTCAAGCCTGAAAACAGGCTGACTTTGGAGAACTTACTCACACCTGTTAAAAAGGTAAACCGGATGTGCGCATCGTGGTCTTTGATCGTGCCGTAAAACCCGCGCAGGAAATCCCGGTTTTTACGGGCAAGTTCAGGGTCTTGTAGGGTGTCTAGAATGGGTTTGTCATACTCGTCAATTAGGATGACAACAGGTAGGCCAGTTTGTTGGTGCAAGTGACGGATCAAATACTGAAAGCGTTCAGGACAAGTTTCATAGCCAGACTCTGATACTGCTTCAGCCTCAAGCTTGTCCAGTTGTGCCATTAAGTTTTGGTGTAAATAGTCAGGATCAGTAAAATTACCACTCCCGAAGCTGAAGCGCAGCACAGGGTATTTTACCGACCAGTCCCATTGGTCATAGATTGCTAAACCCTGAAAAAGTGGTTCATTGGCTTCAAATAACTCTTTAAGAGTATCTAAAAACAGACTTTTTCCGAAACGACGTGGGCGAGAGAGGAAGTAATGTTTTCCTTCATCTAGCAGATTCATTGCTAGAGCAGTCTTGTCCACATAATAATAGTCATTAACCCGAATTTCGTGGAAGTTTTGAATACCAATGGGTAATTTACGTCGTTTCATAATGTGTCAAAGTGCAAGTGACTAGAAGCTCAAGTTTAGCACGAAAAAACGATTAGCTTTGTTTAGCCAATTTCTTTGCCATCTTAGCTTCAGCCTTAATACGCTTCTTCTCCGCCTTCGCCTCATCCTTGGCAATCCGCGCCGGAGAGCGATATTTCACCCGATAAAACAGCGCAAATAACACAGGCACCATAATCAGCGTCAACACCGTGGCGAAGCCCAAACCAAACATAATAGATACTGCCATCGGCCTAAAGAAAACATCCGGCAGCAAAGGAATCATACCCAGTACCGTGGTGATCATTGCCATAGTCACCGGCCGCATACGACTCACTGCGGCTTGCTCAATCGCCTGAATCCAGGGCATGTCTTCTTCGTCATTGAGCAGTTTGATTTCCTCAACCAATACGATGCCGTTTTTGATTAACATACCGCTCAGGCTCAGCACCGCTAGCATTGCCGTAAAGCTAAATGGAGTATTCATCACGAGTAAGCCTGTGCTCACACCAATGATCGCCAGCGGAACCGTAATCCAAATCACCAAAGTCTGGCGAAGTGAGTTAAACATAAAGACGGTAATTACCACCATTAACAAGGCACCCAATGGCACGTAGGCAAACACGGCTTTATTGGCTTTTTGCTGCGCCTCAAACTCACCACCCCATTGTAAGGAGTAGCCGGGCTCTAAAGGAATCGCTTCAAATGCAGGGCGAATTTTCCCAAGCAGTTCGGTCGGATTACTCCCTCTGTCGGTATCTGGGCCTGCTAGTACGGAGAGTGTGCGTTTGCGATCGCGGCGTTTAATCAGAGGATCTTCCCACACTACATCGATACGGTCGGTGATTTGTTCGATACTTACATAAGCCTGCTTGGCAGGACTAAACACCTGAATATTTTGCAGCTGTTCAACCGTACCTCGCTCTGATTCTGGTGAGCGAATCACAATAGGCAGGACCGTTGAGCCTTCACGATACAAGCCGATACTCAGGCCGTTAACATTCAAAGCGATGGCGTTATCCAGGTCCGATTTACTAATGCCTAAACGACGCGCTTCTTCATCATTAAACACGGGTCGGATTACTTTGCTGCGTTCACGCCAGTCTTGTTGCACATTGATGGCATCAGGCTCGTTTCGTAATATAGCCAGACCTTGCTCGCCAAGATCACGCAGTACTTTCGGGTCAGGGCCAATAAAGCGTGCTTCGATTTTTGCTTTGGTGGCAGGGCCAATCGCCATGCGTCCAAATTTCACAAAGGCTTGGGGATACTCATCCTGAGTGTATTGCCGCAGTCGTTTTATCAGCGGCGCGATGTCATCAAAGGTTTTGGTGCTAATGATTAGCTGGGCATAGCTGGGTGCGTTAAACTCAACCGCATAAGTGAGCATAAAACGATCAGCACCGCGGCCGATGGTCGTTGTGACGTTCTCAACGCTGTCGATGTCTTTAATGTAGTTTTCGAGCTTGTTGGCATCGGCCTCAGTAGCGCGAATGTCAGTCCCTTCGGGTAGCCAGTAATCCACAATAAACATCGGTAGCGGACTGTCGGGGAAGAATGCCTGACGCACCTGACCAAAGCCAATCACTGAGCCAACAAACATGGCCATAATCAAGACAACGGTCAACCAGCGAAACCGCAGACAAAAACGCACAAGACCCCGGTAGAGACGGTAGAAAATACCTTTATACGGATCAACGTCTTCTTCATCTTGCTTGCTACCAATTTCCTCTTTAAACATCAGATAACAGAGGAAAGGTGTGATGGTGATCGCCAGTATCCAACTCAGAAACAGTGAAATCAGCAGTACCCAAAACAGGCTGCCGGTGTATTCACCACTGGCATCGGGCGATAAGCCGATGGGTGCGAAAGCGGTGATGGCAATAATGGTCGCGCCAAGCAACGGCCAGGTAGTGTTTTTAACAATGCGATTGGCTGCCTGAATACGGGTCAGGCCATTATGCAGGCCAATCATTATCCCCTCGGTAATCACGATGGCATTATCCACCAGCATTCCCAGCGCGATTATTAAGGCACCGAGCGATATCCGGTGCAGCTCAATACCGGCTATATTCATCACGATAAAAGTGCCGGCAATGGTTAGTAGCAATACAAAGCTCATGAGAATACCGGGACGTACCCCCATGGCGATCAGCAGTACCACGATAACAATACCAATAGACTGCGCGAGACCCACGACGAAGTCAGCCACAGACGCCTCGACGCGACTCGGCTGGTCGTAAATCACGCCCACTTCAATCCCAACCGGACGCATATATTCCAGTTCATCCATGCGGTCACGAACTGCTTTACCCACTTCCACCACATTCACGCCAGAGGAAAAAGAGATACCAAGGGTTAACGCATTTTGGCCATTGAAGTGATAGATGTGACTGGCAGGCTCACGGTAGTCGAGTTTTAACTCTGCGATATCTGTGAGATAAACCAGCTGATTGCCATTACGCCCGACCACTAGGTTACGAATATCATTGATATTGGAAACCGTGCCCGTCGGTTTGATGCGGATATATTCGGTGCCGACGCGAATATTACCTGCATTGGTCACCAGACTTTGTGTGCTGAGCAGGGATTGCAAACTGGTCGCAGATAAGCCCAGTGCATTCATTTGTGCGCGGTTGATTTCGATGGTGAGTTGGCGCGAGCGTGTACCGCCGACACTGACTTTTCCGACACCGTCTACCAGCACCAATTCACGGCGCAGGTAATCAACATAGTTTTCCAGATCGTTATAGGCATAGCCTTCGCCGGTCACAGCCATGAAGTAGCCGTACACATCGCCGAAGTCGTCATTGATAATCGGTGAGACAACACCGGGAGGGAGGTTGCCTTCCAGATCCCGAATCTTGCGGCGCATCTCATCCCAAATCTGCGCCAGATCATCTTTGCGGTAGGTACTTTTCATCTCTACCATAATCTGCGACAAACCGCCCATGGTGGTGGAGGTGACATTGTCCAGATAGGGGAGTTGCTGAAGTGCATTTTCAATCGGTAGGGTCACTTCCTCCTCAACCTCTTGTGCAGAGGCACCGGGGTATTGTGTGACGACAACCGCTTGTTTAATGGTGAAGTTGGGGTCTTCCAGTCGGCCTAAACCCTGAAACGAGATATAGCCACCAATAATCAGCAGCACAACAACCATCCAGCTAACCGTTTTTTGACGGATAGCGCTTTCTGCAACGTTCATGTTGATACTCCGTCAGAGGCCGCGTTCTTTTTGGTAAATCCGGATTTTCTGCCCTTCTCTCAGGTGACTGACACCTGCGGCAATAATGCGATCTGCAGGGGTTAAGCCCTGACTAACCATGATCATATTGTTGCTAATGCCCGATGTGGTGACGGGGTGTTTGTGCAGTGTCAGGTCTTCGTTTAAGCGCCATACATAGCGTTGATCATTTTGGTCAAACACGGATTCCACAGGAATGAGCATAATATTGTTGCTAATGCTCTTACTGATCTTGGAAAGATCAATCGAAATAGTCGCGCTCATCCCCGCTAATACGGTGATTTGCTCAGGGTTTTGCAGGCTAAACAGCACCGGATAGGTACGGGTTAATGTATCCGGTACTAGGTCGTGTTCTTTATAACAGGCTTGATAGCTGTCAGTGCCGGTACCAAAACTGACGGTACCGCACAGGCTGCGGTAGTTGTCTATTTTACGCAACTGGGTAAACACGGATTCAGGGACATCAAAGCGGATACCGACATCGCCACTACGCTGAATTTGAACGATGGTTTGTTGTGGTTGTATGAACTGAAAATTCTCAACACTGACATGAGAAACGACACCACTGAAGGGTGCGCGTAATGCGGTGTAACGCAGATTGTCATTGGCTTGTTTGACGCTGGCTTCGGCACTTCTCAGGCTGGCACGGTACTGATCCAGCTCAGCTTTTGAGGCATATTTTTTCTGAAACAGGGTGTAGGTTTGTTGGTACTGAGTCGTTGCTAAGTCCAGCTTTGCTTTACGATCAACGAGTGTGTTTCTGAAGTCATTGGTATCCAGCTGTGCCAGTAATTGGCCTTTTTTGACTTGCTGCCCGGACTTCACGGTTAATTGGGTTAATTGTCCCGCTACCCGAAATGCCAGATCAGTTTGGTCACTGGCTTCGACAATGGCAGGGAAGGTACGCACCTTGCTGCCGGCATTAGGAATTGGTTGAGTGACTAATGCCTGACGGATTATTTCTGGTGCTTCGGTTTGTTCCGCTGCTGTGCTATCGAGTTGGCAAGCTTGTAGCAGGGGAATCAGGAGAAACACCATTAATAGTCGATAAAGTGGAGTCTGTGCATTCATTAGTATTGCTCTAAGAGAAGTATTAACCATCATTCAGGAGATTATACATACGTGTATGTATGTTATCTAGTATGATTTGGTATAATGATAATTGGGAAGATATTTCTTGGTCTAGTAACGTCCGATCAAGTAACAGTCCGTTAAACAATTTAAGTGAAACCAGAGTGAGTGATCCGACGGATGGCACGTAAAAACGCAGAAGAAAAGCAAGAGACCTATCGCAAGCTATTAGCATCTGCTTCCACCTTGTTTTTGGAGAAGGGCGTTGCGACGACGACACTAAATGAAATTGCGCAGCACGCAGGTATGACACGTGGTGCAGTGTATTGGCACTTCGAAAATAAGTACGCCATTATCATGGCATTGTGGGAGGAAGGCGCAGGTGCGGTGCATAAGGACTTTATGACGGCGCTGAAGAATTTAGGTGACGCGGGAACCGCTGCTGGCTTTCATGAGGTCGCACATTCTGTACTAAGGCAAGTGCTTGATGATCCCGCTTACAGTCGCTCATTGCGTATCCTGATGCATTGTGTGGAATTTAGCGATGTGCAAACTCCTCTGAATGAATTTCTCATGCAAAAGCAACAGGACTATGTGGATGGACTGACGTCTGCCTTTAAACAAGTACGTCAGATGGGTGGGGTAAGGAGTGAGTTAAGTGATCGCACCTTGGCGAGTGGCTTGCTCAGTTTCTTATTCGGAATGATTCATCATCATCTTGAGCCGTGTGGTCATATTAATTTGCCACGTGACGGTGCAGCCTTGTTGGATATTTATCTGAATGGCGTACTGGTTTATGAATAATATTCGAACGCTCCGACTGAGTGCATACAGGGCTACTAGCGTGATATGCTAACCCCTTTTTTTATGCGGATACTGCGAACATGGATGAAGCAAAGTTACTTGGCTCCGCTGAGTTGCCCCGCCAACAAGGTAAGTTGCACCTTTTTTCACTTGGAAAATCATTTCGCTTAACAACAGACTCAGCACAGTCAGCCAGCTGGATGAGTTCAGAGTCTGCTCCCTCCCGACAATCTTTAGCCCAAATTCCTGCCAAAATCCTGAGTAAACGCCGCCAACCTAAAGTGTTAATAGGCGGACTGGGCCTGGGGTATACACTGGTTGAATGCCTTAAACAGTTTAACTTGCAGGCCAGTATCGAGGTGACGGAGTGGTTGCCTGAAGTGAGGGAGTGGCATCAGGAAGGTGTACTCGGCGAAGCAATGGGATTTCCGGTCAAGGATGAACGGGTCACATTGAATGAGCTGGACATTGCCCGAGTGCTTCGCTCCAAAAAAGGCCGCTATGATGCAATCTTACTGGACACTGATAACGGACCGGAAGATTTATTGTTCAAAGAGAATGATTGGCTCTATACCTTTGCCGGTTTGAGTGCGTGTTTTGAGGCATTGGAGCCAATGGGCGTGTTAGCCATCTGGGCGCCATTGCCTAGCGATACACTAAAGGGTAAATTAGTACGTGCCGGATTTATGGTCGAGCAAATGACGGTACCGGCGAGTGAAAAGGGCAATCGACAACACACTATTTGGATAGCGGAAAAACTACAGCAGGATTAACATGCAAAAACGGGTTTGCGTATTGGGGGCTGGCTCTGTTGGTATTTCAACGGCGCTTCATTTGTTATTAAAAGGTTGGAAGGTAACCTTAATTGATGCAAAAGAGCCAGCAAGTGAGACCTCCTTTGGTAATGCAGGAGTCATTACGGATGGCTCAATTATCCCCTTAAATAACCCGGATATGTTCAAGTCTTTACCGGCTTACCTGAGTAATCTGCATCCCGCTGTCCGTTACAATGTGATGCACTGCCTTCGCAGTTATTCATGGATGATCAAATTTCTTCAACAAGGTTGGGAAAGGTACGCGACTCAAAATGCCTCTGACCTGCAGAGCTTGCTATCGATCGCCGCTGAAGAACATCAATATTTTATGAAGTTGGCCGGTAACGCGAACCGTTACTCTGAGACAGGCTGGCTTCAGGTTTTCCGCGAAGATTATCCCAATCTAGCACTCGATTTTAGTTGTCGTACTCTGGCTTTACATGAGGTTGATTTCACCGAGTTAGATGTAAATGAACTACGCGAGCTAGAACCCAGTTTGCGTCCTATCTTTGCCAGTGGTTTGTGGTTAAAGAGCGGTGGCTCGGTAAATAACCCTGCGGCCTTGCTGCGTGAGTATGCCAACTACTTCATCAATGCCGGAGGTCAGTTTCATCAACAAAAAATTCAGGCAATTACTGAGGCGGATGAGGGGTATCTGGTGCAGTGTGTTGATGAGGTGATCCAGACCGATGCCGTGGTTGTCGCCATGGGGCCGTGGTCGCGTGAAATACTCGAACCGTTAGGTTATAAGATTCCGTTGTCTTTTGAGCGTGGATATCATCTGAACTTGCAACTAAGTGACGGTGCCACACTGTCTCGCTCGGTCTATGATGTCGATGGCGCCTATGTAATGACGCCCATGGAAAATGGTCTGCGGGTGACTTGTGGTGTTGAGCTTAACCAGCGCGATGCTGAAGCAAACCACGCACAGATTGAATTGGTAGCAGAGCGGATTGTCGAGGCGATTGCTTTAGACGACGCCGCAGGTGCCGAGCCGTGGTGTGGTTCCAGACCGAGTTTGCCGGACTCTAAACCCATTATTGGCCCCGCAGCGCATCATCCTGATCTTTGGTTGGCATTTGGTCATGGCCACTTGGGTCTGAACTCCGGCCCGATTACCGGTAAGCTCATCGCTCAGGCAATGAGTGGAGACACAACTGATATCGATTTAACCCCGTTTAGCGCAAGCCGTTTTCATTAACCACCGTATCCTAACAGTCCACTTGGAGTGATCATGAAATCTATTCTTATTCTCAATGGCCCAAACCTGAATTTATTGGGCATTCGTGAGCCGACCCAGTACGGTAATCAAACACTGGCGGACGTGGAGGATATGTGTCGTGCAGCAGGCGAGCGTTTGGGGGTGAGTGTTGATTGCCTGCAGAGTAATCATGAAGGCGAATTGATTGATGCGATTCACAAGGCACGTGAAGGTGTTCTGGATGGGAGTGTTTTAGGGATTGTGTTTAATGCCGGTGCTTACACGCATACGTCGGTGGCACTGCATGATGCAATTAAAGGCACGGATGTCCCGGTGATTGAAGTGCATATTTCGAATGTGCACGCACGCGAATCATTCCGTCATCACTCCTACATCTCTCCTGCGGCTGCCGGTATTATCGTTGGCTTAGGTGTCGATGGTTATGTGCTAGGCATGGAAGCCTTAGTCAGGCGCGCTACACAAGCGTAGGTTCGACGTACACAAGCCATTCAAATAAACCGGGACATCACGCTTTAAAACAGCTGTTTCTTGGGGGTAATGGTTTTAATCGTCTTCTGCGGTTTGTTGCTGAGTCGTATACCAGAAGCCGCATATGCACCATGCATTTCAGAAAACTGATCCTGAACTTCAAGCTGACGCTGGCAACCAGAGCAGGTGACGAGGATATCGCTGATATTATCCATAATGGTGAAACAGTGCGTGCAGATAATTCGGCGAAGGTCTGAGATTGGTTCCAGCAGGTGTATTTTGCTTTTCTCTATGCCAGCCTTTAATACTCTTTGGTGAACTGACCATAAAAAGCTTTCTGTGCCGGCGATGTAGACGGCTACATTCTTTGAATTTGCCAGTATAAAAGCATCTGTGTAGCTAATGGTTTTGCTGCGGGGGATTAGCTCATAAGCTGCTGTGGTGACCGGTGAGATATCCAGATCGGTGACGACCAGCGACTTTCTCAGCGTCAAATCAATATCATTGAATAGTGGTTTGAGGAGCGGTAATGCGGCTTCTTCTGCTATAAACAGATAGTGACTGACATTGGTGTCAGGGGTCGCGCTTTCATATTTGGGTCGCAAGTGGTGTGTCATCGGTGATGTCATCGCATTTTCCTTTGGCTATTTATTTTTGGGTTATTACCAGTATCACTAATTACTTAGCAATCACCGTGCCAGATGATGATATTTGTTTGATAACAATAGCTTAGGTTTTAGGTGTGCCGATAAGACTGTAGACACCTGATGGAAAGATGCACGACGGTGGCGGAATTGATGGCAAGATTGCTTCAAAGTGGTGCTGATTGTTATTGGCACCGACCGTCATGTAATGTGTTAAGCAATGACCAGATGATTATCCCAGGCGGTATCTGCATCCGTGAAAAGCGTTTGTGTTGTAACGCGACCATGCTGCAAATGAACTGCCGTCAAGTCTCCCTTAGCCGCCGAAACAATAAACTGCTGTTTCCCGGCTAAATACTGAACGCCACTCGGTTCGCTTAGTTCAACTTCCTGTATCAGTTTTGACGCTTCTATATCCCATAGTGTCAGGCGATTTCCACGGGGTGCGGTGACCGCAAGAACCTGATTCTGCTCATCAAACGCAATGTCTGCCATATAGCCACGAATGGATTGCGTAAGTGGTGCTGGTATAGCGATTTCTTGCAGTGCCTTACCATAGGGTTGCCAAGCCACCAGCGTGTGCGGTTGCTCGCGGTAGGTATCGCCTTGATATTGCGTTGCTATCCCAACATCCCCCCGTTTACTCACTACCAAATGACGAATACTCAACTTATGATCACTTAGTCGGAATTCATCAAGCTTCTTACCGCTTGCGACATCAATGTAAACCAATGACGGCTGCATCGTCTCGATATTGAGTTTGCGACGCCCATAGTCGGGATGCGTTTCAATGCCGCCGTTGGCAACCACCAGTGTTTTACCATCTGGCATGAGGTGAATATCATGCGGTCCAACGCCATAGGTGTCATATTCTCCGATGATCTCAAGCGAAGTGGCGTCGCGTATACCAATCACACCGCGAGCCTCATCGTACTCATTTTCTGTGGTGAATAGCGTCGAGTTGTCTGCTGAAAAACAACCATGACCATAAAAATGTCGGCCCTCAGCAGCATCGATTAAGCGACCATCAGCATTGCCTGTGGTATCGACCAATACACACTGCATTTCAGGACGACGACCAAACGCTAAAACCCGCTGTTGATCAGCGAAGGGCAGGATGTCATGGGCACGAAAGGGAATAGGGTAGTGCTGCGCTGTATTGCTGGTAGACTCCCAAATACTGAGGCGATTTAAGCGCTGACCGCTATCACTCGCCGAATACACTCGGAAGCTATCAGCAGGGTTGGCCAGTGCCTGATGACTCAAGCCCGTTGCCAGTAAGGATGCGCTGAATTTTAAAAAGTCGCGACGTTGCATATTGATCACCTTTTACTACGCTTGCCCTGCAGTCCTCTAGTCGCCATCGCTATCATTAAAACCTAACTGCACACCGAGCTTTGGCGCGGTATCGTGAATCAGTTTTGACAATGCCAGCGTTTCATCAAACAAAGCATCAGCTGCTGCCAGATCTTTTGCTTCAATCTGTGCAAACAAGTCCGTACTTGGAAATTCAATGTCACGAATGGCAATTAGCTGTTGTTCCAATTGCTTAGCCAGCTCAGCTTCATTGTGTTGCCTAAGCCAATCCAAAATGCCACCTTGCTTTAATACCAGTTCAATACCTTGAATATTAGCGCGAATATTGGCCAGAGAGTGACCGCTGCGCCATGCCTCGAGTTTGTAAGCGTTGGTGTTGTCCCGCGCTGCATCTTTTCCAGAGAGTTGCGCGGCTTTAGCGAGTGGATTTCGTAATTTGTTGATGACCGCTTCTGCTGATTGATCCAGCTTGCCCAGTGCCATTTCCAATGCTTGTGTGCTGTTTGCAAAGACAGGGTTTTCACCTTGTCCCGGTTTAGCCAGTGCGTCTGCATAACTGCCTTGCCACTCGCGATAAATCGATGAAATATCACGCTGCAACATCGCGCTGCTGGCTAATAAATGCTGACAATAACGACTATCGTTGCCAAGGAATTGTTTGAGGATGTCATCATCTGTTTTGTCGCGGTCAAACAACAAGTATTCCAGCGTTGCAAACCCTTGTGCGCCAACGCCAGCGAATGCCAGGTTATCCATGCTGATGTCATTGTCCTGAGTCAGTAGTTTTTTTATGACCCGTTTCTTGACCGGACGGAAGTAAATGTGCAGATCACGTTGTTGGCTGAGTGCAGGCCCAAATAAAGCCACCTCTGTTACCTGCCAGGCATTGATTGCATCTGCCCATTGTTTCCGCGTCGCCGTTAAGTTGGCCAGATCAGTGTTGTTACAAAAGGCGATAACCTGACGGTGTAAGGCAGTGGCTTGTTCGTCAGCTTGTTTGTACATCGGCAAGATTGCCTGCTGACTGATCCGCTGCAGTAGCGGTTGTAAGCTGAGCTCAGTTGTCGCGAGTGTCGTTGTTAACTCAGACCCGACTTGTGTGGTTGTGGCAGTTTCTGTGTCATCAGCTAGCAGAGGTGTTGCATAGATAGCACCAGCTACTGCAGAGTAGATCAGTAATCTCGATAATTTCATGGTGATCCCTTAAAGTGAATTCAAAAACGCAATCAATGCATCTCTGTCTGCTTTGCTCATGTCAACAAAGGCCTGTTTAGACGCTTCAGCTTCGCCACCGTGCCACAAAATTGCTTCGCTTAAATTACGCGCACGACCATCATGTAAAAAGCGGGTATGTTGATTCACTGTTTCGACTAAACCGATGCCCCACAGTGGCGGTGTGCGCCACTCGCGTCCGGTCGCCAAAAAGTCCGGACGGCCATCTGCCAAGCCTTCACCCATATCGTGCAGTAATAAATCACTGTAGGGCATGATGGTTTGCTTGGATAATTCTTTGATGGCAGGGTAGTCTGCCGTTTTAAAACTCACCTGATGGCAGCTGTTGCAATTAGCTGCAGTGAACAGTTGCTCACCTTTAATCACTTCAGGATTCGTCGCATTCCGTCTGGCAGGAACGCCAAGTGTTGAAGAGTAGAAGACTACTTTGTCCATCACCTTGTCTTCAACTTCGGGAGTACCACCGTGAACCGCCTTTTGGCAGTCCGTTTGAACAGCAGTGCAGCCTTGCTGTTTATGCATGCTGGAAGTCAGCCCCATGTCACCATGAAACGCGCTTTTTACTTGCTGAGCAATATTGGGTTGATTGGCCTTCAGACCAAAACGTCCTAAGACTGTTTTTTGTTTTTCAATGTCCCACACATAGTTGGCTCGGCCAGAAATGCCGTCACCATCTTTATCATCCGGATCAGCATTGGCGAGAATGTCGGCTTCTGCGATAGCATCGATAAGTCCCAAACCAATCATCACCGGGGCAACACGTGCCGAGGTCATCAGATCAGGGTGAAAATCACCGTAGGCGGGATTATCCAAATGTAATGTTGGTTTGATCAGCTGATAAGTCGAGCCATCTTTATATTGGCCATTAATGGTTTCATACGTGAAACGAGGTCTTGCTTCAGGCTTGATACCGGGGTTGGCTTTCGGTTGCAACTGGTCGCCATAGTTTGGCTCTGCAACCGCCCCTTGGGTCTTTAATAAAGCCTGATGCTCGTCACTGGTGGCCGGAATACTCAGGCGTATCAAAGTAGATAAAAAATCATCTCCCTCTTCAAGTGGAGGGTGCCCGCGACCGTCTTTAACATGACAGCTCTGGCAGGTATTGGTATTAAACAGTGGCCCGAGTCCATCCCGTGCCTTAGTGGAGGCTGGTGTCGGAACCCAGGGCTGCTTGAAAAAAGCATTTCCGATAAAGAAATTATCCCGTCGGAGAATGCTTAAGTTTTTTGCCGGTAATGAAAAGGCATTACGACTCGTGTCATAAACCGTTGTCGCGCCGCCAGACTTGATATTGGTCTTCGTTTGTTCGGCTTCACCATTGGCTAGTGCGGGTAGGAGACAAGCTCCTAATGCGGTGGCTAGTAGTGTCTTATTCATTGTCTATGATTCACCAAAAGAGTCGTTGGTTTCAGAGTTTAGATTATCAATACCCAGTACGCCGGCACTGGTTTCGATATCAGCGGTTTGTGAACGAAGCGCATCGATTACTGCCTGAATACGTGCGTTACCCGCTGCGTTATCAGGCAGAATTTGCTGATCAAAATGCTCACCGGTTTCAGCGGCTTCTACCACGGCAGCGGCAGTGCTTTGTGATGTATTTAGCTTAGCCGTCAGTGATTCGCTTAGCTTTGTATCTTTGGCCGCAACCAACTCAGCCAGGCTCACGCCTTTAACGACGTCTCCGTTCGGGCGCTTGTATTCACCTCGAAATACATTCTGAATACCACGGGCATTCTCTGCGATATCGATGTGTGTATTGTCACTGAAGCAAGAGTGCTCATCTTCCTGAGAGTGTGCTAATAGTGCAACGTTGATGCGCTCACCCGCCAACTCTCCTAAACTCAGGCTACCCATGCCGAATAGCATTCTACGAACCGCTTCGTTCTCATCTAACGAAAGGAAAGTCTTACGATAGTTGTCTGACTCTGGTGCCCAGTCTGCAACAATTTCTTCCAGATCTTTAATCAGCAGATCCGTTGCTACTGTCAGGTATTGGCCGCGACGGTCACAATTACCATTGGTGCAGTCATCGCCTTTAGCATAGTCCGTAAAAGGGCGAGTCCCCGCATCGTTGGCATTTTTATTTAAGTCCTGACCCCACAGCAAAAACTCAATCGCGTGATAGCCCGTTGCAACATTAGCTTCAGAACCGCCTTTTTCGTGATACGACTCTAACAGTTCTATATTGATTGGCTCTTTGCCCGAAATGATATTCGCCTGACCAAACTTGTTACCGTCTTCGTGCTCGTAGCTGGTGTCCACGTAATCGATCAGACCCTCGTCCAATGGCCATGCATTGACTTTACCTTCCCAGTCATCCACGTTTGGATTGGCAAAACGAAATACTTCAGTCTGACCATAAGGAACACGTGCTGCCAACCAAGCTTGTTTAGCCGCTGTTAGTGTCTCTTCTGAAGGAGTATTGACCAAGGCATCTACCGCAACTTTAAGATTTTTAGCGGTGCTCAAAGAGTCAGAAAATGCGGCATGAGCAATGTTGACGTAAGTATTCATGGTGGCTTTCGGGCTGATATCATCAGCACTGACAGTAGCGCTATTCATGATTAGCGCACCTGCAACGGTAAGCTGTAGAGCGCCTGCTAGTGCGACTTTCGAAACGAGGGTATTTAGTTTATTCATAAGTTATTGGCTGACTAGTTTGATCGTTTAAAAGAAGGCGACATGGCTGACTCAACTAATTGATGTTGGCTAGGGCCTTAATGAGGTAAGTTGTGATTGATTTCAGGTAGCCTGACTAGGTGTTGAGCCTTTACAGTCATCTGCTGCGGTCAAAATTAGTTTTCCGCGTCGTGTAATACTGAGCAGATAAGGCTTTTCACCATGTTTTAGGATCACCCTTTTACCATTGGCCATAATGGTTTTCAGATCAATAAAGGGAAGCTGTGATTCAGTCATCTCAGTGTTGCTCTTTGTGTTAATAGGAAGTGTTCTCATTTGCAGGAAGATAGCAGAATTATTTAGTAATGCAAATCATTCTTATTAATTTTTGATGAAATGCTCCAAGGCCAAGATAAGACCGGGATAAGGTTATCGCCAACCGGCTTTATCCATCAATTTACTAGCCTCAGCGTTGAAGCGACCGAGTGCCATGAGATTTAAAGAGTCACTTTTAAATTTCCCCCAAGCTTGTAAACGCGGGTCAGCGGGTATACCTGCTTTTACAGGGTATTCACCATTCACCGTGGCATACCAACGCTGTGCGTCATCTTTAAGCAGATAATTTAGCAAGCGAATTGCATTGTCTTTGTGCTTGGCTGAGCGTGTCACGCCTGCACCACTGATATTGATATGCGCGCCGCGGTCAGCTTGGTTAGGCCAAAACAGAGCCGCTTGATTGGCTGCTGCCTGCTGCGCCCGGTCGCCACCGAACAGCATTTGAGCGTAGTAATAACTATTGGCAATAGCCACATCGCAGCGTCCGGAGGCCAGTGCTTTAATCTGGTCCCGGTCACCACCGACAGGGTTTTGAGCAAAGTTTTTAACCAGACCATTAGCCCACTGCTGCGTTTTTGGTAAACCAATGCTCGCGATCATGGAGGCGGTTAATGATTGATTGTAAATACTGCCGGATGAACGCACACAGACACGACCTCGCCATTGCGGCTGAGCCAATGCTTCGTAAGTCGATAACTGCTGAGGGTTCACACGTCCCTTGGCATAAAAAATAACTCGTGCACGATAGGTGAGGCCAAACCAAGTATTGCCCGGATCACGTAAATTAGCCGGAATCATCCTGAACAATGAGGGTGAGTTGATCGGTTGTAATAAGCCCAGGCTTTTGGCGCGGTACAGACGACCTGCGTCTGCAGTCATCAATAAATCCGCCGGGCTATTCTGACCCTCTGCCTGCAGGCGCTTAATGAGCACATCATCTTTACCAGTGACCAGATTTACTTTAATACCAGTATCTGCCTGAAAAGCATCCAGCAAAGGCTTAATTAATTGGGATTGACGGGAGGAATAAATATTCACAGTGTCAGCAAATACAGAGCTGCTCACTGACAGTAAAAATATGAGTAATAGTTTAGACATAATTTAACTCCTTATGGTTGAAATCAGGTATCAGCCCAGCGGCGAATCAGGTTGTGATAAACACCCGTCAGGCGAACTACATCGTGGTCTTGCATGCCTTGTTGTGAGGCGATGGACTGAATGCTCTTGTCCATTTGATACAGCAGGTCACGCTGCGCATCATCACGCACCATGCTTTGCATCCAGAAGAAAGAACTGACACGTTTACCACGCGTGACAGGGTTCACTTGGTGGTAGCTTGTTGAGGGGTAAAGCACCATGTCACCAGCAGCAAGTTTGATCGATTGCTTGCCGTAGATATCATCGATTTCAAGCTCACCACCATCGTATTCATCAGGTTCGCTGAAAAATAGTGTCGCCGACAGATCCGTACGAACGCGAACCACACTGTTAGGCACGATGCGGATCGCGTTATCAATATGCGTGCCGAAGTGGCCGCCATTTTCATAACAATTAAACAACGGGGGAAATATTTTGGCAGGCAAGGCAGATGAGATGAACTGAGTATTCTGTGCCAATGCATCTAAAATCATGTTCCCAAGCTGTTGTGCGGTTTCTGAAGACTCAGGGAGTTGGGTGTTGTGCTTAACGGTGGCTGATTGTTCACCAGCAGTAACCTTGCCATCCGTCCAGTCAGCATCATCCAAATGTTGGCGTGCAAATTTGACCTGTTCGGCGTTTAGTACTTTAGTTAGATGAATGAGCATTGGGGTTGGCCTCATGCTTGTAAATAAAAGGCCTGATTTACCGGCGTGAGAGGGGAAGTATCACACCGGTAAAACAGGCTTGCTGTGGTTAGAAGTCGTAGTTCATTGTCAAACTGGCAGAGCGGCCTGCTCCGGTAAACACAAACGGACTTCCACTTCGGTAGAATGAATCGTAGAGGTCTTCATCCGTTGCGTTGATCACATTCGCTTGCAGACTGAGTGATTTATTGACTTTGTACTCCGCCATCAAGTCCAGACGGTTAGTCGACGCTAAGGTGTTGCCTGTTGTTGCGGCGAATGTTCCGCCGTGAATTTCACCGGTATGAGTGATTGATCCACCCACTGCAAAAAGTGGGGTGACGGCATACTTGGCTTGCACAAATGCACTCTTACTTGCGACATTGGCGAGCTTCAAGCCGATAGTGGATGCATCAGCAGAGTCTATGACTTCGGTGTCCAGATATGCAGCACCTGCGGTTAGAGTAAGCTTTGGTGTGGCTTTTCCTGACACACTGAACTCCGCACCTTTGACACGTGCTTCGCCCGTCTGAGTGGTCACCGCTGGTGATCCACGGCCACCGCTAGTTTCAAGTTGGTTTTTCTTATCGATCTGGAAGATAGCAGCCGTTAGCGCAAGATTGTCATTCGCCAGATTCCACTTGGTTCCAATTTCGAAATTGAGGTTTTCTTCAGGTTTGGTAAATGCCGCAGTGGTATCCGTTAATCCACCATAGGCTGCGGCGCCGGCGTCCAGCAGTTCCCCCGGAACATTAGATGAGGAGCTAACCGTGGCATAAATGCTGCCATTGTCACGTGGCTTGTAAGTGAGCCCTAAGTGACCGTTGAGGAAGTCGGTGTCTAACGAGGCAACGTTGGCCGCGTCATACTCATTTACATCACTGTTTTTTGAGATGTCATAGTAGTCATAACGTATGCCACCAAACGCCTGGAATTTTTCATTAAACTTGATGGTATCCATCGCATATAGGGCAGCAGTTTGTACTTCAGTCAATGCTCCACTATTGTTTTTACTCAAGCTACCGCAGCCGGTTTGATAAATATCAGGGTTGTAAACATCGAGGGCAGTACAACCACTTGTGTCACCGACTATGTCATAGCCTGCTTTACGGACCTCTTCCTTGCTGACTTCAAAGCCAATCGAGAAGGTGTGTTCATGATTACCAATGTGGCGCTCATGAGTTAGCTGGCTGTTTATACCAGCGAATTTATTCGTGTAAGCCGCTGTTTTAGGGTTAGTTGCAGAGATCACGCCATCACGTGCCTGAGGGGCGACAACCGCATAATCATTGGTCGTTTTACCGGTACGTAATTTTGTGGTCAGACGTGTCTGATCAGTGAAGTCAGTACTAAGTGTTGCGGTAAAGATGTCCGCTCCGGTTTCCTGAAAGTCACGATTACGGATGCCGTACCAGTTAGAACCTACATCCGCTGGTTTACCAGCATCAGAGTCCCATGGCACACCAAAGTCTGGCAGACTCTCTGTACGTAGGTGGTAATACTCAACTAACAGATCACTTCTCTCTGTCGCTTTGTAGCCCACACCTAGTGCAATACCCGCTCGCTTGTCATAGACCTCATTACGACCAGCAACATCTGAGTCTTGCAGCAAAACGTTGGCGCGCACAGTAACACGATCATTGATGACTTTGTTTCCATCAACGGTAAGGCGTTTGTCGTCCTCACCGACGGTTAGCGAGAATTTCGCGAAGTCTTCTTCTTGTGGCTTCTTGCTCACGCTGTTGACCGCACCACCGGTTGTACCACGTCCTGCAAAGGTTGAGCTGGCACCTTTGGCAATTTCAACTTGTTCGGTATTAAACACCTCACGATTGGTTGAGCCGGGGTCACGCATGCCATCCATAAAGACATCACCACGTGCTTCAAAGCCACGAATAATAAAGCGGTCACCGTAAGCATTGCCGCCTTCACCGGTACCAAGAGTAATTCCGGGTTGCGTTGCCATTAGTGATTTCAGCGCTGTGACTTTGCCGTCTTCCAGCTGTTCCTTACCGATGATGTAGATGCTTTTTGCTGTATCCAGTAATGGTTGAGTAAATTTAGGATTGCCTGAGGTGTCGATTTTGTATGGAGCGTCCGGGTCGGCGTTAGGGTTGGTGCCCGCTACTTGTTTGTTCCCGGCGACAGTTACCGTTTCAAGTGTGATGACTTCCTCTGTTGCATGAGCGATTGAGGAAAACGAGGCGACGGCGACTAATGCCGCGGAGGTCAGTTGTAAGGTACTGACAGGATGATTGTTACGAGTATGCTCGCAGTTTGATTTGCTCACAGCTGTGGACTCCTAAGTGTGTACAAGAAGAAAACATCTATGGCTATGGCAAGTGGCTATCTGATGCGGTAATTTTTGCGAATGATATTGATTCGCATTTATATTGGCAAGCAATTTATTAATATTTCACAATGTATGCTAAGCGAAGTGATTGCTATGTTGCCTATAGACTGGCTATACGGAAGTGCGTGTAAAGACTAGCGAGTGGTTTTGTCATGTTAAAAAATGATAATTTAGTAGACGCTATCATGCGTCAGTTTTTGCCTTATAATAGCGCCCGAATGATAAAAGCTGGTATGTAATTGCCCGCTACAATAATTAAGTAAATTAAGTAAACTAAGGAAATCCGAATGAAACTGATCCCTCTCGCGTCTGCTCTGGCTGTATCAACTGTGCTTTCAACGGCTATGGCGACACCTTTAGAAACACTCGACCAACGTTTGAGTTACATCATGGGTGCCAACATTGCGGCACAATTTAAGCGTGACGATATTAAGATGGACTTCGATGCCATGAAGCTGGCATTTGATGAAGTGATGAATGACAAAGAACAATCGCTTTCTGATGATGAAAAGCGCAAGACCATTGCAGAAATCAGAAAGCTAAGTGCTGAGAAACAAGCTAAGAAAGCAGCGGAGCTATCGGCCAAAAATATTAAAGCTGGTAAGGAATATCTGGAAGCGAATGCCAAGAAAGAGGGCGTTGTCGTTACTAAAACAGGCCTTCAGTACAAAGAAATCACGGCTGGTACCGGTGAGATTCCAAAGGCGACTGACAAGGTAAAAGTTCACTACAAAGGAACATTAATCGACGGTACTGAGTTTGATAGCTCTTACAAGCGCGGCCAACCAGCAACTTTCCCTGTGACGGGTGTGATTAAGGGCTGGATTGAAGCGCTACAGCTAATGAATGTGGGTGATAAGTTCCAGTTGGCGATTCCATCTGAACTTGCTTATGGTAAGCGTGGCAGTGGTGCAAAAATTGGCCCGGATACTACCTTGCTATTTGACGTAGAGTTACTGGAAATTGTGAAGTAAATCGTTATACCGTCAAGTATACGTGTTGGCAGCCTGTGAACTACAGGTTGCCAATTTTAGTTCGTCTCCCACTCTATCTTCATTGGCCTCATTGCGTGTTCTTATCGCAAGTTCTCCTTCTGGTTGTTTTATCCCAAATCTCGCCATTAAACTTTTTACGGTTGGCATAATGAATTTCATATTGTAAATGCAAATGATATTGATTATCATTTAAGTGATTATACTCCCCTAGCCACTATGTAAGTAATCATCGATAGCCCGGGTCTTTGTTGTTTATTGATGGTAATTAAGCATGGATTGGATGGTTTTCTTAACCAAGCACCTGGATCACATGGTACTGGGTGTGTTGGGGGTAATGAGTTTTCTAATGCTCGCGTTCAGTCTTGAACGGTATTTCTATTACAAACGAGTACGCTTAAGTCAATTTAAGCATGTTGAGCTGTTGCAAAGTGACTTAACCAATAACCTGACGATTATCTCAAGTGTCGCTTCAAACGCTCCTTACATTGGCCTGCTAGGCACGGTGATTGGTATCTTGCTGACCTTCCATGCTATGGGGGATGGCAATATCGATGTCAATAAAATCATGGTTGGTTTGGCGATGGCACTCAAGGCAACAGCGGCGGGTTTGCTGGTCGCGATCCCAGCGATTTTGTTTTACAACGGATTGATGCGTCGGGTGGATGTGTTGACCGCTGACTGGCGAGCCATGCAAAAAGAGATTGGGCATCACCATGAAGCGCTTTGATCAGATCAACATGATTCCCTTTATTGATATTATGTTGGTATTGCTGGCGATTGTGTTGACCACTGCTAGCTTTGTATCGAGTGGTTTGATTGAGGTGAACTTGCCAAAGGCGGGGCAGGTGAGTGATGCACCTCGTGATGTGACTCCACTACAAATCGCTATTAACGCTGATAATGAGTTGTTTATTGCTGATGAGAAAATCCAGATCGATAGACTGGATGCTCGTTTAGATGTGCTGTCTAAGGATCAGTTAATTGTGTTGCGAATTGATAAAGCGGCTGTGTTTGATCACTTCATTACGTTGTTGGATGCGCTGAAGTCAAAGCAGTTTACGAACCTTTCAATTCAGGCTGAGCAGGAAGCTGGTTGATGAATAAGGCATTAGGCTTCTTGTTGTCTGGTTTGGTCCATGGTTTGTTGATTTGGCTATACTTTCCGCTGTCTGCTGAAAAGCCTGAGCCTATCGAGCCGCCCAAGTTAATCCCGCTGGAATTAGCGCAATTTTTTCCAGAGCCAGAACCAGAACCAGAACCACTCAAACTGCTAGATGATACCGAGATGGATCACACTTGGTGGCTGGAAAAGCAATTGGGCTTGATTGACAAGATTGGGCTGCAAAACTATCTGCAATCACAGATGTAAATACGTTCGCTGCTGATGTTCTGTCGGATGAAGGTAGGCGATCGCCTTCACCAGATAGAACATCCGTAGTCATTATTTTACCGGTTTAGACAGGCACAGCATCAAGTACGCGTACCTTTAAATTGTTACTTTTCTTCAGGTCTGGATTCAGTAAAAAACGCACCAAAATCAGGTATGTGTCGAGATCAAAACCAACACTCTCATCCACAGCTCCTTCACTTTCCCTAGTCAGATCAGCCGTTTGTGATTTGGCGATCTGAAAACCCAGGTCATACAGTTCATCCTGACTACGCACCGCCCGTATGTAGCGCCACTCGTTGAGCAAATGCCATGCGGTGTTATCTTCGCCTTCGCCGCGCTCCTCCAACAAAATGGCACTTGGCCATGGCCAGACACGATAACGCAGTTCTTTCATGGCGATGGTGACCCGCTCATTGTAGGCCTCTGCAGATTCTTTCTGGCAACAAGGCCCAAAGCACCGTTTCAGTTGATAGCCAAAACACGCAGTGCGATCCGCAGGTTTTTCGCTGGGCTGTAAGCCGCATAGCTTTTGACAGAGAAAGTAATATTGCGCGAGTTTTTCCATGCGCTCGATGGCTTTTTTACGGGTTCGAAATAGTCCAAACTGATTGGCGAGCCGGGCATTATCTGATGTGTCTTTAACTGCCACCACATGCATACAGTCATAACCGAGATCATCGCGTGTCAGTTGGAACTGAAAGAGCTGGGTGACTTTCTTGAGCCGGTGATTGTAGAACGGATTAAGCGCTTTGATCTCGCGACTTTCCAGCAGCTGAGCACCCAAATCAGTCGGGGTAGACTTGAAATCAATGTGCGCAATCTTGCCGCTCATTTTCAGGTCTTTAGGGTTGCTATGATCTGAGTTGAAGTGGCTCATCACACGGTCACGAATATTGACAGATTTGCCCACATACAGCAGCTTACCTTTGGTGTCGTAAAAATAATAAACACCCGGTGTGCGCGGCAACTTATCGATTTCTGCTGCATCAAGGTGCATGGGTAAGGAAGGGCGCTTGAGCAAGGCCGTGCAAGTGGCCTCGATTTCTTCATCCTCATACAGCTCGCTCGACTTCATGAATAACTGCCAAATGACCTCGGCATCATCCATGGCACGGTGACGATTCTCCACATTGAACTCAAAGCGTTTGATGATCTCGCTGAGCCCATGCCGTTTGAATTGTGGAAACAGCTTACGACTCACTTTGACCGAGCAAAGTGGTTTGGTGCTGTATTGAATGCCTACGCGGTTGAATTCGTTTTTCAAAAAGCCATAATCAAAGCGCGCATTGTGAGCGACTAATACACGGCCTTTTAACTTCTCATGCAGCGCTTCAGCGATGTCAGCAAAAAAGGGCGCATCATTTAAATTACTAGGGTGAATGCCGGTGAGCTTTTGAATAAAAGGCGGAATTTGGATTTCAGGATCAATGAGCGTATTCCAGCGCTCCACAATTTTGCCTTGCTCAACAATCAACAAGCCAACTTCAATAATGCGGTGATAGGTGACTTTACCGCCGGTGGTTTCAAGGTCTAACAGCACCATCTTCTCGGGAAAGCCTTTGGAGAGAGACTTACGTGCCTTTGCTTCGCGGGGTTGCATCCAATCTAATTGATCAGTCATGAATAACAGTTGTTATAGTTTTTAAGTTGGTCTGATTGTGTACTATTTTTTGAGGTGCTTATAGAAACACTGATTTAAGCAATGATATGAGCATAGGGCGACGTTATGACTTGATTCATAAACCAAGGGTGAGAAACTACATGGTTTTAATGCGGAGATCCTCATGGCCCCAACTTTCCCCAACCCAATGGCCGATCGCCTGCGCGCACTCATCGCTAAAAACGAATTAATCAAAATGCCTTGCTGCTTTGATGGACTCTCTGCAAGGCTGATTGAGCAAGCTGGTTTTGATCTGACATTTCTGTCGGGATTCGGTGCCTCGGCTTCGCGTTTGGGTGCGCCGGATACCGGTTTAATGAGTTATGGCGAAGTGCTTGATCAAGCGCGTAATGCTATGCAGCCGCTCAATATTCCCATGATTGCGGATGGCGATACGGGTTACGGAAATCAAATGAATATCGTGCGTACAGTGGCTGGATTCGCTCAGGCAGGATGCGCTGCAGTTGGATTTCGCTGACTTGCGTGAGCAGATTAGCTTTCAAATCCCTGAAAACAACAAATCTAAAGCCGCCATTATCTCTTGCCGTTTATCTGCGAGTGACGCGACGGGCTCTCCTAAGTTTGAAAAACCAATACCTGCTAACTCTGGTGTAGACATCACGACTGCAATACCCTCAATACGAAACTTAGGCATTAACCGCTGTGCTGTAGAAAATGTGCCAGACCTTTCCAATGGAACAACTACTCTGGTTCGGGTTA
>NZ_QGKM01000082.1 GCF_003172875.1 Leucothrix pacifica | reverse complement strand
TAAATTGTCGTGTACAGAGAAAAAATTTGTTCAAAGTTATCCACTTTTTTTACTGCAAATATCTGAGCATTTCCTAATATTTCAGGATGGGTGATTTTTACAATTTGATCACCCTGTAAGCATTCAAAATTTTCCTCAGGATAAAATTGTGCGACAAAACCTTGCTGGCGAATCAGGTTTTTAGGTAGATTTGGGTCAAGTTTTCCGATATGAACTGTTCTTAACTTAACGGAACAACTGGCCTCTGTCCCATAAATTAAAAAGCTTTGCCCTCGAAATAATTTCAGCTCACTACCCTGAAGAACTTCCCAACGCGTAAATCCATCATTATTTAAAGAATTTACCGCTGCAGCGGTTACACTTGTCACAGCACTGAGACTACTAGTAAAGAAAATAGCCTTTAGTAACTTTCTTTTTGATTCAACAAACATGGTATCTACTTCGCTTATGACTTAACTTCTATTAAAAATAGCTCAGTACTAACAATCAGTCAACTAACAAGCCCAGAACACTCTCCACAGTAGTTGAGTATACATAATAACTAAACGTTTTTTCGTCTAGAACTGACGCTTTAACCATAGAAAAGGACGTAGGGGATAATAAAGAAAGAAAAGAGACGAAGGCAGAGGAAGTGTTTCCCAGTCAGACATACGTGTTAAATAGGACTTAAAGTGATCTAATTTATATGCCCTGTCTTCTTTGAGTAAAGGCATATAAATTAAGGAAAAAACCATCCAAAATCTTATTTTTTCTAACAAACTCATATCATAAATAGTAACTTCAGTTATATTTTTTTGCGCTACACCTTTAATCCATTGAATACTTTTACTATTATCTCCATATTGGCTTAGATTCGATACGATCGGCATAGCGAGTAGTTCTCTGGCTAAGCAAATCCCCAAGGTGGTTATTCTCTCAACATCTAAGCTCTCAGTTCGTATAAAAAAACTGGAAGACAAATAAGCCTTGCCATTCTCAGTGGCCAATGGAACATCACACAACCATTTCAATCTAAACCAACGTGAAACAGCACCGTGCACCAAGAGATAAACCTGATGATCCGCCTTACACATAACTGGGATGCTTTCTGAGTTGATTTGAACTTCAGCCCTGTTCTCATAGAACTCCCTTGATGATATGGGCAATAATTTATCGCTGAGGCATACTTTGAAATGTAGCTCTAGCTGAATTGATCTGCGCGGGTGATGGTAAATAACATCCTTTTCGTAACTTCTAAAGTGCTGTTCTTGTCGCTTATTAAGAGAAAAATTTTTAGCCATAGTGAGCCGCTCATAGCCTAGACTACGCAGCAATACATCAGCTTTTTTTATATCTCCTACATCTGCCAATAAAATATCAATATCGCCATGATGTCGCTGATGCAACTCCAGCCCCATCAACTTAAGCAGCGCAATGCCCTTGAATACCACAAACGGAATATTATTTTCATTAAACAGCTTGGTCAGACACACCAGCTCTGCTGCCTGCTTCATACCTTTATATAAATTTTTTTGTACATTGTTAGATATCCGACTAGAAATATCCTCAGGCACAATAATACCAAGCTGCTTAATTCGATCAGCCATCACAGGCACAACCCGATGCCGTAACGCTAACGTCCAAACAGTCGGCCAATCAATCTCATCTGCCAGCACGGCTTCTTTGCTAAAATTAGGACTGCATAATTGGCAAAGCTTCCTGAAATGTTGTTTGGACGTTTTCGTAGTAGCTTGCTCAGCGTTTATTGTCTTTCCCCTATTAAACATCTGTTACAACTGCTCCCCATCTAGTTAGCTGAATCAAAATTGGAACAACAATATTCATTACCACCTCGTTCCTAAGTTAACTGTTATCCGCTTACTTTAAAAAAAACATAAAATTATTTATATGTTTAGAACAACGTAAAACATTTATTACACTTTATAGTAAGCCACTTTACATACAAAAAGAAGGTGGAAATTTTTTAATTGGGGTTATTATCAATTGTAATCTTACCATCTCGAACCACCAACAACCGGTCAGCAGATGCAACAGTTGTCATACGATGAGCAATCAACACAATGGTCATTTTGCCATGCAGCCGCATTAGTGAATCTTTAATATGCTGCTCGTTATCATGATCAAGCGCACTGGTGGCTTCATCCAATATCAATAAATCGGGTTTGCGCAATAACGCCCTAGCCAAGGCAATACGTTGACGTTCGCCACCCGACAAACGAATACCCCGCTCACCAATCACTGTATCCAACCCTTGGGGCAGTTTCTCCACAAACGTTTTGGCAGCCGCTAGTTCGAGCACCTCCCACAATTTTTTCTCACTAACCTCGGGGTCAACCCATAACATATTCGCACGTAAGGTATCGTGAAACAAAAATACATCCTGCGGCACATAAGCGACTTGACTACGCCAAGTCAGTAAGTTTTGTTCGCTTAAAGAAGTACCATCAACCAGTACATGTCCACTATTTGGCAGCATTAAACCTGCCAATATATCCGCTAAAGTACTTTTGCCCGCCCCAGATGGCCCCACTAGCGCAGTTGTTTGATGCGCAGGAAAGCTAATTGTTACTTGTTGTAAAATCGAATCAGCCCGTTTATAAGCAAAGCTCAAATTATCCAGCGTAATGCTTTGCTCCAGAACTAAAGGCTCTGCACATAGAGACCTCACTTCTGTTTCAGCCTGACAAGCTTGCATCAACTCCATAGCCGCCGCATAGGCAGGCAACATATGAGTGATTTGTTCATAGTTACGCTGCAAACCTGATAGCAGTGGCATCAACCGCACAAAAATGAGCGTTAATACTAGCAACTGGCTAACCGCAACCTGCATTACCTCAGTCGCAAGATAGAAAAATAGACAAAGTAACAGCGCCGAGCCAACCTGAAAAATTTGCTGAGCGAGGCTACTATTTCGTCTGAATGCTAATTGCTTACTACGCTGTGAATCAGCTGCTTGTTTGAAATAACGCAGGTAATGTTTCTCAGCACCATAGCTTTTCACCAGCTTAATGCCATCCATAAACTCACTGACAGAAGCAAAAACAGCTTTACCGCTTACTGTCTGCTCTTTACCCAGCTGCAATGCACGGAGACGGTAACCACGAAGTGCCCACAGTAATAAAGCGCCAGCAGCAATAACCAATAACGTTAGATAAGGAGAGAGGTACAGTGACGTAAACAGGTAGGCACTAATTAGACTTAACGACACCACTGCTTGCAAAAATAACTGCGTACCGATGCCAATGCGAAACACATCCTTAGTCAGCACATGTGAAAAATCAGAACTACGCTGCTGCATAAGAAAAGACCAACGAGCTTTCCCAAACGACTCGTGTAGCTGTACTGCAAAAGCATCAACAAACTCCAGCTGCATCCTATATAGATAGGTATCTCGATAGTAACTCAAGATTGCGCGACCAAGAATCAGTGCGAAGAAAATAATTAATAAAGATAACAGCTCAAGCGGAATACCCAGTACGGCCAACACGTCACGAAGACTATCAACAAATGCAATATTCGCTGTCATCCCCGTTTCCATACCGATGCTGGCTAATAACGGAATTAGCAACATCAAACCGATACCTTCGGTTAACCCAGCGGCGAAGAGCAAACCAAAAGCCAATAGCAATCGACCTTTAGTATATTGATAGAGGGTTTGTAGGTAGTGCTTGAAGCTGTACTGAGATCTATTAATAGTTATGCCAAAACGTTAATAAGTAACGGTGAAGTATAGCTAGCCACTACTGTGAATTTAAATAGGTTATTTCTCCCTCCAGTAACAGCAACTGGGCCTGCCGTCACCCAAGCATGTGCTTTCATGGGCTCACTTTCATCAGGGTCAGTATTTTTAGCTAAACCAAAATGCATGATATAGGGAGTATCAGTTAAGCGTAACAACCAACAAGCAACCAATGCCTGAGGAAAACAAACTGACTCCCAAGGCGTAACATTTGCTGTAGCACGTACAACTTGCCCCAAACGTTTCGCACGCTGCACTTGTACAGAAGTAAGTGTAGGCGTGTAAGTAACCGTTTTAGCGGACTGCCCCAACCATGTAGAAAAATAGCGAAAGGGAATCAACAAGATAATAGCCCTAGCTAGCGCCAGTAACAGCCAAACCAGCGGCACTAATACTTTGCTACTAAAGGGTAATTTCAGAAATGAGCGAACCTTTCTCCAAGCAATGGCCAACACGTTTTTAAGGGGAAACGACTTCAACTAATTTCTGCTCTACCATGTCACTTAAGAAAGCTAAAACATCATCCTGCACTGTATCCTCTGTCCCAACTTCAAACTGACTATTTACAGTTTCGATTATTGCCGCAACATGATTCTCATCTTCCAAAGCTTCCCAAATATGGGAACCTACAGAATTTACACCGAAGTAATTACCACTCTCCATATCCATCATGACGGTTTCACCATCCATGTCGACAGCTAATAGTTCGGGGTTACGCTTTAGCGTTGTTTGAACATCCATAATTTAGTCCTTTAGCTAATTCCTAGCTTTGTAATATCATCCAAAATAAAATCAACCAACTTTTCTAGTTGAAAACCAGAACGTGGTCTTGTCAAGCGTGACAAATGAATGTTTGTCGCTAATTTGGCGCACTGTTTAAAGTGCCTCTTTTCCATCGACATACCCTTTAAATAGGCAAACCGGTAAGTATTTTGTTTCAGTGGTTCAAACTTATCCATCCCATTAATACGCTCAACTTCAAACTCACTTTCGTTATGCGTATTGAGAATATACACCGCTTTCACAGGTAAAGGTTGAGAGCAAAATGAACCGTTTAATGGGTAGTTAAATTTTTGCAGTTCAGGCCGAATACGTTTAAGTCCATTCGTGTCAATAGCCAACCTATCCGCACTGTCTTTCCACAGTTTAATACGCGGCATACCTGAAATCGCAAAACCCTGAGCATCAATTGGGCATACGTCGTCAGAAATAATTCGATAGCCTCGTTGCATGATTGCTGCGGCCAAAGTTGACTTACCCGCTCCCGAATTTCCAACACAAACCACACAACCATCCCCCACCTGAAATGCATTCCCATGCAATATCATATGATCACGTTGAAACATTAACGCACCAGTACAAGAGCCAAGCATAAAGACTCGAATGCTATCCTCATCAATCCCTTCATGAGGTTCGTAAACAATCTCTTTACCCTCATTAATTAAGAAGCGGGCAACATTAGGAACAGACAACCATAATGATTGAGGTGTGGTTTGTAAAAAGGGGCCAAGCACCGAACCACCTTCTATACCCGTTGCTGAAACTAAACCTTTTTTGATCACGACATCGGGGTTATCACTCGCGGTTCCCTTAAGCAACTCAGGTAGCGGTAAATCACTACGCACATTTAGATCATAATAAGTGTAATCGCTCATTATTCCTCTTTGGTTCTCTAATGATCGGTTGAAATTACGCCAATATAATATTGATTAAGTCGATGAAATATCAAGTTATTATTTTTATTTTTCCCACAATAGTAATAACAAAAAAAAAGACTATACCTCCTCTGCTATCATAAGCTAAGAAATCCCTTAAGGTTTACAACGGTTTTTGGCTTTATGAAACGACATTTCAATACTACGGGCCCCGTTATTCCCGAGCAGCATTATTGCGTCGACCCGATGACACGGCTGGATTGGGAAGATGTTCAGTATCTGATTGGTGCGGGTAAGTTCTTTGTACTTCATGCACCGCGCCAGACAGGCAAGACCAGTACCTTATTGACGATGATGGATGTACTCAACCAGTCAGATGAATACCAGTGCCTGTACATTAACGTCGAGCCAGCACAGGCTGCTCGCGATGATGTCTCAGCTGGCATGCTAACCATCGTAAATAATCTGGTGGAAGGTGCTGCTATCCGCCTCAAGGAAACGCGTTTGCGTGACTGGCGAGAAACCATTTGGCGCAACAGTGGCCCGCACGGTGCATTTAGCGCATTACTCAGCCGTTGGGCACAAGAGTCCGACAAACCCATTGTCCTGATGATTGACGAAGTGGACGCTTTAGTCGGCGACACGCTGATTTCGCTGCTGCGCCAATTGCGTGAGGGCTATATTGGCCGCCCAGGTATACCCTTTCCTCACAGCGTTATCCTCTGTGGGGTGCGAGATGTGCGAGATTATCGTATCCATACCAAACACCACGAAATCATTACGGGCGGCAGTGCGTTTAATGTCAAAGCTGCATCGTTGCGTATGGTTGGCTTCAACCGTGCTGAGATTGAAACCTTATATGCTCAGCATACCGCCGAGACTGGGCAAGCATTCGAACCGATGGTTTTTGACGCACTCTGGGAGGATACACATGGCCAGC
This sequence comes from Leucothrix pacifica, assembly GCF_003172875.1. Taxonomy (GTDB): domain Bacteria; phylum Pseudomonadota; class Gammaproteobacteria; order Thiotrichales; family Thiotrichaceae; genus Leucothrix; species Leucothrix pacifica. Next base: position 1,312 of record NZ_QGKM01000082.1, on the reverse strand, counting down.
CTTGGCTAATCAACGCAATAGGGCACGAATTGACGTGGAAAGATAAAACCGCCCGTGACCGTAGCACCCCCATTACCCTAGAGCGCTACCGTGCCGCCCGTGAACGCCTGATTTATTCACGCAGTACTCACCTTGCCCAGCTGGCTGATAAACTACGCGAACCCCGGGTACACCGTATTATGGCTGCGTTATTAACAGGTGATGAGAATTTAAGTGGTATCCCAGTCGATGATTTAGAGTATGTAAATGATCTTGGCCTAGTTGAAATTCGCCCACAAATACGTATATCCAACCGCATTTACCAGGAAATCATTCCACGAGAACTCACTTGGGTAGAGCAAAGCAGCATTACCCACCAACAAGCGTGGTACCTGACCCCACAAAGACACATCGACATGCCCAAACTGCTCAGCGCCTTCCAGCAGTTTTTCCGTGAAAATGCCGAAGCATGGATTGAACGATTCGATTATAAAGAAGCGGGGCCGCAACTGTTACTGCAAGCCTTCTTACAGCGCATCATCAATGGTGGTGGGCGTATCAACCGTGAATATGGTCTTGGGCGTAAACGTACCGATCTCTTTATTGAGTGGCCTGTAGATGAAGAAAAAGGTTTTTATGGTGACGTGCAAAGAGTGGTGCTAGAGCTAAAAATTCTCCGTAAATCACTAGAAACCACGCTATTGGAAGGCGTAGAACAAACCGCTGGTTATGCCGATCAGTGCGGTGCAGATGAGGCTTATCTGATTATTTTCGACCGTCGCCTAAATGTGGATTGGGATGATAAAATCTGGCAAAGACAAGAGCAATGGCAAACACGCAGTATTGGGGCGTGGGGGATGTAAGCAGCTTATGCTCTTAATCCTGCCACTACCTCTACAGAAAGCCCCGTTTTAGCTGCAATCACTTCGTCACTTAATATGTCTAATAAATTTTTGGCGAGAGCGATGCGCTCCTCCTCTCTACCCTGTTCAAGACCCTGCTCAAGGCCCTGTTCAAGTCCTTCCCCAAGCCCTTCTTCCCAAGCGGTATCTGTGACATTTTTTAAATCACGGTAGTACTTATGGCTGTTTTCATAAGCTTTACGATCCAGCTGGCTAGCACCTTGCTGCTCATTGCGAGTGTATTGCAAGTCTTGTATTTGATGTTTTTCAGGCAGTAAGGTATTCAGGAAGCTGATTAATAAAACTTTATTGGGTTCTTCACCAAAAAGCTTTTTAAAACCAAAGTCGGTGAAGGGATTGATGTATTTATCTTGCATGGCGGCAGCATTTGTAGTGAGTGTTAACTTGAGTATCTCTGTACACGACAATTT
>NZ_QGKM01000081.1 GCF_003172875.1 Leucothrix pacifica | reverse complement strand
GGCTTGCTCCACTTCAAATGTTCCTTTAGGCTACTTTGTAGCCCATCACTTAGCGTCATTTCAGTCTCCGTTTGGTCACAGTGAGTGAAATAACAACTTAGTGATGGGTTTTCAGTTGATCAATATTCAAACGATATTCGGTCGTTTAGTTTTTTGTCGTGTACAGAGGACTATGACGATAATATAAGAAGAAAAAATAAACTAAGATGCACCAATAGTGAAGGTGTTTTGAATAGTCTGAAGCACCAAAAACTTAATGATCTAACCGCTGATAACTGGCTCAATGGCGATACTATGCTTAAAAAGATTGAGAAGGATGCCTCTGAGATTTACTTTCGGCTGGAACACTGCTTCTCTGAGTTTCAGGTAGAGGTGGAGGAAATATGCATAACTTGGGAAGGTACAGCCAATGAGCTTGTTGATAAGGTTAGAACTGAGTTACGCACCAGAATCCAAGAGGCAGTTCCTGAATTAAGTGGGACTGATAAGCACAAGTTGGCTAATACAATGACAGCTAGATGGATTGCTTTGTGTCCTTTGGAGGTTTACTAATGAGTAAAGTACGGTTCAATCGAAGACCGATGCCTCTAATTGCAGAATACAGGCCTATCTACAAAATTTTTCAAATACTTTCAATTCTTGAGTATAGCTCAAGAGGTGGTAAGTCTAGTCTAATTAGGCTGCATTTGATTAACTGGGTTCTCAAGACAGAGAGTCGGAAAGAAGAATTGGCTACCTTGGCGGCTGATGCCAATATTCCATTCAAGGTATGGGGAGTTGACCCGATACTTAATGTTGCACTGCAATTTAGTGTTGCACAAAAACTAATTACTCAAAAGTCGGATGCTTATTCGATCACATTTGAAGGTAAAAAATTACTGAAACTAGCCAAAGAACAAGATATTGAGTTAAGAGATTCAAGCTATTTAGGCAGGCTTGGAAAACGAATAACAGAGAAAATGGTTGAAGAGATTGTCAATAAATGGAATTAGGCCAGCTGAGATTTAAACGCTTCAAGATAGTAGTACAAACCACTGACTCTGATTATGGGTTTGATTGCCGGTTTGAAGATGGGCTTAATATTATTAGAGGTGATAATTCTTCTGGTAAAAGTACGCTTATAAATTCAATTATCTACTCCATAGGTATGGAAGAGCTAAGTACCTACCTAAAAGTT
>NZ_QGKM01000080.1 GCF_003172875.1 Leucothrix pacifica | reverse complement strand
ATCTGGCGTCATGGGTGATGCCTCAACAAAGCGGGAGGCGGGCATAGTCTTAGTCTTCATTGCTCGCAGCTTTGATCGGCGCAAGCTGAAGTAGGTTGGGTTGAGTTCATGTTGCTGACAAAAGGCGACCTGAGACAGACCGCTTTGCTCAAATTGCTGAATCAGGGATTGCCATTGGGCTTGTGTGCGTCGTGCCATGAGTGTGCTCCAAATAATGAAGCGTAGAGCCTAAGTGCTGTTATTGCTGCGGGCTAGCGGGTGGTTGGTTTGACGCTTACGTATAAAGAACGCTTTGGAGCCTTAATTTCCAGCGTAGAAGTACGTCAACTGGTGTTTGCCTTTGGCGGTTAACAATTTAAAAAGGAATGAGAAAATGAACGTAATTGCAATAGAAGGAATTGATGGTGCTGGAAAAAGTACATTATTATCAGCACTTAAAGAAAAATATACTAACGATACAGATGTGGAGTTTATCAAGTCTCCTATTAATCCGTTTAGCGAAGTTATAGCAGATTTTTGGGACGCTCCTGCGTATACGAGATTTATGTACTTTGCAGTATCTAACTATTATCTATCAAAGTCTTTTCGCGAAGACAAAGTTTATATTTTGGATAGATTTTTGTACTCAACCTACATAACACACCTAGAAAATTTAGATGGCAAGAAAATGAGACAGGATCTTCACGACATGGGAATACAAAAGCCCACAATTACTTATCTTTTACATGTTCCTCTTGAGGAGATAAAAGAAAGACTTAGATTGAGAAACAATGAAATTGATAATGCGCTTAATATTAGTGGTTTATATGACTTTTACTACTCTGAAGCTGACGATTTTTTTGGTGAAATAGAGAAGATAAATAATGTCGATAAAGCCGATTTAGAGAGTAATTTAGATATCATTTCTTCAAAGATTGACAGCCTTAGAAAGGCGCAGTAAAAAGAGTTTTGCAGTGAAAAGAGTAAGTACCCAACTAAAAATTTTTTGCGTGACAATCGCTACCTGACTACGTCTTGCTGCTGAAAATACCGCAAAACTTTAGTTTAGGTACTTACTTACTTACTATAAAGGACGAAGTTGATAACTATTTGATGGGTCAATTATTTCATAATATTCCAAAAACGAAAAAAATAGTTTCAGCTATCCTAAATAGACATATTCAAATTAACATTTCTGATGCCTGCAAAGTTACGGCAATACGACATGATATTGTTCATAGAGGAGGGTTAGGTAAATCCGGCTCGCCTATACGAGTCACAAAAGATATAGCTTTAAGCTACCTAAGTCACATACGTGTGCTAGGAGATGCCTTTCAGTCCGAGTTTGCAAATGTATAAAAACGCACTGAGGTTGACCATCAACACAGCCCGTCTTTTGTGCATTCGCTATCGCTCATTTTCGCACACAAGCCGTTCTAAGTTGGGGGCAACTGAGTGCGGCGTAATAGGTAATTTATGATTGAATCTTTCTTCAAATTTATAGAGTCTCCCAAATTATTGGGAAATAACAGTGCCTATTATTTTTGCGGTCATTATTGCATTAATTTCACATCAACTCTCAGTTTGGAGACAAATTAAAGAACAAAGAAAAGCTAAAAAATTGAGAACTTTATGAGTGCTTTTAATTCTCTTAGGGATGATATTCGTAAGGAACTAAAGCTTGTTAAAACAACAGGGAGCGTATATAGACTATGGCAATAAGTGAGTTTGAAGTAAAGAGATGCGAGAGGGAGATCGAGAAGTTTCTCGAAGAACGTAGGCCGCCCGTTCATATGCGAAATCAATTAGATCTAGGGTATCGAATTGAGAACCAAAGCGTTGAGTTGTTCGAGGTGAGACCTCAGTGGAGAAATCCAGAAGAAATAATGGAAATTCCATTTGCAAAAGCAACATATGTAAAAAAAGAGAAGCTCTGGAAAGTTTATTGGCAGCGCCAGGATTTAAAGTGGCATAGCTACTCTCCGGTGCCAACGGTAAAACACTTTGAAGACTTTCTGTCAGTTGTAAGTGAGGACGAAAATGCATGTTTCTTCGGATAGTCCGGCAGATAACAAGAAAAGTCAGTTCGTTCCCTTCGGTCGCCGGACACTCGCGCCACGTTGCTTTAGGCGTTGCTACAAATAGCCATCAACCAACATCCAATCCAACCTCACTCCTGACTTTCCGGTAAATCTTATCCACCGTCATTTCCAACCCGACAGATTCCAGCCGGAAGGTATCACCGGAGAAAAAGTGTTCCGCTTGCCATCCATTACCACTTCGATAGATGTGAACATGCGGATTATCCTGATGCACAATAACGTATTCCAGCAAACTGGGAATTTGACTGTAGTTGAGTAGTTTTTCCCCAAGATCTGTACGGCGCGTCGATGGTGAAAGCACTTCTACTAGCAAGCGGGGATTAGTTCTGAAGTATTGATTTCCGTCATTAGGGCCGCAGGCAACGACAATATCCGGATAATAGAAAAAAGTGTTATCACCGACTTCAACTTTGACCTTCATATCTGCCATAAAAGCACGACATTCATCGGGTAACTGCGCGTAAATCGATGTGAATAGCTCGGCAGCAACGGCGTTATGGAGCTCACTCGCGCCACTCATGGCATACACATAGCCATTCATGTACTCGTGGCGTGTATCGCCTAATCGTTCTTCGTTCAGGTAATCGTCAATACTAGTGATTTGATGTTGAATCGCGTGAGCCATTTCAGTTATCTCTGCTTTTTGAGTACTAATATTAGCATAGCTTTCTCTGAGCTTTGATTAGGATTGCAATTGTCGGGTTATGGACTTACGGGTCTAAAAGCATATGCTTCATTTGACCAGCAGAAGGTTTCGTTTGTACTTCAAACATTATTCACTAAAAATAACAATCATTGCTAAAGCTTGATATACTTATTCTAGTGTAACTACAGACAAAAGGTTTAAAAATGAATGTATCACTTACCCCGCAACTAGAAAATTTCGTCAAACAAAAAGTTGAAGCAGGCTTGTACAACTCTGTTAGTGAGGTCATGCGTGAGGCCTTGCGCTTGCTCGTCGAGCGTGAAGAAGTAAAGGAAATGAAGCTTGTTGCTTTACGTCGAGACCTACAAGAAGGTATAGATTCATTAGACAGAGGGGAAGGTTCTCCACTAGATATGAATGACATAAAAGCTAAAGCAAGAGCAATTAAGGCGAGCCAAGCATAGTGTTGACGCTGATAAAGGCACCACAAGCTGAAGCTGACTTAATCGACATATGGCTTTATGTAGCAGAAGATCAACCAGTTAATGCGGATCGATTACTAGATCAACTGCATGAGGCCGCGCACTTGATTGCTGAAACGCCCAAAATGGGAGTCATCCGTCCAAGCTTGGGTAGTGATATCAGGAGTTTCCCCGTTGGCAATTATATTCTTTACTATCGTATCAAGTCAGAAACCTTAGAGCTTGTTAGAGTGCTTTCTGCTTCGAGGGATGTTGATAGCTTGAATTGGTGGGTTTAGTTTTATTAAACTAATAATTTAGATTTTCTAGGTTGTTGCGGTGCAGCAAGGTCGCTAATATATAACCCGTAAGATGATTTCCTCCTCCTCAACCAAAGGTGAGGTTTACAACGAAAGCCACTTTGTTGTTTACTTCCCTTTGGTTTTTTAATGCCTGCTCACTTTACATTCTGGCAGCAGCGCTTAGTAAGTTCTCTCTATTTAGTCCCACTCTTAGCAATACACATATTTCATTTTCTAGTTAAAAATGACTTTTTAGTGTGTTTTTTGATCAGTCATTTAGGACATGCCCCGCTGCATTAATATGCGATGCTTATGCCGCTACAAACGATGCTGCGGCGGTAATATCACATTAGAAAACATCAATCCGGCAATCAGAGCCATAAAGGTTAGAAATATTTGCCCGCCATTAGCTGAGTTCGTCAAAATCTCCTGACCGCTTACCAAGCTACTAAGTCCCATATACGCTTTACTGCCCGGCACCAATAGAACAATTCCCGGTAACAATACAATATGCGACGGTGTATTGCGGATGCGTGCATAAGCGTTGGCGTAAACACCAACCACCATCGCGCCCAATAGCGCTCCCAGTTCTGCGCCAAATAAATGACGCCCCAGTTCGGCAGCGAGATAGGCAATGATTCCGGCGAGTAATCCCCAGAAGGCATCAGTTCCGCGAATTTTAAAGATAATTAACAAGCTGGTAGACAGGCTAAGTGCCGCTAAGTAATGCACCCAAACCGGCATGGAGGGCACGGCAACATGCGGTGTGATATTCCATAACAGTGTGCCGAGAGCCAGTCCAAATGCTGCACCAAAGTACAGTTTGAACAGAATCATTATGGCATCCATTATTCTCGCAGTTCCGGAGACCAAATCCCGTGCGGCTAATTCACGCAAGCCCAATGTCAGCGACAGTCCGGGGATAAAGGTGATCACGCCACCCAAAATGACAATGGCTGCATTGACTTGTAAACCCATCGCGGCTGCACCACTGGCCAGAAAGCCCACCAACAAGGCTGCCATTGGTTCCAGCATCTCTTCGATGCGCTGAAATTTTGTGGATGCATAGACCAACAAGTACACCAAAAAGCCTGCCACCATAGCTGCAGCTGTGTCGATATAGCCTGTTCCGCACAGCGCTGCAAAAGACGCTGAGGCAACGCCCCATGCAACGAATTCGAGCTTTTTGGAATACAAATCCGGTGAATGACGAATTGCTTGTAACGTTTCAATACCTTCATCCAGACTGACTTCACCATTCAGCACTTGCTCGGTCAGTGCATGGGTCAATGAGAGTCTGTTTAAGTCGGTTCCACCCGGTTTCACACGCGCAATATGGGTCGTTTCATCCTCCGAGCCATCTTCCCAGAACACAAAATTCATAGTGGTTGGGGTGATCAGAAACGTCCCGTTTAAACCCAGCAAGTGCGTGGTTTCTGTGAGTAGGTTTTCCAGACGATAGGACGTTGTTCCATACTCGTGCATGGTTTTTCCAAGGCGAATAATGAAACGACGGGTGCGCTTGATATCGTCAATATCAGAAAGGGCAATACGTGGTTTGTTCATGCGTGCGCGTGCTTATCCTGCAGAAAGTGTGATCGTTTTTTTCTGGTCGGATGATGCCACTAATGCGTCAATTAAGCGATGAACTTTCATGGTTGCCCGACCTGTTGCCATCGGTGGTCGTTGTTGGGTGATGGCATCGGCAAAGTCGGCAATCACGGAGCCATGCCAGCTGGACTTGAAAGCCATTGGATCACCAGCATCTTTGATTTCACTGTTTTCGCCATAGCTTTCTGTGCGGCCGTCACGCCAGAATATATCCAATTCGCCACGATCTAATTTGGCAACTGCTTTTTCAAAATGCAGTGTAATGCACTCGTTGCCGCCCGGATAGTTAGCGGTCGTGGCGAGTAGAGAGCCAACCGCACCATTGGCAAATGTTATGCCTGCAGTGACAAAGTCTTCCGCTTCCATTTGGTGAATGGCGGTGGTTCGGGACATGGCTTGTACGTCAGTGACGTCGCCTGTTAGGCTGAGCATAAGATCCAGTGTGTGAATGGCTTGGGTCATTAAAACACCGCCACCGTCACGTTCATAAGTACCTCGCCCCGGCTCATCATAGTATTCCTGCGAACGCCATAAGGGCGCTTCCACATTAGCCATCGCGAGCGTGCCTAATTCACCGGAATCAATCATTTCCTTCAACTTGACTGACGCTGTTCTTACGCGATGTTGGAAGACGATACCGAGCGGAATATTTCTCGCTTCACACAGTTCTACGATTTCAAGTGCAGCTTCACTGGTCCGCTCAATGGGTTTTTCCAGCAAGATGGGTAAATTAGCCGCGGTAAATATATCGATTAGCTCCATTCGCACATTGGCGGGTGTGGCAAGGATGACGAAGTCCAACTCCTTGTCATCAACAATCGCTTGGATAGAAGGGTAAACCTCGCAAGGGTCACCAGTAATTGAGGAAGCTTTGCCGGCGAACTCTCTGGCAGCTTCTTGCCCACGCGCGTAGACACCTTTCAAACAAACCTGGCCTTTAATGCCGGCGATAGCATTGACGTGTGTGTCGCCAACCATACCAATGCCGATTAATACGGTATTGAGTGGTTTGTTCGCTGATGTCATGTGATTTCTCCCTAATTAAGTGTGAATAGTGATTTTAGTATCGTAGCTGATTATCTACTAAAAATGGGATAAGTTGTGGTTTAGCAAAGCAATGTTTTGGAGTCAGGAATGTTTTTTATCGACATTTTGTTACATGCTTGGGGCCTGGTTTTTTGGGGTTATTCTTGGTGCTGTTATTGGCTGGGGGATTTCGATGTTGGTCTGGGGGGAACCTCATGCTGAGATGATCAGCACGCTAGCTGTCGTTATAGGAATTGTTGGCGCAGTGGTTCAAGTATGGGTCTATATCGACTCTAAAGGAAATAAGTAAACGGCCAGCTCTTTTTCAAAAACTGGCCGTCTTATTTAGCAATCGCTCAAACATGGTCTGAGGCATTTGCGTTTATCAAGAGGTGTTTATTTACCCATTGCTCGACCCACTCGGCGCGGATCTGCACCACCTTCAAGACCATCTTTGCTAATGGTAATGCCATGCAAACCTGAGTTCAGATCACGCACACTAACCTTATGACCCAATGCTTCCAGACCTTCTTTTAGCTCAGCGGCTTTAGTGCCTTTCTCAAGATCCGTTTCGCCATTTCGGCTTACATAGTGCGGCATGCTGATGGCTTCCTGAATATCCATATTCCACTCCATGACACCCAGCATGGTTTTGGCAACATAGTTGATAATACGACTACCACCCGGAGAGCCAACCGCCATCACCAGATTATCGTCTTTATCAAACACCATAAATGGCGACATAGAGCTACGTGGGCGCTTGCCCGGTTGTACACGGTTGGCAATCTTCTCACCGTCTTTTTCTTCACTAAATGAGAAGTCGGTCAGCTGATTATTCAACAGGAATCCACGCACCATCACGGTTGAACCAAATGCCATTTCGATACTGGAGGTCATTGAGAAACCATTGCCTTGCTTGTCCACAATACTAAAGTGTGTAGTACTTGGTTGCTCTGGTGACTTGGATTCAATCCAGTTGGTATCCGCATTTGGCGGTGTTCCTGCGGTGGCTTTACCCATGTCTTTATCGCCGATAAGTTTGGCACGTTCCTTCAGGTATTCACCATCAATCAGCCCTTCCACTGGCACATTCACAAAGTCCGCATCAGCCATGTATTTGCCACGGTCGGCATAGGCTAATTTACCGGCCTGCGCAAACAGGTGAGCGGCTTCGACAGACAGTGGTTCGTATTGAGCGAGGTCTTTATCTTCCAGTAACTTCAAAATCTGTATGACGGTCATACCTCCCGATGTGGGAGGTCCCATTCCGCAGACTTTGAATTGCTTATAAGGCGCGCACACGGGCGGACGCTCAATGGCTTCGTAGTTGATCATGTCATCGATTGTTAGCAGGCCCGGATTATCCGCCGCGGTAAAACGCGCTGCTGCGACAATATCCATGGCGATCTGACCTTTGTAGAAGCCTTTAGCGCCGAGTAGGGCGATACGACGTAATGTCATCGCGAATTCAGGGTTTTTCTTCATGACACCAGCTTTTAGCGGTTTGCCGTCAGGGAAGAAGTAGTTCCATGTTGCTTCATAGCGGCCTAAGGCTGGGTTGGTGCGATTGGCAATTGACGCGGCCAGTTTGGGTGATACTTCAAAGCCTTCTTCAGATAGTTTGATGGCATCTTCAAACAGCTCAGCCCAAGGTAATTTACCGTGTTGTTTGTGGACTTTCTCCATCATCGCCACTACGCCCGGAACACCGACAGCACGACCACCGGCCAGTGCTTCCCACCAGCTCATATTCTTGCCGTTTTCCTGAAACAGTTTGCCATCAGCCAACATGGGTGCTTTTTCACGTCCGTCGTAGCTTGAGAGTGTTTTCTTTTCATTATCCCAATACAGTGAGAATGCACCACCACCGATACCACTAGACTCGGGCTCGACTAAGTTCAATACCATTTGCACAGCAATCGCTGCATCTATCGCGCTACCGCCTTTTTCGATAATGCGCATACCGGCTTCGCTGGCGTAAGGGTTGGCAGATGACACCATGTATTCGCTGGCTTTCACTAAGTTTTGCTCGATGCGCCCGTTGCCGAACTCGGGATAGCGGGTTTCTTTTGCAACTACCGCACTGCTAATGAGGGCGCAGCTAATTGCTGTTGCGAGAAGCGTAATGGCTCGTTTCATGTGTAACCTCCTGTTATTTTTACTCGATATATGCGCTTGTAGCGCCTAGGCTTACCCTGTCATTCTGCAGTGCTGCTTTGTATAAATCAATAACTGGATGGCGCGAATGTATATCAGGTTTATTGCGTTTTCATCAGAGATTAAATTGACTGTTTTGGATTAAAGCTCAGTTCATCCAGCTGAGACTCAGGAAGAGATAGAGAGTTTGGCTAAAGCGTTTGGTACGAATGAGATTGCAGTGGTGACGGTCACTTATGATTTTGGCAAGCGCTTGGAGCGTTATCGATTGTAGGCTGGCTAGTGTCTGCTATTTAAGCTTATCATTTGAAAGTTATCATTTGCTGCAATTACAAAATCGCGGCATACTCAGTCCATGCAAACACAAATTTCATCATCAACTGAAGCACGATTAAGACTACGACGACGCCGTTCGCGCGGCTGTGCTCCGATGGACATTCGAACCTGATAACTTGTGTTTAGCCCGATCAAGGGCGATAGAAATCCATAAAGCCACAGCCAATCCGCTGTGGCTTTTTTTATGCCTGCCATTTTAAAACCTACTGAATTTATCACTTGAGAAAGAGCTATGAATAAGCAATTTGATGCGATTATGCCGATTACACCTCGGCCTGAGATTATCTTTGAACAGGGAGAAGGGAGTTGGCTGTATGACTCCCAAGGAGAGAAATATCTGGATTGTGTGCAAGGTTGGGCAGTGAATACTTTGGGACACTGTTCTCCGATAGTTACCAATGCACTGACCCAGCAAGCGGGGCGGCTGATTAATGCAAGTCCTGCATTTTACAACGGCCCTATGGTGGAATGCGCGAATAAGTTAATTGAGCATTCGGTATTTGATCAGGTGTTTTTTGCCAATACCGGCTCGGAAGCCAATGAAGGTGCGATTAAGTTGGCGCGTAAATGGGGCAAGGTTCATAAAGATGGTGCGTATAAATGTATTACCTTTGACGGGGCGTTTCACGGTCGTACATTAACCACCATGGCAGCCAGCGGTAAGGCAGCATTTGCGCCTATGTTCGAGCCAAAGACACCCGGATTTACTAAAGTTCCATACAATGATCTGGGTGCAGTTGCTGAGGCGATTGATGCTGAGACCGTAGCCATCATGCTGGAACCTATTCAAGGCGAAGCAGGTGTGATTCCGGCAGATCCAGAGTTTATCAACGGTCTGCGGGCACTGGCCGATGAGCATGATTTATTGCTTGTGGTTGATGAGGTACAAACAGGTATTGCTCGTACAGGCAGTCTGTTTGCTTATGAATCTTACGGCATTGAACCCGATATAATGACACTGGGTAAAGGCTTGGGCGGTGGTGTGCCGATTTCTGCTTTATTGGCTAAAGCCTCCTGCTGCGTATTTGAGGCGGGTGAGCAAGGTGGGACTTATAACGGTAACCCGCTGATGACGGCAGTTTCACTGGCCGTATTAAATGAGGTAACCAGGCCTGACTTTTTAGTAGGTGTGAATAAGCGTAGTGAATATCTCACACAACAACTCATGGCGTTATCTGAGCAATTCGGCTTAGGCAATGTGCGTGGTAAAGGCTTGTTACTGGCGATTGATACCGGAGAGTTAGAGTCAGCCAAAATTGCTGCGGAGTGTTTGCAAAAGAAGTTACTAATCAATGCCCCACAGCAACACGCGCTTCGTTTTATGCCCGCGCTGAATATTAGTTATGCTGAAATTGATCAGGCGATTGAGATCATGTCAGAGGTACTTTCATCACTCTAGTAGGTATATAAGTATTTATTGATATAGCTCATTTTATGCATCCCATGATTCGTTACAATTTCAGCTAATCTTAATAAAACCGGAATCACACAATGAGCCTTAAAATATTTCAGGATAAAATTTTCCCACAGCACGTTTCTGACCTGATGAATCTGATGCACATGATGGTTTTCAGCGGTACAGATGGTGAAGAGAGGTGGGATACTTTTCTGACACTGGCACAGAAAGAATACGTTGCACTGGGCTTGGCGCAGTACTACCAATGTCAGCATTGTATTGATAGTCATACTAAATCGCTGCACCGAATCAATAAAGACAGTAAAGATACTTTGACCCGGAATGTGAATGCCATCGTGTTGTTTTTGCGGATTGATACGCTGGCTGTGAGTGAGTTAGAAAAGACGCATTGGGTGAATGCCTGGAAGCGATTTGCCAAGCGTATCGCACATGAAAGTGGAGATGATGCTGCGGCTTATTTGATTGGTTTGGCTATTGGCATTGCTCGTGATGATGACTTTTTGATGGAGTTTTGTGGCGCTGAGGTTAATCGTATTTTGAGAGAGCAGTGTATTCCGATCCGTGAGGCGATTGGTGAGCTGGAATCAGTGGTTATTTTTATGAAAGCGGCAGCTTCAAAGAATCGGGTGGCGGGGAAGTTGGAAGGGCTGTTTGGAAAGTGATCATAGATTTTTTCTAATGCCACCAACGTTTGGCTGTTATTTGAAAAATAATCTGGGTATGGCTAACAGCGTTGATCCGGCAGAGAGTGTACCTCCCTGCCAAATCATTTTTCGCGCTTTATTTTTTAGCTTGTTTTGGCTTTCCAGCTTTAAAGAGAATACGCTTATTTACTACACCATCTTTTTCTACTTTTTTGACAGTAAATCTACCAAGACCTGGCAGGACAAGCTTTTCAACGCCATCTTTTTCCAACTCTGCAAGAATTACTGAATAAACAGCGCGGATAGCAGCTGGGCTAGCTTTGCCTTTAGAGCTATGGTCAAGAGT
>NZ_QGKM01000008.1 GCF_003172875.1 Leucothrix pacifica | reverse complement strand
TTTAACTGAGTATTTTAGGATGAAAGAACTGATGGCAAAGTCCAATCAGCTCGGTATGTGCACGTTTGACCAAGCCCTATTCCACATGATTGATGCAGGTATGATCACCGTGCAGGAAGGCATGCGTAATGCCGACTCTATCAATGACCTACGCCTTAAGCTGAAACTACACAGCCGGAAATCAAAAGGTGGTGACTTCTTTAAAGGCACCGATGATCTCTCGATTGAAGAAATCTATGATGAGGCCGCCCAATGAGTGAATGTCATCCACAAATAAAAGCTTTCTTGGCTGCCATGGTGAAACATGAAGCCTCCGACCTTTATCTGACAACCGGAGCTAAAGCCTCTATTAAAGTTATGGGGGGATTTAAACACCTCACCAGAGAAGCACTAAGGCCGGGCATGGTTGAAACTCTCACCCAGACCATGCTGAACGATATTGAATGGGATACCTTCAAGTCCACTAAAGAAATCAATAAAGGGATGGCGATTAATGGTATCGGACGCTTCCGTATTAATGCCTACCATCAACGTGGAGAAGTATCGATGGTGATTCGTCACGTGCGCTCTGAAATTATGACGCCGGAGCAATTAGAACTTCCGGAAGTGCTTAAAGAGCTCGTCATGAAAAAAGACGGCTTGGTGTTATTTGTTGGTTCAACGGGTGCGGGTAAATCAACATCAATGGCGTCCTTGATTCAGTACCGTAATGAGCGTCATGCCGGTCATATTCTGACTATCGAAGACCCGATAGAATTTGTTTTTCAACACAGTAAATCGATTGTTGGTCAGCGTGAGGTCGGTTTCGATACTTTATCCTACCAAAATGCAATGCGTGAGGCGATGCGTGAAGCACCTGATGTCGTGATGGTGGGCGAGGTACGTGACACTGAGACCGTCGACTCTGCAATGGGCTTTGCAGACACCGGACACTTAGTCATAACCACCTTGCACGCCACAAATACCACTCAGGCCTTGGATCGTTTGTTATACCTGTTTCCGGCAGAGCAAAAGCAGCGCATATTGATGGATCTGTCGATGAATCTGCGTGGGGTTGTTGCGCAGCGTTTGATTCCGGATGTGTATGGGCGACGTGTTCTGGCCAGTGAGGTTTTGATTAACACGCCTTTTGTCGGTGAAATCATTCGCAAGGGCAATACACATGAGCTCCATCAGGTTATCGAAAAAGGCTCAACTGACGGCATGCACTCTTTCGATCAGTCTCTGGTGAAGCTGTGTCTGGCGGGGCGAATTACCAAGGAAGCAGCGCTGGAAAATGCGACCTCTAAAAACAATCTGGAATGGCGCTTGAATTTCGAACAAAAGTCTGGAATAGACGATGAAAGTCCGGTAGCCTCCTCCGGCTCGAACAACGAACTACCTGAATTAGAACACTAAAAAATAGAAAACTGGGGAATATAATGAAAAAAATTACAACGGCTGCTGCCATCATTAGCTTTGCATTTTTAACAGGATGCTCGGGACAACAAGTAGCGGATGCGGCTATTGGTGTAGCGAAGGTTCCGTTCAAAGTCGTCGGTGCTGCAGCAACGGCAGCGGCAACAACCGCGGGTACAGTAGCGGGAACAGCAGCAGGTGGCCCACTGGGCGGGGCAGTAGGTGGCGCAGTCGGCGGAGCAATTGTTGGCGCATTAACACCTTAAATTATAGTAATGCTGTAATAAAGAACTATCAGTTTCAGGGACAATGTCTGGTATAGTTAGACACATAACGTACCGGATGTCCTTATGTACCGCGACGATAATTATTATAAGTCATCAAATTCTATGCAGCATACTCAAGCACAGCGCCGGAGTACTTCCGCGTGAGTCAGCAAAACAAAGATCCTAAAGCTCTGTATCGACAAGCAGAGGCCGCCCGTAAAGCGAATAATCCTGAAGAAGCTCAGCAGTTTTATCAAGAAGCGATCAGAAGTACTGATGAACGCACACTTGAGCGTGGTGAATCCGCTATTCTTCGTACTGAGAAAGCTCGCAGTGCCTTAAAAGGCCGATCTACTCTATTCTTCCTACTACCACTACTCATTGCAGGCATTGCTTTTGCGATTTACCGCTACATAGAACATGACTTCGCTAGCAAGCAAGCAGAAACAGATCCTAAGACATTCCAATTTGTGGAGTGGTTAGCGTCACGCCAAACTCAGCAAGTCATCAGTAATATTGTCTCTGCCAATCCCGAACTAAGTTTTGACTTCAGCCGTGCGACCGCCTCTTCTTCAATGAGTCCGGAAGAAGCATTGCAGTCTTTAATGCGCCCGGGTATGCAGGACAGAATTCGCAGTCAAAATGAATCATCAACAGCCAGCAGCAGTGGCGATGGAGAGGGTGACGGGCCTGCACGTTTTGTGTGCTCTGTTGATCCGAACCCAGCATGTTCTGCCGCTGACCAGCCAAGTGCTCCCGGTGAACGACGGGCTGATATCTCAATGCTGGTCCGCTCTTATCGCAGCGTGCTCGACAATGAGCGAGACTGCGAGAAAATGGAAGCAGCCATTGATGTGATTGGTCAAAAAATACAATGGCGAAAGAGCGAAGCTGAGATCAAATTCGAACTGGAACAACTGGCAATGAGCTGCTACTCACGCCAAAAAAATCATGACAAGGTGATTGAACAAGCCAGAAAAATACAATGCTCTGGTGATGCATCAGCCATGAACACTGGCTACTGGCACCTGACTGCCAGTTATTATCAGCAAGGCAGACAAGCTGATGCTCAACGGATGTATACCTGCTTCCGCGAGACCGTACAACATCTCGCCACTTATGAGTTCGAGCCTTGGCGTATCGCAGCTCGTCACCGTGAATCAGGAGCTTTGGCTTGGTTGTATTTTAACGACCTTGATACCGCAGTGGCTGAACTGGAAGCCGCCAGAAATATCCTGAAGAAAGCCAGCGGTGGCTCTAGTAGCCTCAGTGCTGTGGCAGCGGAAGTTGATCTTGATCTGATGGAAACCTACGTTACTGCTAATATTGACCCTGACACCTTCAGTGAACTACATGAAGATATCAATACTAGCGGTTTACTGACCGATGGTTACAAACAAATCAAAGACACACTGGCAGGTATTTATTATCTGCAGAACCGGGAGAACAAGAAGTCTATTGTTGCCCTTGAGAATGTTGCAACCCGATTTAAACACCTGCCAGAATACATCTGCAGCTGGGATTGGTCAGGTTTCCAACGTGGCCTAAAAGATTCAATCAGTGACCCGGTTGCTCGCGAGTACGCAGATAAATTGGTCGTTGCGACTGATTGCTATGTTCCTCAAACCATTGAAAACAGAATCCAGAGTGTGCAAGAGGTACTCCGATGGTTAAGGCGTTAAGGGTGAACACTCATGCTTGATAGTATTTTACTCAAACTCATTCAACAAGAGTCCAATGCTCCAAATCTGGATCCTATGCAAGCAGATAGTTTTGAGCGTCCATCGTTCTATCTACATTGGATCACGCCTGTCCGTCATTTATTGGCGATGCGATATCTAAAGCATAAAAAATCACTGTTAACCGCTTTTACTGAGCAAGCTATCTATCCGATCCATAAGCGTGACTATATTGATGCGCTGGAAGAAAAACTTCAGAAAAAGGCTTGGTTTGGCTGGATGAACAATCCGGGAGCATTCATTAGCCCGCTGTCTGTGATCGTCTTTTACCCATTAGTAATCGCCGCTCTCATCTTTAGCAGCTGGCAAATTCATCACTGGTATGTGGATAAGAAAATGCATTTGGCACTCGCTGACCGCATGCCTTATTACAGCGAACTTCTGCATCGCGCCCAAGTCGCCAGACAATACGCAGCAGACGAACCACTAAAAAAATATCTCGCGCTAGCTGAGGAGGAAAAAAAGAACATTATCTCCTTAGTGCCCAATGAAGGCGCCGTGCACACACTCATGGAGCGTGCGCTATCCAGCATGCAAGATGATACGCAAACCAATGCTGACATTATGGTGCATTTCAAAAACCTGAATGCTGAAATGGACCTTGAAAAGCTGCCTTATTACATGTCTCCAAAGCTCTTCATGGATGACTGCAGCAGCTTTGCACCGGGTGTCGATAAAGAACAAAACGAGATCATGAACCTGCTCGAACGCCTACTGCGAGAACAGGAAGTTGACGACAAACCGCTATGCCGCACCGGCATTATTACTGTCTATAATGTTGATGAGCGACGTGCGCTGGATTATCTCGATCAGGAGAAAGAAGAGCTTCCGCTCTATCATGTGACACGAGCAGATAAGGTACCTGCTGCAGATGGTGCGCTGGGCCTGACCTTCAAAAGCCAAGGTGTCGGGTCAATCATATTGCTTGATCAAATAAAACGCTTTGCCGAGCAATCAATATTGCCAGCTCTGACGTTTCAGGGACGTAGCTATATCATTCCGTACTGGCTGCAAGGCTACTACGATATCGAAGAGAGCATCACTAAGAACTACAAGCACGACATCGGTGAGTTGTTCAAGAGTCCGGAGTCAATAAAGCGACTTCGTGCAGCAGCAAAAGAAATGTTGCTCGACCAACAGCATTTAGCGAGTTCACGCATGCAACAGACTTTGCAACGTTCAACACCAGCAACCACGGGCACTACAGGAATCATTGGTGGACTGGATGCTATTAGTGGCATGATGGACGCAGTGCGTGAACCTAGCAAACAACCCGCTCAGGACGAAGCACGAGAAGAGCTTGACGAGTTAATGGTTAGCCTGCTGCCGAGCATCGAGTATCACGAAGCCTATCATCAGATTGAAAAGGAAAGTTGGCCAGAACCTGCGTGGGTTGCCACTAATTTCAAGGACTTATCTGAGCATGGCATTGAGAGCAGCCTTGAAGAGCTGGGCGCGTATCTTACACAGCTCGTCTATACCGACACGGGGCATAAAGTTTGGTTAACCAAATTACTATTGTTCTCGTTAAATTCAATGACTAAAGATCAACCGGAGTATTACGCCTCATCAATGATCTTCTCGGCATTGCGGGATCTCTATTTGCTGCATGATATAAAACCGAACCACGAGCTAAGCGTGGATGAGAAAGTCGCGATTTTTAAAACACTCTCAGAAATGGGGATTACTGAGTTACAAAATAAAGCCAGCGTTGCATTTGAAGTTTTATTTGAGCGGCCGGTGGTTATCTTGCAGCAAATTGATTAGTATGTAAAAAAATAAGCCATTGCAAGGGGATTCAAAGCATGGACAAAACAATAACAAAACACCTGCCTAAAGCGTTTCTTATCTTAGGAATCAGTGCATTTACCTATGGCTGTAGTAGCCAATCGATTTCTATTCCGGGTAGTCAGCTTTTCGGTCAACAGACGAGTAAAAACTGTATTGACAAGAAGACAGGCAAAACCATTCCCGGCTGCTTAGTCGGTAATAAAACAGCGTCTACTAAGACCACTAAACGAGAGCCACTTCGCTTGCTGGCCGATAAGCCTAAAGAGCCTGTTGTCACCCGTAAAACAGTGATTAAAGCCGATAAAACCGCGGTTACCACAACGAATACACCTGCGGCTAAGACCGGGGTTAGTGCTTCTCCGGCTAAAATACCAACCACTACGACAAGCACAGCGGTGACGACTACAACTGACATACAAAAACCTGAGGGGATGACTAAGCCTAAGCCCGCTCCTATTGTCATTCCTCAGACACCTGTTGTCAGAACTATACCAAAACCAGCACCAGTGAAGGTGCAAGCCGAAACCACACGCCGTCTGACGTTAAGTGGTAGTGCAACCTTCAGAACCGGTAGCTCGTCATTATCACAAGCTGGCAAAACTAAACTATCTGCACTAGCACGAACCTTGACCAGCTCAGGCACCACAATCAGCCGCCTGTTAATTGAAGGCCATACTGACAGCTCAGGCTCTGCTGCTATGAATCAGGCACTATCACTTAAGCGCGCCAATGCAGTTGCAGATTACTTAGCCTCACAGGGCATTATGAGATCATCAATGGAAACAGCCGGTCGTGGAGAAAGCTCACCAATTGCTGATAACAAAACCAGTGCAGGTCGTGCGCAAAACCGTCGTGTAGAAATTACCGCAACCGGAACCCGACAAACCACTCGCTAAACGGTAAACTGTGGTATGCCTAACACACTCGGAATTGTGCGTGTGGTCATACCCAGACCGCTCTATCAAGCATTTGATTATCACTGCCCCCTGCCTCTCCCTGAGGCAGGGTGTCGTGTGCGCGTACCTCTGGGCTTAAACAGCACCGTCGTCGGTATCATTATTGAATCTGGCGTCACATCAGAATTTGAACAGCTCAAAGCCATTGAAAGCGTACTGGATGATAAACCGTTATTAGACCCGTCACTGCTGTCACTTCTTAATTGGGCGAGTATTTACTACCATCACCCGATTGGTGAAGTCCTGTTCTCAGCACTACCTAAACGACTGCGTGAAGGCAGGGAGTTATCGGAAAATTTCTCGTGGCACCTTAATTGTGATGACCACGAAGCTGCGCTTGTGAGCTTGAAACGTGCTCACTTACAACGTGAGCTATTCCAACAACTACAATCTCACAGCATGACCGAAGCCCAGCTGACAAGTTTACACCTCAGCAAATGGCGTAAACCGATGCAACAACTCGAAGCTAAAAGCTGGGTTGAACGACGTAAAATCACTAATGATCACAGCACCGTGCAGGATGTTGATCACCCCAACCAACACCTGATCGAACTCAGCGAAGAGCAAAATGACAGCCTCAGCCAGCTTGCTGAATGGCGTAAATCAAGCATACAAACCCCAGCCCTACTTCATGGCATCACAGGTAGTGGAAAAACTGAGATCTACCTGCGGGCCATTAAGCCTGAACTGGAAGCGGGCCGACAAGCCTTGCTGATGATTCCGGAAATTGGCTTAACGCCCCAGTTATTCCAGCGCTTCTGCGACTTTTTCCCCAATCAAACGGTTGTAGCACTACACTCAGGCTTAAATGATTCACAACGCGCACAAAACTGGCAATCAGCCCAAACGGGTGAAGCGGATATTGTCGTAGGCACTCGCTCCTCTATTTTCTGTGCCTTTAAAAATTTGGGCATCATCATTATCGATGAAGAACATGATGGGTCTTTCAAGCAACAGGAAGGTTTTCATTATCATGCGCGGGATTTAGCTGTGAAAAGAGCAAATCAGCTGAATATCCCGATACTATTGGGCAGTGCAACGCCGGGACTGGAAACATTATTAAATGCTGAGCGCGGGCGTTACCATTACTTACAATTAAAAAAACGTCCGGGTACACGCAAGCCACCTAAAACATCTCTGATCGACATTCGAAGCCAAACGCTAGAGGCGGGTGTTTCTCGTAAATTACTATCCGAAGTTGGTAAGCAGGTGCGTGATGGTAATCAGGTCATGTTGTTTCTCAACAGACGAGGTTACGCCCCCGTATTATTGTGTATCCAATGTGGCTGGCATGCGACCTGCTCAGCGTGCAATGCTGAAATGACTTTTCATGCAGCAAGGCATAAAGCGATTTGCCACCATTGTGGACACCAACAACGTATCGGTACTGCTTGCCCTTCTTGTCAACACCCACAACTAACGACACAAGGTCATGGAACGGAGCGAGTTGAGCATTTATTATTGTCGCACTTTCCAGACACGCCCGTCGTTCGGGTAGACCGTGATACTACGAGTCGTAAGGGAGAGCTTGCACGCAAGCTAGAGATTGTCAGATCAGGTGAACCTGTCATTCTGATTGGAACACAAATGCTAACAAAGGGGCATGACTTTCCAAACCTGACACTGGTAGGTATTTTGGATATTGATCAGGCACTTTTTAGTACAGACTATCGGGCACAGGAACATTTAGCACAGCAGATTGTCCAAGTCAGTGGACGGGCTGGCAGAGGGGAAAAAAAGGGCCACGTGGTACTTCAAACAAGTCAACCACAGCATCCAATGCTAAATCAGCTGCTGACACAAGGGTACAGAGCTGTAGCACAACAATTACTGCAAGAGCGACAAGCTTGGCAGTATCCTCCTTTTGGCTTTCAAGCGCTAATCCGGGCAAATGCACCGCAGTTCGAGGAAGGTCTACTTTTTTTAAGTAGCTTGAGAGATGATTTGCGAGTATTGCCTGAGATAGAAACGGGGGAAGTTTCTCTACTTGGACCAATGCCTTCACCGATGGAAAAGCGATCTGATCGCTATCGTTACCAAATGCTGGTAAGCGCCAATCGCAGATCGTCCTTACATTGCTTTCTGGATCAACTAATTAGCGTCCTCAGGCAGAAAAAAAAGTCTCGGGATCTCAGATACATACTTGATGTTGATCCTACAAACTTTATGTAAGTTCATGTTTATTGAGAAATATTATTGATTTTTTTCCTTGCCAGCCAGAGAGACTAATGGCACTATGCAGGAAAACGACAATTAAACCGGACGTTGAAATATAGCCATGCAAAAAGATTTCAAAACAGCAAAACCAACAGACACAGGGTACAAAACGGGCATGCTGTGGATGCTTTCGGGGGTATTCATGGGCTTATTAGTCGGACTAAGCATGTATTTTTATGCTAACCGTCATGCACCGATATTTGCGACGGCAAATGCAGCTATGGCTGATCAGGATCCTGCAACACTCACACGTGAAGAAAAAGCAGCTTTGGCTAACGCGCAAACACCTGATGCCGTTGTTGCTAATCAGAACGAACAGGGCTTTACACCACTGCCAGAAGTTCTTGAAGAACCTGAGCCAAGAAAACGGGCTGTTTTTAGTTTCCACGCAGTACTACCGACTATTGATATGCCAGTTGCACCTCGCCCTGTAGCACTTACTAAAGCAACAACACAGGAAGTTGCCCAGGCTGCGCCAGCTAAATCAGGTGATTTGTTCTTACAAGTCGCATCATTTAAGTCAATGGCACAAGCTAATCGCTCACAAAATAAGTTGAGTGGTCGCGGTGTGACATCACATGTTGAGAAGCATTCAAGCAAAGGTAAAACCTGGTATCGTGTATTGGCCGGTCCTATTGCTCAAATGCAATTACCGGACTGGAAAAAACAGGTCAAAAGTCTGGGTTATGACCCGCTTGTAAGAAAGGTCAGATAATGTGCTATCATCGGGAATTATGCAGTCATAAAAGTAGTCGCTCTGGCGGCTACATCGATAATTCCGCGTAGAGGTACAATCTCACATCACACATCATTTGCACTCAAAATGATTGTACCTAGCAAAAAGATCACAGAGGTTAGCAAGTGAGTAGTAATACCGTCCAATCAGGGGTAATGACGGAAATTAAGCAAGAACAGGTCACTACCTTATATCGTAAAACGACACTTGGTTTTTGGGGAAATCTGGTACTCGCAGCGATTCTGACACTGTTTTTGTTTCGTCACCATCGAAGCGAATTTAACGACCAAAGTTTCAACTACTACATTATCATTTGGTTAGCACTATTAGTTGCCGTCTGCTTCTACCGACTTAATCTAACCCGTCAGTTCAATCCTAGTCATTATCACGACCCAAACAGTATTGTCCTGTGGGCCAATAAGCACATCTTACTGACGACTATCATCAATACGATTTGGGGAGCAGCTGGTTTCATTTTGTTACCAGAGAACTTCTCGCATCAAGTGTTATTGGCGGCCATATTATTCAGTGTATTGCTGATTTCCATACCCGTACTATCAATATCACGCTTCGCTTACAGCATTCAGTTATTTGCAGTACTGACACCAATACTGGTTTCATTAACAGTTAAGCCTGCTTACACAAGTTCTGGTGATGGTTTTTTATTACCGATGGGCATACTGATCTTCGCAGGCACGCTGTTTTCGGTCTCTGAGTATATCCATCGCATGCTAATGGATCTGCGTGACTCTCAGTCCTCGCTGAAGAAACAAGCCAATACCGACACATTGACACAGATCGCCAATCGTCGCGCCTTCGATCAAACCTTTAAGAACGAATGGCGACGCACTACGCGTGATGAGCTGCCTATTTCCCTGTTACTGATCGACATTGATAACTTCAGTCTCTATAACGAAACACAGGGCCAACGCGCTGGTGACAACTGCCTGAAGTCGATCGCTTCGTGCATGGAAGTCGTCACACGTCGTCCGGCTGATCTCGCAGCCCGTTACAGCGGCGAAGAGTTTGCCGTACTGCTGCCAAACACCACCATGGAAAACGCCACCATGCTAGGTGAAAAGCTACGCGCCAAAGTAGAGCAATTACAGATCCCTCACCCTAGCTCTGAACATAAAGTCGTAACCGTGAGTGTAGGCGTGTCTTGCTGTGCACCTAAGACTGAAGAAGAAAAGGCAGAAGCTGAGGAAGATGATGTGATGTTCCCTGCCATGCTAATGAATGCCGCTGACAACGCCATGTTCCTTGCGAAAAAGCAGGGCCGAAACCGCGTTGCGGAACAAAAATGTGGTGAGCAACGCCTCGCCCTTGTACTACAGAAATATGCCGAAAAAGAAGCTTCAAGAACTTAAGCAACAACTCAACGACTGTCAGGCTGCGCAGCGATTCAAACTATCCCGACGCTTGCAACGCTTACACAAGAAGCCTGACGACAACGCTATCAATAAACTGCAGGATGCCATCACGGCATCCTGTTTACGTCGTGAGCATCGCAAAAACAATCTTCCACAACCGAAATATCCGGAAGACCTTCCTGTTAGTGAGCGTCGTGACGACATCCTAAAATGCATTCAGGAAAACCAGGTCACTATTTTATGTGGTGAAACCGGCTCGGGTAAAACCACGCAAATTCCCAAGATGTGTCTGGAACTGGGGCGCGGTGTAGACGGACTGATTGCTCATACCCAGCCTCGGCGTATTGCCGCCCGTAGTGTGGCTAACCGTATTGCCGAGGAATTAGATTCAAAACTTGGGGACTTGGTTGGGTACAAGGTTCGCTTTAATGAAGAAGGTAGCGAAGACAACTATATTCGCCTGCTGACCGACGGTATTTTGCTGGCAGAGATTCGCAGTGACCGCTTTCTGAATCAATACGACACCATCATTATTGATGAGGCGCACGAACGCAGCCTCAACATCGATTTCTTACTGGGTTATTTCAAATGGTTGCTGCCACGTCGTAAAGACCTCAAACTGATTGTGACTTCTGCCACCATTGATCCGGAACGTTTCTCCAAACATTTCGACAATGCGCCCATTATCGAAGTATCAGGACGTACCTACCCTGTTGAAGTTCGCTATCGCCCCTTAGTCAGTGAAAACGAAGACGAAGCAGACCGTAACCAAATTCAGGGAATTATTGACGCCTCCGATGAGCTAATGAGAGAAGCTCCCGGTGACATCTTGGTATTTTTATCAGGCGAACGTGAGATACGTGAAACCGCTGAGGCACTACGCAAACACCACCCTGCCAGCTTAGAGATTTTGCCATTATTTGCGCGACTCTCGGCAGCCGAACAAAACAAAATATTCAACCCAAAAGGCCGCCCGCGTATTGTATTGGCAACTAACGTTGCTGAGACTTCATTAACTGTACCGGGAATTCGCTATGTCATCGACACAGGTGTAGCGCGCATCTCCCGATACTCGTGGCGCGCGCGTGTACAACGCCTGCCAATTGAAGCGATTTCTCAGGCATCGGCTAATCAGCGCTCCGGTCGCTGTGGTCGTACTAGCGACGGTATCGCGATTCGTTTGTTTAGCGAAGAAGATTTTGAAAGCCGCAGCGAGTTTACCGACCCTGAAATACTCAGAACCAATCTCGCCTCCGTTATTTTGCAAATGGCCATTCTCAGACTCGGGGACGTTTCCAGCTTCCCGTTTGTAGAAGCGCCTGACCGACGCATGATTAAAGACGGCTTCCGTCTGCTGTTTGAATTGGGCGCGGTGACAGAAAGCAACAATATCACCGAAGTTGGCCGCAAATTAGCACACTTACCAACTGACCCACGTTTGGGGCGCATGCTACTGGCCGCTCAAAAGTTCAGTGCACTGGAAGAAGTTTTGATTATTGTCAGCGCTTTGGCCAGCCAAGATCCGCGTGAACGCCCGATGGACAAACAGCAAGCCTCGGATGAAAAACACGCGCGCTTTAAAGATGAAAAGTCTGACTTTATTGCCTACCTGAATCTGTGGAAATACTTTCAGGAAAAACGCAAAGAACTCACTCAAAACAAACATCGCCAGCTGTGTAAAAAGGAGTTTCTGTCCTACCTACGCCTGCGTGAATGGGAAGATATTTACCGCCAGTTGCGTGAAAGTTTACGCGATCAAGGTATTAAAATTACCGGCAATGAAGCGACGCCTGAGTCCATTCACCAAAGCTTATTAAGTGGTCTGCTGAGTCACGTCGCACTGCAAGAAGATCGTCAGGAATATCTGGGAGCGAATGGCCGCAAGCTGTTTATCTTCCCAGCCTCTGGTCTTCGTAAGAAGTCACCGAAATGGATTATGGCGGCCGAACAAGTCGAAACCTCCCGCTTATTTGCACGCACCGTTGCTGCGATTCAACCAGAATGGATTGAGCAACAAGCACAACACCTGATCCGTCGTACTTACAGTGAACCTCGCTGGGAAAAAAGGCCAGCACAAGTAGGTGCGGATGAACGCACCACACTCTACGGTATCACCATTGTTGCGCAGCGTCGTATCAATTTTGGTCCGATTGATCCGGTTGTGGCGCGCGAGATCTTTATACGTCACGCTCTGGTTTATGGTGAGTTTAATAGTAAAGCCGAGTTCTTGGTGCGCAATCGTGAGCTGATTCAGGAAGTTGAAAAGCTTGAAGCCAAGTCTCGCCGCCGTGATATTTTGGTGGATGAAGACATTCTTTATGACTACTACGACCAGCGCGTCCCCAAACACATCTACAACGGTAAAGCGTTTGAAAAGTGGCGTAAAAAACTATTTCAGGAAAATCCAAAAGCACTGATCATGACTCGTGAAGATCTGATGCAGCGGGATGATTCCCATGTAAAGGTCGAGCAATACCCGGACAGTTTAGAAGTACACGGCATGCGCCTTCCATTGAGTTACCTGTTCGAACCGGGTAATGAAAAAGATGGCGTCACACTAAGCATTCCGGCAGCTGCTTTACACCAGATCAATTCCCAGCGATTTGATTATCTGGTGCCGGGGATGCTGGACGAGAAAGTGACCGAGCTGATTCGCTCATTGCCTAAACAGACGCGTAAGCAATTTGTTCCTGTACCGGATTATGCGGCGGCGTGTTGCGAGGCGATTGAAGCCAGCGATGAGGTGAGTTTACTGGCGGCAGTTGCTCATCAACTACACCGAATGTCTGGCACTCAGATTGATCAGGAAGCACTGAAGAGCGTTGAGTTTTCTGACCATAACCGTATGCGCTTTGCCGTAGTCGACGAAGCAGGCAAGGTGATTAAAGCGGGACGAGATCTTGAGAAACTCAAAGGTGGCGTTGAGCGAACCACCAGCGAGCAGCTGCAAAAACGCGCGACCAAAACCATTGAGCGTGAGAACATCACGCAATGGGATTTTGGCGATCTACCTGAAGACACACTCATCAAAACGGCGGGCATGCAAATTAAAGCCTGGCCTGCATTGGTAGATAATAAAGACTCTGTCTCGGTGCAACTCTTTGATAATCAGGCAAAAGCGCAGCGTCAGCAAGGCTTGCGTCGTTTGTATATGTTGGCGCTGAGAAAAGAAGCGACTTATTTACAAAAGAACCTGCCAAATATCCAAAAACTCTGCCTGAATTACGCCTCAACGGGTAGTTGTGATGAGTTGAAAAAGAGCATCGTTGCCAATAGCTTCCGCCTGACTTTTGATTGCAGCGGCATTCGTGCGGAGAAGGACTTTAAGGCTGAGCTTGAACAACACAAAACGGAGTTAATCCCTACTGGTAATCAAATTTGCGAGCAATTAGCGATTTGTCTGCCACTGGTGCATAAGATTCGCAAAGGGCTTAAAGGTGGCATTAATCCGTTAGCACTGGAAGCCTTAGCTGATATTAAAGTGCAGCTAGAATCACTGGTGTATCCGGGCTTTTTGGACTCATTGAGTATGGAGACCTTGCGTCAATATCCACGTTATTTAAAAGCAACGGAACGTCGTTTGGAGAAGCTACAGCACTCCTTACAAAAAGACCGTGGATTGCGCCTGCAAGTGAGTAAACATACCGAACAATATATGAAGTTAATCAAAGCCAAGCCTGAATTAGCCTCGAACGAGGAACTGCTGAAATATCGCTGGATGATTGAGGAGTTTCGGGTGTCTTTATTTGCTCAGGAGTTGGGGACGGCCATGCCGGTGTCTGATAAGCGACTGAATAAGCAATGGCAGTTGATTAATAGCATCTAAGCTACTGCGCTGAGCTCTGTAGCTCTGTAGCTCTGTAGCTCTGTAGCTCTGTAGCTCTGTAGCTCTGTAGCCAGAATAATCCGGAAGTTAACTCCGTACAGCCCTAATCCTCGTCATTATCGTAGTCAGGCACAGCACTCGCCGACCAAATCTTCACCGTCAACGGATCACCCACAAACTGCTGCGGCACCGCGGGTATCAGACCTGCTGCTGTAAAATACCGTCGAATCTCCTCATCCGTAAAGCCTAACCTACGATGCTGGTATTCCTTACGCATATACTCCTCAGAGTGCGCGGCAAAATCCACCACAAACAAGCGTCCACCCGGCATTAATACCCTTGCAGCCTCACGAATAACCTCAGCGGGATCATCACTAAAGTGCAGCACCAGATTCATCGTGATCAGATCAAAACTCTGATCATCCATCGGTAATTGATACATATCGCCTTTGCGCACCTGCATATGCGACAAACCGGCTTGCTTAAGATTGGTCCGTGCCACCGCCAACATGCCACTGGTAAAATCGATACCAATACCACGCTGGGTACGGTCGGCTAATAACTCCAAAATCCGTCCGGTGCCGGTACCGATATCCAGCAAATCACTCACCTTATCTTCACCAATCGACTGACGCAGAGCGGATTCAATTTCCTCCTGCGGCACGTGCATTTGGCGCAATTCTTCCCAGCTACTGGCGATTTCATCAAAGTAAGCTTGCGCTTCCAGTGCCCTAGCATCAGTGACTTGTTTCAAACGAGATAAGTCACGACTTAGCACAGCATCATCTTCATGTAATAGCGCCACCAATGCCTGAGCCAAGGGCGCAACAGAAGCACGGTCGGATAAGCGATAAAACACCTGAGCACCTTCCGGAAAGCGCTCCAATAAGCCAGCTTCTACCATCAGTTTCAGGTGGCGTGACACGCGTGGCTGACTCTGCCCCAATATACGGGTCAGCTCCGACACACTCAGCTCACTGCGTGCACACAGAGCTAATAATCGTAGTCGGGTATGTTCGCCCGCTGCCCGCAAGGCCGCTAGCAAGGTATCAAGATTTTGCATGCATTCATCCAGTCATATAAAGATATGTTTATATTTATATATTACTTATGGTATTGTTCAGCCCTACTTTAGCACAGTCACAACCATACGAAACAAACAGGACTTTCACCATGTCAGCCAACTCGCAAGCCTTTGAAGACGCTCTCAAAAAACGCATCTTAATTCTCGATGGCGCAATGGGCACCATGATTCAGCGGCACGAACTGGAAGAAGCTGACTACCGTGGCGAACGCTTCGCAGATTGGCCAAGCGACCTGCGCGGCAATAATGACCTGTTGAGCCTGACTCAGCCAGACATTATTAAAGGTATTCACGCCGAATATCTGGAAGCTGGTGCGGACATTATTGAGACCAACACCTTTAACGGCACGCAGATTGCCATGGCTGACTACAATATGGAGTCACTGGCTGCTGAAATCTGTGAAGAATCCGCACGTCTGGCCCGCCAAGCTTGTGATGAAGCAGAAGCCAAGAATCCTAACCAACCTCGTTATGTGGCAGGCGTTATTGGCCCAACCAACCGCACCGCTAGTTTATCACCAGACGTCAATGACCCTGGCTTTCGTAATGTGGATTACGATGAATTGGTTGCCACTTACTCCGAGGCCTGTGAAGCATTGATTCGCGGTGGCTCTGACCTGATTCTGATCGAAACTATCTTTGACTGCCTGAATGCTAAAGCGGCTATTTTTGCCGTTGAGCAAGTGTTTGAAAACCAAGGCTACCGTCTGCCGATTATGATTTCCGGTACGATTACCGATGCATCCGGTCGTACGCTATCTGGCCAAACCACTGAAGCATTCTGGAACTCGATGCGTCACGCTAAGCCTGTATCTATTGGTCTGAACTGTGCGCTGGGTGCAAAAGAATTACGCCAGTACGTGGAAGAGCTTTCACGCGTTGCAGACACCCACGTATCTGCTCACCCTAATGCTGGTCTGCCGAATGCATTCGGTGGATACGATGAAACACCAGAAGACATGGCGCTGCACGTTCAGGAATGGGCACAAAGCGGCTTCTTAAATATTATCGGTGGATGCTGTGGAACCAGCCCTGCTCACATCAAAGCGATGCGTGAAGCGGTTGATGGTTTGCCACCTCGTGAGATCCCAGACATTCCGGTTGCTTGCCGATTATCGGGTCTTGAGCCGCTAACCATTAGCGCAGACTCTTTATTCGTCAATGTGGGTGAGCGTACTAACGTCACAGGTTCGGCGATCTTTAAACGCATGATCGTTGAAGAAGATTACGATGCAGCCCTCACCGTTGCTTTGCAGCAGGTTGAAAACGGCGCACAAATCATCGACATTAATATGGATGAAGGCTTGCTGGACTCCAAGAAAGTCATGCAGCGCTTCCTCAACCTGATTGCCGCTGAGCCTGATATTTCACGCGTACCCGTAATGATTGACTCCTCAAAATGGGAAGTCATCGAAGCCGGTTTGAAGTGCGTGCAAGGTAAGTGCGTGGTCAACTCGATCAGCATGAAAGAAGGCGTCGAGCAATTTATCGAACACGCTAAACTTTGCATGCGCTACGGTGCAGCAGTCGTGGTGATGGCGTTCGACGAAGAAGGTCAAGCTGACACCATCGACCGTAAAGTTGAGATTTGTACACGCGCTTACGACATCTTAGTGGATCAGGTTGGCTTCCCGCCAGAAGACATTATCTTCGACCCCAACATTTTCGCCGTTGCAACGGGTATGGAAGAGCATAATAACTACGGCATCGACTTTATCGAAGCCACGCGCCAGATCAAACAAACCCTGCCACACGCGATGGTGTCGGGTGGTTTGTCAAACGTGTCGTTCTCATTCCGTGGCAATAACCCGGTTCGTGAAGCAATTCATGCGGTATTCCTATACCACGCGATTGATGCAGGCATGGACATGGGTATCGTCAATGCCGGACAACTGGCGATTTACGAAGACATCCCGCTGGAACTGCGCGATGCGGTGGAAGATGTGGTACTAAACCGCAAACCAGACGCCACAGAGCTATTATTAGACATCGCAGAAAAATACCGCGGTGATGGCTCAAAAGCTGAAAAGCAAGACGAAGAATGGCGCAAGCTGCCAGTCACCAAGCGTCTGGAACACTCACTGGTTAAAGGCATCACCGAGTACATTACTGAGGACACCAAAGAAGCACTGGAAGCGGTTGGACGCCCGCTGGAAGTTATCGAAGGCCCGTTAATGGCGGGAATGAATGTTGTGGGAGACCTGTTTGGTTCCGGTAAAATGTTCCTGCCACAAGTAGTGAAATCAGCCCGTGTGATGAAACAAGCCGTTGCCTACCTTGAGCCATTTATGGATGCTGAGAAAGCAGGCGTCGATACCAGTAATGGCCGCGTTATCATGGCAACAGCAAAAGGCGACGTGCACGATATCGGTAAAAATATCGTTGGTGTGGTGTTGCAATGTAATGGCTATGATGTCATCGACTTGGGCGTAATGTGTAAAGCAGAAACTATCTTTGAAGCCGCTCGCGAACACAACGCGGATGTGATTGGTATCTCTGGTCTGATCACGCCATCACTGGAAGAAATGACCCACGTGGCCAAAGAAATGGAACGTCAGGGCTTTGAAATTCCGCTAATGATTGGTGGTGCTACCACTTCTAAAATGCACACCGCTGTGAAAATTGCGCCGCACTATAAGCAACCCGTTGTGTATGTACCGGATGCATCGCGCTCGGTGGGTGTGGTGAATCAGCTGCTGAGTGAAACCCTGCGCGAGCCTTACCTTGCTGAACTGGAAACAGAATACGATCAGTACCGCGAGCGCTTTAATGCCAAAATGAAAAAGCAGGACTTCCTACGCCTGGAAATTGCCCGTTCAAATAAACTAGCAACGGACTGGGCGCATTACGATGCGACTAAACCTTCGGTTGAAGGCGTGCAAGTCATTGAAAAGATGGACTTACGTGTACTGGCTGAGCTCATCGACTGGACACCGTTCTTCCACACCTGGCAGCTTCGCAAGAAATACCCACAGATTCTGGAAGATGAAACACTAGGCGAGGAAGCACGTAAATTATTCGCCGACGCACAGGCCATGATCGAACGCTTTATTAAAGACGATACGGTTCAGGCACACGGTGTATTTGGTATTTTCCCTGCCAATACGGTGAAAGAAGACGACATCGAGATCTATACCGATGAGGCCCGGACTGAAGTATTTGATACTGTCGTTGGTCTACGCCAGCAAACAGTACACCCAACGGACCGCCCTAACCTGTCGCTGTCTGACTTTATCGCCCCCAAAGACAGTGGCGTGCAAGACTACATCGGAGCCTTTGCAGTGACCGCGGGTATTGGTTTAGACAAGCTGGTGGCTGAGTACGATGCTGCACAGGATGACTACAACAGCATTATGGCTAAGGCCATTGCCGACCGTTTTGCAGAAGCCTTTGCCGAGTATTTGCACCGCGAAGTTCGTACCAAGCACTGGGGCTATGTAGCGGATGAAAACCTGTCCGGTGAAGCGCTGATTAAAGAACAATACCAAGGTATTCGCCCTGCACCGGGCTACCCTGCTAACCCTGACCATACACAAAAAGAGATCATTTGGGATCTGTTGAAGCCGGTGGAAAATGCCAGCATTGAACTGACGGAAAGCTGGGCGATGTTGCCTGCAGCGTCTGTTAGTGGTTGGTATTTCTCGCATCCTGAATCGCAGTATTTTGGAGTGTCTAAGCTGGATAAGGATCAGGTTGCTGATTATGCGGAACGTAAAGGGATTGAGTTGGCCGAAGCTGAGAGATTGTTAGCGCCTAATTTGGGGTATGAGCCTGCTTGATTCTTAGCTTGGTACTAAATTTATACCTGCGTTTTTAAATCTTTTAAACTCGCAGGTATAAATACCAATCATGTCAGCAAATATGTAACGACAAAGTAAATATTTTGAACTAAGACTATTAGCATCGAAAGATAAAACAGAGAATACAGCGCAACTGCAAAGAACTTAGCGGGTATATATTGTTTTTCCCATGACTTACTAATTAAATTGTACGCCTCTCTACTATTCTCAATATCATTATTCGCTATTGAGTGTGCAATCAATTCACTACATGATCCTGAGACGAGTAAGCCGCCATAATGATGCCTCTCCTCATCTTCTTCAGCTGTTAAGAAACCTAGAACTGTATCAATATCTCTAGAGAAATCACCTTATCTCCAATCGGCACCTCTGAAAGTTGAGAAAGCGATTTTGATGCCAAGGCTTTCTAAGTGATACCCCACTGAAATGATGGCATCTAAATTGTAGTGATTGCTTATACACTTTACTCAGTACTTACATTAGGTACGAACTACCGAGAAAACACTAAACAATTGAAATATAATCAATTTCACATTCACAAAAATGTTACTAGGCGCAATCCGATATTATATTCACACATCACTCAAACCAATTACCTTTAGCGTAAACGCTTCACGCAAGTGTTCGCAGAACTTGTTATCGCTAGTAATCAGATAATCACAGTCGGATTTATCTGCAAGATAAAGCTGTAGTGCATCCTCATAATCATTATTACTATTCCCACCCTGCAGAATGAGGTTAAGTTTTAGAAAATCACCGTTACTAGCACATACAATTTCGACTTCGTTAGCGATCATATCCATGACATTCAAGCATTGTGCTAAGTTTTCATGTTTTTGAACGAAATAGGCAACAGTGGTGAGAATATCACTGCTAGTAAACAACCTGCTTTCTTGCTCTAGTAATCGTCGAAAGCAATCTGCCGCTAAAGGATGACGCTCGCGTTTACTGTCTGCCACATCAAGAAAAAAATTGGTATCCAGAAAATACTTATTCATATTTTGATAGATGCTCGTCACGTAGTTGATCGACAGTTTGATCCGGCTCTTGGCTACTCACGCTGCCAATCAAACCCATAAGGTTTTTACGATTAGTCGCACGTTTTTTTAGCAACTCATCAATTAGTGCTTTATATCGACCATCAAGAAAATAACCTTTCACAACATTTCTTTTTTTATCAACGATTTCGAGAACATCAAAATCATTGAGGTTTTGCAGGTTACGCTGGATTTCGGAAACGGAAACACTCTGCATCACTTTACTCTCATATATGAATTCATATTTAATATGATAACAATGATATTACCAGTCACGCAAGTACAAATAAGGGTGACATTCACGATATCGGTAAGTACATCGTAGGTGTTGTACCCCAATGTAACGGTTTTGAAGCGAAGATGAAGAAGCAAGACTACTTGCGTCTTGTGATTGCACGTTCAAACAAGCTAGCAACTGACTGATGCACATTATGAATGTGAAGAAGCCAGCCATTGGACGTACAAATTATTGAGAAAATGGACTTGCGCGAACTAGCCGCCTCATTAGGATTTAGATATCACAAAATAGCTGATCTAATTAACCCAAGTGTTGGCAAAATCGAAATACTGACTAATTTCATTCCTATAAATTAATATTGAACAATTACTCAATATTAATTTGAACAATCGTTCATTCATGATTATAGTCTCCCCACAAAACATCCACTAACTCACATGAGCACTACTGAAATACCAGTATCACGCTCACTGCAACCTACAAAGGAGCTAAACTTAATTACTGATATTGGCGTGACTAACGCAACAACATTTAGCGAACCCAAAAGTACATTCCGCACACAAGTACTGATCATGGCGGCATTATTCGGTGTGGTTATGGGAATCATATTTATCGTAGTACAGCCGTGGTTTGGTATGGATACATTAACCAGTCGACATACTGCTGCATATCAACAACTCGGCCATTGGAGCAGCACCCCTGCTCTCACAATTGCATGGGCGGCTCATTTAGCAGTGTCAATTTTTTACGGTGTATTAAGTGGTATCGTTATTTTGAAAACATCCAAAGTGTGGATTATCACACTGTTTACGCTGGCGTTTTCATGGCTAACAACAGTGATAGCGCCTCCTGCGAATGCAATGATTGTGCAGCTGGTTTCATTTCAACAGCTTCAGATCGACCAGTTACCCAGTTTAAATTTCAGCTTAGATATTAAGTTTGTGCTACATCTGGTATTTTTCGCTGCCATTACTATTGCACTGTATTTCTACAAACAGCACTCAACTAAAAAGGACGTCGTATGACCACAACCCTCAAGCTAGATTTCGTTTCGGATGTCGTTTGTCCGTGGTGCATTATTGGTTATAAACGCTTACAACAAGCAATTGATGAGCTTGGCGTTCAAGATCAGATT
Organism: Leucothrix pacifica; assembly: GCF_003172875.1. GTDB lineage: Bacteria > Pseudomonadota > Gammaproteobacteria > Thiotrichales > Thiotrichaceae > Leucothrix > Leucothrix pacifica. The sequence goes on along the minus strand of NZ_QGKM01000008.1, from coordinate 129,106 downwards.
GACATCACATGGCAGCCTTTTGAACTGAATCCTGACATGCCTCCTGAAGGTGAAAATATCACCGAGCACATTGTGCGTAAATACGGTACATCAACCGCTGAAGCAAAAGGTAATGCCGATAACATCGCACGACTGGGTGCTGAGATGGACTTCACCTTTGATTTCTTTGATGACATGCGGATCGTCAATACGCGAGATGCACACATGCTGCTGGAATATGCTAAAGCATCGGGCAAACAGACTGAGCTAAAAATGCGCCTGTTTGATGCCTACTTTACTGACGGAAAAGATATTTCTAATCGTGAGGTACTTGCTGAGGCGGTTGAAGTTTATAAGCAGGTGCTGACTGAAATGCTAGCAGCTGACAAAGCGAGCCAACCCGCATAGTTGCTTTAATAAGCAGGTCTAATGATACGAGCGCAAATTCTTTACCAGTCATCTGACCAATGAGGCAAAAGCATCGTCCGTTAGTGCTTTTATCTCTTGGTCTGAGCCTTCATTTGCACGCGCATAAGCACGGAGGCCCATCAGCTGCATTTGTAGCAAGCTAGCCAAACGCTTAGGATCTTTAGCGCTATCCAATTCACCTTTAGCCTGCGCTTGCGTAAACAGCTCAGCAAACTCAACTTCCACTCCGCTTAACAACTGCTTCGCATCTGCGAGTAGCTCTGCATTGTCGTCTGTCAGTTCTGAGATGGTTTTTACTAACATGCACATATTACTCGGTGCCTGTTTTTGATTAATCACCACACTCGTTAAAAACTCACGCAATGCTTCAAGTGGTGAGTCATTATCTTCAGCATACGACTTTAACAACGCCAAACTGTCATCGGCGTAATACTGCAAAGTCTCTTTGAACAAGCCTTCTTTACTGCCAAAACTCGCGTAAATACTACCGGGTCGCATGTCGATTGCTTCCTGCAGATTACGCATTGATGTTGCGTGAAAGCCTTTCTCCCAGAATAAGTCAGTCGCTTTTTGGATCACATCCTGACGGTCGTACTTAACGGTATTGGCCATAACGGGCCCCTTTTTCTGTACTTGAACAATTACTCAAATATATATTGAACAATCGTTCAAGTCTAGTTATAGTCACCCCACTGAACATTAATTTTCCCCTCTGGGGAGCATCCTAATAAACACTTGGAGAGACATTATGACTACTTTAACCATTCACGATTTAGACACTTCACCCGCTGAGAGCAAAGAGTTTTTGGAAAAGTCATTCAAAGCCAATGGTCGAATTCCTGGCCTGCATGGCGTCATGGCAAGCGCACCTGGTTTGTTGGAAGGCTACCAAAAGCTGCATGAGTTATTTGTAAATTCATCGTTTGATAATGAAGAGCTGACAGTTGTATGGCAGACCATCAACGTTGAGCACGAGTGTCATTACTGTGTACCAGCACATACTGGCATTGCAAACATGATGAAGGTTGACCCAGCGCTAACTGAAGCTTTAAGAAACAGCGAGCCAATGCCAACACCGAAATTGCAGACACTTTATGACACTACTTTGGCGATGGTTCGTAGCCGTGGCAACTTGACTGATGCAGAGGTTAAGACCTTTTACGATGCAGGCTATGGCGAGCGTCAGTTGCTGGAAATCGTGCTGGGATTGTCGCAAAAAGTCATGAGCAACTACGTAAACCACATTGCTGAGATTCCGGTTGACGCTGTGTTTGAAAAATTTGCATGGAAGAAGTAATAGCCGTCGCTATTTAAAGATCGACACACTGCCGGTATGCGTTTGAAATACTTACCGGCAGTTTGCGTAGGAGCGATGGTTTGGTGATATATCGTTCTGTAGACGCAGGTTATCGAATACACCCAGAACCTGAAGATATTATTGAAGCTTTGCCTGCTCAAGCACCGACTGCCTGACCCGAAGAAAACTGGCGAAGCGAGGTTTACCCTTCTTAGTCTTTCCATAGTATTTGTAAGTCACCGAAGCCCCGATTTCTGGCGGGCTTCGGCGCTCTTCATCACTAAAGCCTGAGCCAATCCGAAACCGAATACCATCTGGTGTTTCCAGTAATAAAGCGCCCATCATTCCCGCGTATTTACCTTTACCCGGCAGGTGTTTTATGACTCGTGCTTCAGCATCGTCAAAGCGTTTCACCTTCAATAAATCACTGCTACGACCCGTGCGATAAGGTGCGCTTTCATGGTGAAGCATTAAGCCCTCAGCACCAGCACTTACAACCTCATCCAGCCTTGCCATTAACGCTTTATGAGATGGCACGCGATATTGCTCAACGAGCTTTAGGCGTGGACTACTGACCTCATCAATCAAAGCTTTCATTTGCTGAATACGCTGTGAAAATGTGCCAGAGGCATCCGGCAATTCAAAGATCCTATAGCTGACCTTTTGCCACTCCTCATCGACCGGATCATTTTTACTGACCGTACTCAGCAATTGCTCAAAACTATCCCGCGCAATCCACAACTCACCATCCAGTGGCTGCGTTGGAAGGCCCTCGGTAAACCAAGCCGGTGCATGGAACACATTACCTTGTCGGGAAATAAACTGCTCACCGTTCCAGTAAGCACGCACACCATCGAGCTTCTCGCTGACCCAATAACGCGAAATATCCGAGCGTTTCTTATAAACCTTAGCGAGCACCAAATCCGGCGCGATAGCTTCAGACGTCTTTGCAAAGACCTGAGGAGAAATACAACACAATGAAACACTGAGCGCCAGAACGACATTATTAATATTATTTTTCATGCCGAGGAGCATGCCAGAAACACACTAAATCAGAGATTAACTCACGACAATAAGCAGCAAAACGATAAAAGCATACTCATAAGCATCAAACTCAAGAACCAAGAACCAAGAACCAAGAACCAAGCCATTAAAAACTCCCCTCTCAGCCCCCACAGAAGCAGTCCCGATAGCTGGGATTGAAATCACGCAGACCTTACGACTGAAAGGAGTCGGCGAAGTGAGATCAATACCAGCTATCGGGACGGGACCACCAATACTACTTAGCGGCAGACGTACGCCACTCCTTGATCCATTCCTTACGGTTCTCAGCAACTTCCTTCGGCGTAAATCCAATACGCTCAGGCTTGATCAGCTGGCCAAAAATCTCCGGCAACTCAACCCCAGCTCGTACTGGCAACATGGAGTTAGAGACGGGCAAAATCTTCTGCGCTTCTTCTGACGTCAGGAAACCCAAAAATTGCTTCGCTAATTCCTGATTTTTACTGCTTTTCAACATAGCAGCCACTTCAACTTGCGCCACATGACCTTCTGAGAACAACGCCGCTTTGTACTGCGTTTTCTCTTCATTAATCACATGATAAGCAGGTGATGTGTTGTAGCTCAACACGTAGTCAGACTCGCCTTTCAGGAACATGCTGTATGCTTCCCACCAGCCTTTTGTCACCGTGACGGTGTGGCTGGCCATTTGCTTCCATGCCTCATCCGCTTTATCGCCGTAAACGCTTTTCATCCACAGCATTAAGCCTTGGCCCGGTGTGCTGGTACGAGGGTCTTGGTATAAAACCTTAGCGTCAGACTCAACCAATTCTTTAAGTGAAGTGACCGGTTTTTCAACTTTGGTGCTATCGTAAACGAAGGAGAAATAACCATAATCAAAGGGCACGAATTGCTTATCATCCCACTTTAGCTCTTCGTTTAGGCCTTCCAGTGTTTGGCCATGCTCGGCGATTAAATCCGTTTCGCGAGCTACTTCGATCAAAGCATCATCGATACCTAAAATGATGTCTGCCTTACTCTTCTCGCCTTCAATTTTTAAACGGTTGAGAATGCTCACGCCATCATCAACAGCCACAAATTCCATATCGCAGTCACAAGTCGCTTCGAATGCTTTCTCGATTTTAGGACCAGGGCCCCACTCGGAGTTAAATGAATCGTAAGTGTAAACAGTCAGGTCGGACGCTTGAGTAGCGCCACACAGTGCCAGTGTTGAGAGCAACAGGCTTAATTTTTTCATAATGAAATACCTTAATCAGGGGTCAAAAAAGGTAGTCTCGGGCAGGATAAAGGGAGGTGGTAACAGACCAGCAACTCTTCCCTACGCCGGTACTAACCGGGTCAGGTTCTACGGGTCTGTTCTAATGAACGTCTCAGCCTGTCATTTGGCCCCCCGAGAGTGTGGCGCTAGTCTATCACTATTTTAAGGTGTACCCAAAAACCATTATATCCAACAGATAATTAGCTGCCAGAAACCGGCTCAGTTGCGCCTTTTTCCGCCCAGAACATCAAGGCCAGAGCAATCAGTGTACACAGTAAAAATCCGACCACTAAAGGCATGACGGATTGCTGGTAGGCTTGCCCAATAACAATCCCAATCGGCACAGAAATCAAGGTGGATAATGAACCGACAACCGCCGCCCCTAAACCGGCAATATGACCTAATGGCTCCATCGCGAGTGCATTCATATTGCCGAAGATTATCCCCATCGAAAATAAAGTGATGATGAGATAACCCATGAAGAACATCAACGGCGGCTCACTCCTCATAAAAAACATCAGGAGTAAAAATAGCACCGAGATTACGATGATCACGGTCAGTGCGTAGTGAGATAAAAACCGCATGCCGTATTTGATGACCATTTTTGAGTTTACAAAGGAGGCAATACCAATCGATAACGCAAGTACCGCAAAGTAAATTGTAAAGGTCGCGCCTAATCCGTATTGCTCTTCTAAGATCGGTTGTGCGGTACTTAGGTAGGCCAAAAACGGCCCTGATGCCACCCCGACGGACAAGGTGTAACCGAATGCTTTACGGGTTTTTAGCACTTCTTTGATGCCGTTTAGAATGACTTTTAAAGTGAATGGTTTACGCTTTTCCGGTGCCAACGTTTCAGGTTGACGGAATGCAAACCACAGTGACAGCATCATCGCCATTAATAAGAAACTATAAAAAATGCCACGCCAGTTCGACAGGTACACAATCAACTGTCCAAACATAGGCGCAAGCATCGGCACCAGAATAAAAACCATCATAATCAATGACATAATCCGCGCCATGCCACGGCCTTCGTATTCATCACGAATCAGTGCCATGGGAACAACGCGAGGGCCGGACGCGCCAATCCCTTGCAGTAAACGACCGACCAACATTACGGTAAAATTCGTTGCTGTTGCTGATAATAAACAACCAACAACAAATACCGCAAGACTCAGATAGAGGGATGGTTTGCGCCCGTAGCTATCAGAAAAAGGACCAAAGAATATTTGCCCGACTGCCATGCCCAAAAACACCATCGCGATAACCAGCTGATTGTCATTGCTGTCTTCAACATTCAGTGCCTGCCCGATATCCGGTAGTGCAGGAATCATGGCATCAATCGACAGGGCGACCAACGACGTGGTCAGTGCCATGAGGGTGATGAACTCTATAAACGGTAGACGGTGAACGGGGTTAGGTAATTTCACGGCGCAGATCTGCTTTTGATGGGTGCTGAGCATAGCAACCTTTCAAATCAACCGCAAAATGTTATGCTCATGTCATGAACATCCATTAAACTGGTGTTCCCACAATAAAATCTAATACAAAAAAGGAATATGCGCTAATGAGTTCAGTTGTTATTGATGCAAAAGTTTCTCCCGCCCGTCACCTCGATGTTTTATCAAAAATGGAAGTCAGCCGCCTGCTGGATCACAGTCAGGGCAGTGTTTACCGTTTGTATCGGAATTGTTCTTTAGCGGTTCTGAACTATGGTGATTATTCGGATAATGCGAAGGAACTGATCGATCGCTTTGAGAACTTTGACGTGAAGGTTATTTCTCAAGAGCGTGGCATCAAATTAGAGCTGAATAACGCACCCGCCAGCGCTTTTGTTGATGGCAAAATGATTAAGGGTGTCAATGAGCACCTGTTTTCTGTACTGCGTGACGTGGTGTATATCAATGATGCGATTATTGATAACCCTAAGTTTGATCTCAATGACTGTGATCTGACCACTGATGCGGTTTTCCACATTCTGCGTAATGCGGATGTGTTGCGTCCGGGTCTTAGCCCTCATCTGATCGTTTGCTGGGGTGGTCACTCTATTTCTCGCCTGGAGTATGACTACACGAAGGAAGTGGGTTATGAACTCGGTCTGCGTGAATTAGATATCTGTACTGGTTGTGGCCCCGGTGCAATGAAAGGCCCCATGAAGGGCGCGAGTGTGGGTCATGCGAAGCAACGTATTCTCAACGGCCAATATCTGGGGATTACTGAGCCGGGCATTATTGCTGCGGAGTCTCCAAACCCGATTGTGAATGAGCTGGTTATCATGCCGGATATCGAGAAGCGACTTGAAGCTTTTGTTCGAACTGGTCACGGCATCGTGGTCTTCCCTGGTGGTGTGGGTACTGCTGAGGAGATCTTGTATATCCTGGGTATCTTACTGCACCCTGACAATGCGGAGATTCCTTTCCCATTGGTATTTACAGCCCCTGCAAGCTCTAAGGATTACTTCGCTCAGATCGATGAATTCATCGGTGCAACCTTGGGTGAAAAAGCGCAGTCTTTGTATGAGATTGTGATTGAAGATCCGGAGCGTGTGGCTCAGTTGATGCAAGATGGTATGGCAGAAGTGCGCGCATTCCGCAAATCGCATGGCGATGCTTATTACTTCAACTGGATGTTGAAAATCGATAGTGACTTCCAGAGGCCATTTGTTCCTAATCATGAAAACATGCGTAATCTGCAGTTAAATAAGGACCAGGAAAGTCATGCTTTAGCGGCAGATTTGCGTCGCATGTTCTCGGGAATTGTTGCCGGTAATGTGAAAGAGGAAGGTCTGAAAGCGATTGAGGAGCATGGTAACTTTGAGATTCAGGGTGACCCTGACATTATGCAACGCATGGATAAAATGCTAGCTTCGTTCGTTGATCAAAAGCGCATGAAGATTGCCGCTGAGGCGTATGTGCCTTGTTATACTTTGGTGAAGTAATTAGCGTTTATCGAAAGGTTTGAAAGACTAAGCATCCAGCAATTGCTTTCGGTATTTGCTGGGTGTTATGCCGAATTGGTCTTTGAATGAGCGGGATAAGTGGTAGGGCGCTCTGGCTTAGCGTCAATTATCAATAGAGTCATTTAGATAAATGAAAGGGTGGAATACTCCACCCTCAATCTACGCATTTGATCTTTCTATAACGACTCAGGCAACTTGCGAGTCAAACACAGTCACCGGAATCTTACCGTTAAACGCTGGGTGGTCAGAGGTTATATTCACATGACCAGCTAACACATTCGGTATACCCGACGCATTTACACTTCCCTGACTAGTCGCTTCGACTTCAAATGCCAATCGCTCACCCGGTTGAATCACCACTTTACCGTCCGCAACATTATTCAATCGCACGACCAGCGAGCCATTAATATGCTCTAAGCCAACCGGCTTAATACTATCCAGCGTGACTGGTTGATCCGTCAGATTCATCAAGGAAACAATTTCTTTTCCGATCGTCTGCTGCATATAAATCGTGATGTCACAGCTTGGCAATACAAACTGCATGGATTGATTAATCGTCTCACTCGGCGCAGCAGCCATTACGGTTGACGCTGCAGAGCCCGTCGCTAGTGCAGCCATTCCGTAACCCATACCTTTTAATAATTGACGACGTGATTGATTAACCATTTTTGAAACCTCTTTCTATTAGAACTTGTGATAGTCATCGCGTATAATTACAAGTTATCACAACATTTGTTATAACAAGTATATGCCAACAAAACCGAATCGTAAACCAGAAATTGGAATAAGCAGTATTGAGGCTGATATTTTCAAACAAGCTAACCAATACAGTGACGAGACTTTAGCTGAGATAAATCAGTTACTTATGATCTGGGGAATGACTGCATTGCAGCACAGTGCCCTACGCGTCATTTACGTGCATGACAAGGAGGATGTTGGACTGCCAAGCGGTGAAATAGGAAAACATTTAATCACCCGTGTGCCCGATGTGACCCGCTTACTGGACCGCATGGCAGAAAAAAAATGGCTGATCAGAGAAAGAGATAAGAATAACCGTCGTGTGGTACGCACTCGCCTGACAAAGATTGGTATAGAACTGGTTGAATCAACCCACTCCTCACTAGTTAAGCTGGAGCAAGACCGGCTGGCTCATATGACAGATAGGGAAAAAGCAGAACTGAAAAGACTTTTGGAATTAGCTGTGAATCATCAGGCTGACTGAGGTATCACATCAAATATTTACACAAGCTAGTTTGAACATAAAAAAAGGGCGGAATAAATTCCGCCCAATCACACTAAACTAATTTCAGACAGTTCCTGTATTTAGAACTGGTTCATGGTGTTATCTTTACCAGAAGCCTTCAGAGCTGCTTCACCTGCAAAGTATTCTTTGTGGTCATCACCCATGTCAGAACCAGCCATGTTTTGGTGCTTAACACATGCGATACCTTGACGGATCTCTTTACGCTGTACGCCAGCAACATATCCCAGCATACCCATCTCACCGAAGTATTCTTTAGCAAGGTTGTCAGTAGACAATGCCGCTGTGTGGTAAGTCGGTAGCGTGATCAAGTGGTGGAAGATACCTGCTTCACGAGCACCATCAGCCTGGAAGCTTTGGATACGCTTATCAGCTTCTGTAGACAGCTCAGACTCATCGTAGTCAGCTGACATCAGGTTGTTACGGTCATAAGCAGAAACATCTTTACCTTCTTCAGTCCAAGCATCGAATACCTGCTGGCGGAAGTTCAGCGTCCAGTTGAATGATGGGCTGTTGTTGTAAACCAGCTTAGCATTTGGAACCACTTCACGGATGCGGTTAACCATTCCACCGATCTGACCAACGTGTGGCTTCTCAGTTTCGATCCAGATCATGTCTGCACCGTTCTGTAGTGATGTGATGCAGTCAAGTACGCAACGATCTTCACCAGTACCAGGACGGAACTGGAATAAGTTAGAGGGTAGACGCTTAGGACGTACTAGCTTGCCACCTTGCTTGATCACAACATCGCCGTTAGCCATATCATCCAGAGTTACTTCGTCACAATCCAGGAAGCTATTGTACTGATCACCAAGATCACCTTCTTCACGGCTAACAGCGATTTGCTTAGTCAAGCCAGCACCCAGAGAGTCAGTACGTGCAACGATCACACCGTTGTCTACGCCAAGCTCAAGGAATGCGTAACGTACTGCACGGATCTTCGCCAGGAAGTCTTCGTGAGGAACCGTTACTTTACCGTCTTGGTGACCACACTGCTTCTCATCAGATACTTGGTTTTCAATCTGGATACAGCAAGCACCCGCTTCGATCATCTGCTTAGCCATCAGGTAAGTCGCTTCAGCGTTACCAAAACCAGCATCGATATCAGCAATGATAGGAACGATGTGAGTTTCAAAGTTATCAATTTGATCCTGAATCGCAGGCTTATCTGCTTCTGAAGCCGCATCTAAGTCACGGAACAAACCGCCTAGGACGCGAGCATCAGCTTGACGTAGGAATGTGTATAGCTCTTCGATCAAACCAGCGACAGATGTCTTCTCGTGCATAGACTGATCAGGCAAAGGACCAAACTCAGAACGTAGTGCAGCAACCATCCAGCCAGAAAGGTATAAGTACTTCTTGTCAGTCGTGCCGAAGTGCTTCTTGATAGAAATCAGCTTTTGTTGACCGATGAAACCGTGCCAGCAACCCAAAGATTGAGTATACTGAGAAGAATCAGCATCATAGGCATCCATGTCAGCACGCATGATATCGGCTGTGTACTTGGCAATGTCGATTCCGTTCTTGAAGCGGTTTTGTAGCTTCATGCGAGCCGCTGACTCTGGGTTAATAGCGTTCCATGAGCTTCCTGCAGCTTCACGAAGGTTAGCAACGTGCAACATATCTTCTTGGTATTGTGACATGGTGATTCTTCCTCAAAACAAGTTAGTTGCATTCATCTTATGCCGCACTGCGACATAATTGAAATAAATGCGGGTTATTTTTATTATTCACCAGAAAAATAGTAGTATTTTCTTATGGTCGATCTCGGACGTGTTGATCTCAATTTATTAGTCTATCTTGATGTGCTGTTACGAGAGCGAAATGTAACCAAAGCAGCGGATCATCTGGGCCTCAGTCAACCCGCTCTCAGCAATGGCCTGCGCCGCTTGCGCACATTATTTGATGACCCCTTACTTGTTAGAACCAGCGAGGGAATGACGCCGACAGAAAGAGCTCAACAACTGCAACCCATTGTGCGAGATGTGCTCTCAAAAATTGATAAAGCAGTACAGCCACAAGCGTCATTTGACCCGACGAACGAGGAGTATTTTTTTCGGATCATGGCGAGTGACTACGCTGAGTCCACTCTTTTTCCCCACATTTTGCACCGTCTGCGTGAAGAAGCACCCGGTATTATCCTCGATATTATGACTCCCAGTGACGTCAGTTTTCAGGATGTTGAACAAGGCAAAGTGGATATGGTCATTAATCGATTCGAAGAAATGCCGCTGTCCTTTCATCAAAAGGAAGTCTGGAAAGATGGCTTTGCCTGTCTAATCAGTGTCGACAACCCAATTCTGAATGACTTTACGCTGGAAAGTTATCTGCAAGCCGCGCATATCTGGGTTAGTAAAACGGGCATGGGCGTTGGTGTCGGTATGAACCCTCACGATGTCCAACACTTAGGTTGGGTGGACGAGGCGCTACGAAAAATTAACAAACAGCGTCGTATCACCGTATTCACACGTCATTATCAAGCCGCTATGCTACTCGCTGAGAGCAATGACTTGATTGTGACCCTGCCATTCAGAGCCGCTAAACTTCAACGTGACAATCCTCGCGTGGTCATTAAAGAGCCACCATTCAGAATTCCACCCTTTGATCTCAAAATGGCGTGGAGCCCACTATTACAGCATAACCCTGCCCATCAATGGATGCGTCGGTTTGTGGCTGAAGTGGCTCATAGCCTTTGATCCACCCTCAATGATTTGCCAATGCCATCCGGAACGATTTCGGGAGACTCCAGTCTAGTAAGATGAGCTTACCGGAGAACCAATGAGGTTTTACTCTATTGAATATCGCTCCAGCTAAGCCATATAACCATCTGTGACATGGGTTTAACGCATAAAGCAATATTTTCAAGCCGTACATACTAACCGGTCAGGTAATTCTCGCTGATATTCAAAATATTATGCTAGCGTTAATGCGCAAATGGAGTCTTAATTGAGGAAACACTATAAATGAAACAATTACTTACACGTGGAAAAAAACAAAAACTTATTAGTCTGTCACTGGGTATCGCAGCGGTAACAGCTGGAATGAACAGTGCACAGGCAAAAACCATTAATGCTGAAACCGGGCCAATCTTTAATTCGCTCTTTGCGAAAATTCAATGCGAAAGAGCTGCAGACAAGTTAAACGGTAAATGGAATGGTCGTTACTGGAAGACCCCAGGCTCTATCAATGGGGTATGTCAGGTTGTCGTTCCAGACCCGGTTATAGCCAAGCCAAGTCATAAACCTATTCGCCAGCCTCCTATCAAACCTACAGTCAGACTAATCTCGGTCGATGCTGGCAAACTCTGGAATCAAGCCCATGCAGATTGGCGCTGCCCACAACTGGCCAAACAAAACAATGGACGTTGGACTAAAAACTGGAGTGAAAAAACGGAGAGTAAACCGTCTTACTGTCAGGTTGAGGTCAAAATTAAACCCGTTATCCCACCACCTACGCATAAGATCATGAATGTAAACGCAGGCCGTATCTGGAGTAATGATCATGCAAAGCAGCGCTGTCCAAATATCGCCAAACAGAACAATGGTGTATGGACCGAAAAATGGTCAACAAAAGACAACAAGTCTAGCTGTCAGATTAAGGTAGCCATTAAGCCTCCGGTGAAGCCAGTAGCGCCTCCGGTTGTTAAAGCTCCGCACAAAGGTAGTATTCGTGAAGTCAGCGCTGGTGGTATCTGGGATCAAGCACAAGCAAACCGTAAATGTCCATTAATCGCTGCACAAACTAATGGTACTTGGACCAGTAAATGGCGCAAGACAGGCCCAAATAACGAGGCAGTCTGTGAAATCAAATATCAGCCCCTATCTCAGGTAAGAAAAACACTCGCCACACAAAAACCCGTTGTACAAGCCCCAACTCAAACAGCCTCATCCACACCAGGCAGCAATACCCGCGAAGTTCCGGCAGGCCCAATTTGGGATCAGGCGCAAGCTAGCCAGAAGTGCCCTTTAATCGCCGCACAAAACAATGCTCGCTGGACAAACAAATGGCGCAAGTTAAGTACCGCCACTCATCAGTCTGTGTGTGAAATCACATCGGGATCAGCACCTACAGCGGTTCAAACCAAAACAGTTGTCACCACGCAAACGACTTATGTCAACCTCAAGCCAAAACCTGCTCCGGCAGCGGCTAATGTTCGCGAGATCTTTGCTGGCCCTATCTGAGATGCTAATCAGGCAAAAGTTAAATGTCCGATTATCGCTGCTAACAACAAAGGAACGTGGACAGGCGCATGGCGCAAGACAGGACCTGATCACTCATCTCTATGTTCGGTACGCTTCTAAGTGTGCTAACTAAATAGTTACTGATAACTGTTTGATTAACGGAGTGCGCAATAAAAAAGGGAGTCTGCTAAAAAACAGGCTCCCTTTTTTTATCTGACACGCTTTTAAAACGCTGTCATGTATTTAGCAGTTGAGGCTTAATTCAGGCCTTTATCCAATAGTTCTTTAATCTCATTTATATCGATTCCGGCAACAATTCGTCCGAGTTCTTCCTCACCTTTAAGCATCAGCAAGGTCGAACGACGCGGTACGTTGCGAGAGCTCGTCACGTCATGAGTACTGTAAGAATCCCAATCGACGGTCACAAACACAATGTTCTTATCGTACTCTGGGTTACGTTCACGAAGTTGCGATATTAACTGCCCCTGAAGTCGGCAGGTACCACACCAGTCAGCAGCGTAATCAACAAATACACTCTTACCTTCATCCAAATGTTTTTGAATCAATCCATCGGTATACATCAAATTTGTTTGTGCAAACAGTAGACCTGGAACTAGGGTTAAACCAGCTACCATGCTTAAAAATGTGCGACGTTTCATAATATTTTTCCTTATTTAGTAAGTAATTGAGAGATTCTGGAACCAGTCAGGCAATACTCTCACCAGCCACCCTTCTATTACGTGATGGAATTTAAAAAAGATCATCAGACCTACGAGTAGGAAAGTGATTCCGAGAATCGGTTTCGCTCGTTCAGCTAGTCCGCGTAACTGTTGTTGTCGACTACGAATAGCTTCACGTGTTCCGTAGCCCAATAACAAAATAACCGTGGAGACGCCCAATGCAAAACTGCTCATGATAGCCAGCACCCATAGCAGGTTTTGCCCCTGACTCGCCAAAGAGATGGCACCGCCCAAGGTAGGGCCAACGCAGGGCGACCATACAGCACCCAATAACATGCCGCCAAAGAACTGGCCTTTCATACTGGTCTGAGCAACTTTATTTAGTTGGTCGTCGGCACTACTGCCAAGACCGGCAGTGGCTGTTGCAAAACGCTCATTGAACTGAGGGACTAACAGGACTAGTCCGAAGATCATCATCAGCACTGCGCCTATTTGAGATAACAGACTTTCAGTGAGCCCAATGCTATGACCGACAGTCGCAACCAGCATACCCAAGCCAATAAACGACAAACTCATCCCGGCAGCGACTGCCAGAGGGCCATGACGACCTGCTTGTAAAGCAGACGCTAATACGATGGGTATCACCGGTAATACGCAGGGATTAATCAGTGTAAGCAATCCGGCGATATAGCCAAAAATCAGTTCCATAATCTACTCGAGTTTTTGTTAATCATTATTATGAAAGTGCTATACGCCGAGACAGAACGGCTTGGATGCAAGTTGACGCAAAAAACTAAAATATTCGCTCATAAAAAAAGGCATACCAAAGTGATATGCCTTAAAAGTCTTACCTGCGAGGGTGACGCAATCATTACTTCAAACGATTGATCCCCAACATCTTGAGCATCGACTTCTCGTAGAAGGGCTCAGAGACACCCTGCTTCATTTTACGAATGAAATACTTTTCAAAGGCAATCTTGGCAAGATGTACCCATTTACCCTTTTTAAACCAGGCCACATTACGCGGCGGTATCTGTGGAATCGCCACAAAGGCAGCTCCGGTATCCCCCATGTCAGCTAAACAGAGTGCCGCCCAGGTACCCTCTGCTGCAGGCTCCTCACCCTTTAGTTCGGACGCAATGTTATGAACGATGGCGGTCACCATAGACTCAATCATATAGCCAGTCTTAGGAGCTCCAGTAGGCACAGGCGTCGCCTCAACCGGAGGAATCGCGATAGCCACTCCTGCTGAGTAAATATTCTGATAAGTCGGATTACGCTGATGCTTATCTACCATAACAAAGCCACGAGGATTACAAAGCCCTTCTACCTTAGCGACGCATTCAATACCAAAGAAGGCGGGCAACATCATAGCCAAATCAAAATCTATTTCATGCTGCTCATACAATTCACCTTTAGCATCCAGCTCATCAACGAATAACTTATTCGCTGCGACCTTAGTCGTCTTAGCATTCACAATCCACTGGATATGGTGATTACGTAGTTCTGACTCCAGCATGCTCTTAGAATCACCCACACCACCAAGGCCGAGATGGCCGATGTAAGGCTCTGAAGACACATAAGTCATTTTGAATTTATCGCGGATTTTACGACGTCTCAGGTCAGTATCGACAATCAGTGCAAACTCATAAGCTGGGCCAAAGCAGCTGGCAAATGGCATCGCACCAATCACAATATGGCCACTACCTTTCTCAATGAGTTTTAGATATTCCGCATAGAATGCTTCGGCATGGTCGACCGTACAAACAGAGTGAGTGTGGCCACCATGTGGGCCGCTGCCTTCCACTTCATCAAAGTACAACTTAGGCCCTGTAGCGATAATGAGATAGTCGTAGTTGACTGACTGACCATCTTCCAATGTTAATTGACTATTCTCCGCATCAATATCTGTGCATCGACTACTGATAAAGTCGATATCTTTCTTACCAACATAATCCGCGACCTTGAAAGTGATATCACTGCGCTCACGCCAGCCCACACCAATCCATGGATTAGAGGGGGTGAATTGGAAATAATCACGCTCATTGACAAGCGTAATCTTATGATCCTTGCCGAGTACATCACGAAGCTCATAAACCGCAGGTAAGCCGCCAGTACCTGCACCGAGTACAACAATATGTGCCATAATTTCCATCTCCTTTGAGAAACCATTAAGGTTGATGTGGTCATAACACCATACTCATCCCAGCTCGGTCAACAAGCCTATCATTACTATAAATCACTGATTTATTGTGCAGTATTCACAAATAGATATTGCTTTAGTAGTAATAGATATGTTGATAATCGACGTTCGAGGGAAGAAGAAATCAGGAGCAAAACTTGGGACTTATCAGGAATATTCTAGCAATCATCGGCCTTATCGCAATTCTCGCAGTTGCCTATGGTTACAGTAAGTTTGGCTCAGAACTTGAGGCACTCAAAGCACTCGATCCAAAAGCCCGTGGCGTCTACACTGAGATGTGGCAGAAACTAAAGGAAAATGGTGACTCAGCCAGTGCAACCGTTTGGAAACAAGCACTTGCAGAGGATGTCGACTGGGAAGATGCCGAAGAAGCAATGCGCTCAACGGCTACTGAATTGAATATTCGTGGCGTGGGCGAGCTGCCCCTATCAACTCAGGTTGAGTTAATGACCGGTGAAGAGCAACGCTTCCTGAAAATCTATCAATTCTGCAACCCACAAACAGCGATGAAGATGGTCAATTATCGCGACGCGTTCTCAGCGTATCTCCCCTGTCGTATCGCCATGATTGAAGATAAAAATGGTAAGTATTGGTTATACGCACTCAATATGGATATGATGATTTACGGTGGTAAAACGCTACCACCTGAGCTTCTGGAAGAGGCGATCGCGGTTAAAGAGGCTATTCTTACTATCATGGAGCGGGGCGCGAATGGTGACTTCTGACAGGGCTGATTTAGCGCATTAGAAAGGCTATTTGAAATGGTCAGTAAAACGGTATCACCATCGGGCAATGTTACATCAGCACAAAAAAGGCCACTTCACCCGAAGTGGCCAAATAGCATTCCCTGAACAATTTGGAAAGGTATGAAAACCAAATCGTTTTTTAGTAGGGATACTGGGGTACTATGCATATTATTGCATATTTCACCCCGTCGGTTAATCCTTAATCAAGCCTAAACATCATTGGCTACAGTCAGCTATGGCAGCATACTCTACTTTGGTGCGGAACTATTACCCAATAACTGTCTGATCGACTCAAATGCCACCAAAATAATCACGGTAGCTCCTACCATACCTGCTGCACCAAACACCTCAGGTGTCTCTACTTGCTTAGTCATTATTCCGTTTGCAGCCCAGACAATCACCAAGCCAAAGAAGATGTCGCCCCGTCTTAGCACCACCACAACACCAACTACTGCCGCAATTGCCAGCTTCAACAAGGTCCAGTTTACCTCAGACAGGCCTAGGTTTTCCCAGCCCATAGCCACCTGAAGCACACTGATGTTTGCCAGTGTAGCCACACTGATCCAGCCCAGATACAAACTGAAAGGCAGGAACAAGAACAGATGTTGAGAGAATGTTGCCGGGCTATTGGCTATACCCAACTTGTTATAAATTTTAATCAGTGTTACCAGTATCACTAACATAATGACCAGCGATAATCCCATCAGATTGTAATGCCAACAGAAAATCCACAGGATATTCGCCACACAGTTGATAATAAAAATCTTGCTCACAGTGGCAATCAGTGCATTTTTTCTTTGAGCAGGAAATGCCTGATAGGCAACAAATAATGCCAGCGCCAGATAAATAACGCCCCAAATTGCAAAGGTAAACGAGGCAGGCGTGAACAAGGTTGGAAAATTGTCTGAGACATCCTTCGGTGTCTGACCATTAAGTGGCAATGCATTGGAGAGATAGTTAACCAGCAACACCGCAATAAAAGCAACGATACAGCCACCCCAGTCTGTTATTTTACGTTCCATAAATAGCCTTTTCCTTTAGTTATATGGGTTACTTAAACGCATTCTGATGCAAACACTATGCCTTAGTGTCGGGATGCTGACAAATGGTGGTATTTCACCGCGCAAAGTCCAGATAACTGAGACACTCAGCATCATTGGAATAAGGCTTATGCAGCTTCATTCCTGACTTTTATATGACGCATCGAAAAAGATGCAAACATAGCGATCACCGCACAGCAAAGTGAGAACATAACGGTCCAGTGTAAAACGGTTAGTAATTCATCGTAATACGCAGGTTCGATTTCGGCGTCACCAATGTAGAGAGACATCAGCATGGTCACTAAAGCCGTTCCGAATAATTGACCTAACAAACGGGACATATTAATCAGTGCCGATGCGATTCCTTGACGTGCTTCGCTGACTGCGCCCATTGCACCGCTATTATTGGGTGTAGAAAATAACCCAAAACCCACACCAAGAAATGCCAAGGCCAGTATCACTAGCCAAATCGATGAATGATCATTTAAAAATAAGGCCGTGGTAAAGCTCAGAACAACAGAGCCTGCACCACAGGTCGCCAATAAGTAAGCGGGATAGTGGTCAGACAAGCGGCCTGCAATGGGCGCAATAAATGCCATCAAAATCGCTTGCACCAGCAAGTACTGCCCCGCCTCTGAAGGTGACAAGCCAAGGTTATATTGTAAATACAAACCGATGAGGAACTGCACCCCATAACTACCGGCATAAATGAAACTAGCGGCAATAAGTGATCGTGAGAATCGTTGATTCTCCCACACGAGTCTCAGCTTAATTAGTGGCGCTTCAATCTGATCGCTACGTCTGACAAACCAATAAAGAATCATCATTGAAACCAGTAATGATACGACTGCCAGAGGTTGAGGCAGATTCGTTAATCCAATAAATAGCGAGATTATCCAGCTGGCCAGAATCAACACACCGAACCAGTCTAATCTTTGCGGTGTGTCACTTACCCACTCACCTTTGAGAGTGAATATTGTCAACACAATGGCTAACAGCACAAACGGTACCATCGCCAAAAAAACATAGTGCCAACCGAAATGCTCGGTGACCCAGCCACCAAATAACGGCCCGGCACTCATTCCCAAATACACGCAGGATACAACCCACCCCAAAGCCGCACCACGGCCACCACTTCGGTAAACACTACTGATGATCGCAAAGCCATTACCATAAAACATGGCAGCACCGACGCCTTGTAATCCCCTGAAGAATAACAACATTTCTATAGACGTCGACAAGCCGGAACCAATACTGGCAGCCAAAAAGATAATGCTGCCCCAGTTATAAATTCGCTTGCGTCCGTAGGTATCAGCCGCACGCCCTGACGGTAACAGCGTAATCAAATTACACAATAAAAAAATTGCAGGAATCCAACTGACAAGTACTGCGTCGGCTTTTAAGTCACGGGCAATTTCAGGGGTTGCTACCAGTGCTGCTGACAAAGCCAGTGGTGTGAGAAAGGAGCCGATGCAAACAATAATCAATGCACTCAGTCGCGCTGATTTATTCTCTTGGTAATACTGTTGTGTTTGGTTTGATGTCACTGCCCATAGACCTGTTTGAGTTGTTTTTCCCTTATACAGGTATTTGTTGACAACACAAACAGATAAAATCAGCAGTCGCGATTACTTACCTTTCCACTGCGGATCTCGCTTTTCAGCGAAGGCTTTTGCACCTTCTAGGTTATCTTCACTATCGTATAGAACATCGACAGTAGCGAATTGTCGCTTAGTAATGTTGTTCATAGCCTCCTGAAAAGTCATGGCTTCAGCAGCACGCGCCACTTCTTTAATGGAAGCGAATACCAATGGTGGCCCGGACTCCAGCAACCGGGCCAAATCCCAGGCTCTGTCTCTGAGTGCCTGTTCGTCAGTCAAAACCTCATTGACCAGCCCCCAACGATGGGCCTCCTGAACATCCATCCAACGTCCTGTGAATAATAAATCCATAGCCACGTGATAAGGAATGCGCTTGGGTAACTTGACCGTCGCAGCGTCCGCGAGCGTGCCAGCCTTTATCTCAGGGAGTGAAAAACTAGCATTTTCAGTGGCCAGAATCATGTCGGCGGAGAGCGCGAGTTCAAAACCACCACCGACAGCCATGCCATTAACCGCAGCAATCACTGGTTTATTTAAGTCCCGTAATTCCTGCAAACCGGCAAAACCACCTACTCCATAATCACCATCAACCTCATCACCCTCTGCTGCTGCTTTTAAGTCCCAGCCTGCGCTAAAGAAACGCTCGCCGGCAGTGCGCACAATGGCGACGCGTAGCTCAGGATCATCCCTGAAGCCTTTAAACACCTCGCCCATCATCCGACTGGTTGCGAGATCGATAGCATTAGCTTTTGGACGATCCAAAGTAACTTCAATAATTCCACCTTCACGGCGAGTTTTAATGACATCAGACATACCTGCCTCCCTGATTGAGAACAATAAGTGCATCCGCAGCGTACGCACCCTGCCCTGTCGCACATAGTATTAATGGGTTTACATCCAGCTCCAACAAATCATCTGAATGATTAAGCGCATAACGCTGGATGGCTAGGATGGTGTTGATAGCGGCGGGAATATCAGCAGCGGGCTTGCCACGATAACCTTTTAGCAACGCCGCTGTTTTAAGATTACAAAGCGCCGCTGTGATATCTTCCTCAGTGGCAGGCAGCAACAATGTAACACTGTCTTTGAGAACCTCAACCAGCGTACCACCAGCCCCGATTGTCATTACCAAACCAAACTGAACATCGCGGGTAATACCAATAATCAGCTCAGCGACTGCTTGCCCGATCATCGCTTCAAGGTATAACGACTCACTCAGCTGACTCAAGTCAGCGTAAGCCTCCGCTAGCTGGGACTCGTTTTCAACATTAAGCCTGACAGCATTCAGTTCTGTTTTGTGAGCAATCCCTAGCGCTTTCAGTACCACAGGTGAAGCGCATGAGCTTGCGTATTGTAAAGCCTCCTCAAACGATTCCACTCGCCTACCCCATGGAACCGATACACCGACAGCCGCCAATTGTGACTTGGCAGTGGCCTCGTCAAGTGTGATTGATGAAGCACTTCTCACTGCGTGATTCGTCATATCTGCATGATTGCCACTGTCTTTACTTACAACACGATCCGCTTGACCAGATGTACTTTGTTGACTTGCATTGGCAATCCGCTGAGTCTGCATCACAGCAACTGGCACTGCTCTTTTCCAGGCTTCACCAATATCAGCTGCCACCTCCGCTGCAATCAACGTGACATTCATACCACCAATAGCGACGATGCCTTTTTGCATGAGCTCAGCCACCACGGTCTCCGGAATATTGTCAGACAAACTCGCCGTCAAAACCGCGTTTGCACCAGTCTCCTTAACGGCTTCCTCAAATGCATACAGAGCCACTTCCCAATCATCAGTCGCACAACGCTTTTCACTGGGAAAATCCAAAATCAGAATAGTCAGGTCATGATCTGCCGCCATCATCGCTGAATATGCCTGCTGCATTTTTTGCTGATCACCCCAGATATAAGTGTGATAGTCCAGCGGATTATTGACCGTCACCATAGGCCCCAGCGCCTGTTGAATCCGTTGCTTTTCATCGTCCGATAACTCAGGGAAGTGTATTTTTCTTGATTGCGCAGAGTCAGCCACCAAACTAGCCTCACCACCCGAGCAACTCATTGATCCGATACGGTAGCCTGCCAATGTTCCGTGAATATGCAGAAACTTCAGCGTTTCTAAGAGTGCCACTAAGGTTTTAACCTGCCCAATGCCGAGACGTTTTAAGAAAGCCTGAGACGCCGCATGAGCACTGGCATGGTTCCCGCTCGCTTTAGTAACTCAGCCTGTAGATCCGCCCCTTCCTCATCCGCCTCAAGAAAACCGGAGGCATAGCAGACCGCACCACCTGCACCGATCTTCGCAAGAGACTCCACAATGCCCAATGTAAGGTGGCGATTAACTACAATAAAGGTGGCGTCAGGTACTGCAGGTAAAGCTTCTATGCTGTGATAAGACCTTAAACCTTTGACTTCAGACTTCTTAGGATGAACCGGCCAAATCTCTCCGTCGTAGTCCATTAACTGACACTGACGAATCACCATTGCCGCTTCAGCACCACCAACGACGGCAATGGAGCGTGGTCGTAACATCCTTGTTAAATCAGTCATATTCACTCCCTGATTTCACCATTATTTTCATCATGAGAAGGCCTTTCAATCGGTATGGCATCACGGCTACATCATTTAGCTATGGCTTTTAAACGGCCGTATTCCCAGTAATTTAGCACCCCAAAGGCCGCAGTAAATCACGGGAGATAATGTGTCGTTGAATCTCTGAAGTGCCATCCCAAATACGCTCGACACGGGCATCCCGCCAGAATCGCTCAATGGGTAAATCACTCATCAACCCCATGCCACCAAAGATTTGCAGCGCTTCATCCGTCACTTTCGCCAACATTTCAGAGGCATACAGCTTGGCACTGGCGATTTCACGGTTAGCGGGCAATTCCTGATCCAGACGCCAAGCGCTTGATAAGGTCAGCCAATCAGCCGCGTCAATCTCGGTAATCATGTCGGCAAGCTTAAAAGACACGCCCTGAAAACGCCCGATTTGCTGGCCAAATTGCTTACGTTCAGCGGCATAAGGCATGGCCAAATCAAATACCCGGCGAGCACGCCCGACACAGCTGGCAGCAACCGTTAAACGAGCCCCATACAACCACTGATTCGCCAAATCGAAACCTTTATGAACCTCTCCCAGCACCTGTGCATCGGATAAGCGGCAGTCATCAAAGTTTAAAATGCAATTTTGATAACCTCGGTGACTCACGGAGTCATACCCCGGTGCAATCTCAAAACCAGGTGTCCCCCGGTCAACCAAAAAACACGTGATGAGTTTTTTTGTGCCGCGGGGTGTTTCTTCCTCACCAGTGGCTATAAACACGATTACAAAGTCCGCAATATTGGCATGACTGATGAAGTGCTTACTGCCATTAACGACCCAGTCACCATTACTGCGCTTAGCTGTACACTTCATACCACGCACATCTGACCCGGCATCAGGTTCCGTCATCGCCAATGCATCGAATTTTTCACCCCTCACCGCGGGTAATAAATAACGCTCCCGCTGCTCATCATTGCAGCCCAACAAAATACCTGATGGCCTACCAAAATAAACACCTAATGCCATTGAGGCGCGCCCTAACTCACGCTCCAGCAAGGTGAAATCAAGGTGCCCGAGACCACCGCCACCGACCTCTTCCGGCAAGTTGGCAGCGAAAAAACCCGAGTCGATGCATTTATCACGGATCTCTATACCTATCTCTTCAGGAACGATACCCGTTCTCTCAACCTCGTCTTCATGAGGGTATATCTCATTCTCGACGAAACTACGCACCGTATCGACGATCATTTCCTGTTCTTCAGAAAGTCCAAAATTCATGACTGCTCCCCTTGGCTCACTTACGCGAGGCGTTTATTGAATAGCATTACCCGCACCTTCTGGCCTTGCTAATGCGGACTGCAGTGCACTTATCTCCGCAAGTTTTTCAGCAACCGCTGTTTCGGGATTTGAAGAGCGTCGTGTCTCCAGGCTGACATGCAATAACATATGCTCACCGATCGCCAACAAGTGCCCGTCGGAGTGGTACAACGAATTAAATAATTTGAGTTTTTTACCGTCAGCAGCCAGCACTTGCGTCGTGGTATAAACACTTTCCAGCGCAGTCACTTCGTCTAGATGGCGGATATGTGTTTCGACCGTAAAGTAAGAGTTTCCTGCGGCTACATAATCGGCATCAACACCGATGACTCTCAAAAACGCGTCCGTGGCCTGTGAAAAACACTCCAGATAGCGGCTCTCATTCATATGGTTGTTATAGTCCGTCCACTCCGTGGGAATCACCATTTCAAATGTGCGAATTGGCTGGCTATAGTCTTGTTCAAGAGCTTGCGTCTCAGACATAGCGGCCTTGTCATAACACTGCTTTTCGTAATCACCGAGAACTTTGCCCGCTCCCCAATCTTTAGCTTTCAGCGCTTGCAGAATAGCCACTAAATTATCATCGCGATGTCTTTCCAGCTCGCGAATGCTACAGTGCCCGGATTGCTCATCCGATTGGCCAGCAATTAGATCAACCAGCTCATCATTAAACTCAGGCACATCCATTAGCTTTGTCCATGGCCAACTCAGACAGGGACCGAACTGCTCCATAAAGTGACGCATGCCCGCCTCACCACCGGCAATCCGATAGGTTTCAAACAGTCCCATTTGTGCCCAACGCAAACCAAATCCATAGCGAATGGCGTCATCGATATCTTTTGTGGTGGCAATACCATCTTTGACTAACCACAAGGACTCACGCCACACCGCTTCCAGTAAACGGTCCGCAATGAACGCTTCGATTTCTTTCTTGACTACCAGCGGATGCATGCCCATCGCCTGATAAATCGCACTGGCTTGCGTGACTATATCCGCCGATGTTTTTTCGCCTGCCACTATCTCAACTAATGGCAATAAGTACACCGGATTAAACGGGTGTGCTACCAAAAGACGTTCCGGGTGCTGCATGTCAGCTTGTAAATCAGTTGGCATAATGCCGGAGGTTGATGAGGCAATAATCGCGTCGTTTGCTGCGAATTTCTCAATGTCCGCGTACACGCTTTGTTTGATATCTAACCGCTCCGGCACCGACTCAATGATCAGACTGGCCTGACTGACGGCATCAGCTAATGAAGCGGCATATGCCAGACTGCCCTCTTTTGCGCGCGGTGCCATCGTTAATTTACGGTAAGCATGTCGGCTATTGAGTAGCACTGCTTCAATTTTTTGTTGGGCATCAGGTGCCGGATCATAGACAGCAACATCGATACCATTTTCAATTAATCGTGCCACCCACCCAGCACCAATCACGCCACCACCAACCACAGCAGCTTGTTTTATGATACTCATTACCAGCGCCTCACTAATTGCATCTGTTCACGCACCTCGGCAGCACTCATCATTCTGCTCCCCATTGCCTCAGCAATTGTTACTGCGCGGGACACTAAGTCCGCATTGCTTGCCAATACACCCTTTTCCAGCCAGATATTATCTTCCAGGCCGACACGAATATTGCCACCTGCATTAATCGCCATCGCCACATAAGGTAGCTGATTTCGGCCAATAGAAAACGCTGAGAACGTCCAGTCATCTGGCACCGCATTTACCATCGCCATAAAGGTACTGAAATCATCAGGCGCTCCCCAGGGAATCCCCATGCATAGTTGAATCATGGTCGGGCTATCAATCAAACCTTGCGCCTGAAGCCACTTGGCGAGCAGCACGTGCCCCGTATCAAACGCCTCAATTTCTGGTCGTACACCCATCGCCTGAATTTGTTCCGCCATCGCTTTAAGCATAGCCGGACTATTGGTCATGATGTAATCGCCTTCACTAAAGTTCATGGTGCCGCAATCCAGTGTACAGATTTCAGGAAGTATTTGTTTTACGTGAGCAAGGCGTTCCGTAGCACCAATCATATCCGTGCCATCCTCCGCAGGCGGCAGCGGGTTCTCAGCGCTTCCTAATGTTAGATCGCCCCCCATACCGGCAGTTAAGTTGATCACCATATCAACACCGGACTCACATATATAATCCACCACCTCAGCATACAAAGCTGGGTCACGCGCCGGCGCACCCGATGCCGGATCACGCACATGAATGTGAACCACCGCTGCTCCCGCCTGTGCTGCTTCAATACAGCTGTCCGCTATTTCACGTGGAGTAACCGGCACTTTGTCGGAACGCTCCGTGGTTGCGCCTGCGCCAGTAACTGCACAAGTTATGAACACATTTCGGTTAGGTTGTAACGCCATGCCGTTGATTCCTCACAATCATTTAAGATGAAATCATCATGGCATGCTGAAATACGCTATGATTTACATTAAGCGCAATAAATTTAGCGAAACCCGCAATGTCAACTTTCTCACCAAGCAATGACACACTGGATGTCACACTCCTCGTTATCCCGGAATCATCCATGATGTCGCTGGCGTCAGTACTGGATGTCATGCGCGCCGCGAATCGCTTTTCCCGGCGTAATTTATTTCGCTGGCGGCTACTCACTCTGGATGGCAAACCTGCAAGCTTAAGTTGTGGACTGGCGATTCACTCGGATGATGTACTCACCACGACAACCCAAGGTGACATGCTGATCATCATCGGTGGCTTTAATCAGGATAAGCATGTCAGTCAGGATTCTTTAAAGACATTGCGGCAAGCCATGAGAAAATTTAAAACACTAGGCGGGATCGAGGCAGGCAGCTGGTTATTGGCTCGTGCCGGTAAACTCAATGGCAAAAACGCGACGACTCACTGGGAGGATCTGGATGATTTTGCACTCCGTTTTCCACAAGTTAATGTACGCCCCGACCGCTATGTGATCGATGGCGAAGTGTTTACTACAGGTGGCGCATCACCCAGTTTTGATTTTATGTTGCACCTGATTCGTATTCGTTACGGTTATCATTTGTCCCTGGAGGTAGCCAGTGCATTTATTTATGACGGAGTTCATACCGGAAAAGATGCACAACCGATGATGTCTTTAGGCAAACTAGAACACTATGAGCCCCGTGTCGCTCAAACCATTCGCTTAATGGAACAACATATTGAAGACACTCTGTCTCTCGACATGCTCGCTGAAAGTGTTGCACTCTCCGAGCGTATGCTGACTTATCTTTTTAAACAAAATTTACAACTTTCACCCGGCCAGTTTTATCTACGGTTACGATTACAAACGGCACGGCGCTTAGTCTTAGATACGCGTTTAACCATGCAGGAAGTGGCAGTCAGGACAGGATTTAATTCACTTGCAGCGTTCTCCAGACAATTCAAGCACTATTACAAGGTGACGCCTACGGAATGCCGCAAGGGAAAGTAGTGTTAAAATAAGCAGAGAGCAAGGAAATACAGGAGAGGATGGTGCGAAATGAAAATTGGGAATCCATGAGCGCTAACCCATTGGATTCCCAGATCTTACAGCAAGAAACAACGACTTTTTATTATTGTTATTGTCTTTATTATTTGACTTCGTTTGTCGTTGTTAGCCCCTAGAAGCTGACGACTATTCTACGTTTTCCGACTGAACGACTTCTTAATTGATCAACAAATTTTCTACCAATTTGACAAAAGGTAAGCCGATCCATAAAGGGGCGGTTCAGATACGACAAAAGATCTCTAAAATTCCACGTCACACTGCAGATAATCGTAAAGTTTCGCCCACTTGCTTTATCGACTGAACTATGTGATTTTTTAGTTATCAAGAGAGCTAACGACTATTCACTCATGAAACTACGGGAAACCCAACTCACCGCTAGTTCAGCCGACATAAGGCCAATAGTCACTACACTAAAATAAAAAATACATTTAATGGGGTTACGATGATTCGTTCAATTTTAATTAGCTTATGCTGTGTACTAGCACTCAACACGTCTGTTCATGCCAATGCACTCTCTAAATTTTCACAACTAAAAAATGCCGGCTTATTGGTGGTTGATTCGCGTGGCGATACCTTGCTGGCTGACCATAACAATCGCTCATTTATTCCAGCCTCGACCACAAAGATAGTCACCGCCTGGCTGGCACTGGACCGCTGGGGTGAGAACCACCGCTTTGCAACAGACTTTTATTATGATCCTCAGACTTACACGCTGTCAGTCAAAGGCAGTGGCGACCCGTTTCTGGTCTCAGAGGAGTTAGCCATAATCGCAATTCAGCTTCGTCAGCTGGGTTTAAGCAGAGTAGACACTTTGGTCCTCGATGGTAGTCGCTTCCAGAGTGGTTTGGTACTACCGGGCACCAGCCGTACCAACAATCCTTATGATGCAGTTCCTTCAGCATTGGCGGCAAACTTCAATACAGTTAATCTTAAAAAAGTTAATGGGCGCGTACGCTCCGCTGAAAGCCAAACTCCTCTTACTGCTTATGCTAAAAGCATGGCTAAAGGATTCAAGAAAAACAAATTGCGAGTCAATACCGGCCGCGATCCACGCAAAGCGGAATATTATTTTGGTGAATTACTGGCAGCCTTTCTGAAACAACAAGGCATTGCAGTGGCGAATAACATTGTCAGAGGGCAAGCTCCACAACAGACTCCCTTTTATCATCACTTTAACAGCCGCA
Organism: Leucothrix pacifica; assembly: GCF_003172875.1. GTDB lineage: Bacteria > Pseudomonadota > Gammaproteobacteria > Thiotrichales > Thiotrichaceae > Leucothrix > Leucothrix pacifica. The sequence goes on along the minus strand of NZ_QGKM01000008.1, from coordinate 101,907 downwards.
CATTGGGCGATATGATTCGCCCAATGATGAAGTACTCAACAAATTTCATCGCTAACCAATTAGTCCTCATGATGTCTTCTGAACACTACAACCGCCCTGCGAATGCATCGGATGTGCAACACTACATGGAAGACAATCTCCGTGCAGCGTTTCAATGGCAGAATTTCAGCTTCAATGAGGGTGCAGGCCTGTCACGCACCAACCGTATATCTCCAGAGCAGCTTGTTCACTTGCTGCAAAACTTCAAGCAATGGCGTCACCTACTTCCGGAAGTAGAAACAGGCGTGTTTGCCAAGTCTGGTACGTTGAAGAAGGTCAGCACATTGGCTGGGTTTATCGTGGATAATGGTGAATGGAAACCGTTCGCACTCATGATGAATCAATCAGTTCCATATAAGTTAAGAAACCGCATCGCTAAAGAGTTAAGAAGAACCCTTTAAAACCTGACAAGTCCTTTAGCCACATTCGGAACTGTATTGTAAAAGCGCTAAGACGGACTTTATAAATACGTTACACTGCGATTCTTTTCTCAGAGTCGCAGTGCTTTCTATGCCAACCACCCCTCAGCCGATCCAACTAAAACACGTTCTGTTCTTACTATTGTTGGCCGGCATTTGGGGGGCTTCATTTTTATTTGCGCGCGTCAGCGCCCCGGAGTTCGGGCCTGTTGCCTTTACCAGTTTGCGTATTGGTTTCGCAGCGATTGCCCTATTACCCATCTTATTTATGCATAATCACTGGCAGGTGTTGCGCGAAAACATTGGTCTGATCTCGCTGGTTTCTTTGTTAAACTCTGCCATCCCATTTATGTTGTTGGCCTATACCACGCTCTATTTAAGTGCCGGAATAACCTCAGTATTGAACTCTTTCGTGCCAATATTTTCTGGCGTCATTGCACATTACTACCTGAAAGATCACCTAAGCCGAAAACAATCTATTGGTTTATTAATTGGCATCATTGGTGTGGCAATACTAATGAGTGACAAACTCGCGTTAGGAAACAATACCATTCTCCCACTATGTGCCGCTTTTCTTTCTAGCTTGAGTTATGCAGTCAGCGCCAATGTAACAAAGCGCAAACTAAATCATGTTAAACCTCGTTTATTGGCTGCAAGTAGTATGTTTTGCGCGGGTGTCATTCTTATTCCATTTGGTATTTTGTACTGGCCTGCGCAACTCCCCGGCACAACTGCATGGGCATCTGTCATAGCCGTTGCTTTATTATCGACAGCCTTTGCCTATTTAATTTTCTTTTGGTTGATCAAGGAAGTAGGACCAACAAAAACCGTTAGCGTAACACTGATCATTCCGGTTTTCGGCATCATTTGGGGTGCCCTATTTCTGAACGAATCAATAACTGCTAGTATATTAGTCGGAACACTAGTGATATTATTTGGGGCTTATTTATCACTGGGGCTAAATTGGTTCGTCCGTCAAAGATAATTTTTAGTTAAGCCTGAGAAAGGTTTAAGCGAGGTAAGCTTATCGAAAAAAAGTGCTACCCCCGCAATTTATGATTAGATTTAAACTATTCCCAGGCTCGTTGAAAAAAGTCACTCATTTGGTGACACTGGCTTTAATGTGCTTGTTGTTAAGCCCTCCTTCAATGGCTAAAAGCCAGCAATTGGTCAACACACTCTCACCCTCTGAACGACAATGGCTGATTAACAACCCCGTCATCAAGCTAGGGATTGACCGCGCCTTCCCTCCTTTTGGATCAATCACGGAAAACAATGAATATGTCGGTTTTACCGCTGATTATATGAAACTGATTTCAGAGCGCTTAGGTATCGAGTTTGATGTATTCAAAGATGCTCCGTGGAACGAAACCATTAGTCTCGCAAAGTCTGGCGGCATCGATATGATTGCTGGGCTGGTCAACACAGTCGAAAGACAAAACTATCTGGACTTCTCCCCTACTTATATCAAAACACCCACCATCATCATCAATGATGGTTTGAAAAATGGCTACCCGGGTGATATTCGCAATTTAGAAAACAAGATTGTGGCGGTAGAGAAAGGCTCTTTTGTGTCAGACATGCTAAGTAAAGAATACCCGTCTATTACACAGATTCAGGTAAAGAACACCGAGCTTGCGCTGAGTATGGTGGCAAGAAATAAAGCTGATGCCTATATTGGCAACGCTGCAACAGCCAGTTTTATTATCAAACAAATGGGACTAAACAATCTCTTCTATGCAGGTACAACACCTTATTCCAGTAACCATAGTATTGGCGTCGTAAAAAATAACCCAATGCTCACCTCTGTAATGAACAAGGCGCTGGCTTCGATAGATCAGGAAACTCATGATTCAATCGCGAATAAGTGGTTCGGAATGCAGGTTCGTCCGCATATACAGCGTAGTACGGCCATTGGTTTAGCGACTCTGGCACTTCTGGCGCTGGCTTTGTCTGCATTTTGGATTAACACGCTGTACAGAACGAAAAAAGCACTGAGACTAAGCGAGCGTAAGATTCGTCAACAAGCTAATGTCGATTCATTGACTGGCCTGATCAATCGTCGTCATATGTTGGAAGTACTCAATTATGAAATCAATAAACCGAAAGGGTCAGGCTCGGAATTTGCATTGCTGTTTTTAGACCTTGATGAGTTTAAAGAAATCAATGATACGCTGGGCCATAGTATCGGTGATGAGCTACTGAAAAGTGTCTCTGAGCGTCTCCGTCGCTGTGTGCGAATCAATGATACCGTCAGTCGTCTGGGAGGTGATGAGTTCATCATCATCCTAAAAGAAGTCCACAAGAAGGCCGATATAGAAAGAATCGCACAGAGTGTATGCGATACGCTAAACAAAGAATTCATGATTCAGGATCATCAAATCACTGTATCCACTAGTATTGGTATCACACAGTTCCCGAAAGATGCTGCTACAGCAGATGATTTACTAATTAATGCGGATCAGGCGATGTATGCCGGTAAGCATAATGGTGGAGATGGCTATTCTTTCTTTGATGATTCAATGCGACAAGCGATGATTGAACGTAATCAGACCTTACGCGATCTCAAACTTGCTGTTCCGGGTAACCAGTTTGAACTCCATTACCAACCCATTCTTGATTTAGATAGCGGAAAGATTACCAAAGCTGAAGCATTGATTCGCTGGAGACACCCTACCCGAGGTCTCATCTCACCAGAAATTTTCATTCAGCTTGCTGAGGAGAGTGGTCAGATTATAGAAATCGGCGAATGGGTGTTCAGAGAGGCTGCCAAGCAAGCGGCAATCTGGCAACAAAGCTATTCACCAACATTTCAGATCAGTATTAATACCTCTCCCCTGCAATACCGCGACAATGGTATCGATATAAACAGCTGGTGCCATTATCTGGAACAACTGGGCCTAACCGGACAAGCGATCATCGTTGAAATTACTGAAGGCTTATTGATGGAAAGCAGCTCGGCGGTTAAAGAAAAACTCTGGCACTTGCGAGATGCTGGTATCGAAGTTGCCATTGATGATTTTGGGACGGGTTATTCTTCCCTGTCATACCTCAGGAAATTTGATATTGATTACCTGAAAATAGATCAATCATTTGTCTCTAACCTCTCAGCAGACTCTGAGGATATTGCTCTGTGTGAAGCCATTATCGTGATGGCGCATAAACTGGGTTGCGATGTCGTCGCTGAAGGCGTTGAAGAGAAAGATCAGTCTCAACTACTGAAAAATGCCGGCTGTGATTTTGGTCAGGGGTATTTATTTTCAAAGCCCTTATCAGCTAGTGATTTCACTTTATTGTTAAATTCACCTAACCGACCAAATGATAGCTATAAGGATTCAATTGATACATCACCCAAAACGAAAAGGGCCACACCCGTAAGTGCAGCCCTCTGAGATTCTCAATTAATTGAGGAATCTTTAATTATGCAGCTTTCTTAGCTGGAGCCTTCTTAGCAGGCGCAGCTTTTGCAGCAACTTCTTTAGTCGCTTCAACCGCTTCTTTACTTGTCTCAACAACTAGCTTCTGTACTTCGGCTGTGTACTCTTCACCGATCTTAGCAACGGCTTTACCGTCTTCCAGCATTGTCTCAAGTACTTCTTTCGCTGTCTCGCCTTGCTTTGCAAAGTAAGCTTGAGCAGCTTCAAGATCTTTAACTTCCATCGCTGACTTAACGTTAGTCAGTGCAAGACCACTGTACTTAGTTAATAACTCAGTGTTTAGAGCGATCAGGCTTTCAGTCTTAGCGATTGAAAGTGCAGCGAAAGCTTTAGAAGGTGCTAATGCTTTTTCAAAATCAAATGTTGGTGTCATGGCTTTAATCTCTATAAAAATTTCAAGGAGGAGGAAATTTATTATGCTGCAGTGCAGCAGATAGACGTAATATAGCAACCACTATGTTGCGGTGCAACAATTATTTTTATATGTTTATTCTACACCCGCTCACCTTTAGTCGATAAAACGCCCCCTTCGGCCCTTTAATCCAGAAAACATTCAACCACAATCAAGCCGACTGCTACATTACTGGTGAAACCATAAAATAAAATCATACCCCCTCATATGAAAAACATCACACTAACAGGCTTTTGCCTGTTCACACTTCTCTCCCTTTCTGGTTGTGTATCAGAATCTAAAAATGATGCTAATAACAACCAGTACAGTAATGCCGATGGTAGTAGCGCGGCCCCAACTACGGTCACTGGAGGAAGCGCAGCAGAGACACCGGCATCATCACCTTCTGCTAGCACACCTGTTGATACTCAACCCTCAGAGACGACTCCTACAGAAACAACACCAACGCCATCGACACCATCAACCCCAAGCTCACCGGTTGAACCCCCGGACCCGGTAACAGAAGCAAGTTGGCACAGAGTCTATATGCACTACGGCTTACTCAAGGGTCAACCTCATGAGTGGGGAGAAAGTGGAGGCTATTTGTCTCTGCGCTTAGCGGAGAATGCCTACGAGGGTGCGTATTCAATGCGACTGGATTCGACGTCGGGATTATTGGCTAAACAGTTACTGACGTATCGCGGCAGTGATAATGACTATTATACTGTCACTATCCAAAGCATTAGCGGTAACACCGTGAATCTATCGACACCGTTAGAGAAAAATGTCTGGTATGGCGAGAGCGTCTGGAATTTCTACGAGAACCCTTCTCACCCCAACTATCGCGGTTACCAAAGCATTGCGGATTATGCAGTTCGCAGCCTCGGCCGGGGCCTTCTGAACTATGGCACGCATGCATTACTCGGTGACAGTTGGTTCTCAACGGGTACAGTTCGTGACAGGCTTCAGGAAAAACTAAGCAACACCACTATGATTAATCTAGGCATCGGCGGCAATACAAGTTTTGATTTATTGTCACGTTTTGATCGCGATGTTCCTCAGCACAACCCAGATTTTGTGTGGGTCATGACGGGTACAAATGACTACTGGAACTATATTTCAACAGCTCAGTACAAACAAAATATTCGAGAATTAATCAGCAAGATAGAAGCACTAGGTGCAAAGCCGATTATTATCAGTCCATCCGTTGGTCCGCTCAATTATGGCAGCAGTGAACTAACTGAGTTATCACGTGCCTATACGGATGCAATTGAACAACTTCAGAATGGTTACTAGCTGCAAGTTAAGCAATTTCTGACAAACCACCTTGATTTGGTGGCTGTTTAATTTAGAATAGGCCTCGGCCAACAATGGCCCGATACAATAATTCACACCTAATTTAGGAGACAAATACATGCACGCACTCGCTTTGAACAACACCTAATGTCTCTCCGCTTAATTGCCGGGAGACAATTTATGTCATCCGGCAGTTAATGCGCACAAGGTTGCTGCATGTAATGAAGCCCCGGATGACTCTGTCTCCGGGGCTTTTTTATGCCCGGGAGCCTGATCAGACAAATCGCCCATGACAAGATGCGCGAACTGGTCAGGAAATTGAGAATAAGGGTTATCTCATGCCTGTTAAATTTACGCTCAATAAGGGCAAAGTACCGGTAAAAATATATACCGACGAGTTCGATAGCAACTCATTAGATCAGCTGGGCAATCTAGCTCAACTGCCATTTATACATAGTCATATTGCTGCCATGCCGGATGTTCATGCTGGTATTGGGGCCACCGTTGGTTCGGTTATTCCCACCAAAGGTGCGATCATTCCGGCTGCAGTCGGCGTGGATATAGGTTGTGGAATGAACGCAGTACGTTTGTCGCTTAAGGCAAATCAGCTTCCTGATAGTTTGCGACACGTTCGCAATGCGATTGAAGCCAAAGTGCCTGTTGGTTTTGATTCACACAAATACAATGCGGTGAAAGCATCCACCTTAAAACAAATGGATGCCGGACTTAAACCAATCATCGACAAGCACACTGGTTTGACCAAAATGGTAAAACATTTTCATCATACTTGGGGCAAACAGCTTGGGTCATTAGGTGGTGGTAATCACTTCATCGAGCTTTGTGTTGATGAAGCAGATGATGTTTGGATTATGCTGCATTCCGGAAGTCGTGGGATTGGCAATGCCATTGGTCGTTACTTTATTAGCCGTGCACAAAAAGAGATGGGGAATTTACTCGGCCACTTGCCGCATAAAGACCTCGCTTATTTTGAAGAAGGTACGAAGTACTTTGATGACTACATCGAAGCCGTAGGTTGGGCGCAGGATTACGCGACGATCAATCGCCGTGAAATGATGCGATTAGTCACCAGCGCAATCCAGCCACACTTGCCGGCTTTTACCGCAACCAAAGAAGCGATTAATTGCCATCACAATTATGTGGCCAGAGAAAATCACTTCGGTGCTGAAGTTTATCTGACCCGAAAAGGTGCCATTAGCGCTTATCAGGGTGAGCTGGGCATCATACCCGGTAGTATGGGCGAGCGATCGTTTATTGTCCGTGGTTTGGGTAATGAAACATCATTTTGCTCTTGCTCGCATGGTGCTGGTCGCGTGATGAGCCGTAGCAAGGCTAAAAAATTGTTTGATGCTGATGATCTGGCTAAACAAACGGATGGTGTCGAATGCCGAAAAGATAAAGGAGTCGTGGACGAAATTCCCGGCGCCTATAAAAATATCGATACGGTTATGGCTAATCAGTCTGATTTAGTTGAGATTGTTCATACGCTCAAACAAGTTGTCTGCGTCAAAGGTTAGCGGTACTGCTTAATGAAAACTAGACCACATGAACTTAGCACTGCAGTACAGGTCTCTAATGTATCTGTAGCTTACTTCATAGTATAAATTCAGAAGCGTTACAGATAATAAACGCCTACAAACCAAATGGAGGTTTCACATGGCAAAAGTAAAGCGCAATAAACCGCGTAATCCTGTCGCTAATGCGCCTATTATGCGCAAAGGCGGCGTCCATCAAAAAAGTCGTTCTGGTGAGCGACAGCAAGAGAAACAGCAGCTTAAACAGCTGGTATCTCGGGTTGAGGCCGGATCTTCCGGCCTTGATTTTAAACAATCAATCGCCGCCTGAATCTTGCACTAGCCCCACGCCTCTCCGTCAGCCCTGACAAGACTTAAAAACTAATCCCCTCTCTTCACATCAATAGCAATAGCAAAACACCCTAGTCCCATTAAGCTTCCACAAAGATAAATAAAATCAATAACGATTCATCGACTTCAAGCTTACAAACCAGCGATCATTCGATACTATATTCCACACAACTGGAGTCAAATATCATGTACCAACAAATGAACTGTAGCGGTTGTTACAAGGCTATGCTGCCGCGCGTACTCAGCGAAACCGCAGGAACACCGTTTACACAAAAGAAAATTCAATACTTTTGCCCACTCTGTGGACACGAACAAGCCGAAATGGGGGGAGGCATCAGGCCATGGGTTAAAAAGACTATTATTGTCATTGGTATGTTTGTATTAGTAACTACCTTCCTCTATACCATATAATCCGCTGCATTCCGGGCGACATTACTGCCCATCGACATTGAGATAAAAACGGATGCAGAAGCAAACTATTGATAAACATGACTTTCGTAAAGCGTTGGGGCAGTTCCCGACGGGTGTGACAATCATAACAACAGTCTCAGACACTGGCGAACACATCGGCATGACTGCCAGCAGCTTTAACTCTGTATCCATGAATCCTCCGCTTATCCTATGGAGCATCGATCATCGGGCGCATAGTTTGGAGATCTTTGAAAACTGCGAACACTTCGCAGTGAATATTCTTGGGGAGCAACAACGGGATCTATCTAATCTGTTTGCCAGTACAGGCGCTGATAAATTCAAAGATACAGATTTCACAGAGGGTGCCGGTAAAGTCCCGCTCCTGCCTAACTGCGTCGCACAACTCGAGTGCAAAACGTGGAACACCTACGACGGAGGTGACCACACAATAATTGTCGGCGAAGTGCTGTCCCTACGACACGATGACTCAGAATCCGCTTTAGTGTTCTATCAAGGTGACTATGCAGAGATTAAGTAAGTGCTAACTTTGTAGTGACGAAGTTACCAATTGACTCAATCGCGCGATTCGCTTCGGGTAAGAATGGCGCGAAGCCCTGAAACACATGCGGCATTTCATCCCACACTTCCAAACTGACATCACAGCCCTGAAGCTTGGCCTTTTCTGCCATGCGGGCTGACTCATCCAGCAGCACTTCTGCATCCCCCACCTGCAACAATAAGGGCGGAAACTGACTGAGATCGCCAAACAGCGGTGATAAATAAGGGTCACGAATATCCTGACCGGATGGTAAATACAGTTTCTGCAGTGCCTCAAAGATTGCCGGATGAATAATGGGATCGCGATCTGCCCGGGTTTTAATCGATGGACTACTGGCAGTAAAGTCTACGGCGGGTGAAATCGACACCACAGCATTTGGTGCTGGCACACCTAAATCCTGTAATCGCAGTACAGCGCTGAGCGCTAAATTCCCACCTGCAGAATCACCGCAAATCACAGTCTGTTTTGCCGCAGCTACACCCTCGGGACCATTGCCCAGCATCCACTCAAAAGCATCACAACAATCATGCAAACCAGCTGGAAACTGATGTTCTGGCGCTAAACGATAATCAACACTGAGAACCGCGCAACCTGTTGCACGCGAAATACGTGAAGTTAAGCCGCGATAGCCTTTAGGTGACCCGGAAATCCATGAGCCACCGTGAATGTACATCAGACGATGGTCAGGCTTAGCATTGTCAGCAATTACCCACTCCGCCTTAACACCACCAGCATCAACGTCATACCAATTACCATCCACCACGTGAGTACTCGGATCTACCGAGAAATAAGATTCAATCAGTTCACGACGTGCTGGCAGGTCGCGCAATAAATCAAAGGCTCGCTGCTGGATACCATCCAGATGATCAAATACGGCTTTCGTTTCCGGACTCATACAGTAATTAACACTCTGATTGCCTGAATTTCTAAGGTAGCACGTTGCAGATGCTCTTCAGCCAGTGCTATCTGATCCGTGAAGTACTCGATTTCTTCATCACGAATCGCAGGATTGACCGCCTGTAACACTTTCAAACGCGCCACTTCAGTTTGTAAACGCTCACGATTACATTGCTGCGCCATCTCAATCAGCGCTGGTAACTTTTGATTGGCTAAGGCATCTGCCTTTTCAATAATAGCCTCGATGTCAGTTCGGATTGCTGCAACACCCGCTTGGGCCGTCGCTTTCTTCACCCGCTCGGCACGCTGATTAATTAGTTCATGTGGAATTTTTTCTGCGTAATCCGTTCCCTTGGCGGTCAGGAGCATACGGGTCGGTGTTAGCGGTAAGCAGCTTTCCAGTTGCAATGACTTTGGCGCAATACAGCGCGTACCATACACCACCTCAAGCAAGAGTGAACCCGGACTCAACCCTTTTACAGGTAATGTTGCTACCGTCGCATTACCTGTTTCCCCACTGAGAATCATATCCATGGCATCCGCAACGAGCGGGTGCTCCCAGCTCAGGAAATCCATATCTTCACGGCTCAACGCAAACTGACGATCCGTTGTCACGGTCATATCATTTTCACGCAGCCCAGGAAATACATCCGTGAGCATTTGCTCAGTTGGCCGCAAAATCAAAGCCTGTTGCGAATGATATTCCTGATCGATATTAAAACAATCAAATAGCAGCTCTAAGTAATCATCTAAGGCTTCAGGGTCTTCAGCCACTTCAATTTTGTTAATTAATTCAGCTGCAACGTCTTTATTACAGGAGTTGATTTCCAATAAGCGATCGCGGCCCTGCTCCAAAGCCTCACGCATTTGCTCGGTGTATTCCGCTGTATCGGCAATCAGTGTCTCCAAGCCGATAGCATCATCGTTTTGCTCTAACTGCTCAAGCAAGGCATCTTCAAATCGTTCATATATTGCCTTACCCACTGCGCAGCTCTGTGTAAATTGATTTAAGCCTTGCTCGTACCACTTAAATAATACTTCCTGAGCACTGTCTTCCAGGTACGGTACATGAATTTGGATGGTATTTTTTTGACCGATTCTGTCCAAACGACCGATACGCTGCTCCAGCAGATCTGGATTTAACGGCAAATCAAACAGAATTAAGTGCTGCGCAAACTGGAAATTACGACCTTCTGATCCGATTTCAGAGCACACCAGTACCTGTGCACCATTTTCTTCATCAGTAAAGTAGGCTGCTGCACGGTCTCGCTCAACCACGGACAAGCCTTCATAGAACGCTGCACTGCGGATACCAGCACGCAACTGCAGGTAACCTTCCAAGGCAACGGCAGTTTCAGCGTTGGCACAAATGACTAATGCTTTTTGAGGCTTCAGTGCTTTAAGCTTTTCTTCCAGCCAATTCACACGCGGGTCAGCGCTCAGCCAGAGTAACTCCTCTGCCGCGGTCTCTGGCGTCAGACCTGCGACGCCACGCAGATCATCAACACTGTAAACGCTAGGCGCTTCCAGTGGGTAACCATGTAATTCACGCTCCGGGAAATCCGGGATAGCCGCACGTGTATTACGGAATAACACACGCCCTGTGCCATGCTGATCTAGCAACTGACGAATCAATTGTGATACCGAGGTTGCCTCCTGAGCCTGACCATCTTTAAGGTAGGGTTTTAAAGACGCAAGCTGTTTATCGGACAACACGGCATCATCAGGCAAGGACAACAAAGGCTGCACTACGTCATTTAACGCTTGATAACCCGCTTCTTCCTGACGGAAAGTTTCCAGATCGTGGAAGCGTGACGGGTCGAGCAGCCTCAGTCGGGCGAAGTGACTTTCAATACCTAATTGTTCCGGGGTTGCTGTTAACAGCAATACACCTGGAATGACTTTGGCCAATGCCTCTATACTGCTGTATTCATGACTAGCCTGTTCTGGTGACCACTCCAGATGGTGCGCTTCATCCACCACCATTAAATCGAATCCAGCCGCCTGAATTTGTTCCTGACGCATCGGTGAGTTCGCCAGGAAGTCGAGACTACACATAATTAACTGTTCGCTCTCGAACGGATTCAAGGCAGCCTCTGGTGCTTCTTCTTCACCGAACGGATCATCGGATTCATCAACGGCTAAGCGTGCTTCATTAAAGATAGAGAAATTCAGATTGAAACGTCTACGCATTTCCACCAGCCACTGGTGGACTAGTGACGGCGGCAGTACTAATAACACGCGACTTGCGCGCCCGGTGTGAATTTGCTGGTGTATCACCATCCCTGCTTCAATAGTTTTACCTAAACCAACCTCATCAGCCAGCAATACTCTTGGCGCATAGCGCTGTGCGACTTCGTTGGCAATGTAAATCTGGTGAGGGAGTAAATTAGTACGAGAACCCATCAAACCAGTCACGCCTGACTGTTGAAGACGGTGGGTTTGGCTTAGGGTTTTAACACGTAGTCGGAATGCATCACCGCGATCCAGCTGACTACTAAATAGTCGTTGTACTGGCGAGGTTAATTGAACAAAGCAATCCAGATTTGATTCCGGGACGATATGCTCAGCATCATCAGGGTCACTGCCAAAGTAGATGTAGACACCATTATTCTCCAGCACCTCATCAATGATTAACTGCTTACCATCATTCGTTTGGATTTTTTCACCAACTTTATAGATCACACGACTAAGAGGTGCATTGGTGACGGCGTAAGAACGTTCCTCTTCAACAGCCGGGAAATTAACGGTAATTAAGCGATCAGCAACCTCTGAAATGACTCCCAATCCCAACTGCGCTTCGGTATGGCTTACCCAACGCTGACCTACAATAAAATCCATAACGATGAAAATCTCTCTCTCAGTTGCAAAATGCTAGCTACCGCCGCACTTTACCAACTCTATGTCAGAGTGCAATGGTGGGGTATAAAACTTGTTATGAATTTTATCACGACACCCCTTTAGAAATTCTATACAGGCTATCTTGATTATTAACCGTTGCGCGGTAGAGCCTAAGCAGGCTTTAACTTATAATTGCTGTGCATAATACACAACGACTACTTGTTGTGTTTCACTATCGGGTGCACATTCATCAGGAGTAACCATGGAACAACACCCCCAAAAACAAGATTCGACAAGTCTAATTCTCATGATCGCCGGTGGTGCTGTTTTGGCACTGGCTGTAATTGCCTTGTTATCTAATCTGGGAAGTACCGTCGCTAAGAACAGTGTTGATGATCAGGCTAAAAAGGATTATCAACAAAAAGCTATGACCGCAGTGCTGCAACCTGTCGGCAATGTCGCTGCTGTTGATAAATCACTTGCACCCGTAGAGCGCTCTGGTGAGCAAGTCTACAACGCGGTGTGTGGAGCGTGTCATGCAACGGGCTTACTGAACTCGCCTAAAACCGGCTCTGAAGCTGACTGGTCAGTCCGCGCATCACTTGGTTTAGATGGATTGGTAACTTCTGCAATAAACGGTAAAGGTGCGATGCCTGCCCGTGGTGGTAATCCTTCCATCACTGATAAAGAAATTCGCTCAGCAATTGTCTTTATGACTGCGGATACTGGCATTGACTGGGATGCACCAGCCGATGGTAATAGCGCCGCTCAAGATGCAGAGCCAGCAGAAACTGATAAGACAGAAACTACAGCAGCTAGTGACAAAGCCCCGGCAGTGATGGTTAACAATGTTGCTGGCATTAATACATACGCTAAGAATTGTTATGTATGTCATGACAGCGGTGCCGCAGGTTCGCCAAAACTTGGCGATACAACCGCCTGGAGTGAGCGCCTTGCTAAAGGTCAGGACGCACTTTATGATTCAGCCATAAACGGTGTTAACGCAATGCCGGCTCGTGGTGGTAACTCAGCGCTTAGTGATGAGGACATCCAGGCTGCTGTTGACTATATGATTAGCACTGTCAAATAGTTAACCACTTAGGACACGACAAAATGACCCTGCCTGACAATATAAGCTCCATGGTGCAATTGGCACTTCGCGAAGATATTGGTGATGGAGACCTCACTGCCGATTTAATCGCAGAAGACAGCCAATCAGAAGCAACGGTCATTTGTCGCGAAGAAGCAGTCCTCTCGGGTCGTGCCTGGTTTGACGAAGTATTCAAACAGGTTGATCCTAGTGTGAAAATCACCTGGCACTTCGAAGACGGTGACCGTATTCCTGCGAATGCGATCATCGTCGAATTACAAGGCCCTTCCCGCTCACTACTCAGTGGCGAACGTGCAGCATTAAACTTCGTTCAGACCTTATCTGCAACAGCGACCCAGACTAACCAATACGTCACTAAAATCGCAGGCACCAATACGCGAATTCTGGACACTCGTAAAACATTACCCGGCTTTAGACTGGCACAAAAATACGCGGTTAGCTGCGGTGGTGGTAAGAATCACCGAATCGGTCTATACGATATGATTCTGATAAAAGAAAATCATATTATGGCAGCCGGTTCGATCACGAAAGCCATTCAGAATGCCCGTCAGCTGCACCCCGGCATTAAGATTGAAGTCGAGACTGAAACGTTTGCGGAGTTTGAAGAGGCTTGCGCTGCAGATGCAGATATTATCATGCTAGATGATTTCGACTTAGCCACCATGTGCAAAGCGGTGCAAAATAACCCCAAGAATATCCCATTGGAAGCATCAGGCGGTGTTAATCTGGACACAGTGCTGTCGATTGCAGAAACTGGTGTTGATTTAATCTCCGTTGGTGAGATTACCAAGAACATCGATGCCATTGATCTGTCGATGCGCTTCAAAACCTGACATAGCTACACCTTCCGACATTTTAATGTCACCTTATTCCAGACACTGTCACATTTTGACAGTGTCTTTTTGATTCCGCCTCAGAGAAACCTCCTCAAAACCATACATTTCAAACACTTAGCAAAACCTAATTAATTGGCACGCCGATTGCTATCTGTTAGTCAGGAAAAATAATAATAATAGATGGACTGAAAGAAGAGTATCGATGAGCCCGGTGGCAAACAACTAACAACACTAAATTAATAATAAAAATAAAGCCGGGAAAACAACAACAATAATCTTTGAGATACTCGCACCACAAGAACGCCACTTTTTGTCATTGGAAGTGGCGTTTTTCTTTGTCTGCGATTCAGGCAAGCTCGACCTTTTCTTAAATATTATCGAGTATCACACTGATGCGATTGTGTTTTGCCTGATAAAACGCGTAAAATCGGCTCTAATTTTTTGATCCCCACTAAGACATTAATATTAACAGGGGAATATAGGCAAGGCTGAATGATTGAATTACAGGATGTAAGCAAGAAGTACCCGACCGGGCAGATTGCACTCTACAACGTAAACCTGAAACTTCAAAAAGGTGAAATGGCTTTCCTGACAGGGCATTCTGGTGCAGGTAAGAGTACACTACTCAAGCTAATCGCTTTACTAGACAGACCAACACAGGGCAAAGTGCTGATTGACGACTTTGATATCAGCCAACTCAAACGCAATCAGGTCGCTAACTACAGACGTAGTATTGGCGTGATTTTTCAAGATCACCACCTGCTTTCTGACCGGACGATATTTGACAATGTTGCACTGCCACTGATGATTTCCGGGATGCGTCTGCCCGATATTGAACGACGTGTGCATGCAGCTTTGGATAAAGTGAATTTGATGTCCAAACAAAATGACTACCCGATGATGCTGTCAGCTGGTGAAAAACAGCGAGTTGGTATCGCACGAGCTGTCGTAAACAAGCCTAGCATTATTCTTGCCGATGAGCCGACTGGTAATCTGGACCCCGGCTTAGCCTCTGACATTATGCAAACTTTTCTTCAGTTCAATGACTTAGGGGCAACGATATTGATTGCCAGTCACGATCAACCACTGATCGAACGCATGGGCAAGCGCATTATCTCCCTTCAGAAAGTAAAGAGCAGGTGAGCCGATTATGAGTACCAGACAACAAGCCACCTCGCCACTTCGCAGTCGCATTACGCAACATAAAGAGGCGTTCTCCTACAGCTTGGCACATTTGTGGCAAAACCCAGTATCCACCTGGATCACGCTGGCGGCTATTGCAATTGCACTATCCTTGCCCGCAGGGTTGTATATTCTGCTGGGCAATCTAAAAACACTGACCGATGACAATCGTGAAGTGCCGACGATTTCGATTTACATCAAACAGAATATTACCGAACAACAAGCACAGGACCGGGCTGAGCTTTTGTCGGAGTTAAAAGACATCGAAAACGTTAAGCTCATCAAGCGTGAAGATGGCTTGAAGCACATGAAGCAAATTTCAGGTGTGCAGGACATCATAGACACAGTGGGTGGGAATCCGCTGCCTCACGTTTTGGTAGTGACGCCTCGCATGAGTATGTTTGGTGACTCAGATATTGATCTTGATGAACTAGCCCTGCGCCTAAAGAACTATCCTGAGGTTGACTCAGTACAAATGGATACTGAGTGGGTACAACGTCTCCGCGCTATTCTGAATATCGCTGAACGAGTAGTACTGGTTGTGGGATTCCTGCTTGGACTCACGGTATTACTTGTGGTGGGTAACACCATCCGACTCAATATTGAGAACCGTCGAGAAGAAATTGAAGTATCCCAGCTCGTGGGTGCCACCACGGCATATGTACGTCGTCCGTTTCTGTATGGTGGTATCTGGTACGGCCTGTTTGGGGGTATTCTTAGCTTAGTGATTGTCCACTCTTCACTGTTATTTATGATCGCACCGGTAAACAGGCTCGCTGAATTGTACGGTAGCCATTACTATGTAAGTGGTTTAGGCACTTTTGCTACTCTGATCATTTTAGTTTGCAGCAGTTTGTTAGGCTTATTTGGCGCATGGATCGCAATGGCTCAGCACTTACGAAGACAACACGCAATGCAGGATAGATAACCGCGACAATGTACATAAAACAGCTTCCATCACACCTGATCAATCAAATCGCTGCAGGCGAAGTGGTGGAGCGTCCGGCATCAGCAATCAAAGAGTTACTTGAAAACTCACTGGATGCTGGTGCGACACAAATTGATATCGACGTCGAACAAGGTGGCGTAAAGCGAATCCGCGTACGGGACAATGGCCGAGGGATAAGCAAGGAAGATTTGCCACTGGCACTGAGCCGTCATGCCACAAGTAAAATTGCCTCTCTGGACGACTTGGAACATGTATTGTCCTTTGGTTTTCGGGGGGAAGCACTTCCTAGTATTGCCTCGATATCAAGGCTGACGCTGAGTTCTCGTGAGGAAGGAGCTGAACAGGCATGGCAACTTCAAGGCAGTGGCCAGGAAAGCTTTGATGATCCGGAGCCCTGTTCTCATGCGGTTGGTACGACTATCGACGTGCGTGATTTATTCTTTAACGTGCCTGCCAGACGCAAATTTCTTAAAACTGAAAAAACAGAATTCCGTCATTTAGAAGATGTCGTCAAAAAGGTTGCTTTAAGCCGTTTTGAAACAGGCTTTACCCTTCGTCACAACCAAAAAACGGTATTGAATTTACGTCCCGCAACGACCATAGAAATGGCTGAACGCCGCGTATCGGAGATTTGCGGACCTGCCTTTACAGAGCAATCAATTCGGGTTGAGCATGAAGGAGCAGAGCTTCGCTTAACTGGCTGGATTGGCTTGCCTACATTTTCGCGCTCTCAGGCAGACCTGCAGTATTTTTATGTAAATCATCGCATTGTTAAAGACCGCGTAGTGACACATGCTGTTCGTCAGGCTTATCAGGATGTGCTGTATCACGGACGACACCCTGCCTATGTATTATTTCTGGATATTGATCCGGCCAAAGTTGATGTAAATGCACACCCGACAAAACACGAGGTTCGCTTCAGAGAGTCTAGCTTGGTTCATGGTTTTTTATATCGCAGCCTACATCGCACGTTGGCAGATATTCGCCCACAAGACCAACTTAGTGACGACGCAAGCGGGAGCGAATCAACCGCAGATCAATCAACGGCCAACTCACTAAAAGCCTCGCTGAATTATGCGTCGATGTCAGAACAACGCCCGTTGCATATTCCGGTGAATCAACAGGTCGATTTATACCGCCGCCTTCATGGGAGCGACGGTGTGGCAGAGACACCTGCACCTAGCAGCGGACAAAATAGTCAGGCATTCACGCAACTAAATACAAATACAAATACAAATACAAATACAAATACAAATACAAATACAAATACAAGCTTAGCTGGTGGTATGCACTCGATGCCAGTTCAGGTTGATCATGAGACAACTGGTGAAGCCCCACCACTTGGTTTTGCGCTCGCTCAATTGCATGGCATATTTATACTCGCTCAGAATACTCAAGGATTAATTGTTGTCGATATGCATGCGGCGCATGAGCGAATCACCTATGAATATCTGAAACGTAGTATGTCAGCTGACAGTATCCGCTCACAACCGCTGCTGGTACCGCTAGCAATTTCTGTGAGCAAGAAAGAGGCGGACTGCTCAGACACCAATAGTGAAACCTTCGAGCGATTAGGCTTCAAAATTGACCGCTTATCTCCTGAAAAAATCACCATACGCGCTGTGCCAAGCCTGCTAAAAAACGCAGATGTTGAAGGCTTAGTCAGGGATGTATTATCAGACCTGATTACTCACGGAAGCAGCCAACGAATTCAGGAAGCCATGAATGAAATACTATCAACCATGGCCTGCCACGGCTCTGTGCGCGCCAATCATCGTTTAACGATTCCGGAGATGAACGCCCTGCTTCGAGATATGGAGCGAACTGAGCGCAGCGGCCAGTGCAATCATGGACGCCCAACATGGACTCAGCTATCCGTCGATCAACTGGATAAACTTTTCATGAGAGGTCAGTAATGAGTAGCAATGACACCACCTTGCCACCTGCGATCTTCATTATGGGTCCGACGGCATCTGGCAAAACTGATCTGGCAGTTGATTTAGTTGACAAATATCCCTGTGAATTAATTAGCGTCGATTCTGCACTAGTCTTCAAGGGAATGGATATTGGTACCGCTAAGCCAGACGAAGAAACACTGAGGCGCGCTCCACATAAACTCATTAGCTTTCTTGATCCGTCAGAAAGTTATTCCGCAGCGGACTTTCGCCGCGATGCACTCGCTGAAATGAAAACCGCTACAGAAGCGGGGAAAGTGCCCGTATTAGTTGGTGGCACCATGCTCTACTTTAGAGCTCTCGAACAAGGTTTAGCTGATATGCCGGATGCGAATCCGGAAATACGAGCCAAGCTCACACAGGAGGCTGAAGCCAACGGCTGGCAGTCCTTACATGATCGGCTTGCTCAAGTAGATCCCGAATCAGCAGCGCGTATTCACCCCAATGACCCACAAAGATTACAGCGCGCACTTGAGGTATACGAGGTCAGCGGTGTGTCAATGACCGAGCTACACAAACGTGCTGCGGTCAATGCAGTTCCTTATCGATTACTAAAAATTGCATTAATCCCTTCAGATAGAGAATGGCTAAGAAAACGCGCAGAATTACGTTTTGACCTGATGACAGAAGCTGGCTTTATTGATGAAGTAAAGGCGCTTTATGAACGAGGTGATTTGCACGAAAATTTACCGGCAATTCGCTCAGTCGGGTACCGGCAGGCTTGGGATTACTTAACAGGTAAGGTAAACTACGAGGAGATGAGAAGTCGCGCGATCATCGCAACAAGACAGCTGGCTAAACGACAGTTGACTTGGTTACGTTCTGAGCAAGGAATCACCACACATGATCCGCTCAATAATGACACTTCGTCGATATTAGCCGAAATTGATGCTTTTTTGTCAGCTAAACAGGGTTAGTATGTCGAAATGTGCTTTTAGTTCAATGGAATATACTGGTATCATTCTAATCGAACTATGAAAACGCACCTATGAAGCCCAGGTATAAGAGACAGATCGATCCTGAGTTGCGAGCAACACATAAAATATAGCAATAACCACAACTGAAAAGAATTAAGGAGATACACATGTCGTCTAAGGGACACATGCTACAGGAACCGTTTTTGAATGCACTTCGAAAGGAAAGAATCCCGGTAGCAATTTATCTGGTAAATGGAATTAAACTTCAAGGACATGTCGAGTCTTTCGACCAGTTTGTTGTTCTACTGGGTAACGCAGTCAGCCAGTTAGTCTACAAGCACGCTATTTCTACTATCGTACCTTCGCGCCCTATTAAGCTGAACATCGAAGAATCAGAATAAGCATTGAAGTCAGAACTATACCCCGCAGGAATCTCATTCCTGCAATTGCTTACAACCATACATAGCGGTTAGCAATTGGAACTTTTTGATATACCAAAGCATGGCGAATCCAGAATTGATACCGCCGTGCTGGTCCAAATGAACTTTAACTCCCTGAGTGATAAACGAGATGAACACGAGTTCAAAGAACTTGTTCGATCTGCGGGAGCTACCGAAGTTGCCTTCATAAAAGGCGGACGTGCTGCTCCGGACTCACGATATTTTGTGGGCAAAGGTAAAGCCGACGAAATCCATCACATCATCAAAGCCACTGAGCCTGACGTAGTCATCTTCGATCACGACCTCAGCCCTGCTCAGGAGCGTAATCTGGAAAAAGCACTTGAGTGCAGAGTCATGGATCGTACTGGCTTGATTCTGGATATCTTCGCACAACGCGCTCGCTCACATGAAGGTAAGCTGCAGGTTGAGTTAGCACAACTCAGACACATGTCTACGCGCTTGATACGGGGCTGGACGCATCTTGAGCGCCAAAAAGGCGGTATTGGTATGCGTGGTCCAGGTGAGACACAGCTCGAAACAGACCGCCGTTTAATCTCTATTCGTATTAAGCAGATCAACAAACGCCTTGCCAAAGTCAATAAGCAACGCGAACAAGGTCGTCAGTCACGCAAGAAAGCTGAAATACCCACCGTGTCATTAGTGGGTTACACCAATGCGGGCAA
Organism: Leucothrix pacifica; assembly: GCF_003172875.1. Taxonomy (GTDB): domain Bacteria; phylum Pseudomonadota; class Gammaproteobacteria; order Thiotrichales; family Thiotrichaceae; genus Leucothrix; species Leucothrix pacifica. The sequence continues at coordinate 81,661 of NZ_QGKM01000008.1, read as the reverse complement.
ATCAACGCTTTTTAACCGCATGACCGAGTCTGAGGTGTATGCAGCAGATCAACTCTTTGCGACGCTAGACCCCACACTGCGCCGCATTGATCTTGAAAACCAGCAATCCATTATTCTTGCGGACACCGTTGGATTTATCCGAGATTTACCTCACGATCTGGTTGCCGCTTTTCGCGCGACACTTCAGGAGACAACAGAAGCTGACTTAATCCTGCATGTTATGGATAGTCACGATGATCAACGCGAAGAATTCAAATCACAGGTTAATGACGTCATTCATTCTCTGGGCGCGGAAAAAACGCCACAGATTGAAGTAATGAACAAAATTGATCTGCTGCATCAAGAGCCTCGAATTGATCAAGGCTATGACGGGCAACCGACCAGAGTCTGGCTATCAGCTGTCACCGGCGAAGGAATCGATCAACTGCTTACCTTATTGAGCAGCACTTTTTCAGATCAAGTATTTAAAGGCAATCTAAAACTGCCACCCGCATTGAGCCGACTGCGTGCCGGTCTTTATGAGGAAGAAGCCATTATGAGTGAAGACATCAGTGAGCGTGGCGAATACCTTCTTTCTGTGAGCATTACAAAACGACGACTTAATAGTCTGCTCAGTAAAGAGTCCATTGAACTAGAAAGCATCCTGGATCAATAATTTCATTATAATTAAGCATTTAAGAAGCCTTATTAAAGTGCAATATATTGTTTAAGCAAGTAGTTTGTGCCAGAATAGCCCTCAAAACATCTCTACAGGGGCAAAAAACATGTTCATAAAACTACAACGTTGGCTCGGGGCGGCCATCATTGTTAGCCTACTGAGTGGTTGCGGTGATGAAATTACTTCTTCATCGGCGAATGCACAGACTAACAACGATAATGCAACTAGTACTACTAATAAAAACCGACTCACGATATCAAATAAAGGTGTAGGGCCGATTAACAGCACTACACGTTTTAATATTCATGATATTACAGTGGCTTTTCCAAATTATAGCGTCGTGCAGCAGTTAATCTTTCAGGAAGGTGAATCTTATCCGGTCATTAGCGTGTCAAAAGGCGCTAAAAGACTGATGACACTAAACCCTACGACAGATTTAAATTCAATCTACTCGGTAGTGGTTGAGGATAATCTGATTAGTAATAGCCTTAACCACCGTTTAGGAACTATATTCAGCGATATATTTACCGATATCACAAACAACTACACCTGCCAGGCAGGGGTTGAAGAGATGTCAGGGAAGGTACTTTGCCTACCTCCACAGGCTAGCAACATGCTTTACTTATTTACCGGCAAGTGGAGCGGTCCGGATGGCAAAACACCACCACCGGATATACTTCGTGGGTGGGCCTTGGAGTCTATTATCTGGAAACCTTAATCCATCCAATTCTGCACAACGAAAAATAGCGACGTTAAGTCGCTATTTTTTATCTGTCAGCAACCTTGCTAATCAGGAAACGGCACCACTCAGAGCACCCGTACGATCATTAATGCGATGCAGTGTTCGATATAAATCTTCATGCTGTTTCACTTGCTGTTCCAGTGTAAAATTATCAAGGCATCGCTGACGAGCTTTCTGTCCTAAAGCTTTGCGCTCATCCTCACTTAATACAACAATCTTTTCCCAGCTTTCAGCCATCGCCTGATCATCATCAACAGGCACGACATACCCCGTATCCGCAATGATATAAGCATTATCCCCAACATCAGTTGCTACACAGGGAACGGCTGACACCATTGCCTCACCAAGTGTGAGCGGAAATGCCTCACCCAAAGAAGTCAGTGTGGCAATATCATAAGCATTCACGATTTCAGGAATATCTTCACGATTACCTAACATATAGACCTTTCCGTCCAAGCCCAACTCGCCAATCAGATCAGTCAGTGTTGAATTATTCTCATCAACATTAGTGCCAACCAACATGAAACGAACATGATCGTATTTTTCAGCAAGAATCGCAGCAGACCTCAGAAAGCCAACATGATTTTTCTGTCGGTGATAACGCGCAGTTTTTCCAATAACAATGCAATTTTCCGGAATACCAAGTGATTCACGGATGGCTAAACCTTTTTCTTTCGCTGGACCAAACCTGCTGGTGTCGACTCCGTTTGGAATGACCAGCGCTTTTTGATTGTTAAAACCATAAGCAAGGTGCTGTTCCATATTAAGGTGTGACACATACATCAGGCATTCGGGTGAGCCGGACATTTTGCCCCATAAACGAAGCTGCAAACGCTTACGCAAAGGCTCTTCATCATAATGCTCTAATGGCTCGTGAACCGTCCAAATGACATGTGGCTGCTTAGGTAGGAAACGTCGGCACAATGTGCCAAATACACCACCCTGATACATCGTTCCATGAATAACATCAGGATTGAATTGTCTGAGCAACTGGAACCCTTTCCATAGAGCAAAAGGTTGCTTTCGAAGGCATAAAGAATGCACGGGTATACCCAGCTCTCGAATACGATCAGCCAAGTAGGTATCGCGATCCATTGAAATCACCATCATTTCAAATTCATCATGATCCATTGCAGCGATTAATCGCATTAACTGAACTTCAGCACCACCAGTTTCCAGACCGGTAGAAATATGGGCAACTTTTATCATTCTATACACCAGATATTTTTATGATTGGTACAAGTATAGACATTGGTTATTTGACGAATCGACTTTCAACTGACAGGTGGCGACATTAGGGAGTCTAGCTGTCGTTTCAGAATCATTATCCTCAAGAGTCAGCTGATGGAGCTACTCGCCTCTGCTTTGAAACAACTCCTTATGCATTGTGGCGATAACCTCACCTAGCATTTTAAATTCCTCGCCACGCGCGCTTCCCTTTCGCCAGGCTAATCCTATATCACGGTATCTTTGCTCCCCAATCGGATAGGTCTTAATATCCGTGTGTCTGAGGATCATGGAATCTTTTGCCATATCCGTCAGGTAAGTAATACCAATATCAGAGTCCACCATCTCAATCAGCGTGTACAGACTACTCGCCGCAAACCGACTAACCGTTTCCTGATTCTGTATTTTACAGGCAGACAAAGCGTGATCCCTCAAACAATGACCATCCTCCAACAGCAACACACTTTCATCAGGCAATGAATGAAAGTTATAACAGGTGGGATCTAAAAATCGTGTATCTTTATGGCAGGCCAACAAAAAGTGGTCTCGAAATAAGGTAAAAGTCTCTACATTACTCAGCTTATATGGCAGTGCCAGCAGCACAACATCCAACTCACCAGACATCAATCGCCCGTATATGGACTGAGTAGTATCCTCTCTCAAATATAACTGCAAGTCAGGGAAAGACTCTCTCAAACGCGGCATGAGTGATGGCAACACAAATGGCGCAATGGTGGGTATCACCCCCATATTCAAACGTCCGGTCAGCATCTCCTGATTACTTCTTGCGACCTCGGCCAAATACTCAATATCCCGCAGGCAATGACGTGCCTGATTCGCAACCTCTCGCCCTATCCGGGTAATCGTTACATTTTTATTGGTTCTGTCGACAAGCTGTGCACCAAGATGACTCTCCAACTCCTTAATCGCTACACTAAACGCTGACTGAGAAACAAAACAAGCTTCAGCAGCTTTACCAAAATGCTCCTTCTCTTCCAAGGCTACAAAATATCTTAACTGTTTAACGGTAGGTAAATTCATTGTTCTGTTTTACAAATCACAAAAAAGTAATCCATTCAACTTACCAAAATTAGGATAAGACATACAGCCAACTGCCCGAATGAATCAACACTTCTGTTATGCCCTACATGTGGTTAAACTAGTGAATTACTATGATTAAACACTGATAGGTTGGATTTTGATGAGTACGCATTACGACTTGATTGCAATTGGTGCGGGCAGCGGTGGCTTATCCATTGTTGAACGTGCTTCAGAATACGGTGCTAAAACTGCGGTTATCGAGTCTGGTGAGCTCGGTGGCACTTGTGTCAATGTTGGTTGTGTTCCAAAGAAAATCATGTGGTATGGCGCAAGCCTGTCACACTCTCTTGATGACGCTCAGGACTACGGTTTCGAAGTCACCAGAGGCAAGTTGGACTGGCAAAAGCTAGTCGCTAAGCGTGATAACTACATCGGAAATATCACAGACTGGTATCAGGATAGTTTTTTATCGGATCGCGGCATTGACCTGATTCGTGGTTTCGCACGCTTTGTCGACAACACAACGATCGAAGTAGATGGCAAGATTTACACCGCTGATAAAATCGTTATTGCAACCGGTGGTCACCCTGTTATTCCTTCTCATGTTCCCGGCGCGGAATATGGAATCACTTCCGATGAGTTTTTTAACGATCTCGATGAACGCCAACCACAAAAAGTCGTGGTCGTTGGTGGCGGCTATATTGCATTGGAGCTAGCGATGCTGATGAATGCGCTGGGTTCAGAAGTGCATTTACTTCATCAGGGAAGAACAATGCTGCGTAAGTTTGACGGCATGTTACGACGCGCCCTACGCAAGCAACTAGATGATGACAAAGTGTTTATCAATGATAACGCCATGATCGATCGTGTTGAGCGACTAAACAACGACAAGCTCAATATCTTTTATGATGATGGCAGTAGCATTGGCAATGTAGACAGCCTAATTTGGGCGGTCGGCAGACGACCAAATACAAATAATATCGGTCTGGAAAACACGGATATTGAGGTCAATGACGATGGCACCATTCCTGTTGACGATGAAGAGCGTACCAACGTCAGCCATATCTTTGCCATTGGCGATATTATTGGTAAAGCCCAGTTGACCCCGGTTGCAATTGCTGCTGGTCGCCGCATGGGCGATCGTCTCTATGGCAATAAACCAAGCCGTAAAATGGTCTACGATGACATCGCAACGGTCATGTTCACCCACCCGCCTATAGCCACCATGGGACTAAGTGAAGAAGCAGCACGCGAGCAACATGGTGATGCAGTCAAGACCTATACAACGGATTTTGTACCGATGTATCACTCACTGACACGGCATCAGGTAAAGACCCATATGAAGCTGGTTGTTTTGGGCGAGGAAGAGAAAATAATCGGCTGTCACATGATTGGGACAGGTGTTGACGAGATGATGCAAGGTTTTGCAGTGGCTATCCGCATGGGAGCGACTAAACAGGACTTTGACGACACGATCGCTATACATCCTGTTAGCGCTGAAGAACTTGTTACGATGCGTTAACGGCCTCGTGAGTAACGATTCAGTATTGACTTAATAATCGAGTCTTTCTCCCGGTGATACATTTGAGCCGGGAGATAGTCCAACTCTTCTGCCATCCAAAACGTTGTTTCACGATTATTATCCGCACGCTTCACCGACACCTTGATGGTATTAAACACTCCGGCATTCGTTTGTAGCTTTTCACTTCCTAAGCGCACGACGGTATACGTCTTAACCTCGCCTCTTTCCATTACCGGGTAAACCAGTGTCGGAAGTCCTCGTTTCAGATCCCTGGCAACAACCATCTCCAGTGCACTACGATCCACAACATTTGCTGGCGTTGCCACACTATATGCCTTGTCCTTATAGATGCCAGTGGCCTGACCTTGTACAAAACGAGCTTGCTCAACACGAGTCTTGCTTCGGGTTCGCTCATCGTAAAGATAAGTAAGAGGAATGATTGCATGCCCGGCAATCTTGCCAGCGGACTTTTCAGTAATACTGGCATTGGTGAGCAATTTAGCCCACCCAGTCGCTTTTGTGGTCTTCTTGTATTCGTACTGATCACCGGAATACATGAGTGTGCTTTCTAAATATCCGACGGATTTATTATTTCGATAGACATCGTAGACTGCTGTCATCGCCCCCGGAACAGCAAACACTTGTGATGATAAAATCATCAAAGCAGACACTAGTCCAGTGCGGAGTACCCTTGATCGCAACATGCTAAACCTCTTTTTTATAATGTAATGTGACAGAGTGGTAAGGTACAACTAAAGTTCCTTTGTATCTGCATGACTGGTTGCAGCAAATGCCCCGCCAGAAAAATTTATACTTGATATTTCACAAGCAAGCCTGATAATCAGATAGAGAATACGAAAAACATACGCCTTCACAGCGCGATTCGCTAACGAATAATAGAGGTTTTCAAGTGAGTATAGTAGAACTAAGTGATGACAACTTCGATGAAGAAGTACTTAAAAGCAACCAGCCAGTCTTGGTTGATTATTGGGCGGAATGGTGTGGTCCCTGCAAATCAATCGCACCACTGTTAGGCGAAGTCGCTGAAGAATATACCGACAAAATCAAAGTCGCTAAATTAAACATTGATGACAACCCAAAAACGCCACCTACTTACGGTATTCGTGGTATCCCAACCCTGATGCTATTCAAAGATGGTGAAGTCAAGTCTACAAAAGTCGGGGCTTTAACCAAGTCCCAGCTCACCTCATTCCTGAATGAGAACATCTGATTAGTCCTTACACACCCCGACTCTACAAAAAAAGAGTCGGGGTTTTCAACGTTAGCTATAGACACCCTTATTTCCTCATGCTAGGCTAACGTATATCGAGTGTTTCTCGATGCTTCTATTCTCAGTTCGCCGTTCCCGCGACATATAATCTGAGTCACTAAATCAAATAGAGCCTGTCATTGATTCGAACGTTAAACCGTTCCTTTAATCTTATTTAAAATCAAAAAAATTTATCATCCATGAACCTAACCGAACTTAAACATAAATCCCCCTCTGAAATTCTGGAAATCGCCAAAGAACTCGGTGTTGACGGCATGTCACGTGCCCGTAAACAAGACGTTGTCTTTGCGATTTTAAAAGCGCTTGCTAAAAAAGGTGAAGATATTCACGGTGATGGCGTGTTGGAGATTCTACAGGACGGCTTTGGCTTCCTGCGCTCCGGAGACAGTAACTACGTTGCTGGTGCGGATGATATCTATGTTTCACCTAGTCAGATCCGTCGTTTTGGTCTGCGCACAGGTGATACCATATCTGGAAAAATACGCACACCGCGTGATAACGAGCGTTACTTCGCGCTGCTGAAAGTTGATACCATCAACTTCGAGTCTCCCGAAAATGCCCGCAATAAGATTCTATTTGAAAATCTGACACCACTTCACCCCAATGAGCGCATGCGCATTGAACGTGGTAACGGTAGTACAGAAGACATCACAGCCCGTGTTATCGATATTGTTTCTCCTATCGGTAAAGGCCAGCGTAATCTGATTATCGCACCTCCGAAAGCGGGTAAAACAATGATGCTACAGAATATTGCTCAGAGCATCGCGACAAATTACCCGGAGTCACACCTGATCGTTCTACTGATCGATGAGCGCCCGGAAGAGGTAACAGAAATGTCCCGCATGGTTCAGGGTGAAGTTATTTCATCAACCTTTGACGAGCCGGCAACGCGCCATGTTCAGGTTGCTGAGATGGTTATCGAGAAAGCCAAGCGCATGGTTGAACACAAAAAAGATGTCGTCATCCTGCTTGACTCCATTACACGTCTGGCACGTGCTTACAATACGGTTGTGCCTTCATCTGGAAAGGTATTGACTGGTGGTGTTGATGCAAACGCACTGCAACGACCGAAGCGTTTCTTTGGTGCAGCGCGTAACATCGAAGAAGGCGGCAGCCTGACTATTCTGGCTACGGCATTGATAGATACTGGCTCCAAAATGGACGAAGTTATCTACGAAGAATTTAAAGGTACAGGTAACTCCGAAATCCATCTGGACCGAAAAATTGCTGAGAAGCGAGTATTCCCTGCAATCAATATTAATCGTTCAGGCACACGTCGCGAAGAACTTCTGGTTAATGAGGAAGAGCTTCAGGCACTGTGGATTCTGCGTAAATTCTTACATCCGATGGATGAAGTCGAGTCTATGGAGTTCTTATTCGATAAGCTTCAGTCGACACAGACGAATGAAGAATTCTTTGCGTCAATGAAGCGATAAGCAACTACGCAAAACAGTAATGAAAAGGGACGTAAAAATTTACGTCCCTTTTTTTATATTCAAAATAAATCGAAATAATTAATCTATTTTGATTTTAATGGATGATTGCGTTAATTCTGGTTTAGCAGCTTTGCCTGCGACGGGCTGCGGTAACAGCTCCAGTAGCGTAATACGCTTGCCAAAGGCCTGCTCTGAATTATTGATTTTTTCAACGTTAACGGTGCCAAGTTTCAGCGCTTTACTCTCACCTTTAGCATTCTTAACTGTCGCTGCCACAACGGCAACGCCGCTCCAAACACAACGCGCATTTATCGGGCATCGGGAATCCGAATCAATCTTATCAAAACTCACTGATAAACCGGTATCCCCCGCTTTAACCGTTTTGCTCATAGGTACAGTGATTTCAGTAACGACCGGATCTTTTCGATAGTCGTATGCTGGTGACGTGCAACCGCTTATAAAGCCTACTAACAAACCCGTTGTTATAATTTTAATTGGTAGTTTATTCATTAATATCCGCCTTTTATGTTATCGTTTATTTTGGGTTATCACCGACATTATATGCTAAAAAACAAGGAAGAGTGCAATGTCTGCCAATACGGATTTACGCTGGTTAAAGCCATCAGAATTAAAAGGGGCTGCCAGACGCTTTGCTGAGTTCTGCAAAACGGATATCAAACACCAAAGCAAGATCAATAAAGATTTCGATATTGAGACTTATGACAGAGCTGCGCGTTTGATCATTAGTAAATTAAAAGCACCCGGTGAACCGCATAAAAAGGACGATGCGTAATGTTGATACAATCAATAACAGCGACAAACTTTCGTAAGTATCAACAACTCAGTATAAAAGACCTACCCACTCAAGGCGTGATTACTGTCAGCGGTCTTAATGAATCTGGCAAGTCTAGTATTGGTGAGGCAATCTGTTTTGCCTTATTCGGACGTACATTCAACCTGACAGGCACCGCCGTTACTAAGTTGATACGCTGGGAAAGCGACGCAGCAAGCGTGTCGTTAACTCTGAGTAATCAACAAGGCGTGTCTTATACCATTGAACGTAGCATCGATAGCAAAGGCAACAGCGATGCCAGTCTGACCCAGGCCAAGGGTGAGAAAGTCATCGCAAAAGGGACTGTCGATACTGATAAAGCGATTCATGATTTACTTGGCTACACGTTCAATACCTTCACAGACTCTTTCTACTTAGTTGCCCGTGATCTCAGCAATCCTGATCCGGACAGTAACAGCATTAAACAAATGGCGGGCATTGGTGAGTATTCGAAAATAAGTGATGAGCTGACCGAGGCCACCACTCTTAACCAACAGTCCATTGACGAACTGACACCCACGGTGAATAAACATCATCAGGCACTCGACACACTCAACATCGATGAAACTTTACTGCCAGAGCTCGTTGATGCACGTGAAGTTATTGCGCTTGAGAGTGAGCAAAAGCATGAACTCAATGGTGAACTTGCCGAACTCAGCAGCACATACAAAGAACAACAGAAGCAATTTAAACGAACCCGCAATGGTTGGCGCTTCTTTAATACACTGACCTGGATTCTGGTGCCGCTTATGTTGGTCGCGTGGGGGATTTGGTTGTTATTTAACTTCTTCCCACAGCAAGTGGCTGCGCTATCACAGAATCCGGAGATAGCACCCCATCTGGAGAAAGTAAATGACGGGGTAAATCAGTGGGGCTTTCAGGTCACCATGGGATTGGTGTTGTTAACCAGCTTGATATTGTTTTTCAAATGGCGCTCTGAGTCAAAAAACGACTCTCAGCTGGCCGACGCAGAAGCATTGTCAAACACACTCAAAGTGTCTCATGAACACTCTCAGCATTCACTGGATGGACTGGTTACCGCACGTTTAAGACAAACTCTACGAGGTAAAATACAGCCCCAGTCAGCCCTGTCTTCACCACCGCAGAATGACAACCAACGCCTACTCAAGCTGACCGCGGAGTGTAAGGATTTCTCAGCGGATGACACTGAACTAGACAATACAGTACAACGTTTACGCGATACACTGGATCAGCAGCAGCGTGAGCTGGGGCAACTCAGTGAACCGCTTGAAGCTCAAATAGATACCGAGAAAGATCACTCCGACAAAGCAGGTGTTATCCGTTCAGCGCTGCGCGGTGTACAGACAGAAATCGACGACAATCAAAAACAAATCGATACTCAGCAAACTGGCGTACAACTACTGCAACGCGCTTCAGATGCTTTAATCACAGACTTCAACGCATCGATAACGAGTCGTACTGAGAAAACCATGCCGCTGTTTACGGATAACCGTTACAAGCAAATCAAGATCAGCAAAGATCTATCGGTTCATGTGTATTCAGATGAGAAGATGGACTGGATTGATTTTGATGAAGTGTCATCAGGCACACAGCGACAAATACTGCTGGCGGTACGTATTGCCATGTCAGAACAACTGGCGGGAAATACCGACAACCAAAAACAGTTTATTTTCCTGGATGAGCCATTTACCTACTTTGATCAGGAACGAACAAAGTCATCATTGGCAGCATTGCCTAAGATCAATGATACGACTTGTCAGGTGTGGATTGTTGCACAAGAGTTTCCGGAAGGCTCACATTACGATAAACACATCCATTGCCCTGAAACCGGAAATCATATTTTGAGTGCCTGAGAACTGACACTCATTAATAGGTCGAAAATACAGGGATGGCTGAGGCTTTAAACCTCGGCCATTCTTAATGTTGCCATCAATCGCTCCGGATCTAGCTGACGCCCAATAATCTGTAGGTGAGTACTGCGCTCTTCATCAGCGCCCCATCGACGATCGTAACTACGATCGATTCTTGAGCCAACGCCCTGCACAACCTGGCGCATCATTTTATTCGGCAACTCAGCAAAGCCCTTTGTGCGATAGACCGACTGCTCCCGAATCAGCATTTGTAAACGACTGACCAACAGATCACTGTCTACTTTACCAAGCTTGATGATCACCGAATCAAAGCCATTCTCAACTTGCTGTTCATCAATATCAATCTTGTCGATTTCGAGTCGCTGTTCAGTATTACAAGCGCGGTCGAACAGCAAATCAGGATTCACTAAACCGTGCTGCATACTGATAATATCCGGGTCGTGAGTCAGCAAGCCTTTCAGCTTATCCTGCAACTTACGTCTCATCGCCGGAAACACTAAATCAGTCTTACTAATCAGCACTACATCCGCGATATCCAACTGAGCCTGATACAAGAACTGTAAGTCAGTATCAATACTGCGTGACGCAAGACCAGACGCTGTTGTGTAACGACCATCTGCTAAGGCCGGACCATCGGCAACCGTAATCACAGAATCAATCGTGAACTGTGAGGACAAGTCTTCTGAACTTAAACGACGCAGAAATGAGATAGGAAGCTCGGTTCCGGGAGTCTCAATCATGACATGATCAATATCAGCTTTGCGGTGAGCCAGCTCTTTCATCATGTGATGAAAGTCATCCTGAACAGCGCAACACAAACAGCCATTACTTAACTCATAGATACGGTTACCCAGAGGAAGACGACAAACGTTATCGACTGCATCAATATCGGTACCGCGCAGAATATCGGAATCGATACTACTATCAGCAGGAACACTCACTACCACAGCGACACGCCGCCCTGCGGGTTGCTTTAAAACATTGGATAACAATGTTGTTTTTCCACTACCCAAGAAACCCGACACCAGAGTAGCGGGGATTTTTTGTTTATTCATTATATTTATTAGCCCCAATAATATTTGAATATCAGCTACTTACATTACCCTATATGCGTTGATATTCATCCAGATAATAGTAGCACAGCAACTGCTACCTGCACAGATAAGACAACAAGAACGGATAGGCGGTTCAGCATTCACACGCAAAAAAATATAACGATCTATGTTAAGCTCAAACACTATTGAATGAACGGATATTTAAAGCATGAACCTACAACAGTTTTTGAGTCGTCTACGTAGTGAACCCGAGTCAATCGAGTTTGATGATTGTATGGCGGTTATTGAGGCTGAATACAACTTCACTCCCACCGCATTTACAAATGGCGACGTCAGCAATGCCGCTGATGAGAATAATGGCTCTTGTAAGATTTTTGCCTTTGCGCAGCTTCAGTCATTAAGTGCCGACGAAACACTCGCTTGCTTTGGCCGCTATTATCGTGATGATGTATTACAACACCCTGATGGTACAGATCATGCCAACATTCGCAGCTTTATGCAGCATGGCTGGATAGGAGTTGAGTTTAAGGGCATGCCGCTAACAACTGTCTGACAAACAGATATTGCCTGACAGGCTACCTGATGATCTCCACCGGGTAGCCTGTCAGTTCCATATACCCCATTCCTGTATCACTACCTTGCACCTTGACGATACCTTCCCAATAGGGAAACTGCGTATTCATCCATTGCTGATCATAGAGACTATCCACCTGCCATCGCTTATCGAGTCGCGGTATTTCAATCTCCCAACTTAGTGGTAGTTTGACCTTCTTTGCCTGGGAAGGCTTGTCCTGATTCACAATTACCCAACGGTAATCTTTTTCCCGAAGAAGAATATCCGTGCTAGCCAGCGATACACTATTACCCTTTGTATCAATCCAGCTTCCACTCAACCAGTGCTTACCGTCGGTTTGTCTTAAGCGATAAACCATTACCGCATCACCACTCTCCAGATGCAGTGAAAACCAGTCCCAACCTTTTTGTTCCTTTGCCAGTGGCTGAGAGCTCCACTCCCGATCCAACCAGGCATGCCCCGTCAATTGATGATGTTGGCCTTGGTGGCTAATCGTTCCCTCCACCTGAATATGCGGCTGACTGTAATAATAGCTCGCCTGCCCCTTCCCTGATTTTTGACTAAAACCGTTATTGCCCTGCAATACCCAAGGCGTTGAACTGCGCATGTTCAAACGAACCTCGGTGTCGCCAATGTTGTAACTCAGGGTTGATGGAAACGGACTTGCGGTCTGACTTTTCCAAACCCAGTCATCCAACCAAACCTCAAAAGGTTGTTGATAGTTCCTACGGCGATTTGCAGAGAGTACCCCAGCCTGACCAATCCCACCACGTGCGAAACGCTCTGCATATTGGTGTTCATGGGGTGAAGAAACAGCAGCATGTGCCATCCATAATTGATTGCTTTCCCAACCTCGTAACACAGGTTTAGCATCCATGGACTGACGAAACAGCGTCCACTGAATCCCCCAGTCCTTACCTTGCTCATCCTGCAAATTAGCCGTGATGTACCACCATTCAATGCGATAATCAGGGTGTGGCCCATGGTCATCCGGAAAGACAAAAGGTCGATCTGGTGTTACCTCTGCAAAACCATCAACTTGCTGCCTAAGTACCTGATAAGCATCCGATGTATCGTCCTCTGCATGACCCAATAGCGGCACTAAAGCACCCATTACTAGCCATAACAAGAGGCACAAGCTATAACCCTTAGTTCTGCTCAAAGGCTGATTTATCGCCAATGTGTCACAAGTGACGTTAACATTCATCCGGTACTCCCAAGTTGCGCTAAAGCCTTTGGTAATTGAGATCGCAAACGCCAATGAGTCACAGCAACCGAAAACAGCACCAGACTCAAACACAAGACCGCCAAGGCTAAAGCAGGTGTAGCCTGCCATAACATCGGCATACTCCAACCAAAGGACATCACATTCAACTTATGAATCAGCAACCATGACAATAATGCTCCCAACGATACTGCCAGCAACCATGAGATGGTGACGAATAAGAGCAAGGGAATCAGAATAACCATCAGCTGCTCCCAACGATTCACACCTAATGCTGACCAGCCAGCGAATTGAGGTAATCGCTCCTGTAAAATAGCCATCAATGAAGTCAATAAGGCCAAGCCAGCCACGATCAAAGTAAGTGTGTTCATTGCCAGAGTGATGGTAAACGTGCGCTCAAAAATATCCATCGCCACGGCACGCAAGCGTGACTGAGTAATCCAATCACCGGGTGCAAAACCAGCTTTAAGCATCGCTTTCTCCGCCATAGACATGGAGGTGTTTTTTTCTCCTTCCGCCAGATGGTTTACCCAGAGTGCAATGCCGCTATCTCTGGCTTGCGGCCAGTGTTTTAATAACATTTGACGAGGTAAATAAAACTGATAACGGGCATTTCCATAGTCATAAAAGAAACCGGCAACTTTAAAGACTTGAGGTCCATTGACAGTGTCCAGCGTGATTGAGCCGCCTAAAGGTATGCCCGCTAAATAATGCACTTGCTCATTGGCGAGTATCCACGGCTCTGAGTGATCAGATTCATTCCACAATTGCATCGCCTGTGGGATAGCCTTAGCCAAAGGAAGTGTTTGTGTGTCAGGTGCTGTTGGCACCAATCCACGCAGATCAGCCGGACGGTTTTGCCAGTAGGTCGACATCTCCATTCTTGCATGCGTATCACTCAGCCATCCGGTCGACTTACCTTCCGCGATTAACGCTGCGATTTCCGGTCGTTGCTCACGCAAGTAAATGTCTGCCGTGAGACGTTGTGATAGCCAGTCGGTAAACGACGTCCGGAAACTACCGATGAGTGTTTCTACCCCAAAATTACAAGTCAGTGCCAACAGCAGCGCCATCATGGCGGTTCGTAAGGTAGGCAGCTGCGCCCAACCATCACTAATCATCCATCGTAATAATGGTCTCTGCTTAGGCGTTACTTTTGATACTGCAGCCAAGCCTGATGCCAACAAATAAGGCAGCAGCCATGCTGCTGAGAACAATATTAACCCCAAGAGTACAAAGCCCATCAGCACTGAGTCGATAAAGGGATATAACAAAGCTGCAGCAAGTCCCAACATCACACTAAGAATACCCAACTGCTTTCTGGAAACCTTATCTTGTCGCCACTTCGAACTAAGCTGACTACCATGAATCACAGACTGCTTGCTCACTTGCCACATGGGTAAACTTAATGCAAACAACAAACCAATTAAGGTCATTGCCCAGGCGATGAATACAGTTGTTGGTTTTAGCAGTAATTCACTACTCATTTTAGCGCCATAAAGACCATCCATCATGGAGCCTAAAGTAGGCAATAACTTCAAGCTGATCGCATAACCAGCTAACAAGCCAGCACTGGCTGCGATAACACTCCAAAGCAATGCTTCCAGCAACAATGCGACCGCCAAGGTATTTAGACCAACACCCATCAGACGTAAATTTTTAACGGTCTGCTGTCGATACCATAGTGAAAACCTTACCGCGTTGAACACAATAAACAACCCAACTGCGAACGATAATAAACTCATCGCACTAAGGTTAGTATGCAAACTATCGGTAAGCTGAGTCAGATTAAGTGCCTGTTGATTTTTCACCAAGGACAGCGATGCTGGTAATGCCTCTTCAAGCGCTTGGCGTCTTTCATCATCTACTGGACCAACAGCCAGATAATCCAAGGTATCACGGGATAACAACGCTTGAGCTGCACCAATATCGAGTAAGATCTGCCAGCCTTGCTGTGCGTCCGAGCGAATAACCGTGGGTGGCAGGAGATCTCCGTTTTTAAGAAGCAGTTGCTGACCTTGTATCAGGTCTAGTTGATTCGCCAAAGCCTCCGGAATCCATGCCTGATAAGGAGGTTGAATAAAATCCAACCAAGCCCGATTGTCGCCCGCAACTGCAACCCCGGTACTTCCGCTCTCTGTGGGTAACGCAAAAAGGTCTGTCGCAATAATTGAAAGCAACATCCCTTGCTGTGTTTCTACCCGCGCCTCTATCACCGGGAATATCTCTGTAAAACCTTGGCGTCGTAGCTTGATATAACTGGCTTGCTTAATGCTTGTGCCTTGTTTTGGATAAATCGTATATTCCCGTTGCGCGCCCAACAAGGAATCAGCCTGCTCATAACTCGCTTTTGCATGAGCATTGATTACCTGCACCGCCGACCACAGGGCTACTCCGGCAACTAAGCCAGATAGCAAAAATAACGCCTGCCATGGATGTCGCCAGTAATGACTTAATAGTGCCCTAAGCGTCCAGCGCAGCTCAGTCATCAGAGGCACTCAACAAACTGAGCGTATGGTGCTGCAACCACCACTGATGATCTAAATAGTTCGCCATTTCACGGCTGTGTGTCACCATCAACAAGGCACTTCCTGCTTGCTGAACTAAGTCTTTAAATAGCGACATGACTTGTAAACTACTTTGCTCGTCCAGATTCCCGGTAGGCTCATCAGCGAGCACTAAGGCAGGTTTGTGAAGCAAGGCTCGGGCAATCGCAACACGTTGTTGTTGACCTCCAGACAGTTGATGTGGATATTTATGCAACTGATCCTGCAAGCCAAGCTTTCCAAGCAACTCCTGTTCAAACATCTCATCATAACGCCCGCAAAGTGCCGCCTGAAAACGGATATTATCCAATACCGGTAGCGTTGAAATCAGATGAAACTGCTGAAACACCAGACTGAGTCTATCCCTGCGAAGCTTAGCCCGCTCCTGCTCATTGAGTGATTGAATCGCCTGACCGTCAAAATGAATGACACCAGAGTCTGCCTCATCTAGGCCGGCGATTAAGTGCAATAATGTACTCTTGCCACTACCACTTTCACCGCGTAACGCAGCCGATTCGCCCGCTTTCAGAGAGAATCCCACCCTATCGAGTACCGGAGTCACACCCTCGGCATGCGCGTAAGACTTAGTTAAGTCCGTTATATCTAGTAGTGGCATCGCTTGCTCCGCAGTTGTTTATTCGGCTTGTTCGGGGGCGCGGCCTAATGTGAGTTTTAATATCAAAACGACGAGCGGCAAACCGTGCATTAGCATATCGAATATATCAATCATTTCAGTCAGGTTTCCTGCCGCCAACATTTTCAATTTTTCCCATAAATGTGGCTCCGGCTGGAACGGTGCCAAGCCCAAAAAGAGACTAATCATTAGCAATGGAACCAAAGGGATTTTGTACAGTAGTTGTCGCATATTTCAGCCATTTAAAGATTTATGATGAGTTAGATGTGATTAATTTTCTGAATGCCAAATGTTAACCATTCAGCTCGAATTTCAAAAAATCCCACAGTAAGTTTCCGACAAACTCACTCTATCATTTTTTTTGCCGCGTTAAGCCAACATTAAAATGCGAATTCTTACTAAATGGGGATACTTAGCGTCTGTGAATAACACTTCAAATTAAAATAATTATCACGTACAAAATGGAGTCTCCCCCGTGACTAACGTACTGAATAAAGCCTTTTTGGCTATTTTTTTGCTATTGAGTTTCAGCATCGCTACCGCTGCTCGCATGGATGCGCGCAAGAGCACCGCTGTATTCTATGGCCCCAATCTTCCGACTGATGTGCTGTCTCAGTATAGCCGTATCATCGTGGAAGCCGACAATGTAAAAGCACATGAGCTAAAAGAATTGCGCGCCAATGGTGGTGATGTATTCGCCTACCTGAGTGTGGGTGAAGTCTCCCCTACGCGTAAATGGTTTAACAAAATAGGTCAGGAATGGGTTCTTGGAGACAACCGTATCTGGGATAGTAAGGTGATGGATCTCAACTCAAAAGGTTGGCAAGCGTTCGTCATAAACGACATCGTTGATCCTTTATGGCAAGCAGGTTACAGCGGCCTGTTCCTTGATACGATGGATAGCTTCAAGTTATTTGCGAACAGCGATGCGCTGGAAAAGCAACAAACCGATGCACTCGTTTCATTAATGGAAATCATCCACAAGCGTTATCCTGAGATGCGTTTTATCGCCAACCGTGGTTTTGAGGTCTTACCCAGAATTGGACACTTAGTAGAAGCAGTTGCTGCTGAGTCACTCTTCGCAAGCTGGGATAACGGCTTAAAAGTTTACAAAGAGACCAAAGCAGAAGATCAGGATTGGCTACTCAACCAGTTACACACCATCAAAGATAAACTGCCGGTCGACATTCTCATTATTGATTACCTTGAGCCTAATAAACGTGAAGATGCCCAATCACTCGCTGATCGCATTACGCGTGAAGGCTTTATACCGTGGATATCAATCCCCTCACTCGACATGGTGGGCGTGAGTAGCTTTGAGCCTCAGCTAAAAACATTCCTGCTACTAACGGATAGTAAAACGGAAACCCATCATCCGATGAATCTGGAAAAATACCAGATCCTTCAACGCAATCTTGAAGCAGATGGCTTGCGACTGGAAGTCCATGACATTCAGTCAGGCATGCCAACCGGCCACTTAATTGGCCGATATCTGGGCATTGTGACCGCTCAGCCATTTAAACAGCAATTCCCCATTTATCAGAACTGGCTTCGCCGCCAACAAAGTGAAGGCATCAACATACAAGTGCTTTCTCCTGACGCTGCGATTCCAAAAGGATAAGACATAATGAAAAGATCTGAGTCCCCTCAAAAGCTATTTAACGTCCCAGTGCTGCTACTTATTACCGCAGTGCTGATCGGTTTTCTGGTTTTGTTGTTCCCCTGGAAGAGCGCTAATTTCCTTAGCTCTCAGGACTCAGGTGCATTAAAAGAACAGTTTTCCAGTCGCTTGCTGGCACAGTACCACCAATTACTTAACGACCCACAAAGTACTAATGAGCAAGTACTAAAGCTAGCGCAAGAAATGAGTGAGAAAGGCTTGTGGGAATCATCACGCAGACTACTGAGCGAAAAACTCAGTACTGCTGATTTAAGCACGCGTCAACGTAAGCAGTTAGCGACGATCCAGCTTAGAAACTATCTTGATGCTTATTATACCGCGAGCACTTCAGGTGAAGATTTCAGCGATCAACATATTGATGTTAGGCAGCATCTGCAATATTTGGAGGACTATAACAGCCTGAACCGTAAGGAATTGCAAGCTCTGGCTAAAGCAAGTACTGACTTTGGCCTGTTACCGCAAGCTGTTAAAATTTATCACCGTTTAGCAGATGTAGACACTGCAAAAAAAGCATCATGGTTAGCTGAAGCAGGTCGTTGGTCAGAACATGCGGGTGATCCTGTTAGTGCAGCAAAAGACTTCAAAACAGCCAGTGAATTATCTAAAAATACCGGCCGCTTTAATGCTTATACTTACGCGTGGTTATCAGCTGCCTCCAAAGCTGGTCAAAAGGAAGAAGTAAAAGACTTCCTGAATGAAGCACAGTTTCAATTACCCGAGTCGCCAAAGGCACTGGAAGCTTTAGCCAAGGCTAGTCTTGACGCTGGTCTACCAGAAAGTGCCAGTAACCTATATGCGCATTTAGCCAAGCGTGACTCAGTCACGAACAAGCAGCGCTGGTTAGAAAAGGCTGCGCATTGGGCCACCGAAACCAAGATGTACAGCAACGCCAGTCACTATCTGGAAGAAGCGTCTGAGCTTGCGACAAAAGACAGCGACCGCTGGACAATACAACAGCGCTTAATCGAAGTTTATATCAAGGATAATCGCCATAACCTTGCATTGAACATCATTGAACCACTGATCAAACACAATCCCGGCAATATGACACTGCTCAAGAAAGGTGTGGGTATTGCCTTGTTGGAAAAGGATCTGGATTTAGCCAGAGACTGGAATGGAGATCGTCTGGAACTTCAGCCAGACTCTTACGAAGCTATTATCAGTCAGGCTGATATTGAAACCATTGATGAAAATTTTGAAGAGGCTGCAGCCTTTGTTAAACGCGCTGTAAAGCAAAAACCGAAAGACCTGAAGCTGCGTGAGCGATGGGCTTACCTTGAAGAGATGAAAGGTAATGACACACTTGCCCTTCAACTTTGGCAGTGGATTTATGAGCAAAGTGGTGACACTAAACATCAGGAACAAGTGATTCGAATTGCACAGTCTGATTTAGATGGCGACGGACTGGCGTTCTTGATTACTTTGTCAGAGTCTCAGGAGTTACCACACCAGACAGTTAATGACATCTTCTTTCACTTAGTCAGAAAAGCTAAACACAATGCAAAGGCAGAAGAATTCCTGACAGACTACTTAGCTATGCACGGCCCAGACCGAGAGTTCTTAGAAATACTGGCTAAATGGTACGGCGCAGAAGAACGCTACGAAGAAGCACTTGCGACCTGGTCACGCCTTGAGCAAAGTTTTGGTAGCAGCAATCAATATGCACTAACGCGCTTTGAGCTGCATTGGGCATTAAAACAAAAAGATAAGGCTTACCAGTTATGGCGTGAGAACCATCAACAATGGAGAGAGGACGCTACAGACAACCAGCTAGCCATCATGGGTGAAGTAGCATGGACCTATCAGCATAATGCAGTTGCATTAGCTTATTACCAGCGTCTGCTAAAGAGCACGGATCAATCAGAGGTCAAGCAGCGAATCCTGTTCCACACCCGTATCGCGTTGTTGCATGACAAGCTCGGTCAAAGCGCGGCAGCCTTGGCGGCCATCAAACGTGGTTTTATGGAAACCGCTGATACCGACCTAATGATCACCGGTATGCAAATTGCTTTTGATGCGAAAGACTATCAGGGCTTTGCCACTTTATTAGCATTATCAAAAGAGCAGTCATCTCGTTTTGCCTCTGAGCCGAGATATTGGTTGATGCAGGCAGCGATTGCTAATTCACAGAAGAACTACCAACAAGCACTGTCATTATTCCAGAAAGTACTGGCGTTAAATCCAAACTCTAAAGATGCTCAAAGTGGTATTGATTCGATTCAAAAAATTGCACTCGATGCCCGCAAACAAGCAACCCTAAAGCAACTGGTTGCCATGCAGGAAGCATTTGATAAAAAGCAATATGGCTTGCTTGAGAAGCTCTTCGCTGCCTCCGATGCAAAGCTCAGTGAATTTGCTGACATGGCCCAATACTGGTTGTTACGCGCTCAATTTAACTACCAGAAAAAGCACTATGCCCAAGCGATTAATAGTTATAAGCGACTACTTCATCTTAAGCCTGACTCCGTCCCTGCCCGACAAGGAATGATATTAGCTTTCACTCAGTTAAAAGACTTTGCAACACTTAGGCAACTGCTAAAAAGCTGGGAAACGTTTGCAGAGTCACATGATGAACTTTGGCCGAATTATGCGACAGCATATCAGGCAATGAAGGACTACCAGAGCAGTATCAAATGGTTTGAGATGGCTAGCGTTAAACATACTGAAAACTTCATTATGTTACTCAGTTATGCAGAATCACTGGAACAATTAGATCGCAAATCTGAAGCTGCTAAGGTTCGTGCTTTTGGTGTTCAACAACTTAAACAACAACTTGCCTCGGGGTCATTGAACCCTGCCGAGCGTAAAGAGGCTTTATTTCAATACCTGAGCGTGACGCATAAGTCCGGTACACAAGCTGAGTTTGACAAGATCTACGCTGAGCTAGACCGCCTGACCACAGATAAAGCTGACAAAGACCGCATGAATGAAATTGCGATTTCATGGGCTTTGGATAAAAACAATATGACACAACTGAAGCGCTTGCTGGCTCGGACGGATGTCAAACGAATGAAAAAGCCGTTATGGATGGCTTTGTCAATCGCGTTAAAACTTAAAGACAAGCGAACGTTGGCAGCCTTACTCAAGCAGTCTGACCAAATGTCTACCAGTGATCATGTCAGTGTTTTGATTGCTCTGGAGCGCCAACAAGAAGCATTCGATGTCGCGAAACGAGCGATGAATGAAGCGGACACTGCTAAAGAACGTGATACCGCCCGACGCATCGCTCTGTCACTGGCTGAAGGTCGGGTTTCTGAGTTTGTAGCGGCTTACAACGCCAGAAAAGTCGGAACACTCACAACCAGAGAGCAAACCCTTCAATATAAACAAGGGATGGGGAAATATGGTCTTCCGGCAGGCTTTGATATCAAACTTCGCAAAGCTCAGCTCAGTGACAACTCGTTACCTGGCACCAAAGTCAACGAACAGGATGTTTCGGTTGGGTTCGAATGGAAAGATACCACTAATCAGCTGAATGGAAGGCTTGGTATCTATGACAACGGCACTGACTTACAAGCCTATGGTAATTTGAAATACCAGAGACAGCTGAACGAACGACTTCGCGCTGGATTGGAATATGGTTTTCAGGAAACCCCCGATGAAAATTCATATTTAAGACAATACGGTCGCAGAAACAGATTAAAAGTTGACTTCAATGCTCAGCTTGGTGAAAAACAAACGGCTCAGTTGAGTGCATGGAAGCACGAATTCAACCGGACTGATAACGGTCAAAATCTTGCTGATGGACTCGGTGCTCGTGCAGCGGTGGTTCACAGACAAAACACCGTGAATGGTCAATGGTATGGCGGCATTCAAGGAACGTTACAGAAGAACGACAATGCCAGTCAGGTAAGTACGGCGAACGCGCTGCCTGAGTCAACCCAGAGCGTTGAGTTGATCGCTGGTTTTAACCACGGAATACCCGGACAAGGTCTAAGTGGAAAATCAGAGCTTCAGTACAGTGGTTCGGTTGCTCTCGGTAAAGTCTGGCCAACTGGTGAGCTAAAAGCACATGCTGAAGCCGCGGTTAGTAAAGACTTATTTGATAATGATGAATTGAGTTTGGGTGTGTTCTATGACAAAGGCTCACTCGGTAACCCAGAAGACAAAGGCTTATTACTGCAATACCGGAAATTCCTGGATTTCCCGGTAACAGATAAATAAAGATAACAATCATGAAAAGAAAATCCATGCAAGGGCATGTGGTTGTTGAGAATTTTTCAATACCCCGCTCATCAGATTCAACACCTCTGGCACAACTTAGGCCAAAGCCTGAGACAGCAATATTTGAGGTCCTTTTCCTACCACTTTTGGTCCCTTTGCTGGCATGGCTGCTGGGGCGTGAAGATTTATTCTTTCTACAGTCGGCCTTCCCCTGGATGTTATTGGTTCCTACCTTGACTGCTTCACGTTACGGAACGCGCTATGGCTTGCTGAGCTTATTAGTCATGTCATCGTTTTGCCTGCTTTATGTTTTGGTGTTTAATCCTGCCCTTCTGACGGTGGCCAGTCAGATACTTGTCGGAAGCCTGTTAGTCGTCTTAGTCATTGGTGAAATGATTCAGTACTGGGGCAACCGTACTGAGACTCAGGCGAAAGAGCTTGAGAATTACCGACTCAACGCCAGTCAGTCAGAGCAAGCACTGCAGTTACTACACATTTCATACAGTCAACTAGAAGAAGACCTGGTTGCTGAGAGCCAATCACTGGCAAATTCACTACGCTTACTCGACACTTCTGTTAGCTCTGTCGACGCGGATAACAAGGCTGAAGCACTCACTGTAGCTATCGAAAAAATGCAGGAAATACTTGCGCATTACCCTTGGCTGGAGGCGGCTGCCTTTTATCGCATGAGTAAAGATAACCAGCTATACCCAAAAGCACTGGGTAGTGTTGGTATGGTTCACGTCAGCGCCTATCAAGATCCATTGGTAAAAGAAGCGATTCGTTGTAAACAGGCTGTTAGTGTGAAGAACTCTCAGCTGATCCAAAAGCACCAGTTGAATACAAATCTTCAGGCCGCGATTCCATTGATTGACTGCAATGGCAAACTTTGGGGCGTGATGGCCGTAGCGCGGATGGCTAACTCTGCAATGACTCAGCAGAATCTTAACCTTCTGGCATTGCTTTGTAACTACGTGAGTAATCTTCTTGATAACACACAACGCCCAACCACAAGTGCAAAAAAATTACTGCAAGAAATGTATACCGGTCTCAATGTAGTTTTGAATACTGTTCGAACCGCAACACTGATTACACTCACCATTCGCAATACAGACGATAGTGCTGAATATAAAGATTATTTCGTCTCCAAGGTGAGAGGTGCAAACCGCATCTGGCACCTGCAACGTGCGGAAAGCACTACGCTTGTTATTCTACTACCTCTGTTTAATGTTCAGGATTTCAAACAATTCCAGGATAATCTGGCAAGCCGTTTTACCAAACGTTTTGGCAAGGACTTCTCCAATGCGGGAATATCGCTAAAATTCAACCCTATTCGTCATCAGATGCAGCGCACGGAATTGCAAAAATATCTGGTTAGCCTTGGTAAATTTGATGATGCGCGACTTATCCGTTAGTACTTTAGTAGTTTTTTTTGCAGAGCTTGTGTTATTCGCTCTGCTGTGGACAGGTCAACCTAGCTTAATCTTGATTGTTTCTGCACTACACCTTGTGGTTGCTACATTAGCAGCTCAATGGTTCAGTATGCATTGGTCTGATCCTGCCACTAGCCCAAAACAAGTCTGGCTGTATGTCATTATGACCGTAGCGCTTCTGCCTGTGGTTGGCAGTCTGCTATTAGTACTTATCGAAAACCGGTCTATATTGCGTGAGCAAGGATTACGCGCAGGGCTTGGTGCTGAAGACCAAGAAAAACAGACTG
This sequence comes from Leucothrix pacifica, assembly GCF_003172875.1. GTDB lineage: Bacteria > Pseudomonadota > Gammaproteobacteria > Thiotrichales > Thiotrichaceae > Leucothrix > Leucothrix pacifica. Next base: position 57,460 of record NZ_QGKM01000008.1, on the reverse strand, counting down.
CTAAAGATCTGCTTAATTACTTTACCGCTCCCGATTTCCACCAAAAAGGTAGTATTAGAAAAACACGTGATTTATTGTCTTCGTTAGATGATGAAGCTTACCTTGGTTTATTAATCGCATCACGTCACCTTCCGGATAAAGAGGCCTATGCTTTACTGAGCGAAGCACTTCTGAGTCCATTTGAAAGTGCTCGCTTGATGGCATATTCACTAAAAGGCAAGCTGGAAGAGCAAATGCAGAGCGACCTTCAGAAGAAGCTGGAAGCCTTAAACTCTGCCCCCAAGAAACGCTTGTCTGAACTACACTTAGCTGTCGCACATGATTATCTGCACCTATTAGATGTTGGTGTTGAGTCCAGCAGCAAAGAAGTTTTGTTACAGCAAGCGAGTGATCATTGTATCTCCGCCATTCGTGAAAATAATGAATCTGGCAGTGCCTATCAGACACTCAGTGAAATCCTTGAATATCAAGGTAAAAAAGCGGCAGCCCGTAAAGCTAAGCTTCGCGCCATGAATCTTGGAGTGACAAAAAATGAGACCGCGTTGTTTGACACTTTAACCGCCTGACTGAATTTGGCTGACATTCTCTGTGTGCAGATTATAATTGTGGTTAAAATTTACATACGCTCGAATTTACATTACCTATAATAATAAGAATAAAGCCGTGACTGAAGACGAATTCCCAAGACTTGGGCCATCCCAAAAAGCAGATATTTGCCTCTTGTTAGAAGGCACGTATCCTTATGTGCGTGGTGGTGTGTCAAGCTGGGTACATCAGTTAATGGTTGGACACCCCCAATATCAGTTCTCACTGATATTTGTGGGTGCGAGCAGTGAACATTACTCAGAGATGCACTTTGAGTTCCCTCCAAACGTATGTCATTTCGAACGTCACTTTCTGAATGACTCACTCGATTTGGGGGAACCAAAAGAACACAGTCTCGATAAAGAAACCGTCACTATACTGAAGTCTCTGTACGAGTTATTAGCTAAAGGCGGTCAAGCCCCGGCGTTAAAGCAGCTGTCCGGTTTACACAAACTGCTATCACGAGCATCTGATTATTCAGCGGATCAGTTTTTTTACAGTCCTGAAATATGGGACATGATCACCGATGCCTACCGAAATAATTGTCCTGACCTGCCATTTAATGAGTTTTTCTGGAATGTGCGGGCGATGCATGCGCCCATTCTTGCTTTATTGAAAATTGCTGTTCAAGTACCGATGGCAGACTGTTATCACACAATCTCGACCGGTTACGCTGGCCTGCTCGGTTTGTTTTTAAGATTGATGAAAAACAAACCATTGATGGTGACAGAGCATGGTATCTATACAAAAGAACGTCAGATCGATCTTTATCAAGTCGACTGGATTAAAGAAAACAACCCTTACCTCGCTGCAGGCCTTGATGACCGAATCAGCTATATTCGTCAGCTATGGATGCAGTTCTTTGAAGGTTTAGGTCGTCTTACTTACAGTGGTTGTCTGGTCATCGTTACCTTGTATGGTCAGAACAGACAGAAGCAAATTGATTTGGGTGCTCCACCGGAACGTTCTATCGTTATTCCCAATGGCGTAAAAATAGAACGCTTTGTGCCCCTCAGAGATGAACGGAGCGACACGATACCGCCGGTATTGTGTTTATTGGGGCGAGTTGTCCCAATCAAAGACATTAAGACATACATTCGCGCCATCGGCATTCTCAAAGATAAAATCCCGGATGTGGAAGGCTGGATTGTAGGGCCCGAGGAAGAAGAGCCAGAATATGCCGCAGAGTGCCATACTCTTGTTGAGCAGCTGGGCTTGCAAGAACAGGTCAAGTTTCTTGGGTTTCAGAATATCAACGATATTCTACCAAAAATGAGTCTAATGACACTTAGCTCTATCAGCGAAGGTCAGCCCTTAGTAATCCTGGAAGGTTACGCCGCAGGCGTACCTGTATTATCCACCGATGTCGGCTCATGCCGTGAACTTGTTGAAGGTCGAACTGAGGAAGATCGCGCACTGGGATCAGCTGGCTCTATTGTGCCTATCGCCAACCCTCGCGCACTCGCCAATGCTGCGGCGGACCTATTAGCCGATGAAGACCGCTGGTATCAGGCACAAAAATCAGCAATCGCCCGTGTCGAACTACTTTATGGCGAACAGACATTCCTCGATAACTACAAAGAACTATATCAAAAGGTATTGAGTCATGGCCGGAATCGGGTTTGAGCTAAAGAAAATGCTCAAGGATGACAGCTGGTTTGGCCTGCTGAAAACCTATGCCTATGCCGGTGCCATCAGCTCTGGCCCTTGGGTATTATCAATTCTTGGGATTATGCTGGTTGGTGTTATCAGTATTGGGAACAAGGGCGCGACTGGTACTTGGCTTGGAGAGTTCTTAGTCTCAGTAACATGGCTGATGTCGTTTTCACTCGTTCTAAGCAGCCTGTTGCAACTCGTGTTCACCCGCTTCATGGCAGATCAACTGTACATGAAGAACGACCACCGAATACTGCCTAACTTCATTGCAGCTCTGGGACTGTCTACTTTAGTTAGCGGCATTTTTGGAATTATCTGTTGGCTAGTGTGGTTCAGGGCACTGGATTTTCTGTATTGCACACTAATGCTGATGAACTTTGTGTTGCTCTGCAATGTCTGGCTCGCCGTCATTTTTGTTGCGGGTATGCGTCGTTACAAAACTATCCTTGTCGTTTTTTTGATTAGTTATGTGAGTATTGCTGTTTTATCGACAGTGCTTCGTGCAGCAGGCTCAAACGGCCTGCTGACGGCTCTGCTGATCGGTCACACAATCTTGCTTGTCTCTATGCTGCTGATGATCTTTCAGGAGTACACGGCAGACCGTTTATTACGCTTTGATTTCTTAAAGCTTAAAAATATTTACCCCATTCTCATTTTTATCGGTCTGTTTTTTAACATGGGTGTGTGGGTTGATAAATGGATGTTCTGGTTCACCCCTGCCACTTCCGATGATGTGAATGGAGTCCTGCGCGCCTCCGTGATTTATGACTTGCCAATCTTTTTGGCTTACTTATCCATAATTCCGGGCATGGCAAGCTTCTTATTGAGAGTCGAGACTGACTTTGTATCAACTTATCAGGACTATTATTCCGCTGTTAACGATGGTGCAACACTGGGTCAAATCGAAGATAAACGACAAACCATGACACTGAGTATTCGCAATGCTTACACTGAAATCATCAAAGTTCAGGGTGTCACTGTTTTGTTGTTTTTTATTATGGCTGAGGACATTATCAACTGGCTGGAGCTATCCCCATTGTATGTCCACTTATACTACATCGACCTGCTATCCACAGCCATGCAGGTATTGTTTTTAGCCACGCTCAATATCTTCTTTTATTTCAACTTTTTAAAACAAGCATTTTGGATGAGTTTTGGCTTATTCGCTCTAAATACAATCTTCACGGGACTTAGTCTACTTTTGGGTCCGGCCTTTTATGGCTATGGTTTTGCACTGGCCATTTTCATTACGACTATCATCGGCATGGTCGTTCTCTCCAATAAAATTAATCGACTCGAATACATCACTTTTATGCTTCAACGCTCGTAGTTTTCAATGCACACCTGCCTCCGCCTTTTATCTATCACAAAAAACCAACCATCCTGATAGTCTGCCCAACACAGCCTTTGAAATGAGAAATTAGGAAAAAATAAGGATATTTATTCAATCAATAAAAAAGGCAAAATCATGTTACTTGAAAGGAATCAGGTCATAGAATTATTAAGATGCCCAAAACATCAAACTCCTCTGACGATCGATGGTCAGAATCTAATTTCACACACAGAAAACCCAGCACTCAGCTCAAAATACGAGTTCGTTGACCACTACCCCATTGTGATCGACTTTGATAAAAGCATACTCAATAAGAAGGATACCGAAGGCACAGCCTCAGTGATTAATCGCCCAGCCTATGAAGGGCTATCCGGCATAATCAAGCGCGTGCTTCTCCCCAGATCAAAAGCGACTAAGGATAATGTCGAGCTACTATTCAGCGAACTCCTGAAAAAGCATGCTAAACCACGGGTACTAATGGTAGGAGGTGGTACGCCAGGCCAGTCTATGGAGCCGTTCTATGAAGACCCTCGTATCGAACTGGTCTCATTTGATATCTATGCATCGGACTCTGTGCAGTTCGTTGCTGACGCGCACGATATACCATTACCTGATAATGCATTCGATGGCGTGATCATTCAGGCGGTTCTGGAGCATGTATTAGACCCTGAGAAAGTGGTTTCTGAGATTTACCGTGTGTTGAAAGATGATGGCATTGTCTATGCTGAAACTCCGTTTTTACAGCATGTCCATGAAGGTGCGTATGATTTCACTCGCTATACCGAAAGTGGTCATCGCTTTTTATTCAAAAACTTTGAGCTAATTAAATCGGGCACTACAGCCGGTGCTGGTACGCAATTACTGTGGGCCATTGAGTACTTTTCACGTGGAATTTTCAGGTCGCGTAATATAGGTAAAATATTCAAATTGCTTTTCTTCTGGCTGCAATATTTAGATAGCCTGATTCCTGAGTCATACAATATCGATGCAGCAAGTGGTGTGTTTTTTGCGGGGCGCAAACAAAGTAAATCAATCAGCGATGAAGCGATTGTTAGTCACTATGGTGGCGCTCAGTAAACGGCATTCATACGAGTGCTCACTTAAGCGGCTAAGCGCGTATCGCTGAGTGAGCACTATTACAGCACCCAAGAAATCTCAATCTCCCCATCAGTTAAAAGCAACCGTTCAGAGTGCATTTGATTCAAGACTAACGTGCGAAAGCATCTAATCTCATCATTACAATAAGGCAGTAGCCACTAACAATTATTTAGAATTTCGACTCCCCATAGGTAAGGCCCCATGAACCTCCGTAAAATATCCAAATGGATGAGCACTTATGCATTGCTCATTGCTTCGTTAGCCACGCTGGGCTCAGCCCATGCTGCACCAATCGTCATTGACGGTAATGTTTCTGACTGGACACAGGAAGACCGCTTAGAACTCCCTCCACGTAGTCCGGTGACGGGCTATGAGCTATTTGGTCGTTATGAAAACAATACATACAACGTATTGTTACGTAATCTTGATGGCCCAATCAGTACCAGTACCACTTTCTGGCTCAATACAGACCAAAATTCTGACACCGGTTATAAAATCTGGGGCTATGCCGGCGGTGCAGAATATAACGTCAATATTGCTGCGGATGGTAAACCTTATCTTTACACTGATGCTGACGGTCAGACCTTAGTATCTGGACCACTGACACACAGCATTGTCGCTGACGGTAGTGGCACTAATATCGAAATTGCGATTCCTGAAGCGCTGATTGGTAATCCTGCTGGTGCTGGTATCAACATGCTGATCGATGTTAACAACTCGACTTTTTTACCGGTTAGTTACTGGCCGCATGAGAACAATTACATCATTCTCAAGCAGACTGTTTTCTCAAACAGTGGTATTCAAATTGATGGACTAAAGTCAGACTGGAACAGTAGCGACCGAATGGATCTGGACCCGGTGAATGCAGTTGACGGCACTGAGTTATATGGTCGTTACGAAGGCGGAAAATATAAATTCCTTATTCATGATTTTAATCGCACAATCGGTTCCGGAACCACGATCTGGCTTAACACCGACCAGGACTACAACACAGGTCACAAAATCTGGGGCTATGCCGGTGGTGAAGAGTACAACATCAACTTCTTCACAGATGATAAACCTTATCTTTACAGCAACGATGCTGGTCAGACCTTTATTGCTGGCCCATTGAACTTTGCCACGACATCAGACGGCACTGGTGGCTCTATCATGGAGCTGGAAGTTGATGAAGCTGCTATCGGTACACCTGGTGGAGATGCAATCAGCCTGCTGTTTGATGTAAATAACGACAGCTACCTACCGCGTTCTTACTGGCCTAACACCAATGACTACGAGTTAAAGCGCGAGCAGAGCACAGCGCCTATTGCGATTGTTTATTCTGAAACATCTGAAGGCCAGTTCTTTGACACAAAAGCGTATGCTCAGTTGTTCATGAGCGTGCAGTCTCAGGCAATCATGGCAGGTCTGCCATTCGACCTGCTCAATGAAGACGACTTATTGGACCTTAGTAAAATCACGAAATACAAAACCATCGTGTTCCCTTATTTTGCTAATGTGAAATCATCATTACTTCCCGGTATCGAACAGAACCTGATTACGGCTGTTAGCGACTATAATGTTGGTATCGTTACTGCGGGTAACTTACTGACGAATGATGAGACGGGCGCCAGTCTACCGGGTGATGCTTACTCTCGTATGAAGGCATTGATGGGTGTGACTCGTGTTGATGGTGGTGGGCCGTTTACGATCAACTACAAGATCTCTAATAGTGCTCACCCTATCACTAGCAACGAGTACGCTTACAATGAAGTCTTAAGAAGCTACACAAATTCATTCACAGATTACTTCGTTCCGACCGGCAGCTATTCAAGTAACATCATTGCAACACAAGACATCACTGGTATTGGTACAAAGAATGCGTTAATTGTCACCGAAAACGGTGGTCGTCACGCACACTTTGGAACTGTACAGCAAATGACTGACCCTAATATCCTCTGGTCAGTGCTTCAGTGGAGTGTGTACGGTGAGAAGGCAGCAGCATCACTTCACATGACACGCAATAACTCGATCTTTGTTGCCCGAAATGACATGGATCAAAGCATGTTCATTGATGAAGTTGCTCCTGTGAATGGTGCCCTGTTACCAATCCTGCAGACCTGGAAGGATCAGTATGACTTTGTTGGCTCGTACTACATCAACATTGGTGCATACGCGCCTAATCAGGAAGAAACAGACTGGAGCTACTCAGCACCACTGTATCAGCAGTATCTGGCGCTAGGTAACGAGATGGGTACGCACTCTTACACTCATCCCCATGACACCAACATCCTGAACCCGGCTCAACTAAGCTGGGAGTTCTTAACATCTCGTCAGATTATTGAGCAGCAACTAGGCTTATCTAACTTGAGTGGTGCCGTACCAGGCGCACCGGAGAACTTAGCCACGTCACTAGAGATCATTCAGCACCTTGACTATCTGAGTGGTGGTTACTCAAGTTCTGGCGCGGGTTATCCGAATGCATTTGGCTTCCTGAATCCAACCATCAGTAAAGTATATCTGAGTCCAAACATGTCGTTTGACTTCACTTTGGTGCAGTTCCAACGCAGAACTGCCGAAGAAGCGAAGCAAGTATGGTTCAATGAGTTTGATACTTTAACAAAGCATTCGCCTCAAGGCTTGATCCACTGGCCTTGGCATGACTATGGTCCAATGGACTTTGGCGATGCCGGTTATAACTTCGATATGTTTGATAGCCTGATCAAGAAAGCTTATGAGTACGGTTCAGAATTTGCCACTGGTAAAGACTTTGCTGACCGAATCAAGGCATTTAAATCAGCAGGACTTGCAGTCAACAAATCAGGTAATACTGTAACTGCTACCGTCACGGCAGCTGATACGGGTAAGTTTGCGCTTAGAGTGGCAAATGGAACCACAATCCAGTCAGTTGATAACTGGTATGCCTACAGCGATTCACAAGTGCTGATGAGTAAAGGTGGTGGTACATTCAAGATCAACCTTGGTACTCCGGCAAACAATGTTAGCCGTATCACTAAGCTACCGTCACGTGGTGAGTTAATCTCACTAAATGGTGATGGCACAGACCTGAGCTTTGAGTTCAAAGGTAAAGGTACGGTAGAAGTTGAACTAAAATGTGCACCCACATCGTTCAATGTGACAGGTGGTAGTTATCAGTACCTATTCACCTCACCGAGCAAAGTTGGCATCAGGTTTAACGAAGACAAGCAGCATGCTATGACAACAGTGGATTCTACCTGCCCATAAACAGGTGTTTCACAACTAAGCTTTGAAAAATGCCTCGCTATTGCGGGGCATTTTTTATGCCAAACAACTCACAACTATTTTTAGTCGTCATCGCTGCGACAGCTTCAAGGCTATCCCCTCTCAACTCCGCAACCACTTTTGCTATATCTACCAGCCATGACGGTTGGTTTCGTTGATCACGGTGAGATGAGTCTGACTGATCTGGAGCATCTGTCTCCAATAATAAACCTTCCAGAGGCAGGTCTTTTACCAAGCGTCTCAGTTTGTTGGCTCGGGAATAAGTCACAGGGCCGCCAAAGCCCAGATAAAATCCCAGATCAATTAATTGCGTTGCTTGCTGATAACTGCCTGAGAAACTATGGATCACTCCCCTGAGCCCGGGTCTTAGCCGGATTTCTTTCAGCACTAAATCCAATGACTTTCTGGAATGAATAATCAGAGGCAACTGGAAGTGCAAGGCAAGATCCATTTGAGCAGTGAAATACTCCAGTTGATGCTGCTTGTCATGCGACTCAACGAAAAAGTCCAAGCCACACTCACCCACTGCCACCGCTTCTGACCGATTAAGCTGACGCTCCAACATCAACAGATCTTCTGGTTTATGTGATGACATAAACATTGGATGCAACCCATAAGCAGCATGCAGTTTTACTTTGGCATCGCGATGCTTAGCGCATAGTTGCTCCAGATCTTTCCAGGTGCCTGCTGTTACTCCGGGGATCACAATATCACTCACATTGTTTTGATGAGCAAGCGCTAAGAGTGTATCGCGGTCTTCATTGAAGACTGAGAAATCAAGGTGACAATGGCTATCAATTAATCGCATGATATGATGAACTACAGTAATAAACGCGGGCCTAATGGCTTAGCCACAATAATTAAACTTCGGGGGTCTTACATGAGCTTTCAAAGCATTTCTCGTCCTATAGTACTCACTATCATTAGCGGAAGCACCTTTGGCTTTCTAAGCTATGCTCAGGCCGCTGAGTTAATTACCACATCATCAATTCAGAGCATCACCGTATTTCCTGGCAGCGCTAAGGTTACACGGGTCGCCAAACTAGAGGTTCCTGCGGGTGAAAGTACACTCGAGATATCAGACCTGCCGATGAGACTGATCCAGTCATCACTTCGTGTGGATGGCTCAGCCGATGCCGATGTTACTCTGGGGAGTGTTTCTCTAAAAAGCAAAATCAACACAGAGCTCGTGTTAAAAGAGGAGCGCCTGCTTCGTGAAAAAATTGATACCTTAAATCTGCAACGCACTGCATTACAGGACAAAATTAAACGCCAACAATCTAAACTGGAATATATCGCTGCGATGGGGTCAGGCGGAAACAATGAGACTGGTAGTCGCTACCTACAACTACCGATGGAGCAATGGCAGGAAGCCTGGAAAACGCTCGAAGAGGCAACAGCTAATGCACAGGAGCTGATTAGAGATACTAATACTGAAGTAACGGCATTGGATGCTGAACTCAAAAAACTTAACAACCAATTGCGACTAGTCGCCAGCAATCAGCGCAGCACAAGAGTCGCCGGACTTAACCTCAAAGCATCAGCTGATACAACGCTTGAAATTGAAATCAGCTATCTCATTAATGGTGCATCATGGACTCCAGTTTACGATGCTGACTTAGATACTCAGTCCGGAAAATTAACCATCAAATCACAGGCTGAAATCAGTCAACGTACCGGTGAGAATTGGAACAAGACTAAAGTCACACTCTCCACGCTAAGACCCTCGCAATCCACTCAACTTGCGACACTAGAACCTTGGTCAATTGACTTTGCACCCGATTTTGAAGCTTTCCCAACCGCCAGAGGCATGGCAATGTCTGAGGAAATGGCGCCTATGATGGATGCCGAAGTAAGTATGATGGCAGCCCCGGCTGCTCCGGTTAAGCGAAAAGTGGTGGCCGAACAAAGCTTAATGGTGACTGCTGACTTTTCAGCGGATTACATCATTCCACAAACCGTATCTCTTGATTCAGGCTCAGAAAAGAAACGCTTTTCCCTATCCTCTGAAGAGCACAACAGCACAATTGAACTTGCAAGCACGCCTCGTATAGACCCAAGAGTACTGCTTACCACACACTTTAAGTATGACGGCGAGACGCCACTCCTAGCCGGTAATTTATCACTATACCGTGATGGATATTATGTCGGTAACACTTATCTAAGCCAGCAACAGCCCGGGCAGGAAATAAAACTCTCATTCGGTGAAGACGACAAGGTGAAACTCACATTTCAACCGGATCCGGATGCAAAAAGTGAGGATGGCATTTTCTTTGGTAAGCGCAAGGTAGTAAAAAGAGCTTATCAAGTGACGATGAACAACCAGCACCAACAAGCCTATCCCATTCAGCTGTACGACAACATACCCGTCGCCAGTCATGAAGATATTAATGTTGAATTAACTGGTGATGCACCGAGCGAAAAGGACATAGATGACAAGAAAGGCGTCATGAGCTGGAAACGCACACTTCAACCAAAGACCGAACTACGCCTACGCTATGGTTATAGCGTCAGCTACCCCGAAGATAAGAACGTCTATGGTTTGCAGTAGAAACGGATCTCAATCACTACGGACTAAGACTAAGATCGCTAAAGCGTTCTTCATAAAACCACAGAGGCACGGATTACGGCAACTCCTTAATCAGGAAATCAGCCAATAAACGGTTACCACTCATCGTGAAATGCCCATCTGCAGGGAAGAAATACTGCTGACTATCTTTCGAAAACAACTCACCTAATGATGTAATTTCACTGGGTGCAATTGCCTGCAGTTTCTCATCCATTTGTTTGAACACACCCAGTCTCACCTCAGGCTCTGGGTAAATCACAAAAATGCGGTAGTTAAACGCATATTCATCACTTAACACCTGAAGACGATCAAACGACTCTTTGGTTATCGCCAGTGCTTTTTCCAGCTGTGCTCTTTGACCGGAATTGTCACCCTGCTGACGGATCTCCGGTAATACTTTGTAGTAAAGCACTCGCAGAAGATTCGAGTACTTTAATGCTTTACTGATCAGTTGCTTATGCGGGGGTAGGCTATTATGAACTGCATCTTCTTGCTCGGGGCTCAACTCCAATGGCTCGTAGTTACGTCCATTGCGTCGTTGCTCGTCAGCCCACAAATTGTCGGTGAAGTCATTCCCGGTGAAAAAGAACAAGAATACATTATTCGGCGCCCAGCCTTTTACGTTCAGGTAATGTTCCAACCGCGAAATCGTGTAAATCGTGCTCGCACCCGGTACTGACAAGTTAGCACAATCCAGATTCTTAGCTTTGCAGTACAGATAAGGGAATGCCTGCTCATCCGTCACACCCTGCGCAAACGTAAATGAGTCACCTAAAAACAGCGTATCCGGATTTCCGGAAGATGCCGGTCCACGGTAGCCATCTTTCGTGATCGTTGTCAGCGCATCGAAATCGGGCGTAATAATCCGGTATTGACTGCTTGGCTCGACATAACTCTGCCGAATAGGCTTTCCATCTGTGCTCAATAAACTGGGGCCTGGCGAGATCGGCACCATGTAACGACTTGCAACCTCAGCTACACCGACTATCAGTCCTGCGCTAACAGCCATAAGCGCTAAATTAATCACCACTGACTTCAATTTCATCCGAACTTACCCCTGTTTTATATCTCGGTTACCTGAGCTGGCATCCTGCCAATCCAGGAGAACATATCGTGATTCACATCAAAATAAGGTGTAAATAAACGGTGCGATTGCGCTACCTTGTGCAAACACAAGCAATCCACCTAATAACACCATTAATAAAATAATTGGCGCGAGCCAGAACTTCTTACGCTCACGCATGAATGACCAAAGGTCTGACATTAAGTCCAACATTAGAAAGGTTTCTCCAAGTGATCTTTGTTTCTGTTTTTAGTGACGATACGGTAGCTTTCATCCGTCTCAGACCACTGATTATTCAGTGGGTCTTTTTTGAAAACCCGCACCAGTAAGCCGATCGGAACAATTAATAAAAAGAACATTATTCCCATCACTAACCGTGTGTTTACCCAACCTAATACGTCGCTGATTTTCAACCAGACGCGGTTAACCGGTGCCAGAATCAGTGGTTTAAGCAATGCTGCGACGACAAAGCCAAAAGCAGCGATGAACGGCCAATACGGTGTTGAAAAGCTAAACAACCACGGCAATACCAAACCAAACATGAGTATTAACATACCCGCCATAATCAACCCAAAGTCTCTGAGCTCTTTGGCGGTAAAGTCTGTTTTCTTTACTTCACTATTCATCATGACTAATCCAGATCGAACTCCTGTTTCCAATCAGTTTTTTCCTGCCAATTGGGTTGCGATGTTTTATCTATGAGGAAATTTTCTAAAACCAGAAAGTCCATTTCTGTTCGCATGAAACAACGATATGCATCCTCTGGTGTATTGACGATCGGCTCACCTCGAACGTTAAACGATGTGTTTACCAGGAGTGGACAGCCTGTTTTTGACTCAAAGGTATCCAGTAATTTGTAAAACCTCGGATTCGTCTGAGGGTGTACAGTTTGCAAACGTGCGGAGTAATCAACATGAGTTACGGCAGGGATTTCAGAACGCGGTATATTCAACTTATCGATGCCGAATAATTTTGTTTCCTCTTCAGTCATCAGCTTGCGTTTATCTTCACGTACCGGAGCGACGATTAACATGTAAGGGCTCGCCCCTTTGTGCTCAAACCACTCAGACACTTTGTCATGTTTAATGATCGGTGCAAATGGCCGGAATGATTCACGATACTTTATCTTGAGATTCATGATTGACTGCATTTTTTGACTGCGTGCATCACCGATGATCGAGCGCCCACCTAGCGCACGTGGACCAAACTCCATACGCCCTGCAAACCAACCGATCACTTTTTCATCATCAAGATGATTGGCAACCTGAGTAAATATTTCGTCATTACCTAATTCCTGATACTTAGCACCAACCGAATCCAGATACGACTTAATTTCCTCTGCTGAGTATTCAGGGCCAAGGTATGCGCCTTGCATCGCATCCATCTGACGGGCTTGTAATGGCCTGTGACGCGGCTTTTCCTGATATTCGTGATGTGCTGACAAAGCGGCACCGATGGCCCCACCAGCGTCACCGGAAGCCGGCTGAATCCATATCGACTCAAACGGCCCTTCCCGCAACAGTCGACCATTCGCCACACAATTTAATGCCACACCACCAGCTAAGCACAGATGCTTTTGTCCAGTCTCTTTGTGAACCGTGCGAGCAAGCCTTAATACAACTTCTTCCGTGACGACCTGAATAGAGCGAGCTATATCCATTTCGCGTTGTGTCAGCTCAGCTTCTGGCTCTCTGGCAGGTGCACCAAACAGATCTGCGAATCGCTTATTGGTCATCGTCAGACCCGTTGCGTAATTGAAATAGCGCATATTCAGACGGAACGTACCGTCGTCTTTTAAATCCAGAAGGTTCTCTAAGATCACATCAACATACTTAGGCTCACCGTAAGGCGCCAATCCCATCAGCTTATACTCGCCTGAGTTAACCCTAAAACCGGTGTAGTAAGTAAAAGCGGAGTACAGCAACCCCAGTGAATGCGGGAAGTCTATTTCCCACTGCGGCGTCAGCGTATTGCCATTACCAATCCAAACAGAAGTGGTAGCCCACTCCCCAACACCATCCAGACACATCACCGCAGCACTCTCATACGGACTGGGGAAAAATGCTGATGCGGCGTGTGATTGATGATGTTCGGTAAACAATAAACCCGGCAGTTCTGCTTCGGGAATGCCCGACAACTCAGACAATGAACGTCTCAATGTCTTTTTGAGAAACAACTTTTCTTTGATCCAAATCGGTATCGCCATCATAAAGGACCGAAATCCTCTCGGCGCATACGCCAGGTAGGTTTCAAGCAGACGTTCAAATTTAAGAAGTGGCTTGTCATAAAAGACAATGTGCGCAACATCACCAAGCTTGATATCTGCCTGCTTCAAGCAGTATTCAATGGATGCCTTGGGAAAGCCGGGATCATGTTTTTTGCGGCTGAATCGCTCTTCTTGTGCCGCAGATATCAGCTGTCCGTCACGGATTAGTGCCGCAGCACTGTCATGGTAGTAGGCTGAAATTCCCAAAATGTATTGCGGCATAAGGCGTAACTCGCGAACTTTATTAATTTTTAATTTATGCTATAAGCCCAGTTTGTGTTTCACTCTAGGGCGTACACATCTGAGATCTTTTGTAAGATAGTATTACAGGGGTTTGATCATGGCAGTGGCATGAGATAGATGGGATGGTTCTCTGGACAAAAGGAGTCAGCTATCTGACCTCCTGAGACCGACACATGACATTACCTATTTGCTTGGCTAAACATTTATTTTGGGAGAGGAGCGGCTTTCGCCGTCATTACGCATTTGAACTTTAAAAGTATACTAAGAGATAAACACAAATTTATTGCATTGATTATGGCTCCATTTCTGGGTATCGGTGGTTATGGTCTAATGGATCTGTACATGACCAATCGTGAGGATGCCAAGTACTATAAGTTAGTACCTAAAGGCGAATGCAAGCCAGTTCAGGACGCCTGTGAAGTTGAGGGGCGGGGACTCACACTACACATCCGATTCAATGAGGCACCAGAATCAGGGAAGCCGTTACCGGTCACTGTAACCTCAGCGACACGATTGGATGATGTGGCATTGTCAATTGTGAGTAATGGTAATGAGAGTCAGGCAGTTGGTGCTGGTCACGATGAGTATCGAAAGCTCTGGAACACCCTACCGATTATGCCTCAGCTAGATGCCGGAAATACCATTCTTCGTTTGGCTATTTCAGAAGATGGTCACATGCATTTAGGTGAAGTCTCTCTGGTGATCAACTGATCCTTAAAGCGAGTTAGTTGCGAGCAATACACACTGTATGTATCCGCGATTTATTGATACCTATAGAGCGCTTCTAACGCAACAAGTCACATAAATACAAATCACCCGGACACAAAAAAGCCCCATTCAATAGATGGGGCTTTTTCGATATACGCAGTAGCGATTAAGCAGAAGCTTGAATGCTTACGTATTTACGGTTCTGTGGGCCTTTTGTTTCGAAAACAACAACACCGTCTGCTTTTGCGAACAAAGTGTGGTCTTTACCACAGCCTACATCAGTACCCGGGTGGAAACGAGTTCCACGCTGACGTACGATAATGCTTCCAGCAGTTACAACCTGACCGCCAAAACGCTTAACACCAAGACGCTTCGATATCGAATCACGTCCGTTGCGAGTACTACCCGCCGCTTTCTTATGTGCCATTACTAAATCCTCTTTAGCTTAAAATAGAATTGAATCTATTTTAATTAAGCAGAGATCGCTGTGATCTCAACTTTTGTTAAATATTGACGATGACCAGTGCGTTTCTGGTGATGCTTGCGGCGTTTGAATTTTACAATTTCAACTTTCTTGCCACGGCCTTGCTTCGTTACTGTTGCAGTGACCTTGCCACCTTCAACATAAGGAGCACCGATCTGCACAGCGTCATCATTGCTAACCATAAGGACATTATCAAAATCGACGCTTGCGCCTTCTTCAACGTCCAACTTCTCAATATCCAGCACATCACCTTGTGATACGCGGTATTGTTTTCCACCAGTAGTAAAGATGGCGTACATGTTCTTGCTCCTAACTAAGCGAATAGAGTCTATCAATAAGCCGCGGGAGTATACTTTCTTCAGGTTACCCCGTCAATCGTCAGATTTGTTTTTATCGTTTTAATTGTACCCTTGACAGTACGCAGCCATCTACCTAGCATTCGCCCTTTATATCGCGACAGACGAGCACAGCCAGGATTATGGAATTTAAGGAAATTCAGGCACTAATCGCCGACGACATGGGCGACGTTAATTCATTAATACAAAAAAGATTACAATCGGATGTCGTGCTAATCAACCAGCTCAGTCACTACATTATAGGTAATGGTGGCAAACGTCTACGCCCAATGCTTGCACTTCTGACAGCCAGAGCTTGTGGCTACAAGGGTCAGCAGCATGTTGATATCGCTGCTATTGTAGAATTTATCCATACTGCCACCCTGCTCCATGACGACGTTGTTGATGAGTCGGACATGCGACGCGGCAAAGACACAGCCAATAATATATGGGGCAATCAAGCCGCTGTTTTAGTGGGTGACTTCCTTTATTCCCGGTCGTTTGAAATGATGGTGGATGTGGGCGAGATGCGCGTGATGCAAATCCTCTCACAAGCAACCAACGTCATTGCCGAAGGCGAAGTACTACAGTTACTTAATTGTAATGATGCGGATACTACGGAAGCGCGCTATCTCGAAGTAATCTACTCTAAAACGGCCAAGCTCTTTGAAGCAGCTTCTCAGCTCGGCGCTATCCTTGCCAAAAGACCGACTGACGAAGAAAAAGCCATGGCTGATTATGGCATGCATTTAGGAACTGCTTTTCAGGTTATTGACGACATTCTTGATTACAGTGCTTCGGCTGATGAAATGGGAAAGAATGTCGGCGACGACCTTGCTGAAGGTAAACCAACACTGCCATTAATTATCGCGTTGCAACGTAGCGAGGGCGAGGAAGCACAAATGATTCGCACTGCGATCGAGGAAGGCGGCCTTGATAGAATCGATGAAATCCTGACAGTCATCAACAAAACCGGCGCACTGGATTACGCCTACAATGCCGCGGAAAATGAGATAAAGCTCGCTGTTGAAAGCCTTAGTCATCTTGAAAATAGTCCGGAAAAAACGGCTTTAACTGAATTAGCCTGGTTCTCCATACAAAGACACCACTAACTCTCCAGGCAACGCCTCTAAACACTGTTTTTATTTTATGGCGCTGAGATGCTACACTCGGCGCATCATCGCGATTACTATAAAATAACAAGGATACGTTAGGAGAACCTCATGTTTGGAAAGTTTGGCGGCATCGTCATTATTGCATTAGCTGGAGCGATTATCGCTGGCCTTATTCTACGTCCCACACCAGATCTACCCCCTGCCATGAACCTTGGCTTGCCAGACACATCAGTTGTACCGGCTAACACTCTGGAACCGACTGCTGATAATCAAGATAAAAAGCCGGAAGAAATCAAACCCGTCACTGAAACAGTGGACGCTTCTGAAGACAAGTCGGAAGCAGCTGACAAGTCTGAAGAAAAACAAGCTGAGGCGACTGATGCAGAGGCAGAAAAAACTGCTGTTGAGTCAACAGTGGAATCAGCCGTAGAAAAAGTTGAAGCCGCTGCAGATGATGTCGCGACCGAGGCAACTGAAGCGGTAGAAAAAATGACTGGCGAAAAAGCTACGACTGAAGGAACCGAAAAGTCGGAGTAATATCTCGCTGATACAAAGAACGCTAGATCCGAATTTATGGAGAAATCGATATGTCGTTCAATGAGTTTATACAATGGCTGCGTAATCTGTTTAGTAAGAACAGGCAGCCTGATGTTTCTACACCGACTGCCCCTGTCGATGACACATCCTCATCACCTGAGGTAGCTCCACCAGCTGTCAGCACACCCACAGAGGCGCCAGAAACAGAAACAGAAACAGAAACACCGGCACCTCCAGCTCCAGCTCCAGCTCCAGCTCCAGCTCCAGCTCCAGCTCCAGCTCCAGCTCGCACGATTATCTCTGCGATTACGACAGAGGGAAATAAAGTTCCTGTAAACCGTAATGTGAATTTCCAGATTGTCACCGAACCAGCGGGAGATTACGCAGACTGCACACTCGACCTGAGTGGCACGCGTGATGCTAAGTTAGTAAACGATATCGATTCAAACGGTCAGTTTACGATCCAGTTCAGCAAAGTCTCGGCATCAGATAATGATACTCAGACCATCAAAGTAAGCAACCCGGAGAGTTCAATCGAGATAGTGGTCACTGTCTCATTGATGAAGTTATTCTGGGCGAACCACCCCGGGCGTAAAAACATCTGCGACGAAACCCTGTTTACTAATCAGTGCGCCATCCGTATGGGGGCAGCACTTGAGTTATCAGGCATCAAACTACCAGAAGACCGCGGTATTATCAGACGCTGCACTTCAGAGTACCGCGCCTTCAAACACCACAAAGACGGCTTAGTTAAAGGTCATGTGTTAGCGGCACAAGAGTTAGCGAACTGGATCAAGTCAGAACCCCGAACATTTGGATCACGCAGCATCGTTCACAGTCAGGAGGAAATATTGGGACGCACCGGTATTATTTTCTTCCGCGATGGATGGGGTACAACCGATCACATTGACGTCTGGGATGGCGAGGCCTTAGTCGGTGGCTTTCCGTCTTATTTCGACGCCAGCTTCAAAGAGCTTTGGTTTTGGGATATTTACTAAGCGTGGTGCTGACATGAAACAGTCAAATAAGTGCTCACTTGGAATTCTGTTGAGTGCAATATTGGTGAGCCAACCGGGCGTTGCTGATACCCATGCGTCAAAAAATTCAGAAACAAAGCCACTAACTTCCTTGCTTGCACTGGATAATAAGGATCGGGAGTGTAAATTAATCGTCAATCAAAATAATCAGGCAACACAGTCAATCAACTTATTGCTGGGTTCACCTTGTTATTGGGTAACAGCCGAAAACGACTCCAAGACCGAACCACTGACACATAGTTATCCAGACCTCAACATAGATGCGGTGGCACTCGTAGCGGGTGGCAAACTAGACTGGACTGACGAGAAAAAAACATATCACAAACTACCAACCGATCAACAATGCAGCCAATTTCTTCAAGGGGTGATCATCAGCAGCGACGAAGTTCTGGCTATAGATGCAAAAATGGAAGCACCACACTGCCAAGGGTTGAGTGTGGATGAAAAGGTATTTCGGCAGGTCACAGAGTCTGGTAATAGATACGCATCAACCCCACCGAGCCTAAGCACCGACATAGCTACACCAGAGACATTACCCGAAAAGCCCCCCTCTGAGAACCAACTTCAGATAACAGAAGAGCCAAGCAAAGATGACTCTCTGCTTGGCTCTATTCAGAAAACCATTAAAAAGCTATTCTCAAGTGGTGACTAGCAGTACTAACAAGGCGTGAAGTCGAGAATGAATTTCCAACCCCGTTCACCTCGATAATTCCGCTTCATAAGTTGATCAAATGAATCAATACCAACTTGTGACGAATTATCGGAACGACTTTTCAACTCGATCATACTATCGACCTGCAGCCTTACGTTCTTACCACACCTTTCCCAACTCGTATTAAACGGCTCTCGCTGATTAATCACACGGAAGCCTTTACCCTGTAAAGTTCTGTTAACCTGCTTAGTCTTGCTACCAAATCTATAGTTACGCACAAACTTAGTGTATGCATTCGCTGGTAGCTCGTAGAAACCGCGAAACCTGACCTGCCTCAAACGTACCCGCTTATTCTTAGGAACCTGAATACTCATGGAAAGCTTGCAGCGTTTTACTTGCTGACCTTGCTTGTTAGAGAGTGATGCATAAAAACGGTCAAATACTGCGTTTATGGCACCTTTATTAGGCGTCATACTGACAGACACTGACCCTATTGGGCAACCGGAACCCGCGTAATTTATGTCATAAATCTTTATATTTGGTTGCATCGCGCTAGCCCCGGTCGATAATAGCGCACAACAACAAACCCCTTGAATAAGCGTGTTTTTCAAAGCAGCCCCCTGTTTTAAACTTTTTAGATATTGCGGATCCTTGCTCGAATATTAGTCATATTTCTTCCTGAAAAGGTTCAGATCAAAATTCTTTATCTTAGAATCTAATGTAGCGGTCTCTGATTGACTTAACTTTTTGTCCTTGACATACGTAGTATACAATTTGTTCAACTTATTCCACTCAATTAACAGTGAGTCGCGTTCATTTTTATTAATTTGTGAATCACCATAGGCCTCATTGATCGACGTTTTTAGTGCCGTAATGCGCCCTTTGATTGCCGTATTAGCATATGCCGCCCCTGAAAAAGCCAACAACATAACCACTAATAAAGGTCCAAAAAATTTATTTGTATTCATTTTAAGCCATCCTATGCCTTAGAGCAGACAGTCCACGAGCTCCTCGGGGTTTGTGCGGATAAATCTGCCAAAAATTGCCTATGTGGCGATGCACCACTGTTTACACCCAGCTCAACAGAGGGAGTCTGTCTTGTCTGAGTCGGTAGCAACTGAAGCTTCTTCTGTGAATACTCCAAAAATCCTTATCTGGAATATTACTGATTGGTCTTTTGCATCCCTACTAGTTTGTTATGCGAAAACAGAATAAAAAAAGGCTCAAGACACTGAAAATAATTTACTTATTATTCCAATCCAAACAACTAATCACAAGCCACATAATCTAAATGATAATCGAATTGTGCTCGCCCTTTAAAATCAAGTGAATCGATAGCAATCTCGGAGGTATCACCATCGTCAGGTACTGATATGTACAGTGATGTATTAGTACGAAGAATGACATCCTCACCACAGTTAGACAGGCGACCACCATACTCCTCTAGTCCGTCGAATATTTGAACACTCTCATTAGAAAGCTCACCATCCCAGTGATCTGTCAGGATGGGACTAGAACCATCTGCAAAGAAATACTCCCGTTTAAACTCTGCAAAGGAACCGACATCCGGAAGTGACACATTCCCCCGAAAATCTGCATCTAACAACATCACACGGTAGCCCATTGGGACATCCAGTGATATTGCCATATTACACGTGACACGGCTTGAATTGACCGCCGTACCGTATCCGGCTTCTGCCCGATAGTCACCGAGTAACAAAGTAATGACTTTTTTATCCGCGGATATAAGATAGTCATCATCGTCACCGGGGCATCCGACACCAGAGAAGGTAGCACTGTTAATCGAAATATCAGAAAACGGTAATTCCTTTTTAGAACCACCACTATTACAGGCGACTAATGATATGCAGCTAAACAGGGCTAAAAACCATTTCATAAACAAACCTCTCTGAGTGTAGTACCTGACTAGGGTATGCGCTGAACTACCTTGATAAATTTTACATGCAGCTCAGCGGCATAAAAGCTCAGACAAACGAGCAATAAAAAAAGTTCTTATATTTCTGAAACTTGCGACAAGAAACCTGACGAACAACACTTACACTAAGCAAACTATTAATCTGTACTTGGGGGTAATTTTCGTAATGGGAACATCGACGACATTGGATCATCACAACCCAGCTGCTCTTCGAGTGACAACGTCTTATCTGTCAGGCGCTGTAAACGGAACTTATGGCGCTCTGAGCCGGGGTGCGCATAAATGAGCGCCTCATATCGTTGCTTTATCTGGTTGTACAACGCCTCAGCACGATCAGGCTGATTTGTTTTCAAGGCTATGCACGCCTGAATTGAATTGATTCTGCCATGCAAGGGCGTAAGACGAATATCAACCAATGTTGGCTCACCGACAGAGTTATAGTGTCGCTCTGCGGTCTGGAAATCATTACTAAGGAAGGCAATATGCCCCCTGTGTTCCTCACTTAATGCTTTTAGGTATCTGGCATCCTTCAGGGACTCAATTTGCTCCCTCTCTATACGCCTTGCCTCTTTACGGCTCTGCTTTAATTTCTCAAGCTCCTTCTTGCTAAGCGTAGACTCATCGATACCATCATCACCAGAGGGTGTAGTACCCCCCGTTTTCAATGTCTCTACTTTGCCGGTATAACTCTCTGCCCGCTCCAAATACTCAGTTGTGCGATCGTATTTTTTAATCCGCAGATTAAAGTTGGCCCATGCTAGTAAATCATGCATATGGGTTAACACTTGCTTGCGACTCTCTAAATTAAACTGACGCGCATTAAATTCCGACTCCAGAGATACCATCTGCCCGATTGACTCTACCCGGTCGCCTGAATAAAGCCCTAACTCAGCGATCAAGCGCTTAACCCGCAACAAATCATAGGCCAGCACATCTTCATTGACCTCATCATCCTGAACAATAGAGAAATCCGCCTCACCTTCTTCGACTAACTGTAACAGGCCTTCGAGCCTGACTTCAGCCTGTTTTAGGTAAGACGCTGCATCTTCCCGATTACCACGATTAAGGTATAAAGGATGCCCTTCAAGCTGGCCAAGTCGGACTAAACGTTCTGACAAGGCATGAATCGCGGGAATATTCCCTGGCGACCCCACGATAACCTTTTCGATATTTTGAATGGTCAGACCGGTCAGTTCAGCCTGTACATCGATAGACGGCTGAGTCCGGGAAAGTACCTCAGCCAAGTCAGTCGTTACCTTCTTAGCCCGCGCTGCTGCCTCACTTTGAGCCTCATTGAGATTCTTTTGATTCCAAAAGTACGCCACAATTAATAATGCAACGCAGACAGTCACTACTGCCCAGAAATTCCGGTTTCTGGTTATATTTTTGTAGAACGTATAAAGCTGCCAGTTCTTCCCCCCACTAACTGCTTCTACAGGTTTATTTTGTAAGAAATTTTGTAAATCAGCAGCCAATAAGTTTGCGGTTTGGTAGCGGTTCTCAGGCTCATCATCCGTGGCTTTTTTGATAACCATCCTCAACTCGTGAGAAGGCACCAGCTGAAGCATTTGCTCTATATCAATCTTCTTGTATTTCTTCTTAACCAATAATTCCGTTGCTACTCTTGGCAAGCTTTCACCAATCAGCAACTGTCCCAAAATAATACCTAAACTATAAATATCATCGGTGACATGTGGGACTTTATGCGCTTGTCTTTGAGGGCTGGCATATTCCGGCGTTAACGCCTGGGATTGTATTGAATCATTCTGACTATCTTGCGTTTTGATTAAGGTTTGCGAGATTCCAAAATCCAGTAATTTTAGAATACCGCGCTCTGTCACAAGAATATTTGCAGGCTTTAAGTCACAATGAATTACACCCTGCTGATGCGCCCGGCTTACCACTTCACATAAAGTACAGAATAATGTAATTAGCGCTTCACGATCTAACGCATGTGAAATATTGTACTGATCGATTGCTTGACCATCGACAAGCTCCATCACCAAATAGGGAAAACCTTCTTCCAGCGTTCCGCCATCCAGCAAGGTCACGATATTGGGATGTCCGAGATTTGCTAATGTTTGTCTTTCACGACGAAAAAGTTCGGCTTCAATGTTACCCAGCTCGACAACTTTGATAGCCACTCGCTGTTCATATTCACCATCGACACGGTCAGCAGAATAGATACGCCCCATTCCGCCTTTGGCAATTTCAGTGTCCACCTGATAACTGCCAAGGCGACGACCTGAAAGATCCGGACAAGCAGCAATCCCAGTGAGGTCTGGAGACTCGGACAGGAATTCCTCTGAAGAGACATGCGCTTCAAGCAGGGTTTGAACTTCCGTATAGATTTCCTGCCGATCCTGGCACTTTTCCTGAAGCCAGGTTTGACGCTGGTTAGGGGGGAGTTCCAGCGCATCAAAGAATAGATCCTCGACTTCGGCGAAATAACCGGGATCTACCGGTTCATTTCCTTGAACAGCCATGCTTTAGCCATAGTCCATTTGCGCTTTACCGTTGATAGGGATACTTCCAGAACATCCGAAATTTCTTCATTACTCATGCCTGAGAAGAAACGTAACTCAACCACTTTCACCTGAAGTGCATCGAGCGTTTCCAGCTTTGTCAAAAGCTCATCAAGCAACAACACATCCATGTCGGTTTCTGCCTGAAAGTCATCAACACCTTCAATTAATGTAACAGGTACCTGCCCACCGCCTCTTTTTGCAGCATTTTTAGTGCGGGCGTGTGATACCAATATTTGCCTGACACAATTCCCGCAAACCGCTAAAAAGTGCTGTTTGTCGTTGAACACCATACTTTCTTCGGCGCTCATCTTCAGATAGGCCTCATTCACTAATGCGGTTGGGCATAAGGTATGATTTGAACGCTCCCGCGACATCTGTATCGCAGCCAGACGTTTAATCTCCGGATAAAGCGTTTCCAGCAATTTTGAATGATGTTCTGACTGTGTCAGTAATTCCATAGAATCATGTTCCTTACATAAAGGGTGACCAGTGAAAATATCGGTAAACACCCCTTAAATATTAGCAATAAACCCAATCATAGCTTTGCTTAAGATAGCAATTCCTTGTGTAAAGCTCCAATGAAAAGCGTTTATAGTGCAAACTTTAATCTAGCAATCACAAAGAGCAGCCACGCTTTATAGCTGTTTCAGACTAATTCGTCGCTGGTCGCCTAACTTCATAGTCATGCGTAATTGTCGCTACTTTCTCCAGCATCTTCGCCGCTGAGCAATACTTTTCAGCAGACAGGCTGACCGCTCTTGCCACCCGCGCATCCGCCAAATCATTGCCTTCGACAATAAAATGGAGGTGGATATTGGTAAATACCTTTGGTTCAGTATCGGCACGCTCAGCGGTGATTTCAACCTCACAATTAGTAATTGCTTGGCGAGCTTTTTGCAAAATCATCACCACATCAAAGGAAGAGCACCCGCCTAACCCCAGCAATAGCATCTCCATTGGCCGAACGCCGAGATTACGACCACCAGACTCTGGTGCACCATCCATAACCACCGAGTGTCCGCTATCTGACTCGCCGACAAAACTCATGTGATCTAACCATTTAACGCGAGCCTTCATGCTGCTTTCTCCAATTTTGTTTCAATAGCATCCATTAATAGTCCTGCAATATTTGCCGAGTAAATGGCATCTAACTCTCGTATACAAGTTGGACTAGTCACATTAATTTCAGTCATGTAATCACCAATGACATCCAAACCAACAAACACTAAGCCCATCTCTTTTAAAGTCGGCCCCACTGCCGCACAAATCTCACGATCCCGCTCAGTCAACGAGACACCTTTTGAGGTTGCACCGGCAGCTAGATTTCCGCGACTTTCACCTGCTGCAGGTATTCTGGCAAGCGCATAGTCAAATGGTTCGCCGTCTATGAGTAAAATTCGCTTATCACCCTCTTTGAATTCAGGTAAAAAACGCTGCGCCATGGCCGTTACCTTTCCATGATCAGTTAAGGTCTCAATAATAACGCTGCGGTTCTGATCTCCTTCGCGGATTTGGAAGATCATAGAACCACCCATCCCATCCAGAGGTTTCACTACAATCCGCTTATGTTTTTCGTGGAAGGCTTTTATCAGAGCCATATCACGCGTCACCAACGTCTCGGGCGCATAGTCCGCAAACCAGGTGGTAAAAAACTTTTCGTTTGCACCGCGAATACTTGCTGGGCGATTCAATACCAAGCAGCCTTGCAGCTCGGCCAACTCTAATAGATAAGTACTGTAAATGTACTCCATGTCAAACGGAGGATCCTTACGCATGATCACGCAGTCCAACTCTCCCATCGGGAGTGTATGGTCGTCTTTAAAGTCAAACCAGTGATCATTATCATCCGTTAAGTGAACAGTCTTGCTGTTGCAGTAAACAATGCCACCCTCATTATATATACCGGACTGCAGTATATAATGAACCTCCCAACCTCTTCGCTGTGCTTCCAGCATCATGGCAAAGGAACTGTCTTTATAGGGCTTGATTGACTCAATCGGATCCATCACGACCCCGATTCTGATGATTGGTTTTGGCATGCCGGACCCTGAATACTGTTAGAAGAGCGGCAATTGTAGTCGCTCCAAACACAAAAAAAAAAGCGGACCAGAGGTCCGCTTAAAGTTGCGAGGGAGCTTGTATATTCATCCGATAAAGAAATAGGTAAGATGCTATGGTTTAGACATCTGTTGCAGAACACATTATCTGCCTGATTTGGCCTTTAAGTAGCTACTAGTAATTTTTCGGTTCAAAAATATGTTAAATTATTTTTTATTATTTTGGGGAGCTATGGCTTAATGCAGAATCTGTACGAATTGAGGCCATCACTTCTTAGATTAGTGGGCACCATTGCAATACAAACTATTTAAGAAGGTTTCGCAATAAAATGAACTTAATCACATCCTATAACGACTACCTCCATGAAAGCAGTGTTGAAGAAAGATAGCACCAAGCCCGGGCAGGATGACCGTTCGGAAGATGCGCAACTCCTAAAGCAGATTCAGGCAGGCGATCGAGATGCATTTTCAACGCTCTATCTAAAGTATCAACCACGGTTCCTCAAGTACTGTACCAGAGTGTTACAAAACGATGTTGCGCTGGCCGCAGATATTGTTGATGAAGCGATGATTGAGATTTGGAAGTCAGCAGGTAACTTTGCTGGCAAGTCGTTACCATCGACGTGGATGTATTCCATAATGCGTTTCCGTCTGATTGGCTATTTGCGTAAGAACAAGGAAATACTCCTTGAAGACGACTCAATAGCCATGAACATGGAAGACACTGCTTTACGACCTGATGAAGAATTAGAGCTAAGCCAAGCGAACTCATCGCTTGTTAAACAGATGGGACAGCTCAGTGATAAGCACCGCGAAGTTTTAGAACTGGTGTATTTCAAAGAGCTATCTGTCCGTGAAGTTTCTATTGCTCTGGATATTTCTGAAGGAACTGTAAAAACTCGCATGTTTTATGCAAGAAAGCATTTGAAAGAGATTCTCAGCCATTCTGAGATGCTCTAGGTCGCATTATTATGAACAACAATTTAAAACAAGAAGTCATAAATTTGTTGCCTTGGTACCACCTTGGCAAGCTAACTGACGAAGTAAACACACTTGTAGAAGAAGCGCTGGTGAATGACCCTTCCCTCAAAGAAGTGTCAGTGGCTGAAGAAAAAATGATGAGAAGTGTGCAAGCAGATAAGACACTTATGAACGGATCTATATTTGAAGATCCTACGGCACGTCTCGATAGTGTATTAGCCAAACTGGATGGGTTAGAGCAAGCTGCTCCTGTGGCTACCCAAGAACAAGAAACACCAGCCGTAGTAACCAAAAAGGCAAGTGTCTTCGCTCAGATTAAAGACTATCTTGATGAGCTATTATCGGGCAACTCGCGAAGCTTTACTTATGCAGTCTTCGCAGCACTTACGGTTGTGCAACTTGCTCTGTTAGTGCTCTTTATTGTTCCGTCTGATAACATTGACCACGAGGGGAGATCCTCATACGGTCTGGCGAGCCACGATACTCAGGCAGTAGAACAACCTTCTGTAGCATCTGCACCATCAGGCCAAATGGTATTGCTCATTGGAATGAATTCTCATTTCAACGCAGCCGGTTTTGATGAGATAATTGGTGACAATGTAGAAGTTAAGTTCTTACCCGATAGTCATGGTTACTATCGTGTTCGCGTTAATAAAAAGCTATCTGAGCAGGAAATTGAGGAACTGAAGCATGAGTTGTCGAAGAAACACGGAACAATCTGGTTCATTGGGGAAGAAACGCCTCAGTAATCGGATGATAACAGGTGCCTTATCGTTAGGTATCTGCTGTTTTTTTTCAACTTCGTTTGCTCATAACAACGGCTCTATTCACAGGCATCAGGTATTCGTACCAAAACCATTGAATGCTAAGGCTGGCCCACTCCGCCTTAGCAAGCCTCAGCTTCGTAATAACATTCGCTACTACGGTTACGGACTGCTACCAACATATCAAATTGCTCCTCCGATGACAGTGGCTCCACCGCCTGCACGCGTCAAACAAACACCGAAACCAGCTCCCCCAAAGCGATCAGATTTCGTGAAGGATGAGCTTTTACTGGTATATGATTTTGGTATGACGCGTCAACAAGTAGAGGCAGTCACCAAAAAATATAACCTCAAACGTAAAGGTGGCATGGCAATCGGTGCACTGAGAAAAAGTGTTGTGGTTGCTGACACTCAGGGACAAAACCCTCTTGAGCTGCAAGACATCATTAATAAGGCTCAAAAACAGTTTAGTGCTACAACTAACAACTTCTTTACTCTGGCAGCAAATACGGTAGCAACACCTACACTTAATTATCCACTTGCGCAAACCGGCATCGGCCGAGCACAAACGATTTCACGTGGCCGTGGTGTTGTGATTGGTTTAGTAGACACTCCGGTTGACCGAAACCACCCAACTCTACGTGGCTCCAACATAGAACAACACGTGATTGTTGACCCTAAAACAGTTGAGAGCAAAGTGCACGGCACATCAATAGCAGGAATTTTGGTCAGCAAAAACCCGCAAATTGGAGTAGCACCTGAAGCAAAGTTATTATCAGTCAGCGCCTTCTCTTCACAGCCCGGACACCCTAAAAACCTGCGTGGCACATCAGCCGATATCGTTGCAGCTATCGCTTATTGTATTGAGCGTAACGTTGATGTACTGAATCTTAGTTTCACGGGTGGCCGCGATAAGTTCGTAGAACAAATCGTGCGTGCTGCGGTTCGCAGAAACATTACTGTTGTAGCAGCAGGTGGCAACAAGGGACGCATTGGAAGCAGCGTTTATCCTGCCGTCATCGATGGAGTGGTAGGGGTCACTGCAGTAGACAGGCACCAGCGCTTATTCAAATTTGCTGACCGGGGACGGTTCATTGATATCGCGGCTCCTGGTGTTGGCGTTCTGACAACAGCTCCAAACGGGAAATATCAAATTTCTACGGGAACCTCTATGGCTGCGGCTCACATCTCAGGTGTCATGGCGCTCCTCAAGTCATATCGCCGAGGTTATTCGCCAAATCAGCTAAGCAGGACTGCCTATGATCTGGGCAGAAGAGGACGGGACGATGCTTTCGGCCATGGCCTTGTAAATGCCAGTGCAGCATTGCGTGAGCTTGGCGCTCCTCTCCCCTACTAACACCTCTGATGGGCTAAACAGTGAGTCTTAGTGTCGGTAACAATGATGAGAATTAAGCGTCGTTATTGGCTTTTCGCCATCTTTATACTCGTTGGCTCCGTTGCTTCAGGCCTTACCTTCGAGCAAAACCCATTCAAAACAGCCGCTGACACCTTCAGGGGGCGGGTATTAGGGTTTGAGCTATTTAAAATCCCCAGCAACTCCATGCTGCCTACGCTGATGCCAGGTGACTTTATTTGGGTATCAACCAGCGCCTACCGCAATGAAGCACCCCAAATCAATGATGTCATCACCTTTCTTTATCCAAAAGACAAGAGTATTAATTATATTAAGCGACTGATCGGCCGCCCCGGTGACACCGTCCGCATCGAAGACTTCAAGGTTTATGTCAATGAGCAGCAGATCTCTCAGTCTTACCTCAATAAATCACTGGTGAAACAACCATATTCTCGCTACATGCCACCCGTGGTAATACCAGAAGGCAAACTTTTTGTGATGGGCGACAACCGTGACAACAGTAATGACGGCCGTTTTTTTGGTTTAGTGAATCAAGCGGATGTTATCGGCAAAGCAACCACAATCTTATTTGGCAAAGACAACCGAACAGGCAGCAGCATTCAATGAAAGGACTTTTCGTTAGCGGCACGGATACCGATGTAGGGAAAACCTGGGTTGGTACACGTCTAATTCAGGCATTGAGCGCGCGCGGTCTGACAGTTTCACCTCGAAAACCCATTGAGTCAGGGTGGCCAGCACTCGCTGAAGACCTGCCATCAACAGACACATGGAAACTTGCGGCAGCTGCCGGCCTTGCTGAACAGCTGGATACAATATGCCCTAACCGCTTTCCAGCTCCACTCTCTCCGGTACGCGCTGCCAGAATGGTTGATCGGTCGCTGACCTTAGATGACATTACAAAACAATGCATGACTGACATTAGCAGCGATGACTTTATCTATGTTGAGGGTGCTGGCGGCTTTTATTCACCACTGGTCGAGGATGGCCTGAATGCTGACCTCGCTTCGCAGTTAAATCTACCAATAGTATTGATCGCGAATAACAAGCTAGGCTGCATTAGTCAGGTACTGCTATGCTGTGAAGCTATGGAAAAACGCAATCTGGATTTACGGGCAATCATTCTGAATCAGGTCACCCCTGTGACAGAATCCACCGCCATGAACAATCAGGAAGACATTGCAGAGTATGTCACCCAGCCCGTATTTAGCCTACATCACGCACAAGACAACTTGCCAGCCCCCCTGATTGATTTGCTATACTAGCCGGTTACTTAAGTAAGCTTGCTGGATAGATACCCATGTTATACCCAAAACAATATGATGTAATTGTCATCGGCGGCGGCCATGCAGGTACCGAGGCTGCACTTGCTGCGGCTCGTATGGGGCAGCAAACGCTACTGCTAACACATAACATCGAAACCATCGGCGCCATGAGCTGTAACCCTGCGATTGGCGGTATCGGTAAAGGTCATTTGGTAAAAGAAATTGATGCGCTAGGCGGTGCCATGGCTCACGCCGCAGACCGTGGCGGCATACAGTTTCGAATTTTGAATGCCCGCAAAGGACCTGCGGTTCGTGCGACTCGTGCACAAGCTGATCGTGTGCGCTATAAGGCGGCAGTACTGGAAATCGTTCAGGCACAGGAAAACCTTGACCTGTTCATGCAAGCTGCTGATGACCTGATAGTTGAGAATAACCGGGTTTGTGGTGTTCGCACACAAATGGGCCTCAACTTCAAAGCTAAAGCCGTTGTGCTGACTGTGGGTACTTTTTTGGGTGGTAAAATTCATATTGGCATGGAGAATCACTCTGGTGGACGCGCCGGTGATCCCCCATCGATCGCACTGGCACAACGCTTACGAGAATTACCATTTCGGGTTGAGCGTCTGAAAACCGGTACTCCGCCACGCATTGATGCCCGCAGTATTGATTATAGCTTGTTACAAGCACAACCTGGTGACACGCCAACTCCGGTATTCTCATACCTTGGAAGCCGTGATGATCACCCGGCGCAAGTCGCTTGTCATATAACGTATACCAATCAGCAAACGCATGACATTATCCTGTCATCACTGGACCGTTCACCGCTCTACTCTGGGGTTATTGAAGGAACTGGTCCGCGCTACTGCCCTTCTATCGAAGATAAGGTCGTTCGTTTTGCGGAGAAAGATAAGCATCAGATCTTTATCGAACCTGAAGGCCTGGATACTTATGAGGTCTACCCAAATGGTATCTCGACCAGCCTGCCATTTGATACACAACTCAGCTTAGTACGATCCATTGTCGGCTTTGAAAATGCTCATATTACACGTCCTGGTTATGCGATCGAATATGACTACTTTGATCCGCGCGATTTAAAGCCTAGTCTGGAAACTAAGTTCATTGATGGCTTGTTCTTTGCCGGTCAAATCAACGGTACAACAGGCTACGAAGAAGCTGGTGCACAAGGCCTGCTTGCGGGTATGAATGCAGCACTACAAATACAGGACAAAGAAGCATGGTGTCCCAAGCGAAACGAAGCTTATATCGGCGTCTTAGTTGATGATTTAATCACCTGTGGCACACAAGAGCCGTACCGGATGTTTACCAGTCGCGCTGAACACCGGCTGCTGTTGCGTGAAGATAATGCCGACTTACGACTTACTGAAATAGGTCACAATCTTGGTTTAGTCGATGAGACACGCTGGCGCTTGTTTAGTGAGAAACAGGAACAGATTGAGCAAGAACTTCAACGCCTGCGTGACACCTGCATTCATCCTTCACAAATTTCAGATGAGCAAACACAAGATGTCTTCGGCGGCAAATTAAGCCGTGAATATCACATGGACGAGTTGCTACGTCGCCCTAATGTGACCTATGAAAGCCTAACCAGTATTGAGGGTGCCGGCCCTGCCGTAGAAGATGACGCCATCGCCGAGCAAGTCGAAGTACAAATTAAATACGCCGGCTACATCGAGCGCCAGCAACAGGAAGTGAGTCGCCAACTACGTCAGGAAAACACAGCCCTGCCTGAACAATTGGATTATAGTGATGTTTCAGGCTTGTCGAATGAAGTTCGTCAGAAATTCATGGATCAGCGTCCAACCACGATCGGACAAGCATCACGTATTCCGGGAATTACCCCAGCGGCTATCTCGATTTTGCTCGTTCATCTCAAGAAGAACCAATACCAGCAAAAGGTCAGCGCATGAGTGACACACTCTGGAAACGAGGCATAGCCGCTTTAGACATTGAGATTACTGACGCGCAACTCGACAAGCTCAAGCAATATGTATCGTTACTTCAACGTTGGAATAAGACCTACAACCTGACCGCTATTCGTGATCCAAATGAAATGATTCCGGCACACATATTCGATAGCTTAGTGGTTGCTCCCTATATCGAAGGCAAACAATGTCTGGATGTAGGGAGTGGTGCAGGCCTTCCGGGAATTCCATTAGCGATACTTCAGCCCGGTCGACACTTCACCATGCTCGATACTAATGGTAAAAAGACACGCTTTATTCAACAGGCAATTATCGATTTGGGTCTGGGGAACGCGGATGTGGTTCAGTCTCGTGTTGAGGAATGGCAACCAGAACACAAATACGCGGGCATTATCAGCCGCGCTTTCTCATCCATCAGTGATTTCATTAATGGCTGTCACATGCATCTGGCTGAGGGCGGTACTTTTTATGCTATGAAGGGCCAATTACCGCATGAAGAAATGGCCTTACTACCCGACGGCTTCGCGCTAGTTGGACAACACGCCCTTGAGGTACCATTTCTGACTGGTGAAAGGCATTTATTAAAGATCATTAATACTTCAGAATAAGCCATCCATACTTTGAGAAAAACGGTCTTCCTAGTGTATAATATTCATCAATGCGGTATTAATTGTTAATCAAAACGGTTATTGCGGTATTTTTTCATTTTTTCTCCTTAGACTAGTCAATCATGTAGATGGTTGTTTGGCGCCCGCACCTTGTGTCGGGCGTCTTTTTAGTTGTTTTTCACACGTCAGAAACACTCCCCGCAAAAAATACCGTATAATGCGCTGCTTTACCGAAACTGCTGAATTCATTGCAAATGTCTGAATACAACGTCTCCACCTTTCAGGGGCAAATCTTTGCTCTTCAGGATTACTGGTCCAAGCAAGGCTGTGCCATTCTTCAACCCTACGATATGCCGATGGGCGCGGGTACTTTTCACCCCGCAACCTTCTTACGCGCAGTAGGCCCGGAGCCATGGAGAGCGGCGTATGTTCAACCGTCACGCCGCCCAACGGACGGACGCTACGGTGAAAACCCAAATCGCCTGCAGCATTACTACCAGTTTCAGGTACTGCTGAAACCATCTCCGGATAATTTTCAGGAGCTATACCTTGGCTCATTAGAAGCGATGGGTATCGACCCTCTGAAATACGACATTCGTTTCGTCGAAGATAACTGGGAATCGCCAACGCTTGGCGCCTGGGGACTAGGCTGGGAGATCTGGCTCAATGGTATGGAAGTATCTCAGTTTACTTACTTCCAGCAAGTCGGTGGTATTGACTGCAAGCCTGTTTCAGGCGAGATCACGTACGGTCTTGAGCGTATCGCGATGTACGTGCAAAACGTTGAGAATGTTTACGACTTAATTTGGACAGACAGTGAACAAGGCGTGATCACCTACGGTGACGTGTATCATCAAAATGAGGTCGAGCAGTCAACCTACAACTTCGAAAAAGCAAATATAGAAGAACTATTTCATCAGTTTGACGAAGCTGAAAAAGTCAGTCTGCAAATGGTTGAAGACGGACTACCGTTACCTGCTTATGAGCAGATGCTAACGGCCTCTCACTTATTCAACTTATTGGATGCTCGCCACGCTCTGTCCGTAACGGAGAGACAACGCTACATACTCCGTGTGCGTACGCTGTCCCGGGGTATTGCACAAGCTTATTACGACTCGCGTGAGAAGCTCGGCTTCCCAATGCTTAAATCTGATGCAACGGAATAAGGAGATCTGGCAATGACAACAACAGCGGACTTGCTGATCGAGATCGGCACCGAAGAACTACCTCCAAAAACGCTGAATAAATTATCTGCAGCGCTGACCGAACACTTTTGCAACAGCCTGAAAGAAGCGGGTATCAGCTATAATGACGTCACAACTTACTCATCACCGCGCCGTTTGGCTCTCATGATTAGTGACGTTACAGAGTTTCAGGCAGATCAACAGGTTGAAAAGCGTGGCCCTGCTGTCAAAGCGGCTTTTGACAAAGAAGGGAATCCAAGCAAAGCAGCCATGGGATTTGCTCGCTCTTGTGGCGTTGAGTTTGACCAATTGCAGCAAATCGAAACGGACAAAGGCGCATACCTGAACTTTAAGCAAGAAATCAAAGGCTCAGCGTCACGTGACTTAGTCGCAGACATGTTGACCAAAGCACTTGCGGCGCTGCCAATTGCTAAGCGTATGCGTTGGGGTGACAGCGACACTGAATTTGTACGCCCGGTACATTGGGTCGTTTTCCTATTAGGCAATGATGTTGTTGATGCGGAAATTCTTGGCATCAAGACTGGCCGCGAAAGCCGCGGACACCGTTTCCATCATCCTGAAACCATTAGCATCAGTACACCTGCCGATTACGCACCAGCATTAAAGCAAGGCTATGTATTGGTTGATCAACAAGAAAGACGTGCCACCATCGCAGATCAGGCTAAGGCTAGTGCCGCCTCCATTGGGGGGGAAGCCGTTATTGATGAAGACCTGCTTGATGAAGTGACCAACTTAGTTGAGTGGCCAATGGCAGTAGACGGTTGTTTTGGTGCAGAATTCCTTGAGGTTCCTCAGGAATGTCTGATTAGCTCCATGCAAGATCACCAGAAATATTTCCCGGTTGTTGATGCCAATGGCAATCTAATGCCTCACTTCATCACTATTTCAAATATACAAAGTAGTGACCCTAGTGTGGTGCGTGATGGTAATGAACGAGTCATTCGCCCACGTTTCAGCGATGCCGCCTTCTTCTGGCAACAAGATTGCAAAGTCCCCTTAGCATCTCACCGTGAAGCCACTAAGAAAATCGTATTCCAGCAAAAACTCGGTACTTTGTTTGAAAAGACTGAGCGCGTTTCACAATTAGCTGGCCACATCGCCACAGCACTTGGTGAAAATGCAGATCATGCAACACGTGCGGCTCAACTTTGTAAGTGCGACCTTGCCAGCGACATGGTTAACGAGTTCAGTGACCTGCAGGGCATTATGGGCCGTTACTACGCACTAAAAGATGGCGAGCCTGAGTCTGTTGCTTATGCCATCGAAGAGCAATACAAGCCTGGCTTTGCCGGTGATGACATTCCTGCTTACATGACGGGTAAAATCCTGTCATTGTCAGATAAGCTGGATACGATTCTGGGGATCTTCGCCATTGGCCAAAAGCCAACCGGTACCAAAGATCCGTTCGCATTGCGCCGTGCTGCCTTAGGTGTATTACGTATTATCATTGAAGGTGACTTGTCTCTTGATCTGAGAGAGCTATTAACCTTCGCAGCAGGCAATCTGCAGGATAAAGTGGACGCTACCGCTGCTGTTGAAGACACTTACCAGTACATCATGGAACGTCTTCGCGCTTACTACCAAGATCAAAACGTTGGTATGGATGTTGTGGATGCGGTCTCTGCACTGAATATTCATTCGCCAATTGATTTTGACCACCGGGTTAAAGCGGTTAACACCTTCAAAGAGTTACCGGAAGCGGTGCCATTGGCTGCGGCCAATAAGCGTATTGCGAATATTCTTAAGAAGCTGGACAAAACACCAGATACCACGATTAACGCTCACTTATTTGTAGAAGCGCAGGAATCAGCACTAAATGAAGCGATTGCTTTGCAACAAAACAAAGTCGCCCCACTGCTTGCCAACAATGCCTATACAGATGCACTCAGCTCATTGGCCGCAATACGCCCTGAGGTCGATGCATTTTTTGATGGCGTTATGATCATGAGTGATGATGAAGCGTTGAAAAACAATCGCTTAGCTTTGTTAACCTCGTTACGTGGATTGTTTCTGCAAGTTGCTGATTTATCTAGCTTGCAAGGAGCATAACAACAGACGAGCGGTAGTTCTTAAAAATAGACTACAGCTCGTACCCAGAATCTGGCAAGTGGTCTAGTGCTGATAGCCACAAAGTATTGGCAACCTTAAGATACACACATCTTAAGGAACTAGAGCACTTGTTCAGAGTAAGGAAGCTTTGGCAATGCAAAAAGATGCTCAGGGATTGAGCATCGACTTAGATATAAAAAAGCGCCCTTTGCCGGGGGAAGCAAAGAGCGCGGGGGTTGAGATTGGCGGTGGTTTTATTTTTATTATTGTTAGACCACTTGTCATCTCGGGGGCTTGCTTTTATTGGTTATCATCGTGTTGCCTGTTGTATTAGGTAGGTTGCAACGTCGATGCCAAACTTAGTCAAATAAACATAAGCTTCTGATTTTATTTGACTAAGTATTTTTTCTTACCTTGCCAAGCAGATAAATAATACGTCGCAAGCTGACATTTCATCACCGAGTTGTCATCATGTGACAGCAATCACTTCAATCTATGTCACCTCTGTTTTGCTTTGATGACACTCGCGAATCCTGTAATATCAAATCCACGGAACTCAGTTCCGGATGTGTCACACTACTTAATTGCGTTAATACCCTGAGGCCTCGGTAAATGATCAAATACGAACGTGACCCGAAGCTTATCCAACAGTCTTCTATAGCCTCCATCCGCGAGATCCATGATCTAAGTGATCCGCACATTCCGGAACAACAACTGCTAATTCGCATGGTATTGGCCTACGGTGATGATCTGGTGATTCCAAATGCACGAATAAGTGATAATGCAATTGAGGCGGGCCTGTTAGCACTAAAGAAAAATGCCAACATTGTGTGCGACTCTGGCATGGTCACGGAAGGTATCAAGCAACAATATCTCAAGAAGGAACCAATCTGCCTGATCGACCGCCCAAATGTCATCTCTCAGGCTAAGTCCAAAAAATTGACACGTGCCATGGTGTCCGTTGAGAACTGGAAACGCTTTACTGAAGGCAGTATTGTACTGATCGGCAATGAGGCGACTGCGCTTTTACGTCTGATGGAGCTGATCGAGCAAGAAGAAATCAATAAGCCCGCACTGATTATCGGCATGCCAAGAGGCTATACTGGCGCGACTGATGCAAAGCAGTATCTGTGGAAAAACTCAGCCCAACTGGGCGTTCCCTGCATAACCATGGATGGGACGATGGGTGGTAGCACTCTCGCCGCAGCGGCAATGAATGGGCTTATTTATCTGCATCAAGGTATTTTGATTTAAATAGGCACACTTCCACCCGTTTTAGTACCACTATTAAATGGCAAGCAGTAAGTTTTTAAGCTATATTGATGAGGCTAAAAATTTGCTGGACCTCCCTACAACTCCTTAGTTCACCTTGGAATCGGTTGACTAGGCGAAATAATTATTTTTGCCAGCAATTTAAAATTAGACTAATAAAATAGACTACTATGGAAAGGGTCAATACATGATTTCTATAAGACTCATGTCTGCTGTCGTACTACCTACCGCTTTGCTAATTAGCGCGTGTGGAGGAGAGTCATCTACTATACCTTCAGCACCATCAGCAATTACGCCAGATACAACGGCTACAGCACCTGTAACGCCTTCGGCTGGAGCTCCTGATACAGCGAAAAAGAGTGCGGCGGGTTTTGGAGAACCAGACTATGCAACGGTTAAGAAAGGTTTACAGCGTCGCGCTGTACCAGCAAGACCGTCTGGCGGACCAGTGGTATCAAAAGCACTATCAGACAATCTAAACGCTGGCAGCATGAAAGAAGCAGAACGCTTCCTGAAAATGGGTGCTGACGTTAACTACATTAACGCCAACCGCGAGCCTGTGCTTTACACTGCAATACGACGCGGTAATTATGACTTTGCAGACAGTTTGATTCTGTATGGCGCAGATCCAAATGTAAAAAATGGCAATGGCATGACACCTCTGCATTTAGCCATCAGCAAAGGCCATCAGCCAACAATTGATTTACTGCTAAAAAATGGTGCTGATGCAAGCGCCCAAGGCCCGCAAGGCAGTCCACTCTATATGGCAATTGAGCGTGGCAATGCAGGCTTAGTCAAACAACTACTTGAATACTCCGGTAGCCCAAGCTCTAGCGGTCCACGTGGCCCTGTGTTGTATGCAGCGGTTACTAACGGCCAACCAACCATCACGCGCCACCTACTCAGCTACAGAGCTGACCCAAACACCAGAGGTGCTGAGGGTCAGGTGCTGCACACAGCGATTGCACGTGGTCATACCGGTATCGTTCAAGACTTGTTGAAATATGGTGCTAATCCAAATACGGGTAGCAATAAAGGAACGCCAATTCAGATCGCTATCCGCGCTGGAAACGCACCGGTTGTAGCACTACTGACCAGAGCAGGTGCCTCTTCTAATGTGTCCGACGGTATTGGTGAATCACTACTTCACAAAGCAGCTGCCAAAGGCTTACTTGCTGTGGCTAAGTCATTGATCGACGGAGGCGCAGATGTTAACGCTGTCGATAAGTACCAGGAAACACCATTGCATGAAGCGGCAGCGAAAGGTCAATTAGAAGTCGTTAAGCTGTTGCTTGCAAGTGGTGCTAACAAACATGCACTGACTGAAAAGAAATGGACAGCGTTACACGAGTCTGCACGCTTTGGCCATGCTGAAACCTCGGCTTATCTCATTAGCCAAGGGTTAAGCCGCAGTGCTAAAACCACTGATGGAATGACGCCAAAAGCATTGGCTGCTCACCTGAATCATCAGGCGGTCATGCCAATGCTGTGATGCCCTAAGGCACTACTGCTGGCGATCCATCGCACGATATGAGACGGCTTCACTCAGGTGAGCCGTCTTTATTTTGTCTGAAAGGTCTAAATCAGCAATCGTTCGGGCTACTTTCAAAATTCGATGGCAAGCGCGTGCCGACAGTTTAAAACTCTCCAACACCTGTCCTAGTAAAGCGTCATCTGCTTTTGACAAGCCACAATGAGCTTCAACTCCCTTAGCATTTAACAGGTGATTTGGCTGTTGCTGTCTAGCTTGTTGACGTTCACGGGCAGCACATACCCTTTCCCTGACTTGCTCACTGGTCTCGGCTTTTTCAGAACGCGTCAGATCAGCATGAGCCATGCGCGGTACATCAATCTGGATATCAATACGATCTAAAAATGGTGCCGATAAACGTTGTCGGTAACGTCTTTGTTGTTCCAATGTACACTGGCAGCGCTCTTTTTGATCACAATCCAAACCTTGTGGGCATGGGTTCATCGCCGCCACTAATTGAAATTGTGCAGGGTAATCTGCCTGCCTGGCCGCACGAGACAAGACAATCCGCCCTGTCTCCAGAGGCTCACGCAATACATCCAACACCGGCCCTTTGAACTCCGTCAACTCATCCAGAAACAACACACCATTATGTGCCAGAGAAATTTCGCCCGGCATCACCTTTGCACCGCCGCCAACCAAGGCCACGGCAGAGGCTGTATGATGAGGCTCACGAAAAGGCCGCTTAGACCACGCCACCGGATCAAAACCCTGATGACTTACTGAGGCGATTGACGCAGACTCAAGAGCCTCTTGCTCAGTCATCTCAGGTAAAATGGTCGACAAGCGACTAGCCAGCATCGTTTTACCTGTCCCCGGTGGCCCGACCATTAACAAGTGATGGCCACCTGCTGCGGCTATTTCCAAGGCACGTTTCGCCTGAAACTGCCCTTTCACATCTGACAAATCCACATCATAGCGGCTCGCCTCAGCGGCATTACTTTGGCGTTCGTAGTAATCGATACGTTGTTGATGATTTAAATGGGCAGCGACTTCTTTTAAATGCTCACAGGGGAAAATTAAAGCATTCTCAATAATACCCGCCTCATCTGCATTAGCCTTAGGCAACAAGATCGCACGCCCGGTGTGGTGTGCTGCAAACGCGGTGGGTAATACCGCTTTGACTGAGCGTAACTCACCACCTAGTGCCAACTCACCAATGAACTCATATTGGTCCAAAGCGGCTTGTTCAATTTGCCTGGAAGCTGCCAAAATTCCGATGGCGATGGGTAGATCAAAACGACCACCTTGTTTGGGATGATCTGCAGGTGCCAGATTGACAGTGATGCGGTTATTAGGAAAATCAAAACCGGAATTAATAATAGCCGAACGCACGCGATCCTTACTTTCACGCACCGCCGCCTCCGGCAATCCAACAATAGAAAAGCCCGGCAAACCGTGACTCAAATCTACTTCAACACTCACTTGTGGAGCATTAATGCCATCATTGGTGCGGGTATAAGCAACTGCAAGACTCATAGTATCGACTGTTATTATTGTTAGAAAGTATGATGCTAACAAACACACCGTGATCACTATAGCCCGACCGGATAAGAGGCCAATACCCCACAAAAAGCATCTTTAACAGGCTTCAAGGTGCACAAAATTTTTAAATCACTTAAAATCATCGCATCCTACAAAATTTACTAAAGGCCTATTGATCGTGACCAAGCAAACAGCTCCACGCCGTAATACATTATTAATTATTCTGGATGGCTTTGGGGTCAACCCAAGCAAGCAAAACAACGCAGTCTACGAAGCCAATACGCCTAATCTCGACCGCTATTTCGGGTCAAACACTCACACAACACTTCAAGCTTCCGGAGGCCCTGTTGGTCTTCCAGAGGGTCAAATGGGCAACTCTGAAGTAGGCCACCTGACCATCGGCTGCGGAACCATCATTAAACAGAATCTGGTCAAGGTAGACGATGCGATTGAAGATGGCAGCTTTGCTAAAAATAGCGTAGTGCTTGATGCAATTGGTGCTGCAAAGTCGGCCAACCGTCCATTACATTTAGTTGGCTTAGTCTCTGACGGTGGCGTACATAGCCATATTAGTCATCTCTGCGCTTTGATTGAGATTTGCGCCGCTGAAGGCGTTACGCCAATGGTTCACGCCTACACCGACGGCCGCGACACCTCACCAAAATCAGGGAAGCGTTTTATTGAAACCGTACAGGCCTCGCTTGATCAGCACGGTGGAAAGATCGCGACTATTAGTGGCCGTTTCTATGCCATGGATCGCGACCAACGCTGGGAGCGTACCGAAGAAGCATGGCAGGCTATGGTAAATCACAAAGGTCTGAGTTTTGACACCGCAGCTGCTGCAATGGACGCAGCCTATGCAGATGGTGCAACCGATGAATTTGTGCCGCCTTGTGTGATTGCTGGTGCAGAAAAAGTGGCTTCAAACGACACGGCCCTATTCTTCAACTTCCGTAATGACCGTCCACGCCAAATGGCCGCTGCATTGTCACATAAGTCATTTGATCATTTTGATCGTGGCGACTTTGAAGCCGTTACACTAACCACCATGACGGAATACGATAAAACCCTCACCGGCCCGATCGTATTCAAACCAGAGCAGCCTGAAACCTGCCTGTCTCAGGTGATTAGTGAAGCTGGTTTGACACAGTTACATTGTGCCGAAACAGAGAAATACGCGCACGTTACCTTCTTCTTCAATGGCGGCAAAGAAGCACCTTATGAAGGTGAAGAGCGTATTGTTGTCGACTCTCCAAAGGTGACAACATACGACGAATGCCCGGAAATGAGCGCCGCTGAAGTGGCAACCACGGTGGTTGATGCACTTAACAAACAAGAACATGCCTTCATCGTGGTCAACTTTGCCAATGGTGACATGGTTGGCCACACGGCGATTCCTGAAGCCATTATTAAAGCTGTTGAAGCAATGGATACTGAAGTGGGCCGGGTACTCGATGCCGCTGCTGAAAACGACTACTCCGTCATTCTGACCGCGGATCATGGCAACTGTGACGAATACGTTGACCCGATCAGCAAACAGCCAAATACACAACATACCGTTTATCCTGTACCATGTCTGATAATTGACCAAAAATATTGGACACTCAGCACCAGCGGAGGCTTAGGCAATCTGGCCCCGACTGTTCTGCAATTAATGGGACTTGAGCAGCCAAAGGCGATGAGCTGCAAGTCACTATTACTGAGTGAACTAACCTAAGAAACGGTTTGCAAAAGGATGCGCAGACCTATTTTAAGAAGGAGTTGAATAAATGGGGATAAGCGCAACATGTTCAGGACATCTTCCTTAGCAATCACCACTGCCATCACAGTCGGACTTTTTGTGTCTGCCTGTGGTGGTGCTAGTGAAAAAACCGTTAAACAAACCACTGAGATGCATGCGGAAAGCATGCAACCGGATCCACACACACACAATAAACCTACAGCAAAGCCAATCAGTAATAATGGCCAACGTTTCGCACGCACACTAGATGCACACAACAAAGTGCGAAGAGCGCATGGCTTATCGGATCTGACATGGTCGGCCAGTTTGGCTTCCTATGCACAGGAGTGGGCCAATCATTTAGCATCGACTAATAATTGCCATATGCGGCATCGCCCTAGTGGCAGTCCGCATGGTGAGAATTTGTGGTGGGCAAGTCCGCGCAGATGGTCGAACGGTTTACGCGAGTTGCAAGAAATCGATATTCAACGCGTCGTGAAGGACTGGGCAGATGAAAAGCAGTTCTATAACTACCGCAATAATAGTTGTAAGCGCGGCGAGCAATGCGGTCACTATACTCAAATCGTCTGGAAAGAAACCACACAAGTAGGCTGTGCCTATCAACAATGTGGTGACCTTTCCCAACTTTGGGTCTGTAACTACAACCCACCGGGGAATTACATCGGTGAGCGTCCTTACTAGCTCGCTGCCTCTAGCAACGGCTTGAGCTGGTCTAACACCACTTCAGGTCGGTTATAATCCAGAGGGATATAGCGATATCCTTCTGGTGTTTGCAGAATCAGACTCGGGAAACCTTGCGCACCCATTCGTGCTCCCAGATCCATTTCAGCATCAAACTCTTGCTGAGTCTCCGCACTGTTTAAATCAACCGCAAACTGCTCAGCATCCAAACCCAATGCATCCGCGATATTGATGAGCACTTCATCATCTGAAGGATTCATCGCCTCTAAATAATACACCTCCTGAATACCTTGTATCATCGCTTTTTCCAACTCAGGCTGCTGCTTTCTGGCTGCAATCACGGCCCGACATGAAGGATAAGTTGACCGTCTGGGCGTACAAACCTTCCAAAAGTCATGATTGAAATATGTACCAGGAACACGTTCTTCAATCGTTTTCCAGTAGCCACTGATCGCCTTTTGCATTTCTTGCGGCATAATTTGATCCGAATCCGGTGCTAAACCACCTAACAGATAACGAATATCAAGCTTACCTTCTAATTCGTCTTGGATTTTGGTCCATGTCGGAACAAATGCCCAGCACCAGCTGCACATTGGGTCATGAACGTAGTATAGTATTTTTTGATTATTCTGAATCATTAGCCGAGCCTATAAGGAAAAGAAATGTTACGTAAAATCATATTATTAGCTGTACTGAGTACATTATTAGCTGCCTGTACTCAAGAAACTCAAAACCGCATTGGCCGTTCCATTAATAACTGGACCGGAACCGACGGTATTATTGAAATCTATGCAGGCGACAAACTTGCCAAGCGCTTTATGAAGATCGACAAGCTATCAACTGCTGCAGGTACAACTAATGACGCTGACCGTCCTTACCGCTTTGGCTATGGCGTACTCGACGCAAACCTTAACGGTAAAGTAGATTCTGGCGAGAAGAAAGTGTACTTCGAATTCAGCGACTACTCTACTTCTTATATCTTCTACGAAGACCCTAACTCATAAGGTACATACAGCAGCTTGATGCCATGACATTGAGCTGCTTTTGGCAGACCGTATAATTGTTTGAAACAACCAATCAGTACAAGGAAGGAAGAAAACATGAGAACGTTTGATCAATGGATGACGGAGTATTCTGTATCACACCAGAATCCAACCAACAAAATGATCCATAATATTTGCATACCAGTGATATTTTTCACGGTTGTCGCACTACTTTGGAAGCTCTCAATCTTCTTATTTATCCCTGTTGCTTTAGCCGCCATTGCTTTTTACTGGACGATGGGCAAGAAGGTAGCCATTTTAGGCGCAGTGATGATTGGTCTTGCGCTCGTTCTGCAGCTGGCGCTTGGTTTTGGCTATATCATGCTGATACTGCTATTTGCAGCCGCATGGGCCGGACAATTCTATGGCCACAAAATTGAGGGGCAAAAGCCCAGCTTTCTTGAAGACCTGATGTTCTTGTTCATTGGGCCACTATGGGTTGCCTATCCAACATTGCAAAAAGCAGGCTTCACAGTAGAAAACTGATCACCTGCAATCTATTGACACACTCT
Source organism: Leucothrix pacifica (assembly GCF_003172875.1). Classification (GTDB taxonomy): domain Bacteria; phylum Pseudomonadota; class Gammaproteobacteria; order Thiotrichales; family Thiotrichaceae; genus Leucothrix; species Leucothrix pacifica. The sequence continues at coordinate 13,566 of NZ_QGKM01000008.1, read as the reverse complement.
GACGGGGTTATCATTCATTACGGTAGTGCGCCCCCAACAGAAACGCTTTCACATTCCCTTTGGCGACATAGCTTTCGTAGACCAGATATGCAAAAGCGAACATGCCTCCCATAAAGACACTCAGCAAGCCACAAACTAGTCCCTTCATCGTTGAGGCTTCACGCCAGTTAATCCATAAAAATAAAATCAGTAACAGTACCGAGAAGTCCACGTAAAACTGGGAACGCCAATTAAACTCAAACAAATCACCGATGAAGACCACTGGCCAATTAAGGCCATGCGCACTGACCACGTGGATAGTCAGTGCCATGATCAGCACCCAGGAAATAGCCATTAACACTCTGAAACACTTCATTATTTACTCCTTTCAATAAATTCTCAGAGCAAATAATTACACCTGCAGGTATCGCTAACAATTACCTCAGAGGTACAGTTTTTAACTCATGCATCCAGTACAATGTTATCTTTGCCGCAATATCAAAGGCTGCCTGATGACGACATTTAGCACCCAACTTCGCTCTTTCAGAAAGGCCAAAGGCTTTAGTCAATTGAGCTTAGCTATGGAAGCGGGCATGAGTAGCAAGCATGTTAGCTTTATTGAAAATGAGCGATCCAAACCCAGCAAAGAAGCGGTATTAAGGCTCGCAGAAGCACTGGATCTACCACTTAGAACCCGTAATGAATTGCTATCCCTGGCAGGCTTTGCAGAACACTACTCGCGCACCCCGCTGGATCAGCGCAATATGGACAGAGTGTCGAAAACCCTGCAGATCATCCTGGATAAACATGAGCCTTATCCGGCAATTGTGCTGGATTGGCACTGGAATATCATTTTGCAAAGTGACGGCTTCCAGCGTTTATTTGATATATGCAAAGCTGCCTGTCCACACTTTCCGGACACGCAAAATATTGCGGAAATGATTTTTGATCCCAATGCGGTGAAGCCATTCATTGGTAACTGGCAGGAGATAGCCAACACCACTTTACTGCGTTTACAACATGAGCAACAAGCAGCGCCCGGACGCCATGATAACTTGCTCAAGAGCCTGGCTCGCCACCCGGACTTCCCCAGTGACCCGCAACCGATTGATCTTAATATCAGGACTGAGCCATTTGTGTATCTGGACTTTCAACTCGGTGGGCAGTCACTAAAATTTCTCACTACCCTCACCTCATTTGGTACACCAACTGACATTACGGCTGCTGAGATATTAATCGAGCAATACTATCCTGCTGATGACTTTACTCAGACTTTTTTAGAGATGAATAGCTGAATAATCGGGGATTTTTGTCAGCGCTTGTCTTCATCAAAGTACACCTGAAAGACCTGTCACAAACGCAAACTGACTAAAAGCGCACATTAAAAAAGGCCGCTATTGTGAAAATAGCGACCTTGATCTATCAAGTGTCATTGAGTCGTACGTAACCAAAGTCACACAATATCCCGCGCAACCAGCAAACTACGATCCTCTTCGACCTACTTACTGCTCGTTAATTACCCGAGCGCTCCGGACTATTCGCCATAAAGCTGTTGAACTCTTCCTCATCAGCCCGACGCTTAGCATCCGCACGGAACGCTTTGAAACGATTCGAACGGTCTTTTATCTCCTCCTTAATCTCACGAATCCGATCGTACTGCGTCTGTTGAAATTCGTTAAACAAAGAATTATCAGTTGTCTCTGCTGAATGGTGGTGATTCTTTTTTGCTCGTAGCATTGCCCACTTCTCCTTTGTGGCTGCCGGAAGGTCGCGTACGTCGCGGCCCGTAATATTCCAATATAAAAGTACCAGCCCTAATGGCCAGAATGCGATAAAGCCAAGCACCATCGCACCCGTATTCATTGGTGACCAGTTACCCTTTCCAGAATCGCGCTTACCTTTAAAACCAAAGGCACATGCACTCGATTTATCAGTAGCAGAACCATTTGATGAAGTCATAAACCTACCCTCTTCTCTAAGAATGGCGCAGCTTACTTCCGGTCTCTTCAGTGACTTCCCGGCAAGTGCTGCGACTTGATTGACAAATGTTATCACTGTTCACATAATAGTATAGGAACATTAATCCGAAATGCAAGACCTCTGACTAAAAAAAGTGAACGGTGTTTACATATGTCCGTAATGAAGAAACAAAAAAGTAGTTACCACCACGGTAATTTGAGCGAATCGCTATTAGATGCGGTTGACGATATTGCCACCAAGTTTGGTTTGGAGGCTGTAACACTTCGCGCCTGCGCCAAATTGGTTGGAGTCTCCCCTTCCTCAGCGTTTCGTCATTATGCGGATAAACGTGCGCTACTCACCTCATTTGCCACTCGTGCGCTGCATCAGCTTACTGACTCAATGGCGCGCGCTAAAACAGATGCACAGGAAAATTCCGGTGATGAGTTCTCTGCGGTCAGTCTCGCTTATATTGAATTCGCACTCGCCAAACCCGCTTTCTTTCGCGCGATGTGGCGGGAAGAAACGATTTATGTGAACGATGAGAACTATGAAGCTGCCGTCAAATTACTCAGCAGTTTTATGCAAGCCGGGTTCGCCGCTACCATTGATGATGTCGATCCGAATAGTTTCAGCTCACAGGAATTATTGGCATGGTCGTCCGTGCATGGATTGGCGCATTTATTTGTCGAGGGGCCGGTCGGTAAAGGTATGGACAAGGCCCAGCAAATGGAAATGGCGAGAGGTATGATAAAGAGCCTTGCCGACTCCTTATCATCCGTCAAAACAAGTTAGGTCGTATCCTTTGGATCTTCGCAAGCGCGATACTTCTTCTTTTACTGCCTACGGCAAATCGTTCGCCAGTTTTGGTGAAATTGCGCAGGGCAGATTATCCAGTGGTAAGGACTTTTTAGTATCGCTGCCGATTGATTTATGGAGTGAATGCAAGCTTGTTTGCAAGGCGACACATGGAAATACACTGATTGATGCACCTCGTGCCAAAGCAAGACAATTGGCTGAGCTGCTCGTCACTAAGTTGGAGTTACAGCAAGGCCTTTCAATACAACTAGGCTTTGAAAGTAATATTCCAATCGGTAAAGGTTTGAGTTCTAGTACTGCTGATTTATTGGCTGTGATTCGTGCATTTGAGTCTGGATTCGACTTTCAACTCATACAAACAGCTATTTCGGAATTGTTGGTTAAGATCGAGCAACACGACCCGCTGCACTATGAAAGTTGTGTGGCTTACGATCACCGCCGTGGGAAACTGCTACAAGACTTTAAGTATATACCGGACTATCAGATCATTGGCATTGATCAGGGCGGTACGCTATCAACTCAGGCTTACAATTCTACGCTCAGATTTGATGATGACTACATCACAAGCTACGACCAGCTATATCATTCTTTAGCAGAAGCTTTTATGCAACGAGATGACCTTAAAATAGCCCGGTGCGCTACAAAATCCGCAGCGATTCATGCCCGAAGAACCCATAATCACTGGCTAAAGAACGTGCTATCACATGCTGAAAGCTGGGATATTTTAGGGGTAGTTGCCACGCACAGCGGAACCTGTGCGGGAGTGATATTACCGCCTGATACTTCACAAAGTACGTGTGACAAAATCATTCATCAGGCACAACAATATGGTGAGGTTTTTATGACACGTACACTCAGGCTGTAGTATCAGAGACTTTCACCTCACACAATAGAGACTTAAACGCCGGAAACCCACTAATCGGATCAAGACACGAATCATCCGTCAGATCATTCACATTCGCCTCATTCCAGCCATGGAAACAATGCACCACGCCCGGCTTCATTACATCGGTGACATCCGCATAAAACGTCACCATACCGCGACGTGTGCTGACTTCCACCTTATCATCGTGCTTAATCCCACGAGCAGCAGCATCAGTAGGGTGAATCTGAATACGCGGCTTGGGGTCAAAGTCTAATAGCTTGGCAATATTGTGTTGTTGCGAATGCGTGAAGTACTTCTGACGACCACCCGAGGTCAGTACCAAAGGATAATCTGCAAACACATCCGGACTGGAAACAGGGCTCTCCACTGGCTCTTTATACAGCGGCAAACCATCATAGTCTTGCTCGCGTAACTCCTGAGAATCAAACTCAATCTTACCCGTGACGGTTTTAAAACCGTGCAAACGCCATTGACGATCCGCATCCATATAACCGGCATCCACCAGCTCATCGATGACATCACTATACACCGTGACCCCCTCTGGCTTTTCATACGCCTCCTCACGCACCTCATCCGGCAATCCCTCGGCCATCTCGGCCCAGGAAGCATCCAAGTCACCATTCCAGAACTGGTCTGCCATGCCCATTTTCACGCCCAACTCCAAAAAGATTTGTGCATCAGGCTTGGCTTCACCGCGTGGTGGCAAGGCTTGGCGACGGTATTTCACTTCCCCCTGATAAGCACAGCCGGGATAGGCAATCAGCGCACTACGCTCCAGGCTGGTCGCCGCAGGTAATACAATATCCGCCTGCAAGGTCGCCGGATTATGAAAGAAGTCCGATACCGCAAAGAAATCCAGCTCACCCAGCGCGCGCTCCATGCGTTTGGAGTTTGCCCACATCGCGGTGTTAATACCCATCGCCAATAAGGTACGCAACTTTTGTGGCTTTCCTTCCAGAATACAATCCGGCATCAGCATGCTTTGTGCAGCTGGCCAGTATTTCGTCCAGATCGGGAACACCTCATCACCAATGCGTGGCGGCAACTCCTTCAGGCACACATCAAACATTTCAATTGGCTTAGGCAACACCTTGTCGTTAAAGAAGCGATTTCCGCCCTCTTTATCAATCATTCCCAGTGAGGCCGATAACAAGATCATCGCCCGATGGTTCTGGAAACCATTACTATGCTGCACCGTGGAGGTCGGTGACATGGCAATTTGCGAGGGTAACTCCGTCGCAAACATCTCAACCGCAGCACGCAAGTCCGCCTCATCTATCCCACAAATCTCAGCGACTCGTGACGGCGTGAAGTCTTTAATGTACTCACGAAAAGCCTCCAGACCATTGGCCCACTCATCCAGAAAATCCTGATCCTGCCAGCCGTTTTCAAAGATCAAATGATGAAAACCTAACGCCAATGCGCCATCCGTGCCGGGACGAATTTGTAAATGGATATCTGCAAGCTCTGCTGTTTCTGTTCTGCGTGGATCAACCACCACCATTTTACGCCCACGCTTCTTTTCATTTAGGTGATGATTTTCAAATGGCGGAATCGACCCCGACGCATTAGTCGACCACACCAGTACACAGCGCGTTTTAGGCGATGATACCGTGGAGGTTGTTTTGACTTTGTAGCCAAATGTCAGCTTTTCCGCGACCATGGTTGAGGAGAAACAACAGCCCGACTCCGTCAGGTAATTAGGACTCCCAAAGGCATGAGCAAGGCGCTGTAACTGCGGACGCGCTTCCTTGGTATAACCTGCAAAAAAGCCCACTGCGGGCGCACCATGTTGCTGCTTGCCTTCTTCCAGTTTTTCGGCAATCGTCGTCAATGCCTCATCCCAGCTAATTCGCTCAAATCCACCAGAACCGCGCGGCCCCACTCGCTTTAGTGGATATAACAAACGATCCGGATGATATTGGCGCTCCAGCTGCAGCTGACCACGCGGGCAATTCGGCAAACCCTCAACGTTAGTGGCGACGCCTTCGGGATTTATAGTCACGGTAAAAGCACAGTTCGCATCACACTCATAACAAGTGGTGTGCTTGATGGTATCGTTTTGCAGCGTTGCAGTGTCGTTAGTAGTCACAAGGAGGTCTCGAACTGAAATAGTATGTGCCGGATTTTATCGGTTTTATATGAGTTTGCCAGTATGCACCTACGTTTCTGGGTGTATTTATCAAGCCCACCGAAACAGTGCCGCAATACTTCAATGTTGCGCCATTCACCGGGGCATTGATTTTTACCAAACAGCTCCCTAGTATTCACGCATACCTTCACTCAGGACAGCAGCATATGAAATACCAATCCGTTCCCGTCACGCCTTTCGAGCAAAACTGTAGCGTCATCTGGTGCGAAAAAACTAAAGAGTGTGCCTTTGTCGATCCCGGTGGTGATATCGACAAGTTGACCGCTGTTGTCGAAAAAGAAGGACTGAAACCGGTTGCGATTTGGCTAACTCACGGTCATTTGGATCATGTAGGCGGGACTGTGCCACTGGCTGAGCGTTACAAGCTGCCGATCATTGGCCCGCAGGAAGAAGATGCGTTTTGGCTGGACGCCCTACCCCAGCAATCACAGATGTTCGGCTTCCCTCCACATGAAGCATTTCGTCCAACACAATGGTTAAACCACGGCGATACACTGACACTAGGCGAGGAAACTTTTGAAGTGCGCTTCACGCCAGGCCATACACCGGGACATGTTGTGCTGCTCAATGAATCGGCAAAAATTGTGTTTGTGGGGGATGTGTTGTTTGCTGGTTCAGTGGGACGTACTGACTTTCCACGGGGTAATCATCAGGAGTTGATGGAATCGATTAAAAGCCAGCTTTGGACGATGGATGATGAGGTCGTGGTGGTGTCAGGCCATGGTCCGAATACGAGTATTGGGCATGAGAAAAAGACTAATGCTTATGTGAGTTAATATTTAAGTTTGAGCACAACCTGCTCTACTTGCTTCCATGCGCCACTAATATGTCGACGCATCAGTAACTCAGCCAATTCGGGGTCTCGACTTTCAATTGCCATCGCAATATTTCTATGCTCCGCCAATGCCTTGTGCGGTCTATTTGGGATTTGACATGTGTGGTGACGGCTGACTCGTAGTAACTGATATAGTTCTCCACTCAGCAAGTCACGAAGCCAATTATTGTTACTCGCCTCAGCGATTTTATAGTGAAAGTCTAAGTCACCCTCATTCTGAAAATAGAGCTTGCCCCGTTTCTTGTGAATTTCTTCCTCATGAGCGTCAAGCAGCGAAAACAACTCCCCAACCTGTTTTGCGGTCATATTCTCAGCCGCCAAACGCGCAGACATGCCTTCCAGTGCTTCACGCATAACGTAAACATCTTTCATTAAGTCTTTTGTGAGCGTCACAACACGAATACCAGCATGCGGAATACGATTAACCAATCGGTCGCTTTCCAGATGACGCAACGCTTCACGCAAAGGGCCACGACTGATACCAAACTCTTTTGAAAGGCTATCCTCGGTAATTTTACTACCTTGGGCAATCTCACCGCTGATGATTTTTTCTTTCACCGTTTCGTAGACTTTAGAGGAAAGTGTCATTTGTTTTTCTGTCTTTTTCATGGATACCCAAGCTACTTGCTACCGACACATTGTTGACAATTGCTCAGCTTAAAGCACTGTATTAGATAATATTCTGTTAATTGACACATCAATTGTCAACAATTACATTGGGTTTAAGAATATTTGAAGCATTTGAAATAAACACTCTTTAACCTTGAATATGGCACTTCTGAAAATGACGTATCCCAATAATTTTGACCCTTCCCAGTCTATAAAAAAACTCTCAGGAACAACCCACAGTTACCACAGCTTGCCTGTGACGGCAGAATTATTTGGTTTCAACCTCGACGACATTCCTTTCTCCCTTCGTCCAATACTGGAAGGTATCGCTCGCAATGTCGGGAAAAACGGCGTCACTGCCGAACAGGTTCACGCGCTCGGCACATGGCCAGAACATCAAGGTAAAAAGCCAGTCGAAATACCATTTGCTGCGGGCCGTGTCATTATGCACGACCTCAGTGGCACACCCGCCATTGTCGACTTTGCGGCCATGCGCTCGACCATAGAGCGCATGGGATTAGATCCCAAAATTATAGAGCCATTAGTACGTGCTGATCTGGTCATTGACCACACAGTGACGATGGATAACACAGGCAGCCCTGCGTCACTTAAAATAAATGGGCAACTTGAGGCCTTCAGAAACAAAGAACGCTATACCTTTTTAAAATGGGGGGCTCAGGCATTCAAGACGATTCGCATCATTCCGCCACAAACGGGGATTGTGCATCAGGTCAACTTAGAGTATCTGGCGCAAGGCTACCTAGAAATTAATGACTTAATGGTGCCTGATACACTAATTGGCATGGACAGTCACACACCAATGGCAAATGCGCTAGGCACAGTTGGCTGGGGAGTGGGAGGCATTGAAGCAGGCGCTGCCATGCTTGGACAGCCCATGCAAATGCTCGCGCCAGAAGTCGTCGGTGTCGAACTGACAGGGCAATTGAGAGAAGGTGTTACGGCAACCGATCTTGTACTGACCATTACCGAAATGCTAAGAAAATACCCAGGCGGTGTTGTGGGCAAATTCGTTGAATATATCGGCGAAGGCAGCGCGAACCTTTCCTTACCTGACCGTGCAACCATCGCCAATATGTCACCCGAGTATGGCGCGACCATGGGCTTCTTCCCCTTCGATGGTATTTCCGCAGAATACCTAAAGTCGACGGGGCGTGATGGTGAGCTCCCATTGGCTTTTTACAAAGCACAAAACATGACATGGTCACCCGGCCAGCCACTGCCGAAATACACTGACTTGCTAAAACTGGATTTATCTACCGTAAAACCCTCAGTTGCAGGGCCAAAAAAACCACAGGACAGACTGCCATTAGCACAGATTGGTCATGTTTTTCAAAAAGCAGCCGCTGAAGGCGATCGCACACCCGAAATCGCCACAGTAACGCCGATGAAAACGGAAGACGATGGTAGCTTCTCTCCGTTGCCCGGTCGTAAGTTAAAAGATGGCGATATTGTCATCGCAGCGATTACCTCCTGTACTAATACCTCCAACCCAAGCTTGCTGGTCGCAGCTGGCCTAGTGGCCAAGAAAGCCAATGAACGCGGTATGAAAGTGCCCGATGGTGTAAAAACATCCTTAGCCCCTGGTTCACCGGTGGCGACCGACTTTTTAACCAAAGCTGGACTACAGCAACACCTGAATTCACTCGGTTTTAATACTGCAGGTTATGGTTGCACCACCTGTGTGGGTAACTCTGGCCCGCTTGCACCAAGCATTGAAGACGCTTTACAAACTCACGATATCGTGGTGGCATCCGTGCTGTCAGGTAATCGAAACTTTGAGGGTCGTGTACACCCTGACGTGGACGCTAATTTTCTCATGTCGCCACCGTTAGTGGTCGCAATGGCGCTGGCGGGGAATGTCAATATTGACGTGACTCAATCACCGCTTGGGCAAGACGCAACAGGCAATGATGTGTTCTTAACAGACATCTGGCCGAGTGATGCCGAAATTAGACAAACCATGCAGTCTTGTATGGACCCTGACGCTTTCATTGACACCTATGAAAACTCGTTAGACGGCCCAGACACGTGGCGCGCGCTCCAAGCACCCACAGGCCCCGTGTACGATTGGAACCCAGACTCTACCTACATTCAAGAAATCCCCTTCTTTGACGATTTCTCAGTAGAGCCTCCAAAGGATGCACTTGATAACATTACTGGTGCACGCATGTTGGTGATGTGTGATGACAACACAACCACTGACCATATTTCGCCAGTTAGCCGTATTCGTCCCGACTCGTCGCCAGGAGAGTATTTAGTCTCTCAAGGTGTCGCCGAAGACGACCTAACCTCGCTCGGCGCGCGCCGTGGTAATCACCATGTCATGTTACGCAGTATTTTCGGTAACGTGAAAGCCAGAAACCTTATGCTGCCGGGAACAACGGGTGCAGTAACAACGCATTACTCCCCCGATGGCAAACCCACTAATATGTCTATTTATGATGCTGCTGCTCGCTATCGTAAGGAAGGCACACCAAGTGTCGTATTCGGTGGCAAGCTCTACGGCACAGGATCTTCACGCGATTGGGCAGCCAAAGGCCCAGCGCTACTTGGTGTCAGGGCTATCATCGCTGACAGCTTTGAGCGTATCCATAAATCCAATCTAGTCGGCATGGGAATACTGCCGTTGCAATTGCCTGATGGCGTTACTATGCACTCGCTAAGTTTGGATGGATCAGAAACGTTTGATCTCAATAGCATTGACACGTTGGAGCCTAGGGGCAAAGTGGAGTTGGTTATCCATAGAACTGATGGCTCTTCAGAAACCTTAGCGTTACATTCTCGTGTGGATACTTCCTCAGAGCTTGATCAGATTAAGCACAAAGGAATCTTACCCATGGTGTTGCGAGATATTATTAAGGCTAATACGTAAGCAAGGAAGAAGAGTTATCCCTGCTAATTTAAGACAACAACTAGCAATTAAAGCAGGGGCTCACTAATTACTTGGGTTGAAAACGGCCGCTTGATATTAGAAACAACAGGTAATAAAAAAGCCCGCGCCACAAAAAACGCGACGCGGGCTCTCTCAGCCTAAACAAACTATCAGCAATTAAGCCAGATCAAACCGATCCGCATTCATCACTTTAGTCCATGCTGCGACGAAGTCTTTAACAAACTTCTCTTTATTGTCATCCTGAGCATACACCTCAGCATAAGCACGCAGAATAGAGTTAGAACCAAACACCAAGTCAACGCGAGTTGCCGTGAACTTAGTCTCGCCAGAAGCGCGATCTACAATCGCATACTCGCTTTTGCTAGTTGGCTTCCATGTGTAAGCCATGTCCGTCAGATTAACAAAGAAGTCATTGCTTAAGGCGCCGACATTATCTGTAAACACACCGTGCTTGGTATCACCGTAGTTCGTACCAATCACGCGCATACCACCAACTAATGCCGTCATTTCAGCAGCCGTCAGGCCCATTAACTGAGCGCGATCTAACAACAACTCTTCAGCAGTCACCACGTAATCTTTCTTCATCCAGTTACGGAATCCGTCGCTCACAGGCTCTAGCACGTCGAATGCATCTTCGTCAGTCATCTCGCTCGTCGCATCACCACGACCTGGCTCGAATGGTACCGGGACATCGAAACCAGCTGCTTTAGCCGCTTGCTCTACACCCACAACACCCGCCAGTACAATCACGTCAGCAATGCTTGCGCCCTTGTCAGCAGCGATTGGCTCGAGTACAGATAATACCTTTTGTAAACGAGCCGGCTCATTGCCTTCCCAGTCTTTTTGAGGCGCTAAGCGAATACGTGCACCGTTCGCACCACCACGTAGGTCTGAACCACGGAATGTTCTTGCACTGTCCCAAGCCGTTGAAACCATCTCGCTTACGCTCAGACCACTATCAGCAATCTTCGCTTTTACAGCATCAACATCGTAGCTCTTATTACCCGCTGGAACAGGGTCTTGCCAGATCAAATCTTCTTGTGGTGCGTCTGGGCCTATATAACGCTCCTTCGGGCCCATATCACGGTGAGTCAGTTTGAACCAAGCGCGTGCAAACACTTCTGAGAAATATTCCTGATCATTGTGGAAACGCTCAGAAATCTTACGATACTCAGGGTCCATCTTCATCGCCATATCCGCATCTGTCATAATCGGATTTTTACGGATGGATGAATCTTCTACATCAACCGGCTTTTTCTCTTCCGGAAGGTTAATTGGCTCGTACTGCCAAGCTCCTGCAGGACTCTTCTTTAACTCCCAGTCGTAGTTCAAAAGCAGATCAAAGTAGCCGCCATCCCATTTGGTTGGATTAGATGTCCATGCACCTTCAATACCACTCGAAACAGTATCGCGACCAATACCACGCTTGGTGTTGTTCATCCAGCCAAAGCCCTGCTCTTCGATATCTGCACCTTCAGGATCAGCACCTAACAGATCCGCATCACCATTACCGTGACACTTACCGACCGTGTGACCACCGGCTGCCAGCGCAACCGTCTCTTCATCGTTCATCGCCATCCGATCAAACGTCACGCGAATATCATGTGCTGTCTTGAGTGGATCAGGGTTACCATCAACCCCCTCAGGGTTAACATAAATCAGACCCATCATTACTGCGGCCAGTGGATTCTCAAGATCACGCTCGCCAGAATAACGGCTGCCTTCACTACCACTTGGTGCTAACCACTCTTTCTCAGAACCCCAGTAAACATCTTTCTCAGGGTGCCAAATGTCTTCACGACCAAACGCAAAACCGTAAGTCTTCAGACCCATTGACTCATAAGCGATGGTTCCGGCGTAAGCTAGCAAATCAGCCCAGCTCAACTTGTTGCCGTACTTCTTCTTGATAGGCCAAAGCAGGCGACGTGCTTTATCGAGGTTGACGTTGTCAGGCCATGAATTTAATGGGGCAAAACGTTGGTTACCGGTAGAAGCTCCACCTCGACCGTCAGTAGTACGGTATGAACCCGCTGCGTGCCACGTCATGCGGATCATCAAGCCACCGTAGTGACCCCAGTCTGCTGGCCACCAGTCCTGGCTGTCTGTCATCAGTGCCGTCAGGTCTTTTTTCAAGCCTTCAACATCGAGTGTTTTCACCGCTTCACGGTAGTTGAAATCTTCACCGAGTGGATTCGTTTTTGTATCGTGCTGGTGCAGGATGTCGAGGTTCAGCGCGTTTGGCCACCACTCCATCACTGATTGATTGGTCTCTGTTGCACCGCCGTGCATTACTGGGCATTTACCTGCAGACATTGTCTACCTCCGATTTCAATTATTGTGAGTTAGCTTGATTACATAGATGTGTCTATGTGATGGCTTAACTATGGATTATTAGTTTACTTCTGTAAAATGACTTATTGCGAATGATTCATTCTATTTTTACGATCGATGAAATTTCCTGTCCACCGCTAATGTATTTCTATCGCTTGTCTCGCGGTGAATATAGATTAATTCACCTGCATTCATACGTTCAAATGGTAATGGAGCACCGGTAACTAAAGTATATCTCAAGCTAAAAGATTTCCAGCTTTAATGATCACACTCTATTGCGTGATTATTTTTAAAGTTGCGCGATTCGCGATATAATTGCGTATAAAACATTATCACGCAAACCAATATGAATTACGCAAACATCCCATCAAACCAAGAAAACACTATCCTGAACTGCCTCAAAGCCAATCAGGAAAGCCTTTCTGCGCAACAAATACTTGCGCAACTCCCCAAAGCACTCCCCCTGCGCACACTTCAATACCAGCTCAAGAAACTCGTCCAGCAACAACGCATTGCCCAACAAGGCAAAGGTCGCGCAACTAAGTATGTGCTTGCGACACAAATTTACGACACCACTATGCCTGAAAAACCATCGTCGGTTAACGAGTCAGAGCCAGTGCTTCCCGTGTCTGATGAAGCAAAAAAAAGCCAGCAATACCTACGCCAAGCGCTACATAAGCGCAAAGTGGTGGGCTACAACTATGACTTTTTGAATCACTACCGACCGAATGTCAGCCAATACCTGAGTGACACTGAGCGGCAACACCTCCAGTCAATTGGGGCACAAAAAATTGCGCCTCAACCTGCGGGAACCTATGCAAAACACATCATCAATCGCTTATTGATCGACCTGTCGTGGAATTCTAGCCGCCTCGAAGGTAACACTTACTCGCTACTCGACTCGCGCCGCTTAATCGACTTCGGGCAAATAGCCTCAGGCCACAAACCGCTTGAAGCGCAAATGATTTTAAACCACAAAGATGCTATCGAGTTTTTGGTCAACTCTGCTGAGGACATTAGTTTCAACCGCTACACCCTACTCAACCTACACGCGCTACTCGCCCCCCTATGTCAGGATAGTT
>NZ_QGKM01000079.1 GCF_003172875.1 Leucothrix pacifica | reverse complement strand
ACTGAGTATTTTAGGTTCAAAGTTTTCATCCAGTTGTTGATTGGCAAATACCGCATCAACCGTAGTTACGACACCATCCAAGTACATGCGTTTAGCAACCCAGCTAGATCTCAGTAAGGTTTCCATAATGGATGTTGGATCAGCCACGCCTGTGGTTTCAATGATGATGCGTTCGTAGCGTGGTATGTCACCATTGTTTCTTCCCATCCAGAGATTCTTCAAGGTAGGTAGCAGTGTTCCCTGAATCTCACAACAGACACAACCACCATTGAGTAAGGCAATGGGTACGTCAATCTTTTCAAGGAGTTGATGGTCAATGCCGACGCTGCCAAACTCGTTCATCACCACGGCGGTGAGAGGCTGAGTTTGTGATCGTCCTTCCCAGAAGGATGGCAGGAGCAGATTGTTGAGTAAGGTGGTTTTACCACTACCTAAAAAACCAGTGAGAACAGTAACCGGTATGCGGGTTTCTTCAGTTTTACCTACTGCAGCAGGTGTGTGGGTCGGCATATCAATTAGTATTTCGAGGTTTGTTAAAAGTTAGTTTATTCATGGTCATGATTGCAATTTTCACAGATGCATTTCATTTCTAATTGAGGACTGATTAGATGAAAGCCTGCGCTTTCTACATTGCTTTGAAGTTGTTCGATCGTTGATTGTTCAATATTGATTTCATCAACCCGTTGGCACTTTTCGCAGATTAAAAACTGGGTGACTTCATGACCGTGAGAGCAAGTGATATGTGAGCAGGCAACATATTTATTGTTTGAATCTAATTTATGAACGAGGTGCTCTTCTTCCAAAAAATCCAGAATCCGGTAGACCGACATGGCGGGCATCGTTTTGCCAGATTCATCCTTACATTGGTCGACGAGCTCGTAAGCGGACAGTGCTTTGTCTGCTTGCAATAAACCAGACAAGACTTGTTTACGTTTGCTGGTTAGGCGGACACCGTGCGCTTTGCAGTTGTGTTCGGCCTGTTTGATATTTTCGATAATGCTCTTCATAGTCATACCAATTAAGTTGATATGATATATTGTATCATTGTGTGTTAGATATCAATATCTACCTGCAATGAATATCCTTCTAATCACTCAATATACAAGTATCCCAATACGGCGTACCATCAAACCGCTGCACTAAAAAGTCCACAAACACTCGCACCCGTTGAGATAAATGACGGGTCTGAGGGTAAATGGCATAAGCATCAATATTCAAACTAGTGCATGGACTAAACAAAGGTAGCAACTCACCACGTTCAATGTGTTGGTGTACAATAAATGTGGGCAAGTAGGTAATGCCTTGGCCGCTGACTGCTGCATCCCTCAAAAACTCCCCAGAGCTGGCGACGAGTGTTGGTTGTACGGTGATTTGTTGAGGCTTGCCATTTGCATTGGTCAAGGTCCAGACTTTGAAGTCATCGACTAGGTTATAGGCAAGGCATTGGTGGTCGGGTAAGTCTTCAATCGTTTGCGGTGTGCCATGTTGTTTCAGGTAATCAGGACTGGCGCATAAAACATGTGAAATCGAGGTTAGGCGTCGGGCGATAAAGCTTGAGTCTGGTAATTTAGCAATGCGGATAGCCAGATCAAATCCCTCTTGCATGATGTCTACCTGACGGTCATTGAAATCTAAGTCGAACTCGATATTGGGATGCAGCTTGAGAAAATCATTGATGGCCGGGCCAATGTGCAGGGTTCCAAAGTTTGAGGGAAGTGCCACTTTAAGACGGCCAGCTAATACGCCATGTGCTTCTGAAACAGCTAGTTCTGCCTCTAATAAATCTTCCAATATGCGGACTGATTGTTGGTAGAAAGCTTGTCCGGTATCTGTGAGATTCATGCGACGGGTGGTCCGATGAAATAGCTCAACACCAAGGTGTGCTTCGAGTTCTTTTAAGCGACGACTGACTGCAGATTTTGCCACGCCTAAACGATCCGCCGCTTTGCTGATATTGCCGGACTCCACCACGCGAATGAATATTCTCATATTCTCAAAACGATCCATGCTGCCACCTTATTGTTGCGAAAATCAGAATAATCAATTCATTTTAGCTTACTTTATCCAATTCGTCGCAACACGCATAATCTTCAACATAGTCAATTAAATCATATTTAGTTTAGGAGTCAGTGATGGCAAGAGGAACATGGAAAGTGAAAAAGGGTGATTTTGTGCGTGAGGACTCCGGTTTTCGCAATTGGATAACTCCTGATGGCAGCCCCGGACCGAGTGGTCAGGGTGGCTTTGCAGCGGAAAAAGATCGCTACCATTTGTATGTGTCATACGCTTGCCCATGGGCGCATCGGGCGCTAATTGTGCGTGCACTTAAGGGCTTGGAAGATGTGATTACGGTGTCGGTGGTTCATCCTATTATGCCGAAAGAGAGTTGGTTGTTTGGTGACTATCTCGGCTCAACAGTGGATCATGTGAATGGCGCGCACTACCTTGCTGAGAACTACCAGAAAGTTGATCCTGACTTCGATGGATTAGTGACGGTGCCTTTGCTGTGGGACAAGAAACAGCAGACTATCGTCAACAATGAATCGTCTGAAATTATCCGCATGTTCAACTCAGCGTTTAATGAATTTTCCTCTGATAAAGCACTGGATCTTTACCCTGAAGCCTTGCGTGACGAAATCGATGCAGTCAACGAACCGATATACGAAAACCTAAATAATGGCGTCTATCGATGTGGTTTTGCTACCACGCAGGATGCTTACAACCAGGCGTATGAGCGTTTGTTTGAGACTATGGACGATGTCGAGTCGCGACTATCAAGCAACCGTTACTTGTTAGGCAATCAAATCACTGAAGCGGACTGGAGATTGTTTGTGACGCTGGTGCGTTTTGATGCGGTCTACTACAACCACTTTAAAACCAACAAAAGACGCTTGGTTGATTATCCGAATTTATGGGCATATACGCGGGAGCTGTATCAAATTCCACGTGTGGCTGAGACGGTCAATATGGACCACATCAAAACACATTATTTTGGGAGTCATGCGTCGATCAACCCAACAGGCATTGTGCCCAATGGGCCTGTGATCGACTTTATGACTCCACATGGTCGCGATAAATTTTTTTAGACAACAAAAAGGGGCTACAAAAGTAGCCCCTCTAAATCTACAACAGTGATCTGCTAATCAAGCCCCAATCACACCGCCATCATCCTTAGTGATTGCAATCACTGAAGAACGTGGGACAGAGTCACCGCCTTCCGGAAAGTGTGAAGGCTTGCCTTTTTCACCCGGATGCTGAATACCAACAAACATTGTCTTACCATCTTCAGACCATGCTGCACCTGTTACTTCACAAGCAACCGGGCCGACCATAAAGCGGCGAATTTCACCGGTTTCAGGGTCACCACACAACATCTGGTTATTACCCTGACCAGCAAAATTTTCCTTGCTGCTGTAGTTACCGTCAGTTTGAATCCAAAGGCGACCCGCTTTATCAAAGATAATACCGTCAGGTGAGTTAAACATGTTATCTGGCGTTACGTTTGCAGAACCCTTACGAATGTCCTGATGTACCGCTGGGTTACCTGCTAATACATACAAGTCCCAATCAAACGTCGCTGCAGCGTGATCTTCATCCGCTGGCGTCCAACGAACGATTTGGCCATATAGGTTACCCGCGCGAGGGTTTGGTCCTCCAACTGGTGTTTCATCACCGCCAGCGTTTGGCTTCTTGCCACGGTTTTTGTTATTGGTTAGAGCGCAATAAGCTTCAACCTTTGTTGGGTTAGCAGCAACCCACTCAGGACGATCCATTGTTGTTGCACCAACGACGCTACCAGCCATACGAGCAAAGATCAGCACTTCTGCCTGTGACTTGAAACCAGCTTCTTCAGTCAGACCGTTTTTGCCATGAGTCAGCTCGATCCACTCACCTTTACCTGCAAGCTCATCGTTCGCTTCGCCAAACTTAGCAACGTATAACGTACCTTCGTTTAGTAGCTTGTCGTTGTTAGCGTTGTCGCCTTCAACAAACTTGCCATCTGACACGTAACGGTACAAGAACTCACCACGCTCATCGTCACCCAGATAAACCACAACGCGGCCATCTTTAGCAACTACAACTTCAGCATTCTCGTGCTTGAAACGACCCAGAGCAGTGCGCTTCTTAGGGGTAGAAGTTGGATCCATTGGATCGATTTCTACGATGTAACCTGCACGGTTAGGCTCATTAGGGTGCTTGCTGATGTCAAAACGCTCATCAAACTTGAACCAGTTGTAACCCCAGTCCTTGTTACCAACTCCGTAGCGCTTCTTCTGAGCGCCGCCGTCGAAGTTCTCGTCAGTCGAAGCGAAGTAACCGTTGAAGTTTTCTTCACAGGCAAGGTACGTGCCCCAAGGTGTGCGACCGTTACCGCAGTTATTCCACGTGCCGAGTGATTTAGTTCCGCTTGCATCTGCGGCCGTTTTTAGTAGATCATCACCCGCTGCCGGGCCAGTAATTTCCATTGGAGAGTCAGCAGTGATACGACGGTTTAGTTTAGCGTCAACCTGAAGCGTCCACTTGCCATCTACAAGTTTTACTTCAAATACACTCACACCGTGACCAGCTTTACCTTTGCGCACATCATCCGCTGTTTCGATACCATTTGGAGAAATAATGTCGCGGTTTACATACTCGTTATTGACAACGAATACACCGTGATCATCAGACATTTGGAAGAATGACATGCCGTCATTATTATCGCCAAACGCTAGCTCCTGACTTTCACCCGTGCCGCGAGTTTTGTGGTCAAAAGGTACGCCCTTTGAGAATAGTGGCTCACCCCAGGAGATCAGCGTTTTCCAGCTGTAGCCCTTTGGTAGTGTGATGGTGTCAGCGCCAGACATTGGGATATTGTCAAAGCCCATGACTTTGCTCATCGCTTTTGCCTGAGCAGTCTGTGGGATACCAGTGCTTGCAACGAATGCAGAAACACCAAATGCAGCACTTAAGCCAAGGAAGCCGCGGCGTGTAATCGCACGATCAACAATATTGTTAAATTCAGATTTTTCTTCACGTGGAAAATTCACGTCATCAAATTCGTTAAAGTCACTCATGTCTTATCTCCTTCATAGATTACACGAGGGTATCAGTGCATTGTTACGGCTTTGTTACAGTCGTGAAAAAGTGAAGTAGGCGATGTAATTTTTCTTTGTAAATAAAAGTTAATGAGAATCGTTTGCATTTCAGGTGGTTCCATGACTATAATCATTCCACATTTCAGCGGTTTGCTCTGCCAGTGCTCCCGTGTAGTGATAAGTGCATGCCTATGATGAAAATAATCGTGCATGTAACGCTGAAATGTCCTCAACCGAGCCAGCATCTCTCTCTTTCACTCATATCGCTGATGCAAGCCAGGTTTATTTCCAATCAAGTTAAGGAGTTGGTAATGACCTTTTATATTGATGCATGGCTGGATCGGCCGCAGCCTTTTGTTCAGGTAAAAAACAAAAACAATCAGCAGATAGTCGCAAGCTTTGAGGGTAATGAGCTTTCCAGAGCCTTAGAGTACGGAGATATTTGTTTAAGCGATTTTAGTGACCCCAGAGTTGAAACCCAGATGGAGTTGGTAAAATCACTGTTACTACTCAGGTGTTGTGAAGATATCAGCAAAGAGATTACTGAGATTTATGGTGCAGCAATGACATCATCGCTCAGAGGGGGTAACAGAAACAGACTTGGTGATTATTAGTTAGTGTGCAGGCTGCGTATATGGCACAACCTTGGCATTTTTAATTTGATATCCCGCTTTGGCAAGGTCGGTATCAATCTCGTCTACTTCAATTTCGCCAACCACCCAAACTGGTCGGTAGATATCATTAAGCGATACACTTTTGCCCTCAGCAGGTTCTACCATCACCGTTTGATGTGCCGGTGGTGGTGGCGAGTGAATACAGCTGCCGTAGTAAGGCACGAGTAGGAAGTCACCGACTAAATCGCCATTGGTATCCAGCGGTGCAACAAAGCCGGGAATCCGCACTTTTTTACCGTCGAGTGATTGGTTTGCGCCTGCGCTGTTAAATTCACCCATCACCTTTTTATAAAGCACGCGCTCTTCCGGCGAACCTTCTTCAGTTGCCTGAATCTCTGCTTGGTACTTAGCCATGATTTGCTCAGGTTTAAAGCCTTCAGGAAGCAAGTCGTTCCAGTCCATATCCGTAAAGCCATCTTCGGGGTTCGCTTTACCGGCAGCATCCATCTTTGAGCCGACGATTTCACTGACCGCCGTTCCAAGTGCTGGTGCGGCGGCTTGCTCAGCGTTAACTTCCGGTATTTTTACAGGAGCGCTGCCACTGCTATCGCTAGCCGTTTGCTTTGCAGCAGTGTCGCTGCTTTGTGTGTCATCCGAGCCACCACAGGCTGCTAATAAAAAGCAGGGGAGTAGCAGGGTGGCGATGTATCGATGTGTCATGTGTGTGACCTAAATTTTAACGGTTAAGCCGTCTTGTAAGGTGCGGCGATAAGCAATTAATGCCGGTAATGTACTAAAGATTACCGCAGCAATGGTGATTAAAACGATGAGCTTTGCATCATCCCAGCCAGGTAGCCATGTTCTCAGGTGCAGACCATATTCGGCGGTTACCCAAGGTTGTGCGAGTAAAACGCCGATAAATACCATCAGACAACCAAGTAAGCACCCTAACACTGCAATTAGAAACGCTTCCAACAAAAACAGCAAAAATATTTGCCAGGGATATGCCCCGACGGCACGTAATATTGCCATTTCTCTGCGGCGCTCATTGAGCGTCGACAGTAATGTTGTCAGCATACCTAATAAACCAGCAACTAATACAAAAATCGTAATGATTCGTAATACGACTTCGAACTGCCCAATGGATTGCCAAAGCTCGGATAATGCGACGCCCGGTACTACCGCTAATAAAGGTTCTTGTCGGTAGTCGTTGATTTCTCGCTGTAAGCGGAAGGTGGCTGAGCGACTTTTTAGTCCTACTAAGAAGGCAGTGATGACTTCGGGTTGCAAGTTCATCTTAGCGGCTTTTTCGGCTGAGATTTCAAAACCTGCTACAGGCGCACCTGCTTGCCAATCGATATGAATGGCTTCGATGCCCTCTAGCGTTACGTGCACAGTGCGGTCTATGGGAGTGCCGGTGGGCTTTAAAATGCCTACCACTGTAAATGGTTTGTTCTTGTGCTCGGAAAAACTGGTTGCGCCTGCGCCGTGGGAGAGGGTGATTTTACGATCCAGCGTGTAGCCTAGTGTTTTGGCTACTTCAGACCCCAATACCGCCTCGTACACACTGCCAAAAGGTTTGCCGTGTTCAAAGGCCAATAGCCGTTTGTCGGCATAGCGATAATGTTTGAAGTAATCCTGATTCGTCCCTAGTACCCGATAGCCGAGGTGGGAATCACCTAGTGATAGTGTAATTGTCCAGTCCACGCGCTTGTTATCCGCAATCGTTTGGTAGGTATCCCAGCCTATATTATTGGTGGCGTTACCAATGCGGAAGACACTGTAGAGTAGTAATTGAACCGGGCCACTGCGGGCGCCAACCACCAGATCCGTTCCTGAGATAGTGCTCAGAAAACTACTCTTCGCCTCTTTACGAATATACTCCACGCCCAGTAGCAAGCTCACGCTAATGGCAATAGAAATTAAAGTGAGGATAACGCTGATGCGTCGGTTCCACAGGCTGCGCCAAGTCAGTTTGAGAAGAATCATAAGGCTTTGTTAATCTCGCTTAGCTCAATGACACGTGGAAAGTGTTCGGCGATATGTGGATCATGGCTGACAAAGATAATAGTGCTTTTTTGAGCTTCGGCTTTACTGAATAATAACTCGATAAAGCGGTCACGAGTGCCGGTATCCAAGGCTGAAGTTGGCTCGTCTGCGATGATTATCTCGGGTTGGCCAATCAGCGCTCGCGCTACCGCCACGCGTTGTTGTTGACCCACACTCAGAGACGTCACCATGCTATTTCTCAAGCTTTCATCAAGTTGCAGATGATCTAATAACTGGATTGCAGATTGTTCAGTATCACCACTTTTATCACGCCTACGTGCCGAAAAATGACAGGGCAGGGTGACGTTTTCGGTGGCTGATAAATAGGGTAGGAGATTAAACTGTTGGAAGATCACACCCATGTGATCAGCGCGAAACCGATCCCGTTTCATCGATGACGCATGATGAAAGTCGTGCTCTAACAGGCGGATATGTCCGTCACTGGGTGTCAAAATACCCGCCAGTAGATTTAACAGTGTCGTCTTACCACTTCCACTTTCGCCACGCAAAAATACGTGCTCTCCCTGAGCGATGTTCAGCTCAGGGATGTGCAGGATATCTTTGCTCTGGCCTTGCCAGCGATAGCGAAGTTGGTCGAGTTCGACAATGTTCATTGCGATAGCAAGACCATACCGTCAGCTGATAAGTCAACGTTGCCAGCTTTGTCAGCACTTATCCAGTCAACACTGATGGTTTCAAAACCTTTCGGGAATGTTGAGAATAAACGGATATCAACGCGCTTTATTTCGCTCGGTTTTTCACATTTGAAATTCCAGGTCACATCAACATCGTTATGGGTACTGCCTGATTCATGGTCATCGTGATCAGCATGTTCTTCATGCTTGCCATGATCATGGTCTTCATCACCATGCTTTTCGTGATCGTGTGCTTTAACTTGAGCAGACTCTACTTCAACAGAGGACTGTGTGCATACAGCTGCTGCCGTCGCATAGAAGATCTCATTGCCCTTTTTCAGGGTTTCAACCGCGCTGTGAATGGTGTGGTGATCTTCGCCAGTTGATGCGAGATGCTCAAAACCAAACAGGTTTGCTGCTGGTGACTCTAAACCAATCTCTAAGCCATCATCGGTGGTTGCAATTGTTAAACGTGCTACGCCGTGCTCATGTGCATCGTGCTGTGTGTGCTCAGAATGACTGGCCGCCATCGCTGCGTTACATAGCAGTAAAGAGGACACGATTGACGTTGTCAGGGATTTCTTAATCAAGCTCGCAGATAATCTCATAATAATTTTATGTTGTTAGAAGGTGAGTCGATTATAATTTAATGCAACAATGTTGCAAGTTTGTCTATATCAGCCGTTTGCATCGCGATTACAAGTAACACATTGACCTTGCAGGCAAAGGTCCGCTTCCTCAAGTTGATACTCTTTTGGGAGGTTATGCATCGGGGCCGCCTGAACATCTTCCAGACAGTAAATCTGCTGGCACTTTTTACAGTGGAAGTGCGCGTGAGGTTCCATATCAGGTTGCGCAACAGCACTGAAATACCACGAACGATTCACACTAGCGATGCGGTGCGCCACACCTTGCTCAACCAACCAGTCTAGTGTGCGATAAAGCGTTACACGGTCAATCGACAAGTCACGTTGCTTGGCGACTTCTTCGATATTGTGATGATTTAATGCGGTAGGTGCAGACAGTAGTATATTGAGTACGCTCTCACGAGCACGCGTGCTACGACCAGGGGCTTGGTCGAGTAATTGGCTGACAGTGCGGTTAATTTCTTCAGGGGTCATCGTCATTATTTAATCGATAAGTCTGGATAAACTGTAACATAGTTGCACTTTACATGCAGAGCGTGTCGGACGAATTACAATTTCTTCACCGAATTCCGCTGGATAATCCGCGCGGGTAGCAGCTGAAGATTGGTCGAGACAAGGAAGACCCACGTGATGTTGCTGAAGCATGGGTTGAGGAAAATAAAGAAACGGTTGATGCCTGGATAAAATAAAGATCCGGACTTGAGTGTAAGGAAAGTAGGGGGCTGACTGGCCCCCTTCTTCATTTCAGAATCCTTATTCGTAGCTGCTCACCGCGTCATAGCAATCAGTAGGTTTGCAGCTAAGCAGTCATGGCCTTTTCGTAAAGTGCTAACACGCCTTCAGCATTAACCCCCATACACACACTACTGTCCGTAATATTATCCCAATGTCGCTCACGATATTTGTAATTCGTGCGTTTCAAAATGGTTTGCCCTTTCGCCACACCTTCAGTTGCTACCCGAACCGGCCCGTTTAGTACGGTGAATAAGCTGGGGTCAATGGCATAGGCAATCGCCGATGCATCATGTACATAGCAGCCTTCAGCACCCCGGTGGGCTTTATAAAAGTCCGCATAAAAGCGTCCGGCATTATATAAAAACTGCCCGCACATTGGATTGTTGTCGCGGACGCGTTCCTGCAAAGCATCCATCATTAGCGTTTTGTGAGTGACATCCAATCCAATCATATGCACATGCCAGTCCGCACTGAATACTTTGTCTGCCGCATGTGGGTCGCAGAAAATATTCGCCTCAGCAATCGGTGACACATTGCCGCTTTCTAAGATGGTGCCGCCCATAATCACAACCTTGTTCACCAACTGAGCGATCTTTGGCTCAATATGCAACGCCAACGCCAAATTGATTAGCGGGCCGATCGCAATCAGGGTAATGTCGTGAGGATTTTCCAGCACAGTTTTGACAATAAACTGTGCGGCTGAAAGATCAATAGCCTCGCCTTTTGGCGCAGGCAAATTCACATTACCAAAGCCATCCGCACCGTGGACAAAGTCAGGATAATCCAATAAAGCCTGCACCCAAGGCGATGATGCACCACGAGCTACCGGAATATCTTTGCCACTCATTTCTACCAGGCGTAAAGCATTTTGAGTGGCCATATCAACCGAGACATTACCGAAAGTCGTGGTCAGGCCTAGTAGTTCCAGTTCCGGTGAAGCCATTGCAAAAAAGATGGCCATTGCATCATCAATACCCGGATCGGTATCGATTATTATTTTTTCAGGCATTAATAACCTCAGAGTGTTCGTCGTTTATGAGTTGTGTGATGTGCGGGATGCTATCGGAAGCTCCCAGCGTTTGTACCGTAATGGCAGCAGCGCGATTCGCCATTTCCAATGCTTCTTTAATGGACTCACCCACTACTAATTGCTGAATGAAATAGCCAATAAAGGTATCACCTGCAGCGGTTGTATCAACCACATCGACTACCTCAGCGGGGATCGCCAGTGTTTGTTCTGTGTCTTTATAAAGCACGCCTTGTTTACCCAGCGTTAACACAATTTTCAGGTGTGGGTAGCGTTGATGGAGTTGTTCCAGTAAGGCTTTGGGTTGCTCTGCGTTTAGTCCGGAGTCATTCACCAGACCTTCTGCTTCGATTTCATTTACGATTAAATAATCAACGCACTCCATCGGTAAGTTGAGAACATCGTTAGTCATGGGGGCAGGGTTGAAGGCGACAGTCATTTCCTGGTCCTTGGCTAGCCGGAGCGCATCTTCAGTGAGGTTGCATTCGTTTTGCAGCAATAACCAATCGCCGGGTTGAGCATTATCGAAATATTCCGTTAGACTGAGCTTTGAAAAGCCATGATTTGCGCCACCAAATAATAAGATGGAATTTTCACCGACATCGCTGACCTGAATAATGGCATGGCCTGTAGGTTCATCAACGTGTTGAAGGCAGTAAACTCCAACGCCGTTTTTTTGCAGCTTGCGACAAATCCATTCATCGTGATAGCTGATTCTACCGATGTGTTGCACCATCACACCCGCACGAGCCAGCGCAATTGACTGATTTGCTCCTTTGCCACCCAACATCATTTGGTACCTCTCACTGGCAAGGGTTTCACCAGGACGTACAAAGTGGGGGATGCGGTAAATATGGTCGATATTGATTGAGCCGAAGTTAAAGACTTTCATGTGACCTCCTTGTGGCGCATTTGTTAAAAAAATATCTTATCATGGTACTACGCATTAAACGCCTACGGGGGCACAGAATTTATGCAAGTAACAACGGTCGACTGCCGCGCGGATGACGCGGCCCAACAGTTTACAGCATCGCTACGGGGAACCGGCTTCGCTATTTTAAAAAATCACCCAATTGACTCATCGTTAGTTGAGCAAGTGTATGCCGATTGGGCGCGATTTTTTGCTAACCCTAACAAGCGTGACTTCTTGTTTGATCCGGATGATCAGGATGGATTTTTTCCTTATCTGAGTGAGAATGCTAAGGATCATGCGCAAAAGGATCTGAAAGAATTCTTTCACTACTACCCTTGGGGAAAGTGTCCGGATTATTTACGGGCAGATACGGATCGTTTGTACGGTCAGCTGCGCGCGCTGGCGTCTATTCTGCTCAATTGGGTAGAAGATAACTCACCGGAGCAGGTACGCAACGCTTACTCGATGAACCTGAGCGATATGATTAATGAAAGTCCGGGCACCTTGATGCGGATTCTGAATTATCCGGCACTGCAGGGTAGCGAACAACCCAATGCTATTCGGGCCGCGGCACACGAAGACATTAATCTACTGACTTGCTTGGTCGCCAGTACCGAGCCGGGGCTTCAGGTTCAAGATGTTAAAGGGAATTGGCATGATGTGGATTGTGATCCCGGTAATATTGCGGTGAATGTAGGGGATATGCTGGAGATGTGTTCCGGTAATTACTTCCCGTCCACCACACACCGCGTGGTGAATCCTGTGGGGGCTGATAGCAAAAAAGCCCGTATGTCGATTCCGCTGTTTTTGCATCCTCGTGCCGATGTTGTTTTGTCAGAAAAGCATACTGCCGGCAGTTATTTGACAGAGCGTTTGCAGGAGCTTGGGCTTAAATAATGCTCACTTGATTCGCCCTGACTCACGGTATAGAGTCAGGCGATATAGAGGGGCGTTGAACCATAACACTAATAGGAAAAATGAATGAGTAAGAAACAGCAGCAGCGCGAAATACGTGAACAAAAGCAGGCCGCCGCAGAGCGTAAAGCCGGCATGATGAAGATTGTATATATGGCTATTGGTGCCATTGTTCTGGCCGCTATTTTAATCGCGGTATTGCGTGGTGTTGTACAGCCTGCCGCGAGTGTGGATGAGGTTGTTGCATCGGATCACGTGAAAGGTAATCCGGATGCACCACTGACGATTGTGAAATACTCCGACTTTCAGTGTCCTGCCTGTGCCACACAATATCGTTCAATTAAAGAAGTATGGGCACCGATTAAGTCGAGCATACGCTTTGTGTACCGCCACTTCCCGCTGACGAATATTCACCCTCATGCTTTGACTGCGGCTTACTACACGGAGGCTGCAGCTTTACAAGGTAAATTCTGGGAGATGCATGACCTGATGTTTGATAATCAGAGTCGCTGGACAGGTGTTAAAGAGATTGAACCGGTGTTTGATGGCTATGTTAAACAGCTAGGCTTGGATGCTGAAAAATTCGCAGCGGATCTGAAGTCTTCTGCTGTGAAAGAAAAGGTGGCGGCGGATATGCAAAGTGCTAAGAAAGCGCAGGCTGCTTCCACACCATCGATGTATTTGAACGGTAAGTTGATGACAGGTGTGCGTGAAGCGGAGGCTTTGAAGGCAGCAATTCGCGAAGCTAAGAGTGGCTCATAACGAATAACATCAGGTACCCGACAGAGTTAATGGGCTGTGTTGTTTCATCCGCAGCGTTGCCAGATGTAGCAACACAAGCCTTCAGGAATTGATCTACCTCGATCAGTTACACCAAGCAATGAGCCATCAGTTGCTGATGACTTTATCGCCTTGTAGGTAGTAGACAGTATCATCAATGATTGCAGAGCGGTCATGCTGCCATTCTTGCGAGTAGTAATACATTGGGTCGTCACGACGACGCTCTGAATCAATATCCGCTAATGTTTGTATCTCACCAGTGTTGGTGTTGATGGATAAGCGATACAGGGTATCCTTGGTCCATTGGTAATACTGACTTGGTGAGTCGGGCATGTCGTCAAAAAACGGCGTATCATGAATCGTTAACGGTAAGGCTATTTCCAATATATCGCCCCGTAATAACGACGTTAAGGCATGATGTGTCTGTGAAGCGGCAGTATCAGAGCCGCGCTTACCCAGAATGATTTGTTGTTTTTCATAGGGTGCTGATGCATCGCTGATATCGATCAAAGAGAGTTTAACACCTTGTACCCAAGCGCCGCGTCCGTCGCCCATGACATCACTAGAGTTTTCAGTCTGGTTCGCAGCCACAGCATCTTTACCAATACCTAACAAGTAGTTCTCGCCGACCGGGTGTAAGTAGTCAGAATAACCATTAATTTCTAACTCACTGGCCATAAATGGATTTGCGGGGTCAGTCAGGTCCACAATATACAACGGATCAGTTGTTCTGAACGTGACCAAATACGCTTTGTCTGCGATAAACCGTGTCGCATAGATTTGCTCACCCGGTTTACCTAGTGGAGCAGGGTGAGTCTCATTTGGCAGGCTACCCAGAATGTCCAGACTGGCTGTTGCTGTATTTTCCCTGAGTGTGTAGAGCGTCGTCGGTGAACGATCACTGTCTGACTGATCCCCTGTATACGTGACAATACGCAGCACATCGTTGTGCTCACTCATACGAAACGGCTTTAGGTCTTGCTGCCAGCCCAAGTGCCCGCTGACACTGCCAGTCCCACGATAATTGGGCACTGCGCCATCCAATGAAAACTTATGCAGTTCGGTGCTGCTTTTGTCATCGTAGGCAACGTGAGTAGTAGCCAGATAGATCGCTTTAGCAGAGGCATAAATCGTCTCAGCATCACCCACATAGCACTGGCCACGTGGTGTGAGTGTGGCATCGTTTAAATCAACCGCGATTAAACCGATGATGCTGCTTTGCTGCTGTTTGGGGTGCTGATAATCACCGACAAAACAGTCCTCTACCGAAAACAAGGACTGCTCGCTACCACCGTTGATTTGATAGTGAGGCATCATCTCTGCCAGTGATTCTGCATTGATCAAATCACGATTCGTGTGCAGTGCTCGTTCGTCTTCCGGGTATTCCGTCAAACCATCAATAGAGGGGGTGTGGCGCGTAGCCAGATAGAGTGTAGAACCTATGCGTCGACTGCTAATGAGTTGTCCATCCAACGTTAATTTACGCTGCAGTTCAGGCGCAGTGGGTACGGCGACATCAAGGCTAAAGACTTCTGTTTTTCGGTCAGCCCAGTGGGAGGGCGTAAACCAGTTATCCCATAGCGGGAAATTTTGCGGGCTATCACCAGATAGCGCGATCAGTTGATTCGCATTGCTGCGAAGGTATAAACCGCTGAGCTTTGCATCATTGAGCGTATCTACAGGATAAGTCGCCAGCGCAGGTGCACCGGGTTGCGCACTGAAAATGTTGATCTCAGGCGCATTGATTGAACTGGTAAATATCACATCGCCATTCGTTTTAAGACGGTCTGCTTCGTCAACATCACTTTCTTGTGTATTTGTCGTAGAAAACGTTTGCGCAGTACCACTCACTGAGGCCTCGGCAGAATCAGCACTTGCCAGCATATAGACTGGTCTATGCACTTCAGTTGCATAATTATTGACAAGTGACGCTTTCAAGTAACGTTCTAATTCATCATTTGAACTGGCACGTTCAATTGTCAGAGAACCTGTGCTCTGTGATAAGGGTTGCTGATCGTCACAGCCACCCCCACATGAATACAGAGTCAGGCTTGTGAGCAATAGCACTATAATTTTTATTGTTGTTTCCATGCTGTGCCTTTAAAAGTGGTTTTCAGTTCCCCTTTTAATGAATTTAATTGGTAGGTTATGGCTTAATAAGCTCTGTATTCGTTGTGATTGAATCAATCTATTAATACTTGCTGAGTTGAAATAAAAAGGAATTACGTTCAACTATTCGGACAAACTGTCGAAATTAAAACGGTTTTACTAAAAATCTATCAACGGGAAAAGTTCACCAGCATTTTATAAGGGTACAATCAGCCGCTTTATTAAGTAATATGCGCGCTTCAACCCATGCTGATGCCACTATGAAAAATTCGCTCTCACGTGCTACCAGTCAACATCGCTCTCGGTATGCCAGACTGTCGCTGTTTTATTTCTGCTATTTTGCCGTTATCGGTGTATTTATTCCTTATTGGACGGTCTACCTTCACGATGTGAAAGGCTTTTCAGCGGCAGAAATCGGTGAACTGATGGCAGTTTATATGCTGACGAAGGTCGCCGCGCCATTGGTGTGGGACTGGGCGACCGATTTTAGCGACAGCCGTATCCGCATGATTCGTTTGGCCTGTTTACTCACAACGGTTTGCTTCGCTTTTACCTATGTGGAGACCAGCTATTGGAGCATGATGTTGATCATCATTGGCTATGGCTCGTTCTGGAACGCAGCACTCCCGCAAATGGAAGCACTGACTCTTAATCACTTGGGGGATCGTGCCAACCGTTATAGCCAAATCCGTTTGTGGGGCTCTATAAGCTTTATCTTGGTCGTTGTGTTATTGCCGTTTGTGATTGAAGCCAGCGGCGTCGAGCGCATCTTAGATGCGATGTTAATATTGTTTGTGCTGATGACAATTTCCTCTCTCTTTGTACCCAACGATGAGACTCCGGACACTAAGGTAGTGGACACCAGTCGCTTAATGGATGTACTGCGCAAACCAGCGGTTTGGGTGTTTTTACTGGCCTGTATGGCGCAAATTTCTAGTCATGGGGCTTACTATGCGTTCTTTAGTATTTATCTTGATACGCATGGTTACTCGCGTGTGTTTACCGGTTGGATGTGGGCCCTGGGCGTAGCCGGTGAAGTCCTGATATTTATCGTGATGTATCGGTTAATACAGGCGTTTGGTGCCGCGCGATTATTTGTATTGTCATTGATGCTGGCAGCGATGCGTTGGATTATGCTCGGTGCCGCAGTCGATTATCTGTTAATACTCATCATTTCACAGATATTGCATGCTGCGACTTTTGGGTTATTTCATGCCTCTGCGATTCACTTGGTACATCAATATTTCCCACGAAAATTACAAGGCAGGGGACAAGCTTTGTATGCAGGACTTAGTTCGGGTTTGGGTGGTGCGATTGGTGGTCTGTTAGCTGGTTACGGTTGGGATAGCGTTGGGAATGAAATGACGTTTTATATCTCGGCAGCTGTTGTTGCTATAGCGGCAGGCATCGCTTGGGTGTTTGTGCGTGAGTCTGCCTAAACCCGCCAACAGTGATGCCTGGCACCTGAAGAGAAAGCTGAATTAATCAATACACAAAGTGCCTTCCGACTTGCCATCTTTGGCGCGAGTTCTACAGCTAAAAAAGGCAAGACCACCGGCAGCAGTCTTGCCTCTCAACTCACTTCATCGAACTCAGCCCAAACAAATTCCCTTCCGTATCCATACAAATACTCACCCAGCCAAACTCACCAATCGACATTTTAGGCTGAATCACCTTGCCGCCAGCATCACTCACACGTGACTCCTCAGTAGTACAATCTTCGGTGCCAAAATAGACGATAGTGCCACCAGTAACCGGCCCCGAACCTTCTCTTTTAACCAGTGCGCCACCGGCTCCATAATTCGCCATGTCCGTTGGAAACGCCTTCATAATCACGCTGCTATCCGTAGGGTCACCCAAATCTTCCAGTGTTTGCTCAAAAACAGTTTGGTAAAAATTCGCTGCTCTGTCCATGTCGTTTACATAGATATCAAACCATCCGACTGCATTCTGTTTCATGATCATTTTTCCTGTTTTGTGTTTAAGTGCTGACGATATTAATCCGCTTTAAACCGCAGGTATTGTATAAATCAGACATCGAATTTTCGGAAGTATTCCACGGGTGTGTAGCCGGTGATTTTGCGGAAGGAATGAATGAAATGCGATTGGTCGGTATAGGCGTCGAGGTAGTGTTGCTTGAAGGATTGTTGCAGTCGCAATACTTTCAGAAAGTCGTGCGGGGAAAATCCGGTTTCCTTTTTTAGATTGCGTTGCAGTTGGCGCGATGACAGTTGCGTGATCTCGGCCATATCTGCCACGCTATTAATCGCGTCCAGATTAGCCAGAATGTTAGCGATGACGGTGTTGAGTGCGACGAGTTTACGCTCGATGAGCTCGGCGACTAATTCTGAAAATACAGGCTGCTTGGCGTCGAAGTCTAAGGGAAGCAATTTGTTGCTAGTTGCGACCAGTGGCAAGTCACCGAGGTAGGGTGTGCCCACATAGCTATCGGCGGTTTCATCCTGATTGCCTTGCCACACGCCAGGGAAAAACTGAATGCCGACGTAGTGAAAATCTTTCCCTAAGTTTAGGACTTCATAAGTGGTACGCAGCGCAGTAATACCTGCAATTTCAGTGTCTTGTTGATTCAGTAACACATTGACGCAGGCGTCTGGTACGGCATGCAGACAAAAATCCTCCGTCAGAATGCTTTCAGTCTTTAGCTCCCAAAAACTATGAACCAAATCAGCAAACTCGCTCGGTGGTTTAGCCTCTTTATAGCTGACAGACTGTACTTCTTTTGCGATACCATCGTGTATTGGGTCGTACATAGTCGCCTTATAATAATCAGATTCACTGTTCCCTCAAGATTGAGCGTACCATATTGACACATGAGGGGTGTTTCAAGCATTTTCATCATGGCAAGCCATTTCTATAGACGAATCTAAAATCAATGAACCTAATTAATGACCCCAAGAGGTTGATCATGAGTCACGAAACTAGTTACCCCATCGGCACTAAAGGCATCAAATGGGGCGATAATGAAAAGCAGCAATGGCTGGCAGCGCAAAGCAAACAGCGCGACTTTTTTAGTGATGTATTGCCACAAATCCAGACGCTGGCCATGGGGGATGTTTTTGAGCTGGAGACCTATGGTGAGTTGAATTACCTGCAGACTTACCCCCTGCATGCGCTTAAAACCAAACATTGGCAGCAGGATAAACCAAGCGTACTCATTACGGGTGGCGTGCATGGGTATGAAACCAGTGGTGTGCAAGGGGCGCTACGGTTTGCACGTCTTACCGCTGCCGACTATCAGGCGCGGTTTAATCTGGTCATTATTCCCTGCGTCAGTCCTTGGGGTTATGAAACGATCAACCGTTGGAACCCTAAAGCGCTTGATCCTAATCGTTCCTTTTTTGAGGGAAGTGGTTGTGAGGAGTCTGAGTTGCTGATGGCCTATCTCAAGCAATACCCCGATGGCTTTTGGGTGCACTTTGATTTACACGAAACCACTGACAGCGACAGTAGCGAGTTCCGTCCGGCACTGGCTGCACGTGATGCTATTGAGATAGATCATGATATGACGCCGGATGGTTTTTATACGGTGGGTGATTCAGAGAATCCACAATTTGACTTTCAAAAAGCTGTGATCGATGCGGTGCGTCAGGTCACACCGATTACGCAGGCTGATGAGGCGGGTGAGATTATTGGCTGTCCCATCACTCAGGAGGGCGTGATTAATTACCCGATGACTAAGCTGAGTCTCTGCGGCGGCCTGACAAATGCGCAGTACTCCACAACTACTGAGGTGTATCCTGATAATCCGGATATCACCGCAGATGAGTGCAATAGGGCGCAGGTGGCGGCGGTTTGTGGTGGTTTGGATTACTTGATTAGGGGTGTTACGCTGTAACTTGTTCTTAATAATGGTGTGCCCCAAGTTATGAGTAAAGAGCTACAGCCACTTGAAAACCAGTTTGTCACTGACGTAAAGGCGCTCATTCAGCAAGCTAAACAACGAGTTGCGGTTTCGGTCAACAGTGAGCTGACGTTACTTTACTGGCGGGTAGGGCAGCGAATTAATCAAGAGTTGTTGTGCGGCAAGCGGGCTGGTTATGGTAAGCGGGTCATCGTGAATTTGTCCAAAGTACTTAAAGTGCAATTTGGCAGAGGTTGGAGCCAAAGAAATCTTGAGCAAATGGTTAAGTTTGCTGAAATCTTTCCTGACTTCGAAATTGCGCAGACACTGTCTGCGCAATTGAGCTGGAGTCATTTTGTTCTTCTATGTGGTGTGGATGATCCCATCAAACGAGATTTTTACACGACCATGGCTATTCAGGAGCGTTGGTCAACTCGAACCCTCGATGAGCGTATTGGTGCATTGCTTTTTGAGCGTACAGCAATCTCGAAAAAACCAGATGAAACCATCGTCGCGGAACTGACCCAATTGCGTGACTCCGGGCAATACAACCAAGACCTACTGCTTAAAGATCCTTATGTGCTCGACTTTCTAGAGCTTAACGACCGATATTTAGAGAAAGATTTAGAAGATGCCATTCTTCGGGATATTGAGCAGTTTCTATTGGAGTTGGGTGCAGGGTTTACGTTTGTTGCGAGGCAAAAGCGAATTCAGATTGATAATGATGATTTCTATATTGATCTGCTGTTCTATAACCGTAAGCTCAAGCGCCTTGTTGCTATCGATCTGAAGATGGAGAAATTCAAACACAGCCATAAAAGTCAGATGGAGCTGTATCTAAATTGGCTTAAGAGATATGAAACTGAAGCAGGTGAAAACCCTCCATTGGGAATCATTCTGTGCACCAGTAAAAAGAAAGAACAAATAGAGTTACTGGAAATGGAGGGTAGCGATATTCATGTTGCGGAGTATTTGACTCGTCTTGTATCCATTGAGTTGCTAGAGGAACGGCTGCATCAGTCTATCGCTAAAGCTAAGCAGCGTTTGGATTATCATGATTAGTGTCTATCTGAATAGTTGTCGTAGTTTTTGACATAACAGAGTCTTTTGGTCATGGCTTCGGTAAATGGAAAACCTTCATGCGCATGTCGATAGAAGCTATGTTTAGAATATTTTTTGAATTTCTAAGTGGTTGATATGTAATGGCTAATTAATAATAACTGCACTTGGGTTCATGATAGGTTGATGAGTTATTGTTAGTTTTGGACTATGAGCAAAGCGTAATCCAAAGCAGGTTAGATGGTGCGGTAGAAACCTAACCACCACCCAAAAACACCTCAGCCATCGCCTCACTATTAGACGCAAAATACAAATGCAAATAACTAGCCGTCAGCCCCTTATCACGATAAATAGATTCACCCGGCGCAGGATGCCGCTGACGTCTGCCATACCCAATTGGCTCCGGCGTCCCTTCACTACGTGAACGATGATGCGCATGTGCCTTCACATCACCTTCCGGCAGCACTGCCGTTTGCATACCCTGACAGCCACTGCGCCCACGCATCGCGGCATGACCCTCTAATAAACTGAGCATAGGGTACGTATTGCCCTGCAAGTCGGTGAGTGTTTCCAGCATATACATAAAGCCACCACACTCCGCGAGGATTGGCTTCTCTGCATCAAAAAACTCGCGAATAGCCAGCGCCATCGAAGCATTTTCGGCAAGCTTTGGGGCGTGTAACTCAGGGTATCCACCGGGAAACCACAAGGCATCAACCTCGGGTAAACCTGTATCATGTAACGGTGAGAAATAGCAACACTCCGCGCCCATTTGTTCCAATACCAACACATTGGCCGCGTAGATAAAGGTAAATGCTTCGTCTCGTGCGATGCCGATCCGCACGCCATCCAGTGAGAGTTTAGGAACGTCGATGGCGGCATCATCAAATGCAACGGGGGCAGGTAATTCGGTGAGTCCTGACTCCTCAATCCAGCGCGCACCCCGTTCGATACAAACTTCCAATTCATCACGAATTTCCGCTGCTTGCACCAAGCCTAAATGCCGCTCCGGTAGTGTCACTTCTGGCTCACGTGCTAGCGCTGCAATGAGCGGTAAGCTATCCGGCAAAGCATCTCGAATTAGTTGTTTATGACGCTCAGAACCGCAGTTATTAGCAATTAAACCAGCGACTTCATAGTCATCACGGAAATTTGCCAAGCCGCTAGCGAGTGCTGCCGCAGTTTGTGCCATGCCTTTTACGTCCATCACGATGGCAATGGGTATGCCAAAAGTTGCCGCCAAATCAGCACTGGAAGGTTCACCATCAAACATTCCCATTGCACCTTCGATAAGAATTAGATCAGCAACTTTGGCAGCCTCATAAAGCTTGTGTTTGCAGTCCGCTTCGCCAGCCATCCAAAGATCCAATGGCTCAACAGGGTGTCCTGAGGCTTGCTCTAAAATCTGCGGATCCAAGTAATCAGGACCTGTTTTAAACACACGAACTGTTTTGCCCTGATTTTTAAAATAGCGTGATAAACCCGCGGTGATGGTGGTTTTACCTTGGCCGGAAGCAGGGGCTGATAAGAATAGAGCGGGACAGTATACGGTCATTTTTAAGTGCCTGTGACGAATAGGGAAGGACTCAGAAATAGTTAGTCCCACCAAAGTTTGTTGGTCCGACCACTTAATTCTATAGTGGGCAGACAAAATTTATATTGATTAAATAGAGTCCCTAAAACTCAATCCCTTTTTGAGCTTTCACACCTAGACGAAACGCATGTCGCTCATCTTTGACATCACTAATGGTATCTGCGATTTCCATCAATTCCTCCGGCATCGTGCGCCCGGTAATAATTACATTCTGCATTTCCGGACGAGCTTGTAGCGCTTCTACAACTGGCTCCACCATGAGGTTTTTATACTTCAACGGATAGCTCATTTCATCAAATACTACTAAGCCATATTCCGGATTATTTAGCATGTCCTCGGCAATCGCCCATGCCTTTTCGGCGGCTTGTGTGTCTTCATTGTGATCTTGCGTTTCCCACGTAAAACCATGTCCCATCACATGCCAGTCAATCATCGGATGATCTTTAAAAAACAGGTACTCACCGGTGGCATCACGGCCTTTTATAAATTGGATTACACCACACTTTTGACCATGCCCCACACTGCGAGCCATTGTGCCAAGCGCTGAGCTGCTTTTACCTTTGCCGTTACCTTTGAGCAGGATTAATACGCCTCGCTCTTCGGTCGCTTTTGCGATTCGCTCATCGACAATTGCTTTCTTGCGTTTCATGCGTGCTTGGTAACGTTCGTTTTGTTCCGGGCTTAACATAGTGTGTTCCTTGAGCTGGTGCCTGCCATCAATTGATTACTTTATTAGACAATGAGGAATGACCAACGGTCATTAAATCCTGATGAGGTGTTTCTGGACTAATAATCTGCTGTCGTGAAAATCGCATAAATGCTGTAAAGAATCGTTCCGACGATAAATAGTAATAGACCGATTGCGGCAAGGTATCCCAACCAACTAAGTGCTTTTCTGGTTGGTGAAATCGGGGTTTCCTGATCACTCATCGCGATACTCCCATAGTATTAATTGAAAAATATTCTGCACCCAAAGCAGCGGCAATGTCACGGCCACGGCCACGTTTTACCGCTGACTGTTCGGTATCAACAACCGTACAGTTACCTGCTAATTGCAAACCTTCCACAGACTGCTGCGTGCGGCCATCTGTCAGTAGATACGTGTGAATGCTGATGTCAGGGTGTTTTCGTTTTACGCCCAACAAAAAATGCTGGGCTTGCGTGAGTACATCCCTGATTGGCGTACCGCCACCGGCAGGTGTTTGATCTAGTAAGTTGTTCAGTTGTTTAGGTGCACGCACTTGCGGCAGCAGCCATTTTACTCGTTCGTGACCAAAGCTCATTACTGCCAATTGCTCTCGCATTAAATAAGCTTGTTCCGCGATTTGTAGCACCACACCCTTAGACTTAGCAAAGGCTTGTGCTGCCAGCGTTGAGGCCGAGGTGTCTAACAGAATAAGATGTAACATGGCCTTTCCTTCGCGGGCTTTTTTAAAGCGCCACTGCCAGCTTCCACGGTTGTCTGAAGTGCGTTTCGCATTGCTGGCTAAGGTATTAAACCAATCAATTTTGTTTGAAGTTTGCTTACCTTGTCGGGAGCCTCCGGCTTGCTGACCTTTTTGCTTGCCGGCCAATAGTCGTGCGGTGTCACGTGCTTGCGGTGAGGCTCTATTAGCTGCTACAGCATGTTTGCGTTGATCAAAGGTAATCCTGATGGCTCGCTGAGAGGCCTGTTGCTGAGGAGGTAAGCCGCCCCAATCCTGATCGCCTGAATTGCCTGTTTCAGCGTTCTCATTTTGGTCGCCATCAGCATTGGTGTCAGTATCATTGTCAGGATTGTTTTGAGGTGGTTTGATCTGAGAATCAGACCCACGATTATTCTGTGCATTATCAGGTCGCGGTGGCGGGCGAGAAAATGGTGGTGGCGTTGGTGCGGGAGTATCTTGTGCGTCATGACGACGGTGTGCCAGGACTAGTGCTTCCACTGCATCAATATCTGCGATGTCTACTGTTAGCCGACCTTGCCATGCAGCATGGGCTACTGCCGCCCGGTACCACACAATATCCCCGCGCATACCATCCACATTTGCCGCATGACAGCGCTCGGCAATGATGCGTCTGATCTCAATCGGACACTCAATCTTGTTAACGATACTTTGAGCGCCTGTTATTTGTTGAATCAGCGCTTGTTGTTGGTCAGCATATTGCTGAATGAATTGCTGCGGTGATCGATCAAATGCTTCGCGCAATTCTACAATCTCAATTCGCTCTTCAATGCTGTAATGATTGCTTAGATTGACCGACAAGCCGAAGCGGTCTTGTAACTGAGGGCGAAGCTCTCCCTCATCCGGATTCATCGTACCGATTAATAGGAAGTTTGCGGGGTGTTGATGACTAATGCCGTCGCGCTCAATGATATTGCTGCCGCTGGCTGCGACATCGAGCAATTGGTCAACCAACGCATCTGGTAGCAAGTTGACTTCATCAACATACAGGACACCATTATGTGCTTTGGCGAGTAGGCCAGGGTTAAACACAACTTCCTGATCTTTAAGTGCCTGCTGCAGGTCCAGAGAACCAATAAGCAT
This sequence comes from Leucothrix pacifica, assembly GCF_003172875.1. Classification (GTDB taxonomy): domain Bacteria; phylum Pseudomonadota; class Gammaproteobacteria; order Thiotrichales; family Thiotrichaceae; genus Leucothrix; species Leucothrix pacifica. The sequence goes on along the minus strand of NZ_QGKM01000079.1, from coordinate 23,101 downwards.
TTCTTCACTGGCGCCTAAAGGTAGAGTCACTAGCTTGCCGTGTTGCGGGAGTAGTTGTGCCAGTCCGCGCGCTAAGGTTGTTTTAGCAGAACCACGTGGGCCACTAATCAATACGCCACCAATCGATGGGTTGATCGTAATCAGTGTGAGCGCCAGTTTTAACAGGGCTTGTCCGGTGACGGCAACAAAGGGAAATGCAGGAGAATCCGACATCATATTGAGTCTGCTACTTAAAGCAGACTAATGTAGGGAATCTACCTTGGAATTGCAAAAACTATTCCTCAGCGAAAGGCTAAGCCTATTGAGGTCTAAGCCCCAATCAAATTACTCAACAACTACGCGGAATTTGATGCTAAACGAACTAGGTAGACCACCTGTAAGTGCTTTGAACTGTCCCGTTGTTGGCGCGCTTAAATGAGTCACTGAGGAATCCGCACCTTCGCCATCACCACTCGCGGAATAGGCGTAACTAGAACCACCATTATCTGAATACACCACAGTGCCTAAGGCCAATCCACTACTCACCGTCCCATCGACAAAGTAAGGCGCCAGGCAATGTCCTGAGTTCTCCACACATAGCTTAGTCTTGGCAGGTATCAAGTCAGAGATACGAATTGTGTTGTTGTCTGCGGGTGCAGAGCCGCTGTTTTCTGCCGTTATCGTGTATTCAAGTACGCTACCCGGAATCGCTTTTGGATTACTCGCCCCGTTATAAGGATCGTAAATGGTGTGTACTGACTTCTTTAGTGCAATGATCGGGATCAGATTGTTGTCTTCGCCCAAACTGTTTATATAGGCAGAGCTATCTGAGTCGGTAGTAATGATATGGCCGGGGCAAGCGCTGGCATCACTGCTGTTAGTTTTTTCCCAGCAAACACTGGTATCGGTATCGTTTGCATTCGGTGTAAGACTGATAGAAGTGCCTGCGGGCGTTCCTCCCAATCTGGAAACGTCTGAATTATCCCAACTTACCGTAACTCCTAGTGTGCTGACCGGAACAGGATCGGTACTGCCTGCACCGAAGGAAACATAATCGACAGGAATTGAGTTAACCACACCTGAGCCATTTAGGATTGTTGTGTCAGTCGCTGATGGTTTTAACAAGACCACATCATCACCTGTGTTAGCTAAGGGTGGGGAGGAGCTTTGGGTGTAAGCGTGATGAACATTACCTGCGCTGTTATCGGTACCTGTCGCTGAGTAAAGAATGACGTAGTCACCAGCGGCTACTGTAAAGTCTGGCAGATAGTAGTTTTGTGAACTGCCATCCTGACTGCTTAAAATATAATTGAGGGTGGAACCAGCAGTTTTAGCATAAAGCTCAATGAATTCAGGAAAGTCAGCAGTCTGTACATACATCACTTCATTAATGACTAACTCCGCATAGGTTTTATTGATAGGTTCCATTGCCCAGAAGGCGACTTGCTCATTAGTATGCGTTCGTGATCGGTCACCTGTGATGGTTTCTTCATCAATGCTCAAGTTCAACGTAGTTGAGACCGGATTGCTCCCGTGAAGCACTGCCCAACCGCCATTCACGCCATCCATCGCAGTTTGTGTAGCGGTCACATAGCTATAATTTCTGTTCAAGGTGTATTGGTAAGGTGCGCCAGCACTTGCTGCTCCGGCTATTCTGTCAGCGCCAAGCTCAATATTCACATAGGCATTGGCCATGATGTATTCGGCTTCTTCAGCAATAAAGTATCCTAGTGTTTCGGCATTTGGTAGTGCAGGCGCGGACTGGCCTGTGTGCTTACCGATACAGATACTGCCATTGTTAGGAGGTGTGCTGCGAGAAGTGCAGGCGCTAGACCAGAATGCAGAGAACCCCGGGTTTTCATAACTCATGACTTGACCTGTCACCACCGGCTGCGTGTATGACTGTACTTTGTAAGGTGCTGAGGTCACATTCTCAGTCAATGCCAAACTCCAGTCAGAGCCATAATTAGTGGTGCTCGATGAAACAGTATGTGCTTCGTACTTAATAGGATAAGTGTAAGAACCTTCTTCAGAAACAGTGCAATACACATCACCAGCTGTCACTGCATTACTATCATTAGGTTGTTGGATTTTTATCTGAAAACCTGTCCCAACCGGCTGTACTCTCACAACCGCCTCATTCGCTGCGATCGAGGGCAAGTTGTAGGTACAGACAATTACTGGGTTAGTGTAACTATTGCTAAGCGGAACGGCTTTCCACGCGTAACCCACACTAGGCACTTTCACCATCTCAAGATAAGAAGTGATCGGTGTAGCCCAAGCCAATTGGCTGGCTAAGCAGAGGCTTAGAAATAGGAGTACGCGAGTGATCATAGAGATTATTTTAATTTTTAGTACACAACTCTATCCTCAGAAAACTGTACAAATCATGAATATTCAGCTGCCAGCTAAGTGCTTCAGATAGTCGGGCAATGTTGATGCAAGCAAACTATTCAATTGACACTATCAGAAAGCCTCACCTATAATCGCTGTATTGATCGGTGCTGGCAGCAGAGTGATGACTGTCAGGTAAATGGGAAGTTGGTGCGTTTCACAATTCCAACACTGCCCCCGCAACGGTAAATAGATCGATGAGTGGTTTATGAGTCCGAAACCAGCCAATCAAGTTGACCGACAGGTGTTGCGGAGGGCCACACCGTGCGTTTACCTCAGTATCCGCAATCCCCTCTTTACCACCTTCTTGATAACTGCATGTGGATGAACCGCGTGCACAAGGAGACTTTACCATTGAATTTACGACCATTACTGGCAGGACTAATGACCGGTATGCTGGCCAGTCAAAGCGCTTCTGCTCATTTTCAAATGCTGCACATTGATGACTATATGCGGGCAAAAGGTGGCAACATCACCTTAAAAATGCCATTCACACACCCTTCTCACGGTGGCCCGATGATGGATATGGGTAAGCCGGTTTCTTTGAGTGTGCACCACAAAGGTAAACAAACCGACCTGACCGATAAGGTGACGCCGTTGACCTGGCAAGGCACTGAAAACCAGTCTGCTGCGTATCACGCGCAGACAAAACTGCGTGGCCTGGGTGATTATGTATTTAGTCTGACTCCAGAGCCTTATTTAGAAACCAGTGAAGACACTTACATACAGCAATTCACGAAGACCATTGTGAATGTGGGTGGGCTGCCGACGACGTGGAACGAACCACTGGGGCTGACAGCAGAAATTGTTCCCGACCAACGTCCCTATGCAGTCTACGCAGGAGGTCTGTTTAGTGCGGTTGTGTTAGCCGAAGGAAAACCTGTGTCAGGTGCCGAAGTCGAGGTGGAATTTCTCAATTACGATGTGAATGAAACAGGTGGTGGATTCGGGGAGTTGCCCTATGTTGAGTATCCTGCTGACAACCTGAATATTATGACCGTCGTGACTGACGATAACGGGCGTTTCTTCTTTGGTGTTCCTCACGAAGGTTATTGGGGATTTGCCGCCTTAGGTGTCGGTGCTAACACCGAGCACAAGGGCAAAGACTTATCACAGGATGCCGTGCTATGGATTCAGGCTCACCAACTGAAAAAGCTGAGGTAAAGCATGCATATCGTTGACGGTGCACTATCAGATTCGGTGGTTATCGGCGGCGCAGTGCTTGCCGTAGCAGGTATTGCCTACGGTCTGAAGCGAATGGATCTGGATCGTATTCCGCAAATCGGCATGTTGAGTGCGACCTTCTTTATTGCTTCACTGATCCACGTGCCAGTCGGCCCCTCCAGTTTGCATTTGATTCTGAATGGTTTAATTGGTCTGGCCTTGGGCTGGACAGCATTTCCGGCCTTATTCATTGCGCTATTACTTCAGGCAGCGTTTTTTGGCTATGGTGGGTTAATTGTGCTGGGTGTGAACACGGTGAATATTGCGTTGCCAGCGGTATTGATGGGCTTACTGCTGCGCCAGTTAATCGTCAATAGTCCCCCTAAACGAGCTGCAATACTGGGCGGTATTGCCGGAGCCGGTTCTATTGCGCTAACCGCCGTCATGGTGGGAGTATCACTGGCACTGAGTGGTGATGCGTTTATACCAGCCGCTAAGTTGGCGTTGCTGAGTCATATTCCTGTGCTTGTCGTTGAAGCACTGGTTACCGCTGCCACGGTGTATTTATTAGTACGTGTAAAGCCTGACTTCTTTAGTCATGCGGAGCGTTAGTGATGATATTCCAATATCAATCTATCAATCGCATAGTTATTTCCTCATTGTTGCTCGTGCTTGGCCTAACGGTCAGTACGAATCCATTGGCTCACAATGTGGTGTCCGGCGTTTACGCAGATGGCATGACCATCGAGGGTGAGATCGGTTTTTCTAATGGTGTCATGGCTGAGGCTGGTGTTGTTGTTCAGGTACTGAATGAAGCGGGCGATAAGCTGGGTGAGACGGTACTGACGGATGATGGCGCGTTTGTGTATCAGGCTGAGACTGTGCAGAAACACTTGTTCAAAGCTAACCTTAGCTCGGGGCATATTGCTGAAATGGTGATTGAGGCCGATGAGTTATCGGGTGATGCCGTTGCTGAATCAAATAATGTTGAAGCTAAAGGTGAAATAAGCGAAAAAACAGCACCACAGAACAATGTCGCTATAGCCTCCGCTATTTCCGCCAGCGAATTACAATCCATGATTCGCAGCGCAGTCGCTCAGCAAGTTCGCCCACTACAAAAAGAACTACGCGCTTATAAAGAGAAAGTGATGTTTCGTGATATTGCCGGTGGTTTAGGCTTTATCTTTGGCTTATTCGGAGTCGCTGCATGGATGGCTTCCAAGCGTAATGTGAAGGACGACTAATGCCACAATTTCTCGAACACAGCATGACCTCATGGCGCGGTCAGCAAGTAGAGCACAAGCAAAGCATTGTCGATCAATTTGATCCGCGTGCTCGGGTATTAGCTACCGTCATTTTTGCTTTAACCGTGGTGTTTAGTAAAACCTTGTGGCTGCCTTTTTTAGGTTTATTAATGGCCTTTGCCTTTGCGCTGTCAGCCTCTTTAAACTTCCGACGTACCTTGCGCCGTATGATTGCGATGGATATGTTTATCGTGGTAATGGTGCTTATGTTGCCCTTTACCATGAGTGGTGATGCCCTGTTTCATGTGTTTGGATTTGCCGCCAGTAAACAAGGTTTTATTCACGCGATTGGTATTGCTCTGAAGGCCAATGCTGTGGTGCTGACATTGCTATCATTGGTAGGAACGCTGGAAGCCAGTACGTTAGGGCACACGCTGGCACGCCTCAAAGTGCCGGAAAAACTTGTCCACCTATTACTTTTCACCGTGCGCTATCTCGACGTTATTAGCCGCGAGTACAAGCGCATGCGCAAAGCCATGAAAGCACGAGCCTTCGTGCCCAAAAACAACCTTCACACATGGCGCTCGTTTGGCTATCTGGTGGGTATGTTATTGGTGCGTAGTCTGGAGCGTTCCGAGCGCATTTTTGATGCCATGAAATGTCGGGGTTACTGCGGTAAATTGTATTTGTTCGATACGATGCAGTGGCAGCAGCGCGATACTATCTTGCTGTTATCAATGGCGTCATTCGCCGTGTTTGCCATTGCTTCAGGAGCTTATGTTGCATGACTGCTTTAATCAGAATGGATCAGGTTTCATACAGTTATCCGGTGCGCGGCATGGTGCTGGATCAGGTGGATATGAGCTTGTTTGCAGGAGAAAAAATATCACTGGAAGGCGGTAATGGTGCGGGTAAAACCACCTTGCTGAATATTCTGGTTGGGCTGAATAAACCAAAATCAGGCGGTGTGTTTGCCTTTGGCAGGGAACGCAAAGTCGAGACCGATTTTATCGAAGTGCGCGCTAAGGCTGGCTTCTTATTTCAAGACCCGGACGATCAGCTGTTTTGTCCGACAGTGCTGGAAGATGTCGCCTTTGGCCCGTTGAATCAGGGCAAGTCACCGGATGAAGCGCGGCAAATCTCTATCGAGGTGCTGGATTGCTTAGGTATGGCAGGCTTTGAAGATCGCGTGACGCATCAATTATCTGGCGGGGAAAAGCGCCTGATTACATTGGCCTCGGTGCTGGCTATGAAACCGGAAGTGTTATTGTTAGATGAACCATCCAATGCTCTGGATAAAGCGGCCAGGTTGCGGCTGATCGAAGTATTGCAATCATTACCGCAAGCGATGATTATTATCTCTCATGAGTCGACCTTTCTGGATGCGCTGGTGACACGTCGCACGCGCTTGGAACGAGGTAAGGTCTTAGATCTTTAGGCTGTCATTTTGGCTCGTTGCCATTTGCTCAGTTAACGCCACAGCGCATGCAGCCAGCAAACTGAGGCATAAAACCAATAAACAATAAGGATAGTAGCCCATGAAAAAAGCAGTCTCTCCTTTTGAAAACACCACCTTCAGACGCTTATTTGCAGCGCAAATCACCTCACTGATCGGCAGTGGCTTGACGCAAGTTGCTCTGGCTTTGCTGGCGTTCGAACTCATGGGAGTTCACGCTGCCATTGTGCTTGGTTTTGTGTGGGCATCCCGGGTATTGGCCTCGGTAATCTTCGCGCCGATCTTTGGTGGTTTAGTGCATCGCCTGCCGCGCCAATCGTGGTTAATCGGCTTGGATATTGGGCGGGCTGTATTGGTGCTGTGCCTGTTTTGGGTTGAAGACGTTCGTCTGTTGTATCTGCTGATTTTCCTCATCAATGTTCTATCCGCTGGATTTACACCAGTCTTTCAGGCGGTGCTGCCAGATGTATTGCCGGACGAAGCAGTTTACACCCGCGCATTATCTTACTCGCGATTAGCTTATGAAATGGAGCGTGTGCTTAGTCCAGCCTTAGCCGGAATAGCCTTATTTGTCATGAGCTTTCATGCCTTATTTTTATTAAATGCGCTGAGCTTTGTCGTCTCTGCCATCTTGCTATCGCTGACAGTATTTCCTGCAATGGTAGTGGGCGAGCGTACCGGTGGAATTTGGCACAATATTTCGTTTGGTCTGAATGCTTATTTGCAAACACCACGATTGCAGGGTTTGTTGGCCTTGCATTTGGTGGTGGCCGCCACTGGCGCGATGGTGATTATTAATACGGTGGCTTATGTACAGGGTGAGTTAGGGCTGAGCGAACAAGCTACCGTGTGGGTGATGGCAGCCTCAGGTTTGGGCGCGATGATCGCTGCCAGACTTACCCCGTGGCTACTGGAAAACCATTTCAATGATCGTAATTTGGTACTGATTGCCGGTGTGATTATGCTGCTGCCGTTAGTACCGCTCGCATTGACTAAGCCCGATGTAATAAGCCTTGCAATACTCTGGGCGATAATCGGATTTGCCTCATCATTAGTGCTCACGACTTCGGGACGTCTGGTGACGCGTTCATGTCGCAAAGCTGACCGTAGTGCTTATTTTTCTGCAAACTTCGCACTGTCTCACCTGATGTGGCTGATCTGTTATCCTCTGGCTGGGTGGTGGGGGAACTTGGGAACGAATATTGCTGCCATTGGCTTGGGGCTGGTCGGCTTGTTGGGTGTATTGCTGGCGGTATGGCGTTGGCCGGTGAAAGACGTCGAAGCACTCAAACATTGGCATGAGGAGATGGATCACCAGCATCCGCATTATCACGATGAACACCATCAGCACGAACATGAAGGTTGGGAAGGGGAAGAGCCGCACATCCACCCCCACCATCACCACGAAATTCAACACTCCCATCGCTTTGTGATTGATGAACACCACGCGCATTGGCCCAGACACTGATCAAAAATTGAAGCACTAAACAAGCAAAGACCAAAATACTCACAACGGGAAACCCATGCACATTCAAAATTACAAATCAGATTACAACAAAGCCATTACCGATGTGTTTTACGAGTCCATACACGCGATTGATACTTCCGTTTACACCGAGGCACAAAAACATGCATGGGCGCCGCTACCCAGAAACTATGAGGCTTGGGCGGGACGTTTGATGTTTAAAAGGCCGTTTCTGGCGATGCAGGATCAGCAGTTACTGGGCTTTATTGAGCTTGATCCGGATGGCTATATCGACTGCATGTATACTCACCCTGATCATCAGCGACAAGGTGTGGGGTCGACGTTGTACGAACATTTGGAAAGCGTTGCCAGAGATAAGGGCTTGGCGCAATTACGTGTTGACGCCTCACATGTGGCAAAGCCGTTTTTTGAGGGGAAAGGCTTCTCGGTGGTGAGTGAAAATCAAGTGGCCAGAGCGGATCAGATGATTACTAATTTTGCGATGGAAAAATCGTTGTAGTGATCAATTCAACTGAGTTCTGCTAGAATATTCAGAATCAGCAATTAGCCAAAGAATTTCGGGAGATACACATGGCAGGCTCACTACAAGATCAGCTGCTCGGCGCGGGCTTGATCAAAGACCAAGACGCAAAAAATATCAAAGCTAAAAAGCGTAAAGCGGAAAAACAAAACCGTAAAAATAAAGTTGAGCTGGAAAACGAAGCAGCGAAACTCGCTGAGCAGGCGCGAGAAGAACAACGCCGCAAGAGTCAGGAGCTGAACGAACAACGCCAGAAAGAAGTTGAGCAGAAGGCGATTGCTGCGCAGATCAAGCAAATCATTGAAATGAATAGCATCTTCAAAGGAAAAGGGGATGACTTACCGGTTTATAACTTTACCGATTTCAATAAAGTAAAAACCATCTACGTGACGGCGAAGAATCATGATTTGATTGCTCGTGGACGTATTGCGATTGCGCGATTGAATAATGCTTATCACCTGATTCCGGCTGAGGCAGCGGTGAAAATTAAAGAGCGGGATGCGGATTACATTGTGCTGTTGAATGATCCACTAGCGAACGATGATGATACGGTGGAAGATGATCCTTATGCGGATTACCAGATTCCTGACGACCTCATGTGGTGATGGTTGTTGGGGTCTCCGATATTAACGTTAATATCGGAGACCCCTGTTTGGCGTTGGTGGAGTGCGGATTTCACTCTTACATTTACTCAAGGTTAGTACTACCATGTCCTGATGGACATTCTTCTACGTGAATATGGCCGGATCATCTGGCTAAAACGATTCCCCGCGTTTCTTATGCTGCTCGGTATTTCGGGTGCGATTGGGCTGGATATCATGGCCCCGCTTATCTACAAAAATATCGCTAATGGTTTGGCGCAGCCGTTTACGCCGGATATCCGTGAGATGTTGATTCAGAATCTCATGTGGTTGGCGGGTGTCTTTATTGCTATTTGGTTGTGTTGGCGATTGGTTGAGTTTTCGGTGATTCCACTGGAAGCAGGGGGCATGGCGTTGTTGGATAAGCGTTGTTTTGAGGTGATTCTCAGGCAGCGTTACAGTTATTTTGAGGGGAATTTTTCCGGCAGTATCGTCAAGCAGTCGGGGCGGTTTGTGAAGTCTTACGAGACCATTATCGACTGGTTTGTGTTTCAGTTGTTTAGCAATGTGTTGTCCATCACGCTGGCGTTTGTGATTTTCTGGTTTCAACAGCCTGAGTTTGCCATGTATTTCTTGGTGTGGGCGGTGATTTTTATCAGCTGGAGCGTGTTTTTCTCTATCTGGAAGCTCAAGTTTGATAAGCGGGTCGCGGAGTGGGATTCTAAAATCGGTGGGGCGTTTTCCGATAGCATCAGCAATATTTTTATCGTGAAAAGTTTTGCGCTGGAGCGTGAAGAAAAGCAGACCGTGAGTGACTACGCCGACGAGACCTTCCGCAGGCGACGTACCGCTTGGATTCTGATGTTTATCTCATTTGCGGTGCAGGGCATTCTGGCTTTTTCCATCGAGATTATTCTGATTTATCTGATGATCGATAAATGGGAATCCGGTCTGTTTGAGATTGGGGTATTCGTACTGTTTCAGGCAGTGTTGATCAAGCTGATTCATGGTTTGTGGGACTTTGGCCGCAACTTCCAGCGCTTTTTTACTGCCGTGGCGGATGCCAGTGAAATGGCTGAAGTGTTTCGCAAAACGGCGTTGGATCAGGATCAACCCGGTACTGCAGCGCACCCTATTAACGATGGTCATATCCGCTTTGAGCAACTCAATTTCAATTACTCCGGCGCCATCGGGCCGTCGGCGGGTTTGTTTGAGAGCTTTAATCTGGACATCAAAGCCGGTGAAAAAGTGGCTTTGGTCGGGCACTCCGGTTCGGGTAAAACGTCACTGACCAAATTGCTATTTCGCTTTATCGAGCCACAATCCGGTACGGTTCGCATTGATGATCACGATGTAAAGCAGTTTACACTGAGCTCATTGCGTTCACAGATTTCCCTGATTCCACAGCAACCAGAGCTGTTTCACCGCAGTATTCGCGACAATATCACGCTCGGCAAAGACATTAGTGATGAAGCGGTTTACGAGGTGCTGGAGAAAGCCGGTGCGCGTGAGTTTGTTGAGGCAATGCCGGATAAACTCGACACACTGGTAGGCGAGCGCGGCGTGAAATTATCCGGTGGTGAAAAGCAGCGTGTGGCGATTGCCCGCGCCTTTTTGGACGGCGCAAAAGTCGTGGTGCTGGATGAAGCCACCAGCGCGCTGGACTCGATTACCGAGCAAGCCATTCAACAGGCGCTGTTTAAACTGATTGAAGACAAAACCGCGATAGTGATTGCACATCGCCTCTCCACCATATTGCGCATGGATCGGATTATTGTGCTGGATCATGGGCAGATTATTGAGCAGGGGACACATGCGGAGTTGCTGGAAAAGCGTGGTCGTTATTTTGAGATGTGGCAGCATCAGAGTGGGGAGTTTATTGGGGATTGAGCGCTGACTAATCAGCGCTTGATCTCATCCAACATAGCCTCACGCAAAATAGCGTTGATTCTGGTTTGGTAACCCTTTCCCTTTGACTTAAGCCATTCTAATACATCAGCATCCAGCCTGATGGTTGTTGGCTTTTTGACAGGGCGGTAGAGCGCAGGTTGTTCTGCCGCCTTATACCATTGCTTATTGTCATCCATTGGTGGGATGTCACTGTAATCGATGTCTTCATCTTTCATTTTAGATAAAGCGTTTAATTCCTCCTTTTGCTCCGCGCTAAGTGCTGGAGGATTGTCAGGGTCAAAATTGTGCCTGACGATATGCGCGTTCTTCTTTGGCATTGGCTTTTCTCGCTGAAATAATTCGGATTATGTCATCCTCACCTCTTACAGTGTAGACAACATAAAGCGTGTTGTTATCGACAAGACCGACAGTAGTCCACCGATCCTCATTTAACTGATCCCTTCCGTCATACGACTCAATCCGGTTGCTGTCATAGAACACGAATTGGGCTGTTTCAAAGCTAATCCGATGTTTTTGCCGGTTAGAAATACTTTTATTCTCATCCCATTCGAAAAGCATGTATGTACTCAGGTGTTAATACAAATATGCTAACACAATATCGTACTATTGTAGATGAATAAACGGTAAACCGACGAACAGGCATTTGTATATTCTGTGCATTTTTAAATGCTGATTTAATCCTCATCTTTTGGCATACTGGCTGATATTCCCCAGCCATTTGCATGATTCCTATGTCTGACTCCAAAACACCTTTGGTTTTCATTAGCTACAGCCATGACTCAGAAGCGCATAAAACCTTCGTGTGCTCTATTGCAGATCAGCTACGAAAGGACGGTTTGGATTGCCAGATTGACCAATACATCAACGGCTTTCCACCGGAAGGCTGGCAGCGCTGGATGGAAACGCAGGTCGAAGACGCCGACTTCGTCTTACTAGTCTGTACTGAAAAATACCTGCAACGCTATCGAGGCCAAGATCCGGACGGCGGGCGTGGGGTGAATTTTGAAGGCGTGGTGATTTCGCAAACCTTGTACGATGCTTACTACCGCAATACCAAATTCATTCCGGTAATTCCTCAAGGGGGTGGTCTGGAGTATGTGCCATTACCGCTTAAAGGCTATAGCACGTATACCTTGCCGACGGATTATACGGCCTTGTATCGGGTATTGACGGGGCAGCATGCGACGCCTGCGCTGGAGATTGGGGAGCTTGTGGCGTTGTCGGAAGCCGAGCGTACGCCAATGAAAGATAAAACCTCGGGTGCGGATACGTCCGGTGCTCAGGGTGTTTCAAACACTAACGAGAGTGCTCAGGTAACAGCAGGAAAGGGGATGTCGGAGACTATGAAAGCCGCTTACATTGGAGCCGGTGCGGCTTTATTGGCGGCGATTATTACGGGGTTGTTTGCGTTGTTAAATCCATCGGATAACACCGTTACTGGCAAGTGTGGAAGTGTGATTACCGGGTCTGTGGGTGGAAGTGTTTCAGTTAATTGTGATGAGGGAGAGACAAATTAATGGCTAGCTCAGGGAACGAATTATTGGATCGTCAAATAAGAACAGCTTCCGTTGCGATAGGCTTTAGTTTACTACTGATTCCTCAGCTCGCTTTTAGTTTGGCGGATGATAATAGAGCAGAGGGTGACTGCGCCATCATTGTAACCGGCAAGGTCGCTGGAAATGTAACGGCGAATTGTCCGGGTATTCCGCAGGAAGCGATTGATAAACTCATTGGTAGTATTGAAGAGACCATTGGGAACCAAAATGACCACATCCAGCTTCTCAAAGAAAAAATTGCGAAATTAGAGGCTGATCAGAAGAAAGCACTCGCTGAAAATACCGAAGACTTGAAGCTCAACCCTGAAGACGCGTTGTTAATTGCTGAGCGTGATGCATTAAAGCGCTTCGACATGGAGTTCGCGGCACAGTTACGGGAAAAGTATTTCCGTAAAAAATTGACGGAAAAACGTGCTGAACAAAAAGCCCGACTTCAGGCACTAGAAGCGCAACTTGCCGAGGAAAATAGAGCGTTATCCCACGAGGCATTTATCGCGGGTGAGCGCTGGGAGAGTGCGAATAATTTAAGTAAAGCATTACCGCTTTATCAGGAAGCGGTTGAGATTGATGAAGGAAACCGTCAAGCATGGCGGCAAGTTACTTTCGTTGCTAAAAAACTTGGGAAAACTCAGTTAGCGTTGGAAGCAGCTCGTAGTTTACAAAAACAGCTTAATCCTGAATCTGATACAAAATGGTTGCTTTCGGCTCTAAATGATGAGGGGGATTTGCTAAGAAGTCAGGGTGAAAACCGCATTGCATTAGACCGTTATCAACAGTCAATGAAGCTCACCCAGAAACTCGTTGAAACTGAACCAGAAAACACGGAATGGCAGCGCGACCTGTCGGTGAGTCATAACAAGGTCGGCGATATGCATAAGGCGAACGGTGACGGAGTGTCGGCGCTGAAGGCGTATGAGGATGGCCTAGCCATCGCCAAGGCACTGGCGGAACTCGACCCGAAGCACACCCAATGGCAGCGAGACCTGTCGGTGAGTCATAACAAGGTCGGCGATATGCATAAGGCGAACGGTGACGGAGTGTCGGCGCTGAAGGCGTATGAGGATGGCCTAGCCATCGCCAAGACACTGGCGGAACTCGACCCGAAGCACACGGAATGGCAGCGCGACCTGTCGGTGAGCTTTGAGCGAGTAGGCGATATGCATAAGGCCAACGGTGACGGCCTCAAAGCTCTGAAGGCCTATGAGGAATCGCTGGCGATTCGCAAGACACTGGCGGAACTCGACCCGAAGCACACCGGCTGGAAACGGGATTTATTAGTCCTCTTCAAGGTTAAAACCACCGTCTTTAGACGGTCAGATTTATCTGCGATACTTTTCCTTTCAGCTAAGTTTACAGCGGAGAGGCTAAGATGGAGTATCGGTATGGCAGCCACACAGTTTTCAAAATACAGTATCATTTTGTTTTTGTAACAAAATATCGTTACCAAGTACTTACAGGTGATGTGGGAATCAGAGTTCGTGAATTAGTGCGTCAGACATGCGAGGTCTTTGAGATAGAAATTCTGAAAGGGGTTGTGAGTAAGGATCATGTTCACTTACTCGTTTCAGCACCACCCACAATGGCTCCCAGTGAAATCATGCGGCGAATTAAAGGACGGAGCTCAGCCAAACTATTTGAGTCCTTCCCCGACTTAAAAAGGCGCTTTTGGGGACGGCACTTTTGGGCTCGAGGCTATTTTTGTGTAACCTCTGGTGATTTAACGGAAGAAATGATTAAGGAGTATCTTGAGCATCACTTCGAGCCTAAAGGAGACGATAATTTTAAAACGGAAGATTAGACGGGTCTACTTGACCCGTATCCGGACTTTCAGTCCTTTATGCTAACCCACCTGCTTTAGCTGGTGGTTGTTGAGTTATTTCCCAAAGTTTAGTGGCGGATATGCAGGTAATAAACGGCAATTTACAGGGCGCTCTTGAGGCATATGAGGAGGTGCTGAAGACAAATATTGAGTTGGCGGAACTCGACCCGAAGCACACCGAATGGCAGCGTGACCTTTCCGTGAGTCATAACAAGGTAGGCGATATGCATAAGGCCAACGGTGACGGCCTCAAAGCTCTGAAGGCCTATGAGGAATCGCTGGCGATTCGCAAGGCACTGGCGGAACTCGACCCGAAGCACACCCAATGGCAGCGCGACCTTTCCGTGAGTCATAACAAGGTAGGCGATATGCATAAGGCCAACGGTGACGGCCTCAAAGCTCTGAAGGCCTATGAGGATGGCCTAGCCATCGCCAAGACACTGGCGGAACTCAATCCCGAGATGGTGCAGTGGCAAACGGATCTGGTGGTGATTTACTACAATCTATCCACCGTACAACCCGAAAAGTCCAAAACCCTACTCACCGATGCACTTGCCATCCTCAACCGCCTGCACAGCGAAAACCGCCTCGATCACAGAACACAACAGTGGATTCCCTTTTTGGAAGATGCCATCAAGTAGCAGGCATCCTACAAGGGATCACAAGTCCCTTCAAAGCTTCAGTATTCAACAAGTGTTATTTCGGGAATAAATCGAAAATCCTTAGTATTGTAAGTAAATAAACTTGCCTGATTCATCAATGCTGAGGCTGCAATCAAACTGTCGGGGATGTCTAATGTGTGGCTTTTGGCATACTGCTGTACTAGGTCGAGCGCACAGTAAGAAATACTCTCGTCAATAGGTAGCTGTTCAAACTTTCCTAGAAATCGCTCCAGCATTTTCACTTCTTGTTTGTCGCGGGCACCATAAAACAATTCCATTGAAGTGATGATTGACACAAACATCGGTGCTTGCAGTTCAGAGAGTGTGCTGATTGTATCAGTATTATTTTTTAACACTTCAATCAGCACATTAGTATCCAGAATAATCATTTCCAGGCTTTCTCTCTCAGGCTTTCCTGAGAAATATCGCGTCCTTCCCACATGCCTGCAAATTCATTGAAATCTATCGGCTCAGGCTTTACTTGCTGTCGTGATATTTCCTTTTTCAATGTTTCTCTGATATAGGCAGAAACACTGACATTTAAACGGGATGCTTGTTGTTTAATCGCTGAGAATAAAGGCTCATCGAAGTAAATTTGTGTTCTGTGCATGGTGCGCCTCAAGTAATCGATCTATACATCACTATTATACATCATGGTGGAGGCGTCTACCATTGAGAATACAAAACACCTAATCCTGATCAAACAACTGAATCGCATACCCCGTTGTAAGCGCTTCTTTAACCTGCTTATTTTTCTGAGCAAACTTCGCCACTTTATCCCGTTTTAACTGGCGGCGCTTATCAACCACCACATCAAAAAAGCCTTCTTTAGTCACATAAAAGCGCGCTAAATATTCCGCGCCTACCAAGTCCTGAAAGTCCACATACACGATAAACGGGGCTGATGCGCCTTTCTCAAAGCCGTCGATGGCGTCTTTTGCTTTGGCAGTGACAGAAAAAATAAACATAGCGCGGACTCTTTGGTTTGGGGTTATTGGTATTTTACGGGAGTTACCGGGGAAACTCTATCGGCATAAAACTAAAAAACAATAATACTTTGCATTGCATAGTATTCTGTGATTATAATAAAACTAGTGAAAGCGCACTCACAGGTCTTGCCGGTGTTAAGTCTGGCAGGGATAGCTGCAAATAATTACTATGTTATGCATAGTATTAGGCGAGTATAAAATTATGGAAAACACGACCTACCAAAAATGGCTTGCGCAGTTACGCAAAGGGTATTTAGAGCTTTGTGTGCTGACGGTCTTAAAACAGAAGGAGTCGTCTTACGGCTTTGAAATACTACAAACCCTGGAACAGGCGGGGTTGCCGATTAACGAAGGAACCTTGTACCCATTACTCAACAGGATGTTTAAAAATGGCTGGTTGACGTCGCACTGGGTGACGCCATCAGAAGGAGGGCATCCGCGGCGTCATTATCAATTAAGTGATGACGGTGCGGAGTTGCTACCGAGCATGCTCGATACTTTTCAAAATAACCAGCAGGCGCTGGATAAGCTGAGGGATTTAAAATGACGAATAATCAATATATTAGCGAGTTAAAGAAGGCGTTGTCAGGTCTGGATAAGCAATCACGAAACGATATTATTCAGGAGATTCAAAGTCATGCAGCGGAGTCCGGAACCCCTTTAAGTGAGCGGTTTGGTTCGCCGGAGGAATTGGCCAGTCAATACCTTGAGGGTGAGATTATTGCCAAGCCGGTGAGTAAAAAAATTCTGGGCATCGGTAAGAAGGTGATCGCCTGGGTTGGTATTACGGTGGTGGCTTTGATTGCAGCGATCGCCCTGTTTATTTGGGTCATGTCAGGGGATGACTTTAACTATGCGGATGAAAACGCTGCGGAGTTAACCAGCACGGATGTGATGTGGATTTCAAAAGACTGGGATGCGCCGCTGACCGTCAACATGGATCAGGCTTCAGCCGTGTTTTATTGGCACGATGCGACGTCGGTGCGTTGGAGTTGTGAAGCGAGTGAGCAACCGACATTGGGTGATGATGGTGTGATGAAGCTTCGTCATTCTAAATGTCTGATCTACCTGCCGAAAACTGCGCTGACTTTGAATGCGGATCAGTCGCAGATAGTAGTCGTACGCCCACAAGCTGAGCTGAATATCAACATCGAGCAAGTTAGCCTGAAGGTGGCTGAGAATGGTGAAAAGTATCGTTATGACGTTGAGAGCAGCCGTAGCCGGTTTACTGGCTTGCAGTCTCAGGATGATGCGCAACACACCATCACTATTAAGGCGCATGAGTCGATGATTGTGAAGTATGAAAGTAAGTAAGTCGCGGGTAAATTCCTTAAATATTGAATGACCGTGAATGCGACAGTGCAGTTTAAGAAGTTGTATGCTGCGCGAAATCGCTAAACAAAGAAACGGCAGGCTCCGTCGCCGGAAGTCTGCCATTTTTATTCTTACTTTCGGGTTAGCTGCTAAGGCGTGTTAGCTTAATTAAACCGCTTCCAACACCGGAACCAAGTGCAGCAAATAGCCTTTGCCAACAAAAGTGAGGCGGTAAGTCGGTTCGTCGCTACCATTATCTGAGCGCTCTAAAATGCCTTTCTCCGTTAAGAAGTCCAACATGCCCGTAGACAGTTTGCTCAGCTTTAATTTGGAGGCGATATCCATTTGCGTGGCTAAGCCTTTAAAGGAGTATACCGCTTTCATAATGGCCGCATCTTCAGCCGAAATCTCAGGCATAGGCCCAGCATATTCAGGAAACTGATCCTTAATGTGTTTGCCGTAAATGCTTTTGTAAGACTCCTGAATGGCGCGGATATCGTCTTCTTTATCACCCGTGATCTGATAACTATGGAACACGCCGGACTCTTTGAGTTGGTAATCAACTTTGGCGAGGAAGATGGGTAAGCCAGTGTCTTCGGCGACATGGTAAAAGCCGGTTTTCCATTTATCCGTTTTGCCGCGTGTGCCTTCTGGTGTGAATAAGAAGAAGATGTCACGGTCACGATGGCGCTCGACGAAGTTTTTAATCAGTTCAACCTGACCCTTGCCACCGCTGGAACGGTTGATGGGTATCGCGCCCAACCACATGATGAATGACCCCACCACCGGCACTTTGCACCAGTTGTCTTTAATGGAGAAGTAGATTTTTTTATCGAGGATAATCGCTGCGCCCAGTGCGTAGAAAAAGTCCCAGTTGGAAGTGTGGGGTGCAGCAATGGTGATGCCAGCGCCTTTTGATACCGTGTTGGTGGTTTTCCAACCGGTAATTTTGAAGGCCGCTTTAAAGAAGTATTTGAAAAGGTATTTCCCGATAATGCCATCAAAGATGGTTTTGTCCCGAATTTGTAATGCTTGGTTTGCCATGCAATCTGCCCGTGGCTGTTTAATTTGAGAGCGCATACTAACACAACACAGCTTGCCCGCGGATGACTGCTTTATATTGTGGGGTTTGACTGGGTTCTGTGTTGGGTTGGCAAGTGTAATGAGAGGCAAGTTGCTGTGCTGATCAATAACGTGCTTCAAATAGTCAATAACGCCTTTAAGGAGTCGGATTGAATTTGTTGATACCAGTCGAAGGCATTAATAACAGAGCTACCCAGTGCCTGTTCAAAAGCCTCCTGATTGCTGGCTTGTGAGAAGGTCTCAGCGGCTTCATCGCCTAAATTAGACTGGAAAATACCCGCTGCACTGACCGGTAAAAAGTCTTCGTAAGTCAGTGGCTTGGCGCTCATTAAGTCCAACGCAATTAAACCGTCGAGCTCGGTGGAGGGCTTGCCTTGTTCCAGAGCGTCTTTAAAGTCTGCATTTTGTTGCAGCATGGTTTGCAGGAGCTCCAGTGAAGTCTGCGGCATATTGGAGGTCAGGCGATATTCGAAATAAGCCAGCTCATCGCGGCGCAGGGTTTCTAAATCATCCGGAAAGTCAGCGAATACAGTTTGTAGCGTTTGGCGGTAGTGTTCAGGGTCAGACTCTGGCTTGGGCGCTTGTTTGCGTACTTCAGCCAGTAATTGATCATAAAGCTCGCGACCTTTTGGGGTTAACGCCATGCCGCGTTGTTCTATTTCGCCAAAGCGGGCGGTGTGGCTGCCTGCGTTTGAGCTTGTGTCGTCGGCTGCGTTGTTGGTATCTGGCGTATCGCTATCTGCTTGGTTTTGTTGAAATACGACGGCTTCTTCCAGCGCTTTAAAACTGGTTTGGCGTAATAAAATGGCGTGCTTTCGTGCGGGTGGCCCTTCGATAATGGCTTTGGCCGCCATGCCGGATTCCACCATTTTTGTTTGTGCCGCATCAATATCCAGCGTGCGTGGTGTCAGGTGGTTTATGTGCGGGCCTTTAAACGAGACGATGTCGGCCGTCAGTGCATGACTAGTGCGCAGTGCTTCGTAGGTGTCTTTATCGACCAAAGCTTGCTCGTGCCAGCGGAAGGTTTCCAGCGCTTCTTTCACAAACAACTCAGCTTCTTCGCTGCTTAAACCACCTCGTTGTTCGTGCGTATTTATCAGCTCTAAGGCTTTGTCCGTAAAGATTTTCCGGCGCGCTAAAATGGCTTCTGCCTGTTCTCGCAAGGCTTCATCTTCAATTAAGTCAAGGCGCAGTAAAGAGGTAAACACACGGAATGGATTCGCTTCAAGTGACTGCGCGCTCACCGGACGAAACGCGGTGGAGTGCACCGGAATCCCGGCAACCGTCAGATCATAGTAATCCACCGGATACATGCCCATCACAGCAAATAAGCGTCGCATGGTGTTGAGTTCTTCGGCGGTTCCAAGTCTGATCGCACCGTGTCGCTCTTCACTGAGGCTTTCTAATGAGCCGCTGCGGGCGAGTTGGTTTAATGCTCCCGCACCCTGCTGGTTTTGCTCAATGATCTGCGCATTGACCGTCGCGACCAAACTAATCAAGTCACCATAAAGCGGCACTTCGTCACGATACATGGCTGACATCACCTGCGAGAAGCTTGCGCGAATAATATCGGGAGAAATGAAGTCTTGGCTGCTCATAATGGATGCTCAAATTTAGTGAAGCGATGCCGCTATTAGACCGCACTCTTTAGTGCAAATAAAGGCAATTTCTACGGTATGATGATTGTATAAATTGACTGCCATTAAGGAGCTTGTCCATGCTTTATCTCTCTAAAGAAAAAATCCTGACGCTGGGGCTGACCTCTACGCAAATTATCGACAAGTTAGGGCAGTTAATGAGTGAGCAAGGGCAGGGGAATGTGTTTTCTGCGCCCAAGGCGGCAATTAGTACGGAAGATCAGCGCTATATGATGGCGACAATATCCGCCACTAATAATCCCCCGTACATGGCGGTGAAAGCGTTGGTGGTGAACCAGAAAAATGCTGAGCAAGGGCTCGATACTATCAATGGCACGATCACTTTATTAAATAGCCAAACGGGTTTGCCGTTGGCGGTGATGGATGGAAACTGGATTACCGGAATTCGAACGGCTGCGGCAAGTGCGCTGGCTGCCAGACGTATGGCAAATCCGGATTCATCTGTTCTGGCATTTGTAGGGTGCGGGGTTCAGGCGGTTAGTCATTTGGATTTATTCAGTGAAATGTTCCCGCTGACTGAGGTTCGCTTGCTGGGGCGCGGTCTGAAAAACCGTCAGGCGTTGATGGCAAAAGCTGAATCAATGGGGCTCAAAGCGGTGGATTGTGACAGTGCCGAGGCGGTTGTGGAAGGGGCTGATCTGGTGGTTTCTTCCATTCCATTAACCATAGAGGTCGAGCCGTTCATTGATGCGAATTGGTTGAAGGAGGGCGCGTTTGTTTCCTCGGTTGATCTGGCGATGCCGTGGAAGCCTGAGAGTATGTCGACGTTTGATCGTATTGTGGTGGATGATTTGCAGCAGGAAGCAGCGATGCCTAAACCGTTGGTTGAACCGAGTTTGGTGATGGGGGACTTGAATGGTTTGCTAAAAGATGAGTTTAAGGGGCGTGAGGCTGTTAAAGAGCGGACTGCATTTGTGTTTCGTGCTGTGCCGTTGGGGGATCTGGCGCTGGCTAGTTTGGTTTATGAGGCGGCGATTGAGCGGGGAGTTAGCGGCGGAAAATCAAGCTAAGCCGTAGGAAGTGCAAAGTGATTACAGGCACCCCGCTGGTATTTGAATAATACTCTCGGTTAGCATTTTAACGTCGTTGCTATTGTTGATGACGATACCCAATGGTAGCTCATGCAGCTTCACAAACTGCTGCAATGACGTCAGTAGCTTGACCTTGGTTTGATGCCCGAATTTAATCTCAATAGGCAGTAGACCAAATTTACCCTCTAAAACCAGATCAACCTCAGCGCCATTTTTGGTTCTAAAGTAGTAATAGTCCCATCGCGTGACCTCGGTTGCCTGAATGCCTTTGATGATTTCTTCAATCACAAAAGACTCAAAGTTATGACCCACTTGAGGAGAGCGCAGCATTGCTTCTCGTGTGTCGATACCCGCTAAATAATGCGTAAAGCCACTATCTCGCAAAATACCTTTTGGCATTTTAAGTGCGGACTTACTCTTATTGTTTTCATAAGACGGTATCGTGCGCCAAACATGCGTTTTATCCGCTATTTCCAAATAGTCACGTATGGTCGTTTCAGAGACATCAATCGAGCGACCAAGCTGGGCTTTATTGATAATCGTGCCAGATAGCGAGGCCAGCGTATTAATAAAACGACGGTAACGAATACTGTCCAGGCGTGGAAACAAACGCCTGACATCACGATTAATATAGGTCTGGTAATAGTTCTCCATCCACACGTTATAGCCAAAGTTATCGTCACTCTGAACCGGCTCAGGATAACCACCTTTCAGAAAGTAGGGCAGCGTGTCTTCTACAGCAGGCGTTAATTGCTTGAGCTGTTGGATTGAATCATCTGTGATTGGCTGCTGAAATAACTCGTAGAAAGAGGGCAGCGGTTGCTCTGCGATCTCATTCATTTTTAACGTACCGATCTCAACGATCGCAATACGCCCTGCAAGGGTTTCGCTAGCTTGCTCCAGTAAGTCAGGTGAGCTTGAGCCGGTTAGTATAAAACGCCCCTTATTGTTGCGATCAGCATCGACCACACCTCGTAAATGACGAAATAGCGCCGGGTCTTCTTGCGCTTCATCAATGATTAGGTGTTGCGGATACTCGCTAAAAAAGAAGTCATAGTCACGAGTGATAAAGTCAAAGTCAGACGCGTTTTCGAGATCAATGTACTTCCAGTCAGGACGTAGCATTTTACTCAACGTTGTTTTACCGGTTTGGCGTGCACCAATGAGCATGACAACTGGGAATAGCGTCAGCAGGCGATTGATTTTTTGTTCGAGATTTCGTTTTACACCAGACATATCCAAACTCTACGCTTGGAATTGTCTGGTGTAAAGGGCGTAAGTACTTATTTTAAGGCTCTCTAGTGCTTCTTTGTAGTGGTAGCCAACGTTTAATTTTCTTTTTTATATTGTTGATGATATCAATGAAAGATGTTCGACTTGCTTCGGGTTCAACCCACTTTGATTCGAATACACGAGGTTGGGATTTATTGTGTTCTCTCTTTAAGGCATTAATTTCGCTTATTAAGTCATGCTTAGAGTATTGGCTATACTTATCTGTCAGCAAAGTCTGTTTCTCAATGTAGCTGAGTTGAACAGCGTTTTTTAAGCTATGCCCTTCAGGTAATGGGGCCAGAATAAATTCAAAATGAGCATAAAAGTCGTTTAGAGTTTCCTCATCAATATACCCCTCTTCATACTGATTCTTGAAGAGAGTATTAACCAGTTCTAATATACAGCCAATTACGTGTGTGAAGCCTTGTGAAACTGAAGGTGTATGCCTGGCAATATAGAAGCACTCTCTCAAGTCAGACCTGTCTGGGGGAGGATTTATTTTGACTGCTATCAGAAAACGGCTCTTTAGAGCATAGATGGCTTTTTCTTTCTTTTCTTCATCTGATAGTTCATTAAATATCTCTATGACCTTTTCACATTGTTCTTTAGCATCTCCAGTCATACCAAAGTAGATAAATAGAGTCGATAGGAAGTATGGCCTTTCTAGGTCAAAGCTTATACCTCCTAGTGTCGAGTACTGTTTGCAATGTTGAATGAGCTCTTTCTTTTCTATCTCACTCATTGCATTAATATAATCTTCATCTCTGAGGTCATTAGATATATGATATTCAAAGATTTCTTCTAGCCTTCGAATAGCTAGTAACCTTTGCTCTTTAAGCTTCTCCGAGTCAACATCTTCATTCGGTATATCTTTTAAAGAATCTTTGCATTCTTCTAGAGCTCGCTTGCTAATTACCTTCTCTTTTCTCCGTTGACCATGAGCTTCGTTAAATATGTGCTCGCTCTGTACACGACAAAAAAC